>CALOEH010000095.1:0-21395 GCA_942492195.1 uncultured Planctomycetia bacterium | reverse complement strand
CTTGAAGATCCGGCCCACCTCTTCGAGCGTGTAGGTGTAGCCGTCGTCCCAGCCGTACCGCAGGCGGATGATCTCGCGCTCGCGGTAGGTGAGCGTCTTGAGCAGCGTCTCGATCTTGTCGCGGAGCATGCCATTGGCGCCGACGGAACGGGTTGTCGCCGCCGTGGTCCTCGATGAACTCGCCGAAGCTGCAGTCCTCGCTTTCGCCGACCGGGCGGTCGAGACTGACCGGGTGGCGGCCGATGTCCAGCACCCGGCGGACCTCTTCCACGCTGATGCCGGCGGCCGGGCGTTTCTTCTGTTGTCGGCTCTCGGCCCAGTTCTTGCAAGAGCCTCTTGGAAGTATTTTTCAACTTGCTGAGCACGTCGATCATGTGGACCGGAATGCGGATCGTGCGGGCCTGGTCGGCAATCGCCCGGGTGATCGCCTGGCGAATCCACCAGGTGGCGTAGGTCGAGAACTTGAAGCCGCGGCGGTACTCGTACTTGTCGACCGCCCGCATCAGGCCGGTGTTGCCCTCCTGGATCAGGTCCAGGAAGCTCAGGCCGCGGTTGCGGTACTTCTTGGCGATCGAGACCACCAGCCGCAGGTTGCCGCTGGAGAGCTGCCGCTTGACCTGTTCGTACTCGCGGAACTGCTGCCGCATGTCGGCTCACAGCGGCGGCGCAGGCTCGCGGGGGCTTTCCAGCGTGAGCAGCATCAGGTCGCGCAGTTCCTTCCGCAGATTGGCCCGCTCGTCCTTGCCGGGCTTTCGCCGGCAGTTCGCGGAGATGCTCGCAGCATCCATCCATCCATCCGGGACCATACTCCTCGAGCTGCCGCATCAGCGGCTGGACGCGACGGGTCCGCAGGCTCAGCTCCTCGACCAGCGTTGAGGCATTTGCGGCGGCGGCGCAGGAACCGCCGACGCGCGGCGCCTTGCTTCCGCTCGGGGCGAGGAGTGCTTGCGGCGATCAGCTGCGGAAGTCCTCGCGGTTCTGTTCCAGCAGGTGGTCCAGCGTCCGCAGGTTGTGCGGCATGCGGGCCTGAATCTGCTCTTTGGTCAGACGCTCGGTCAGCGAGACCTTGATCGTGCGGTCGAACGGCAGAATCGCCGCGGTGCACTTTCTGTCAGCGTGTCGACGGTGGCCCGCATGGCGTAAGTCGCATCCGAGCACCGTGCGGCGGAATCGCTTGCGGGTGACTTCGATCTTCTTGGCCAGGCTGATCTCTTGCTCTCGAGTGAGCAGGGGAATCTCGTCCATTTGGGTCAAGTACAGGCGGAGTGGGTCGTCACTCCATTTAACCGGTTCATCCAAAACACGCCCAGACTTGGCAAGCGGCTTGGTCGGCGGCAACTCGGGGAGTTGGGCAACTCCGTCAGGCGTTTGGGGCGCAGCTTCGCCGTTGAGCGCTGGCTGAGCATTCATCGCCGGATGCGGCAAGGTGGCCGGGGGTTCAGGAAGCTCGGGAGCCTCGTCCACGAGTTCAATGCCCATCTGCTCGAGCGCGATGAGCAAGTTGTCGAGTTTCTCGGGATTGACCGCTTCGTCAGGCAGGTACTGATTGACTTCGTCGTAAGTCAAATAGCCCTGCTGCTTGCCACGGGTTACGAGTTCGTTCAGGTCTTGATCGAGATATTCCACGTCACATTCCTCCGGCGCATCATGCGGTGCGGCAGGTTTGATTATGGTCACGCGTCTGGGACACGGCAACCAGGGACTGCCAACTCGTCAGTGACGACAATGCACCTTCACCCATCCGTGGGGTCGGTAATGCCTTGTCGTTTTCGTTCTTGTTCCAGAAGTTGCAAAATAAACTCGGTTCCACCTTGTTCATCCACCTGGCCTTGACGCATTTTTGCTAGTTGTTGCTGTCGTTGCTGGAGAACTTGACGCCGGCCCAGGCTGGAAATAATTTCCTGGAGCCAAGTGGCGGGGTCAGCCACTTCTTTCAAACGTGCACGTTCTTCAAGTTCGACGAGTAAATTTTTCAAACGCGCATCTTCCAAGATGACCAAGAGCCGGTTGAAAGTTGCCTCGCGACCTTCCGCGAGCTCCGCAAAACACAGTGATAAGAGCTTGCGGCATAAGGGGGATACGATCTCTTCCAGGGACACTGCAGCCTGAACCTCTGGAACCAGGTCAGGTTGTAAGAGAATAACTTCTAGCAATTCGCATTCCCAAGAGTCCATAGTTGGCCGAGTGCGCGAATTTTCATTCACTTCATCCTGATCGTCATGGTCCCGGCGGCGGGTCTTGGTGGTGCGCCGTAGTTCCGCCAGCCGGGTCCGAAGTGTGGACTCCGCAACACCGCTGCGTTGGGCCACGCTGTGGAGGATCTGATCTTCTTTCAATTTAGACGCTGATGTGGATTGCGCAGTCAGCCGAGGCGCTTTGGCCAGCGTTTCTAAAATATCCTGCATCGCCTGATTGGACTCGTGAATCCGGCTCGAGTCACCTAGCACTGCTTGCATTTGCAGCAGCTTGTGCTCGAGTGCATCCACCGCATTGGCTAGCAGATCTCGGAATGCCGTGGCTCCCCGCTCCAGCAAGAAGTCACAAGGATCCAAACCCTGCGGCAGGGTCAGAATCCTCAGATCGACTTGCTCCGCCACAAAGAGTTCTAAGATCTCATTGGTCCGCTTCCGGCCTGCGTCGTCACCATCCAGCACGAGCACCACACGTTCGCAGAACGGGCGAAGCGCCTTGCGCAAATGTCTTGGTCCTAAGGCGGTGCCCAACACGGCCACGACGTTTTCGATGCCCATTTGATGGGCCACCACGGCGTCGGTATACCCTTCGACCACCGCAACGAATTTCTCTTTCTTGATGGCCGCCCTGGAGCGGTCCAGCAAGTACAAGAGCGAACTCTTATTGAACAACACCGTGTCTGGCGAATTGAGGTACTTGGCTCCCTCGTCGTCGGGACTGAGGATCCGTCCCCCCATGCCGACACTCCGCCCTTGGGCAACATGAATAGGGAACAACACTCGGTCACGCAGATGATCGTAGTAGCCACCCCGTTCGCGCGGTTGGATCACGCCCACCTGAGCGAGATGCTCTAGCTTGATAGCGTCGGGACGCTTCTGCTTGGCCACCCACTCCCATTGGCCGGGTGCGTAGCCGAGTCGAAACTGCTCAATGCTTTGCTCGCTGATCCCGCGCTCGTCCAAGTACAGGCGGGCGGCTTCCGCCTCCGGCGAATCGACCAGATATCGGTGGTAGATGTCTTCTGCCCAGCGCATGGCTTCGTACAGCAGTGCCTTGGTGTCAGGTGAGGTGGTGGGGCGGTGCGTGCGATCATCGAGCGACACGCCAGCCTTCTCTGCCAGCATCTTGAGAGCTTCGACAAACGTGACCCCTTCGATCCGTTCGACGAAACTGAAGATATCTCCACCAATGTCACAGACCCAACACCTAAAAACCTGCCGCTCTGGGTCAATGGTCAAGCTCGGGCGACTGTCGTCATGCCAAGGGCACAGGCATTTGTAAACGCGGCCTTCGCGCCGCAGCTGACGGTACTCGCCCACCAGATCGACAATATCCACGGCCTCGCGGATGCGTTCCTTCGCGTCGAAGTTGGTGGAGTCAAAGTTCGCCATCGCAGCAGACGCTCGTTGAAAGTCCCAAGAAGGAGGTGGAAGAATTGCCCGGCAGTCGTGAGTGCCTGCGAACCAAGCCGCGCCAACACCGCGTTGCTGCCGAAGTGGATTGCGGCGCTGCCGGAGCAGATTATAGACCCTTTCGAGCCGGTCAACAAGGAATCGCCAACGCCTGCGGGGCAGCAGTCGCCGCAAGCTATTACTCTCCGTGCCAAAGACTTGTGAATCGAGGAACAGCCAGCAATGCTGCCGTCAGGTATTCGGCATTTGCCAAAAACCGGAATTTTTACCCAAATCGGCACTTTCGGTTTAATCCGAACCTGCCGTTGGTCGATAACGCAAGTGCCGAGTTCAAAGGTATCTGACCTCTGCACCCCAAGGTTGGAATGGATGCGTGCAAAATCTCATCTTACTCTGGCGGCTTTTCCTTGACGGTCACATTGACCGGGTTGGCACTCCGTAGCCCAAGCTGCCGAGACCATTCAATGGGAAACCGATCTCCAGCGGGCGGCCCAAACGGCAGCCCAGTCCAACAGGCTGTTGCTGGTCCACTTTTGGGCACCGTGGTGCGGTCCCTGCATGAAGATGGAAAAGACCGTCTTCAATGAGCCTGGCTTGGGTGACTCGCTGGCCACGCACTTTGTGCCGGTCAAACTCAACCACGATCAGCACAAGCAGTTGGCCACCAAGTACGGCGTGAAGTTCTTGCCGTGCGACCTGGTCCTCACACCGCAGGGTGAGCTGGTTGACAGCATGCAAAGCCCTCGGACGGCCGACCAATACGTGGCAAAGTTGACACAGGTGGCCGTGGTGCATCGGCCGCAGTATGGGGCTTCGCAAGTTGCGGCCGCCCCCAGTGGTCCGGCAGCCGGGAGTGCCATGCCTCCTCAGCAATCCCTTCCTGCATCCAACTACAGCAATCAGCCGGCATCATTGGGCGCTGGACCCGTGGCTTCGGCTCCTGTCAACGGTCTGGTGGGTGATCGGTACAGCAACTACCAGCCAGCAGCCGAGCAAGTTCAAGGTCCGTCGTTCGGACAGGAAGAAACGCCTGCGGCAGGCCCCGCGTTCACGCCACCTGCCGCTGGAGCTCAACCACCGTCTGCCAACTACAACTCTTACAGCGATGACCGCTACGGCAATCCGGCAAACGCCGCGATTCCTCCGTACACACCTCAGGCGGCTCCGGCCAACGAGCCTGTCTCGGCAGATCTGAACACAGCAGACCTAAACACGGTGGCCAACGTGGCTCCCCAGCAGGTCCCCACTTCGCAGCAGATTCCCAACGGCAACCCGCCGCTAGGACTCGACGGCTTCTGCCCTGTCCGGTTGGTGGACGAAAGCCTGAAGACTGGCAAATGGGTCCGGGGGGACGTTCGCTACGGAGCCCGGCACGAGGGTCGCACCTACCTGTTTGCAGGTCCCGAAGAACAGCAAAAGTTCTTGGCCAGCCCTGACCGCTACGCTCCGGCCATGGCAGGGCAAGACATTGTGGAGTACGTGGAAACTGGCCGCATAATCGAAGGGAACCGAAGTTTCGGAGTCTACTACGAAGGAGACGGACGGGTTTACCTGTTCTCCAGTTCGACCACCCGGGACAAATTTGAGAACGACGCCAACCGGTACATCACCATGCTGCGTCAAGTCGCTCAACCCAATGCCGCCCCTCGGCGATAAGCCAAGAGTAAGACGAACCAAAGGCCAAACTACCGAGCGTCCAGCTCAACGGGGTTCGCGGGCTTGCCAGCGCTCGCGGACCTCGTTATTTTTTTGCGCGTGTGCCATGGATTGCCTCACCCCGCACGTTCGCTAATCCGCCGCGGGCAGCGGCACTTCGGCATCGAGCGGAATCTCCAGAGGGAAGACGTCGCGCCGTCCGCTCTGATAGTCGAGTTCGCCCAGCAGGTGGGTGTGAATCCCTGCGGCGTCTACGCTATGGATCGAGCCCGCCATCGATTCAAAAGCCGCACGGAAATGGGCCGCCGACTTCAACACAATGTATTTCATCTGCTCGACGGCAATTCCCAACGTGCGCGCGAAGGCCGGCCCCAGCGGTTGTTCGCGAGCGGTCACCACCACAACCGAAGTACTTCCTTGCCGAAGCCAGGCCGAGCGCCCCATGTTGCCGGTCAGGCCGGCGTACATCGGTCCGTCGTACGTGAAGTCGCCCTCGGAGAGCGCTACGACTTCTGCCTCCATCTCGATGGGAGGCCCTTGAATCGGGTGCGATTTTCCGCCGACTGGTAGTCGAATGGTGCTGCCCGTTCCCGCCTCGTGGGCAAGCCGGACCGCTTCTTCATCCACGATGTACAAGACCAGTACGTCCTCCAGGTTCATCTCCATCAACGTCCGGAGAATTTCGGTGGAATCGCCAGGAGCGCCGCCGCCGGTGTTGTCCGCATGGTCGGCCAAGATGATGGGAAACCTTCCGGCGGCCTGACCTTTGGCCACGGCATCACTCGTGGCGAGCGGCGGCACGTACCAACGTCGGCGGTTTTCCCAAACCCAGTTGGCATACTCCTGGGCCGCATCGTGGGCGAGCTGCGGATCTCCATCGGCAACGGCGATCACGCTCACGCCCACATGAGATACGTCAGCCCAAGGGAATCCCGTGGCAACGGTCATCGAAAGAATCCCTGGTCGCTGCTCCATCTCATGCAAGTGGGCGATGGCGTCATCCATCGGTTGATGACCACTCACCTGGCAAGGTGTACTCCAAAACAACGGAATCTGCCGCAAGGCGGACACCGGCCGGATCTCGCCGCGTAGCGTCTTGACCATCAAGGTTGCCGCCTCCCGTCCTCGCTCGGCCATGTCCACATGCGGATAAGTATCAAACCCAATCACCGCGTTGGCAGCTTGCACGCGCCGCTGCGTGTGGTTGCTATGAAGATCAAAGGTGACCATCACCGGGCGATCTGGGCCAACAACCTCGCGGACGGCGGCAATCAAGTCTCCGTCGCCGTCAGGAATTCCTTCAACCACCATCGAACCATGCAGGTCCAGCAGCACACCGTCAATTTGTTGCTCAGCGTCCGCAGTACGGAGCCGCGTCAAGAACTCACCCTTCAAAGCGGCGTAAGTATCTGCCGTGATCACACCGCTGGGGTAGGCAAACGTCCACAACAGCGGTACCAGTTCGAAGCCATGCTCGTTGGCCCCGTCAATGAATCCCCCCGTGCAAATGTTGGCACCGGTGAATCTTTCCACCATCTCTTGACCGCGGTACAAACCAAAACCGGACTCAAAGTCTTTGACCGTTGTCGGCAACAGGGCAAACGTGCTGGTCTCGTGCGAAACCCCTCCAACTGCAATCCGCATTCGATTCTCCGTGTGTCGCTGGCAGCCCTGTTCCATATGGCGCCGGCAATAAGGTGTCACGCGTTCGTTTCGAACGCCTTGAGTTCGGCCATCAATTGAGTGCCGAGTCCTGGCTCGGTCATGTGGATGAAAGCAGCATAACCAATCAGGGTCTGCAACGTCTCACCTGCCTGTAGCGGTTTGCCTTGCTTCAAATTGTGAATGGCGGCGCGAAGCTGCCGCTTACGGGCGCGCGGGACTCTTGGCGGCCCGAGGCCGTTGACCACCAGCCCGGTGACTTTTTGTCTGGCACCGCTGCGAGCCACCCGTGTCTTGTCTGCGCGAATCTTGAAACCTTCGTCATCGACAATCCGGGTTGCCACGCCTAACAGGGTCCCGAGTTGTGGCTTCCCTTGGTGTCCGGCTGGCAAGCTGAAGGTCAGATCGTCCGCATATCGGCTGTACCGCCAGCCCAACTTGCGGGCGATACCGGTTAATCGGCGGTCCAGTTTCAGGCCCACAATGTTGGTCAGCGCCGGACTTGTGGGTGCCCCTTGCGGCAGGCAGCGAGGGCCTGTCGAGAGATAGTACGTGGTGCCACGGTCGGTGGTGATCTCACGTGGCGACTCCGTGCACAGCAGGGCCAGCAGCGTGGCAATCTGGTCGCGATAACCGGCCTTGCGGAATACTCCGCGAGCGCGCGGCATTGTGATGGTAGGAAAAAAGTTCTCCAGGTCCATCTTCAAAATGAGTTGCGAATTGGTATGCAACCGGGCGTTGCTGGCGATACTGCGACCGGCCAGAAAACCATGCACGGCCCCATGTACCAGCAACTTCTCCAGCACCTCACGCAAGATCCAGTGCTGCGCCGCTTTGATCTTGGGCAGCGGAGCCCAGATGGGGCGAGGGGTGCCGTTGCGCTTGGGAATGGTGAAGCGCCGATAGTGGATCACCGTGGCGGCTTCGCGATGGTAGGCCAGCCAGCGAAGCTCGGCGACTGAAATCCCTAACGCCTTGGCCAATTGCTTGGGAGAGTCCAGCGGAGGTAGTTCGTTCTCCGCAGCACGCTCTTCGGCGTTTTCCAGATCCCATTTGTCCCAGTCATCACCGTCGTTCCAATAGACGCCTTCACCCAAATGGACAATGTGATTGGCCTTGTACGCCTGCCACGCTTCGTGCCGAACCCGGCGCTTTTCGGCAGCTTCTTGCTTGAGCTGTTTCTTGTAAGTGGCCAGTTCGCGTTTGGACATATTGTCCGTATCGCGCCGTTCGACCAGAAAACCATGCTCGCGGAGTTGCCCATCAATGTAGGCTTCAACACTGCCAGCTTGTTCGATGGCACGCCAAAGTGAATCAAAATCAGTGGTGCGTTGTCTGGCCATGTTTAACCCGTGGCGTCCAGGTAGCCGGTTTGCTCGAGCGCGTCGGCTCGAGCGAGATAGTCATCGCGTGCTTCATCCACACTGTTGAAACGCAATCGCTGGAGCCGCATGGGCTCGCCTGCCACTCCCCAACGAATGCGAACCTGTTGGCCGTCCAGGGAGAGCTGATGCACTCGCTCGCCTTGCGGCTCTCGTCGGCTGTAGGTCCGCGTCTCGGCCGTGATCACGCCGCGGGCTTTGCCCGACGCGCGGAGTGCCGCTTCGTCCAGCGAGTGCACCAGACGGAGCGCTACCAAGTGGGCGCAGGGTCCGTGGGCAAGGCCTTGTTGCCGGAAGAACGTGCAGGTGCACTCGGCCCAGGTGACGTTGCCTTCGTCAGTCAGCACCAACTGCGGGCGATACTCCCGGTTGTCTTCAGCCACTTGCGCCTTGCCAGTCAACTCCAGGCCGCGCCCCACCACCCGATTTACTGATGTGATCTTGACCGCCCCTTTGCGGGCAACCAGATCGTGGGCAATCCGTTCGCGGGCGTTGCGAAACTCGAGCCTTTTCAGGTCGAGTGGCTCTTCCTTCAAAGGGCGCAGGCGAAACACGTCGGAGGCCAGATCGTACATGATTCGACCATGCTGGCAGCCGAGTTGCACGGCCTCGAGCAGCGCCGAGCCATCCCCGCCAATCACTTCCTGAAGTCGTTCGGCCCCTTCGAACCAGACATCTGCCAGGTGTTTGACGATCTTCTCCAGCGGCTTGCTCGTCTCGTTCTGACGGGGAAGGAGCAAATCAAAATCGACGGCTTGAGACCAGTTCGAGGCGGTGAAACCTGTGAGTCCCAGCGTCATGCCGAATGGTCCAGCACGTAGTACCCAAAAACTTGGGAGCCCGCTCCCCAAGACGTGCACCTCCACGGTTTCGGCCAATGGCAAGATCCGCCGCAACAGCATCAACCGCCGCCGTCCCCAAACTCGTACCACTTTGGCTTGTCGCCCCTGGTACACATTGCCGGAAGTGGGAATTACCATCTCCCACGGCTCGAGAACCAGGATCGGAACCTCGCCGGGGGTCAACTCAATCCGCAGCCCGCGCGGTTTGCCCTTCTGATCGGCGTGCAGCCGCAACTGGCGGAGCACGTTGTAGAGATCCATCGGGGCGATGGTAAAACTATCTTTGGGAAGCGTGGCCGCGGATTGAACCTGCAGGAACCCCCGCAGCCAGGACTCCGGTACGCTGATCCGCTTTTCAAGAACGGTGCCCGTACCTGTGGTGGCTACCTGGACCGCGTCCCGACCAATCGTCAGTCGTGATTCGCGATAACTCCGCATCTGCAAGATTCCATCGAGCAGGCTCTGGCTGAAGTCAATGTTGGTGGTCCCATAAACAGGATCTGCCGAAAGTTCAAAGGCCTCGGTCTTGACCGCCAGGTTGGCGTAGACTCCTTCGTCCTTGCTGAAGACTTCGAAGAACACACCATCGGGATGAACGGAAATCACCGGGTCGAGCATGATCCAGGCCATCGGATCATTGCGGGCAAGCCAGGAGAAGTACGCCTGCTGCGCTTCCCAAGCCCCGGCGCTGGCGGTCTCTTGCCGCATGCGGCGGTAGGCGGTGTAAGCGGTCCGATCTTTCGGAATGTAGCGGTAGTCGCTCCCCACCACGGCGTGCAGCGCGGCCATGGCTTCGCGAAACTGCAACGGGTCTTTGATCCGTCCATCCAGGTTGACCGGAGGGCGGAGGATATTGCCAGGCAGGGCAACCCGCGTCTCCGCGGCACTGGTCTGCACGCTGCTGGCCGCCTCGTAGTCCAGGACGAACGGCATCCGTTCATCTTCGGGAGATGGTTGTTTGGAGCCAGGTTCGGGAGTGTCATCAGTGCTCACGGCGTCACTTCTTTTTCTTGCGCGTGGTTTTCTTTTTGACAGGTGCCTTGGCAGCCGGAGTCTTGGTTGCCGTGGCGGCGGTCGTTGGCTCGTCCGTTGACTGTTTGGCACCAGCACGAAGACTGCGGCGGCGTGCCTTCCAAGCGGCCTTGCGAAGGTCTTCGTCCTTTTCATCAGCGCCGAAAGTGGCCAGACGCTGAACCGCTGCCGGACTGGGGATTCTTCCCAAGCCTTCGATGGCCCCCAGCCTGGCCGACTCGGCCGCTTGAGGGTCTTCCATGACGGCGGCCAGTTGGTCAACCTGTTGCCGCTCGACGGCCCAGGGAAGCACCACCCCTTGTCGGTTCGGTTCGGCCAAGGCTTGCTCAAACTGCGCTGGGGGATCGATGCCGTGGGCCAGCAACCGAGTCAGCGTCAGCCGATCTGAGAGCAATTCGTCCGGCAGCGGCTGAACCTCCTTGGCAGGCAACTGTGCCAAAACGGACGCGGCGGCCAAACGCAGCGGTTGACTCTCTGCGAGAATTCCTGACCGCAGCGCCTCCACCACGGCTTTGCTTGGTTTGCCACCGGCTGATGTTTCCAAGGCCAACGCCGCTTGCACTCGCAGGGGCACCGAACACGGATCGGCAGGCCAGGCTGCGAGCGCGTCCAACAAGACTTTCTCCGAACTTCCCAACCCCCCTGCCGTCGCCAGCAGCATCGTCAGGCAAGCGGTGATTGTGTCCAGATCGACTTGGTCTTCGTCGTTCTCGCGAAGCAGTCGGGCTCGCTCTTGTTCCCAACGGGTGCGCCAGCGTTCGCAGGCCGATTCGATGGCGCGGACCTGTTTCTTGGTGGGCGAAGTATCCATGCGGGAAAGCAGTTGCGCTGCGAGCTTCACGGTGATCGGTTGATTGCTCTCGAGCGCTTCCTCCGCGGCATCCAGCGGTAGCGGCGTCCGCCGCATCAAAGCAACGCCCAATTGGACCTGACTCTCGTCGTCGCGAAAGGGGGCCAGGGCAAGCATCTGCGCCGGTTCGCCCCGTTCGCAGACTCGCTGCAAAGCGCACCCGACCACGGGATCGACGAGATCTTCGAGCAAGTCGTTCTTGAGCCAGGCATAGTCTGGTTGGAGCGACTCGGTCCCAAAGATCCGTCGGGCTGCGATCAGGGCGACTTGCGCATAGCCCTCCTCTTGTGTCGCAATGGTGTGGAGCAGCAGATCGCGCGTCTCGGGGGCATCGTTGTAACCCAGCAGCTCCAAGGCAACGCAGGCCGTGTGGTACGAATCGGTCTCGAACGACGTACGAATCAATTGCCAGGCGTCGTTCGTATTGAACCAGCGGAGACCGCGGAGTGCTTCGATCGATGCGGCCCGTCCTCCCCCTTCAGCCAATTGCTTGAGCAGTTTGAAGATGTCGTCGGCTTTGGGAGACTTGCCCAAGTGACCGATAGCTTCCGCTGCTACATCTTGCAACGCGTGCTCATGGTCCGAAGCAAGCTTGAGCAACAGATCCAGGGCTCTCGCATCCCCGAGTTCGCCTAAGGCGAAGACGGCGCGACGCCGTAGGTCGAGTTCGCTCAACAAGTCCACCGCGGCGAGCAGCACTTCGATCCCTTCAGCCCGGCCACCACGCGCGAGACCTTCAGCAGCCAGGAACTTGGTGGTGCCGTCTTTGTGCTCGAGTGCCTTGAGAAGCGGCTCGGCGGAACCAGCCCTTTTTTTCAGTCGCCAACCAATCGCCCAAACGGCCTCGCGGCGCAAGTTGTCATCGGGGTGTTGGGCTGCAATCGTGAGCGGCTCGGCCACCTCAGGACCTCGTGCCCAACGCGCCTCTGGAAGAATTTGCAGTGCTTGGGCCACCATGCCCAAGTTCAACGTCTTCTCCAGCAGCGCGGCCAGCACAGCATCGTGGCGAGCGTGCTGCTTCTCTTCCCAGGTAGGATTGGGAAGCTCGTCTTCCGGATCCTCCACACTCTGATCATGTCCTGAGATGGTGTACAAGGCCGTGAAGGCGTCGCTGCGCCACTTGGACTGCTCCATCATTTTGAGCAGTCGCTCGGAAACCTCAGGTCGGCGGTAATTGCCAACAATCTGCAGTGCCTGGCGGGTCTCGGCAGTGCCGCTGGGATCGTTCTCCAGCCGATCCAGCAACACGTCGGGCACATGCTCGTCACCCAACTTTTCGAATGCGTTGAGGGCGTTGCGTTGCTCAGTCTTCTGTTCGGAACCGAGCAGCTCTCGCAAGGCATCCAGGGCCGCTGCGTCCTTCTTGTAGGCCAGCAGAATTGCGGCGTGTCGGCGGACCTGACGATAGCGGGATTCCAGGGCTTGCCGCAATGCCCCCGGGGCAGCGGGATCTTGTTCGTACTGTTCGGACAACCACTCGAGAGCCCTGTATTTGAGCCGGTCGTAGCGTGCTTCCAAGGCTTGCGAGGCAATCTTGACCACGCCATGTGACACTGCCAGAAGTTTGGCGGCCTCGGTAGCCAGGTCGTCCTCGCGAGTCAGCATGGCCTGCTGGAGAATCTCACGTCCCGCTTTTGCCGAAGCTCCCTCAGTCAGCAGTTTCAAACCAGCCACACCGAGATCGGTATGCCCACTTTGCAGCGCCTCGCTGCCGAGCCGGGCTGGGTCAAGTTTCAACTTTTGCAAACTCTCGAAGGCTTGGAACCGCACTGCCTGGTTGGGGTCGCCGAGTGCCTGAACCAACACTGGTAAAGCGGCGGTGTGGTAAACTTCCCCTTCTTCGGCCATGGCTACCAGTCGGCTGATAGCGGTCTGGCGAACCCGAGCCACCTCAGCCGCGCGGCGTCGATCACGTCCCTCGTAGGCAGGTTGCTCGCGCAGCAAACCAATATAGGCCCCGAAGGTCAGTTCTCCGAGCTGCTCAGGTGTGAAGGAAGACTCAGCCGGGGGCGATGACTCGGCCTGCTGCCGGGCTGCTTCCAGCGGTTTGGCAAACCGCCGCGCGAAGACTTCCCAGTGCAGGTTCCATGCGTCCTGTTCGCTCGACTTCTCGGTCGTGGCGCTGGCCTCGGTGGTTGCATACTGCAGCAACTGCACAATCCTGGCTTTGACGGTGAGTGGCGCAAAAGTGAGCCCGACGGCCAAGGTTTCAACGGTACGCTCAGGCGTGGTCCAGGCGGGGTCGGTGTCTCGGTCGTTCAAGGTCTCGGTCACGTAGCGAAGCAGTGCGGCCCGGTCTCCAAAATGCCGGAGCGCTCTGGCACCAGCCAGACGCATTCGCGGAGCCCTGGCCGAAAGACATGCCAGGCAGCGACGAGGAACACCGTCGTGGTCCACCAGTTCTTCGAGCAACAAGAGCAGTAGTGCCGTTCGGCGGAGTTCTGCCTGGGGATGATCGAGTGCGTTGATCAATTGATCTTCGCCTCCGGGGCCCAGCGTAACGGCCGCGGCAAGTTGCTGCCGGCCAGTGAGAAACTTGCCTGCCTCTTCCGAAAAGACCAGCGGCGCGGCGGTATCGTCACCGCACCAGGCCAGAGCCAAGGCCGCCCGATACTTGACAGCCTTGTCGTCATGTTGCAACAGAGCCCGCAGTGCCGGAGCGTGCTCCGCCTGAGCCATGCCCAACAGTGCCGTCGCGGCGGCAACACGAATCTGCCCATGCTTGCTTTCAGTGAGCGTCAGAACCGGCGCAAATGCGGCGCCGTCCCCCAAGATTCCTAAGCCTTCGAGTGCCTGAGGGACAAGTTTTCCCCAGACCCCCTTGAGATGTTCTTCCTCAGGTTCTTCTTCGGTTGCCATGGCAAGCAGCGGATCCAGCGCCGCCGGATCGCCGTGCCAGGCACGCGCCGTAGCGGCACGCAGGCGGACGTCGATATGCTGGCTGGATAACGCCTGGGCGAGCACCTCCTTGCCGGCATCGTCCAAAACGGCCTGCAGCGCGGACTGCCGAACCTGGAGGTCCGTGTCGTTGATGGCCGCCACAAGAAGTTTCTGGGCGGCGGCAGTGTGCCGTTTGGCCAGTTGCAAGACCGCAGCCAGACGCCGATCTGGATAGCGCGAAGCGGCCGCGGCTTCCAGGTGCCCAAGGTCTTTGCCTTTGGACTTCTTGCGGACAAACTCGAACGACTCTTCGCGCAGCTCGGCACTGGGGTCGTTGAAAAACTCGAGCAACAGAGCGGGTGCCCAATCCGCCGAGTGCTGCCCCATGGTTTCGGTGAGAACCTCGCGTCGAATGTCGTCGTGTACGCTGTTCAGGACGAACCGGAGCGTGGCGACACCTCCGCCGGCAACTTGAGTATTCACGCAGGCTTTGAATGCTTCGCTGCGAACCGAATCAAAACTGTCATTGAGCGCGCGGAGCAGCAGGTCCCAGCCTGGTTCGGCAGGCTGTTGCGGTGGACTCTTGCGAACTTCGCGAATCAGCAGTTGAAGACCTCGGCGACGTACATCCTCAAAGCTGGCATTCAGACCGAATTCGGCTGCCCGAAGCGGCTGCTTCTGGTAGATGTGCGCGAGTGCCGAGAACGCCGCATCTCGGACTTCGGCCGCTTCGTCATGTAGCAGCGTGGACAAACGTTCGGCGCTGCGCGGATCTCCCAGGGCTGAGAACGCCTGGCAAACTTCAACTCGCGCTCCGGCATCGTCCTCGCGGCTGAGTTGCAACAGCAGTCCAAAAGCACGAGCGTCTCCCAGCAGGGCCAGGCAGCGTCCGCCGAACAGGCAGGTATCGAGCGACCGATTGGCCATCGCCTGAAGCAGCGGTTCGAAGTCAGCCGGGGCCAGGCTGAGCTTGCCGACTCGTGGTTTAGGGGGCTCTTTGGGAGGGGACGATCTGTTGGGATCAAAGGTCTCCAGTTCGTGCAACAGCCTGTGCAGCGTGGCATCACGGGCACGCAGAGCATCCACCAATTTGGGACGCGTAAATAGCGACACCAGGAAGGCTGTTTGCCTGACAACGGCATTCTTGTCTTCGCTGGCTCGCCGCAATGCGGCTTGCACGTCCGCTCGGTCAATCAACTTGCGATGTAAGAGCCGCACCAAGGCCAGGCCGCGGAGATCTGCGTGCTTGGATTCCAGACCGGTGAGTTCCGCCTCGGGGGAGTTCTTTTCGAAGGCACTTTCGAGACTCAACAGTGCTGCCTGACGCACTTCGCGCGGGTCTTGCTGCAAGGCCTGCTTGAGCATGCCGAGCGCTTGATCGTCTTTCTTGGCGAGTTGCTCCAGGGCGGATAGGGCCTGACAGCCAACATCCGCTTGCTTGACCGCCAGGGCTAACTCCAGCGGTCGCAGGTCCTGCTGGCCCAAGCGACTGCGGAGACCATCCAATGCGGCGAGTCGTACGGCGCTGTCCCGATGACCAAGCAGTTTCTCGAGCAACCCGGTGGCGCGAGCATGCTGCGACGCCCCCATGGTTTCCGCGGCCAACAACCGCAGTCCCGAATCGGTATCTTGCTCGGCACGAGCGGCCAGCATCTCTAGCGATCGGGCATCGTCAAAACGGCCCAGGTTTTTGAGTGCGGCCTGACGCCGCGAGGTATCGGCTTGGGAGAACTCATGTTCGGCCGCCGCGTAGGCATCCAAGACCTTATGGACAATCTGCCCAATCTTGCCTGAGGGATCCAACAGAAACAAACGCAGTGAGTTGTCTTCGCAGGCCACGGCCAGGTGCGGCCGGGCGTGGATCTCCACCAGAGCCAGATCAACCACCTTAGCCACGCCATCGCTGAGAGTGCTGGGGCGCTGACCTCCGCTGCGTGCCCAATTCTTGACCGTTCCGTCGCGGCTGCCGGTGTAGAACCGATCTTCGAGCCCTAGCATCATGGCGGTCACGCGGTCCCCATGACTGGCACCTCGTCCACGATCCTCAGGCTCGAGTTTGCCGCGGGCATGCGTGATCAGCAGCTTCTGATCCAGGCCCGAGGAGAAGAAACGTAGCTCTTCTGGCTCGAACAACAGCGAGGTGACCGCCCCATCATGCAGTTTCTCTGTCTCGCTCAACAGGAACTGCTCTTTGTCTTCGCACTCGAAGACCGAAACCTGACCTTTCTCGGTGCCAGCAGCGAGCCAGGTGCCGGTTGGATCGGCGGCCAGCGCGGTACCGAGTTCGGCAAGTTCCAGAGTTTGCAGGATCTTGCCATCGTCTCGACCTACGATGGTGACCGTTTTCCCTGTGAGGGCGGCGAGCCGATCTCCCGAAAGTATGGCAAGCCCGGTGGCGGCAACGGAAAGCGATTCTGTCAATGGCTTGGGCTTCTTGTCCTTGGCCCGCCGCACATAGATCACGGCATCGCTACCGGCCAGGTAGACATCTGGACCGGAGACCAAGATGGCCAAACCGCCGCAGGGGAGGGACTCCGCTTCGACGGTTAGTTGTTCGGCGTCCAAGCGATACAACGCCGACGGCTGGTCTTCCGGATGGCGCGTGACAAAGACGACGGTCGTGCCTTGCCCGGCAGCCGCTTGAATGTCGCCACGGTACGCAAGAAACTTGTCGGTCATCCGGTGGCCTCCTCAACCGTGGCAGCCATGTCGGGGTGGGCACGCTCGATCCAACTCCGTGCCACCAGGCAGGCGGCGTGTTCGCTCTTACCCCGCGAAGCCATGAACTCTTCGAACAGGGGAGTCACGGCCTCGGCAAAGGTGGCCTCTTCGACGGCCAGGTCGCGCATCACTTCAATCAAGGCCAGCTTCGCCTTGCGTGCAGCCAGGGGCCTGAGTTTCAATTCCAGACCCAGCCCTTCGTCCCGTTGTTTTTCTAACTTGGCAGGTGGAATCTCGAACAAGATTCGCCGCAAGAACGACCGCATCTCTGGCAACGCTGCCGGGAGTTTGTCTGGTTTAGGCGGAGGTCCCGTTCCGCGGTCGGCGGCGGCCTCAGTCTTGGCCTTATTCGCTGCGCGGCCCCGCTTTCGCTTGCTGGTTTGATTGGTGTCTTCTGGCGGAGTATACGGTTTCCAACCGGCGGTAACGCCGCGGTCTCGATAGAGCGACCAGATTGCACGAATCACAAACGCGCGCACTTTGCGATCGGCACTCTCGGTCAGCCGGAACAATTCTTCTGGCATCCGCAGGCGTGGATTGCGGAGAATGAGTTCCATGCCGAGTAGACGCGTTTCTTCGTCGGCCGATTCGCAGAAACTGTAAACGGCGTCGGCAGTGAGGACTTCGGGATCTACGCGATAACGACGATGCTCGGGAGTTTCGTCCGCCAACAGCGCTTTGGCCACGAATTTGCGAACATCCGTATAAGGGGATTCGCAGATCTCAATCAGCCCTCGGATCGGCGGCTTCCAGCGTGCCATGTCCCAGCGGGCAAGTTCCAGAGCGAACTCGCGCACACGACGCCTGGCATCAAAGAACAGCGGTTTCACGCGATCGAAGTTAAGAAACTCCGGCGGCACTTCGGCACCTGGATCGACCGGCCTGTCGGTCTCGGCCAGGCAGATGTCCGGATGGTGGCGACGGATGTACTTGAGGGCGAACTTGCGAAGCGGGTCGTCTTCTTTTCCTTCGCCGGTAGCCATCTCCCAAAGCTGCTGGCATCCCGCCTCCACGGCATCTGCCGAGAACTCCCGCTTCTCCCCAGCGAGCATCTGCAAGAAGGCGGTTTCGGAAATGATCTTTACGTCTGCCCCATCGTCGCGAAGTTTTTCGGCCTTGAGTTGCTTACTTCCTTTCTTGCCTTCGCCGTACAGGGGAGAACCTTCATCGCCAATTACCAGATAGTCCAGCTTGGCGTTGACGGTGGAACCGACGGAACCTCCGGCGGTGCGCACTTTTTTCTGCGCTTCACTCCGCGTCATGGTGGCAAGCTTGCCGGTGAACAAGAACGATTGCTTCTCGAGATCCACCGCGATCTTTTCTTCTGGCTTCGCCTTCGCCTTTTTGCCTTTCGCGGGTTCGGCCAGTTCCTCACTGGCGGTGGACGTGGCGAAGTCGGCCGGTAGGAACGCCCGAATCATGACTTCCATGGCGAAATCGTGGTAGCGGGGCTCGCTACGCTGGACAAGCTGCATCAGCCAGGCAAAGCCAATTTCTGTGGGAGAGAACTGACGCACATCAATCAACCAATTGAGCACGGCGTGCGAAAGGTTCTCGTCAAACTCCAGCGTCTTGACCCAAGCAGACTCGCCTTTGCGGACTTCGGCAATCCAAGGATCTTGTTCCCATTGTGGATGGAAGGCGACCAGCTTAAGAAAGTCGGCAGGGAAGACGCTGGCCGGTAAACGTCCCTGTTCGACCAAATTGCAAATCTCATCATTGAGGTCAGGGTGGACCAGTGCCCGCTTGAGAAACTCTGGGTCCAGTTCGCTCACCTTGAAATGCTTTTCCAACACCCCGAACGCGAACTCGAGCGTCATGGACTCCGTTTCCTGGCGAGCCCAATCCTGTTTGTGATGACCGATCTGACTAAGCACATTGCAGAAGTATTCTGCCCCCAGGCTCTTGGCAGGGTGCACATTGAGCAAGTTGTCGATGGCGAACTGTACGCTTGGTTCGTTCGCACTCAACAAACGGTCGGCAAACCACTGGGGTGTGAGTTCGCTCGCTCCAAAATGTTTGCGGAGTGCCGAGGCGGCCAGCGAAGTTCCCTGGGGCGTATTGAGTAACTCGCCCCAGGCATCCAGCCCGACCTCTTTGCGCGGATCTCTGGCCTGTAGCAAGTCTGCGGCGAGTTTGCGAACCTTCTCCTGGCGGTTGTTGGCCAGGCGAATCAAATCGGCGACCGGCAAGTCGCGGGCGTGTGTCCGCGCGTACTGTGCGGCATAGACGCGAGCATCGTCACTGGTGGATTCGAACAACTGCAGCACGGCCTCATGCAGTCCAAGATCACGAAACGCCGCCTGTTCGAAACGAGGCACATTGTCCAAGAACCAGATCACGAACTCGTCAATGGACTCACTGCGAATGTTGATCAAACGAATGACCCAGTCAGGCTCGACATCGCGAAGCATGGCCCTGAAGTCGGTCTTGAGAGCGGCGGTGGCATAGCCGCGAATCTTCTCGGACTGAGCGCGTTCGAGCAGCGCGAACAGCGGGCGAGGGCTCCGTTTCCACGAGTCGGCGAATGCTCGATACTTGAGCCAGGAGGTCGGCCGGCGCTTGAAGCGAAAGCACTTGCCGGTGTAGTCCCCAGTTTCGTGAAAGAAAATATGGTTGACGACCCAGGTATCCCACCAGTTGACATAGTTTGGGTAGTGGGCCAGGACGTCCACAGCCACATCGGCATAACAGGCAGGCAGGGTTTCGCCCAAGCGGCGCAAGTAGCGCCAGGCCCTGCGACAAAGATACCCCAAGGTGCGGTTGCTGACGTAATGCACATTGTTGGACAGGGCCGTATCAAAGCGGGCGGCCAGTGCGCCGTAGACTTCGGTATCGTGCTGCGCTTCGGCTTCTTTGAAGATTCGCTTGAGACCGCGCCACGCGCCATATCGGAGCGGGATGTCTCGAATCAGTTCCAGCAAACAGTGCCGGGCAAACGGTCCGTTGTCCTGCCAGAGGTCGAGTAGGATTTCGTAGGTCCGCAACCGCCCGCAGATGGGCACTTCGGCATCTTCGGCTTCGAGCGCCTGCATCATCTCCATGCGGAGCTGGCGTTGTTCTTCGAGCGGCTTCTTGCGGAAAGGGCGACTGTGAATCTCAGCCAGAAATTTGTCGAACGTCAGGGCCCCTTCGCGCGGAGGAGGCTCGTCCGGATCGTACTGTTGAGCAAGTTGGCAGACGAGATCAGCCAGGGCAGGATCATGAGCCTGCCAGGCAAGCCGGACATCTTCGAGACGAACCGTTTGGCCCATAGGGTGCCCCTTGCCTGCCCGCACCATTGTCAAAGTTGCTAGTCGAAGAACACGTCGATCTTAGGAGCGAATTAAGGAGCAGAAGGTTGCTCGACGGCCGGGAGTGACCGTCGAGCAACACTTGACGTTCTCTTGGAGTTGTCGGATCTACTACATGACCTGGGACACTGGAAGGCTCACTGAATCGCCACCCGGTGGCGGGCTAATTGTGTAGCGGCACCACGGTTGGCGGGGTTGTTCCAGATCGCTACACAATTAGCCCGCCACCGGGTGATAGCGATTCTGAAACAGCCTTCCTTGTGTTGGATGCTAGGCGGAACGCTCGGACGGCGCAACGCCGCCCTTGGTGAGACACCAAGCTAGACCTGTGTTTCCAAGATTACGTTTGCTCCCTAATGTGAAATGTGTTTGGTTTCTAGCAAACCGCTGGTGGGTTCGCAAGCAATTTTGAGAAGAGAGAGCCGGTTGCGCTGATCGTAACCTGTTTGTGAGGCTGGCGGTTGCGAAGGGGTGAAATTTGGCTTCCCCGCAGGAGCGAGATTTTGCCCCGAGTTTTAGCGAGTTGAGAGGGCGAGGGAACTTTTTTTGGTGATTTTTCGACCATTCGCGTAACCAAGCGGGTATTTGTTGCGAAGTTATAGTAGACGAATCGCCGTTCCCCTCCAAACTTCTCGCAGGAATGATGCCGTGCGAATTCAAAGAACCAAACCGCTCTTCGCCTGGGACTGCTTGGAAGACAGCCCAACACTCAAGACGATCAAGCTGTTGCTGGATGTCATTCCGGATGAGCCGCTGCTGGACTCGCTCCAGCAAACTCGCGGCAAAGGACGCAATGATGTGCCGCTGCGGACGGCGTGGGGCATACTCGTGTTGAGCGTGGCCTTGCGGCATCCGTCCATCGATCATTGCCTGGCGGAGCTGAAGCGAAACGAGTCCCTGCGGAAGTTGATTGGCATCGAGTCCGAAGAGACCGTGCCGCGTAAGTGGAGCCTGTCGCGATTTCTCGAGCGGTTAGGCGAAGAGCCGCACTCGACGCGTCTGCACGAAGTCTTCGATGCGATGATCGAGCGACTCGGCTCGGTCGTGCCGGACTTGGGGCAGAACACGGCCGGCGATGCGACGTACCTCAACGCCCGTCGCAAGCGTAACCGTGATGACGCCCAGACCAATGACTCTGGTCTTCCCAAGGCAGTGGTGGACGCAAAGAATACCTCAACGAGGAAGGGCATGTTACTAAGGTGATTGCCTGGTTGGATTCAAGCTGCATTTGCTGGTGGACGTGAAGCACGAGGTTTCGCTTGCCTACAAGATCACGAACACCAAGGCAGGCGACGGCGAAACGCTGCCGGACTTACTGACCGAAGCGAAGCAGAACTTGCCGGAGAGCCGGATCGAAACACTGGCACTACGACAGCCGCCGCCGATTCGACCGAAGTTCACCAACCGCTGCATGAAGAAAAGATCAAACCGTTGATTCAAATTCGTTCGATGTGAGCGACGAACAAGAACGG
>CALOEH010000094.1:0-20094 GCA_942492195.1 uncultured Planctomycetia bacterium | reverse complement strand
GTGCTGATTCAGTTACGCTGTGCTATTTTTCAGCACCCACTTTTAATATCTGAATGAATTCCTGGAAACTGCCTAGCCTGTAGCAATTTAGAGTTTTCAGCACCATAACGCCTTTCACCTTCATAACCAGGCATTATACCCCGCCTGTGCCATAACCCTTTTCTGATTTATATCTTGCTAATTGTGCGGCTGTTCTTTTTGGTTTTTTATCAGTACCGTATCTTATCTTAGGTGTACCAAGTTTAGTTTTTAAAGTATCAGGGCTGAAACCGGGCCATTTATTCTATCCTGTTGGCACCTTCATTTTTTAAAGTCAGTATTGTATCTCTATCAATTAATGTATGACTGCTGAATAAACAAACGCTAGTGCTTTTAAAAGGTGCCTGTATTCCTTTGGCAATCCGCTGATAAGCTCTCTTAAGTTCAGCTGCTGGCCGAGGACGCGCCCTCCACCACCCTGGCCGTGGCCGCCCTGCTGTCCCTGCTCAAGGACGCGGCGCGCAGCCCCAGCTGAACGAGGCGGTCCTGCTGCTGGCTGGCGAAACCGGGCCAGCTGAAGGGCGTCATCCAGGCCCTGGTCCGCCGAGGCGGCAGGGCTTTGTGGACACCGCGCCCGACCCGGCCGCCCAGGCCGAGCTGATGAAGACGCTGCTGGCGGTGACGGAGAGCGCATCTACGTGGAGATCGACCGGGCCCGCCTGACTCGCCGCCTGGCGGCCCGCGCGGCGGGCGAGCCCGGACGGCGCGGGCCGCGACCTGCTGCAGGAGGTGGCGGTCGAGACGTTTGGCGCCATGGCCAAGTCCGAGAAGATCGACTTCATCCTGCGTCCGCCTGTGCCTGGACAGGGGCGACTTTGTGCGGTCAGTTGAAAGAGGATGGAGAGAGAGATGGAGAGAGGGGTGTGCGGGCGGGCGGGGGGATAGGGATGGGGATGGGGGTGGGGGCTTGGCTTGGTTGCCGTCTCCCTCAGGCCTCACGCCGCGCGCGTCCGCCCGGGGCGGCGTGCTGTGGCTTCTAAGCCGTCTCCTCAGGCCTCACCCCGGGGTGAGTGCTGCTTCTCAACACGTGCACACCCACCTGGGTGGGTTTGTGTGAGAGGGAGAGGCAGAGAGCGGCGGGCGCGCGGTCCCGGAGGATGCCTTTCCCTCTCCACCCAAGCGGCCGCCACCAGGCGGCGGGTGGTGGTGGTGGTGGTGGAGTGGGTGCAGGGAGGGGACCGACCGGTGCCCCCCTCCCTCCTCCCTCCCTCCTTCCGCCGCCCGCTTGTGGAGGGCGTGGCGGCGGTGGTGGGAGGGCCGGCACGGGAGCGCTCCCTCTCTTGCGGCCGGAGCCGTTGCATGGAGGGAGGGAGGGGAGTGAGGACGGTTGTCCTTCCCTCTGCCCCCCTTCCACGGTCAGCCTCCTGCACGCGCCCCCCTCCCCCTCCCCCTCCCACCACCCCCTCTCCAGCGCCCAAGTCTGTCCAAGAAGGTCGCGCCGCGCGCCGCCACCCCGCCCGCCGGCAAGAGGGCCGCGGGCGAGGTGGGCATCGAGGGCACCATCAGCCCGGGCGCCCGCGCCCTGGAACGCCGCCCCTGGAGGCCCTCAAACTGAAGTACTACGACCTGCTGGTGCAGTACTACAACCACGCCAGCTGCGGCGGACGTGGCCTTGCTGTTACCGGGCCCAGTACGACACGCCCTCCCTGGGCGAGGAGGGCGCGGTGGCCGCCCTGAAGCGGGTGTGCTGGTAAGCACGTCCTCGCGCCCGCCTCGTCGCCGGACCACCCTGCTGGCAGCCGCGGCGGAGCCCCGCCTGGAGCCGCTCGGGGTACTGCATCTTCTTGATGTCAGTCCGAACGCCGCTTATCACAAGCTGCTGCCTCACAATACCAGCGAGCAGGGCGCACGCTGCTACGGCGATCAGTAATGCCTTTACGGAAAACCTTTTCTGCATCGAGTAGCCCCCCTTTATTGACGACTTCGCCGGGCATCAGAACGCCAAATCAAGCCGAGTATCGATGTGGACCATTGCTGCTGCGGAGCAGAGAACGAAACGACCATCGCAGTGTCATTCCCGCCTGAGCGGAACGGTCATCCTACCAAAAATGCTCACGAGCAACTTTCCTTTAACCCGAACCTCTTCCCCTCCTCACCATCCCCAGGGACTCGGGGTCACCTGCCCCAAACTCTTCCGCAGCTTTCTTGATGGCCTAGCCGACCGATCAACGATTTTGTTTCCCTGCCTTCTAGCTGCTCGTCGAGAACGTCCACTTCCGCCTGACCGTGCCAGTAGAAATCAGGCTTCATCCATCAGCCTCTTCAACGCCTCATTTGGCTTCCCGTACCCACCGGATTCGTCAGTCGCCAGTGCCAACAGCAACACGTCGTTGAGCTTGAAGCCTACGTCGTGCGGCGATATATCGCCATCTTCCAGCCAAGCCGTCGCATGATTTATCAAGTCATTCATCGACCCTGTAACGGATCGATTCAACGCCTTGGCGAAGCTGACCTTGCCGCTCGCCGGTGCGATGAACCGCTGGTAGATGAAGGTTTGCCCATCGTCTTCCATAAACTCACGGATGGTGCTTAATGCTCGTTCGATGAATCGGCTATCGTCGGTGATTCCACGACCGAACATCACGCACGAGTACAGCGATGGCGTGTTGCTCATCAGGACGTATTGCGTGCGGTCGGCGGTGAACAAGTGACACGACCAGTCGCCGTAAGGGTTCTCGTCCAGCGGCATCGACTTGATCGGGCCTGCCTTGATCTTCGTGTTGAGCTTCTGGGAGAGACGACGAATCATCGACTACTCTTCTCCATCCAACAACCAATCCCTGGCACGTTCCACCAGCAGCAGTTCAGCAGCGCTGCGACGGAGTTCAAACTTCCGCTCCATCTCGGCCTCTTCCTCATCGTCGTAGAGCGATGCGTCGAACGGTTCAGTCTGACGGGAAGTTTCCAGATGCTCGGCCAACTGCCACGGCTCGAAGATCGTCTTGATCTCGGCAACGAAGGCAGGGATTTCGGCCCGGAACTCGACATTCTCCTCGGCGGCCTCAAGGAAGTTGATGAACTTCTCGCCAATCAGGTAGGCCAGCGCCTTCTGAGTGCCGAATTCGTCCTCGATGCCCTTGGCGGCTTCGCACTGCTCGATCCAGATTTTGTGCAGAGTCATTGTTGGCTCGCCTCCCTCCTCGCCAAAGAAATCAGCATCGTCTCAGGCAGCTTTTCGACGCCTACCTGCCTCAGCATGTTCACAACCTGGGCCGTGGTGTGTTGGGCGTGAGTGCAGACGTGGAGCAGCACGTGGAGCGGCGAGGGATTGCAGCCCGCTTGCCGGTGCTGAAGCGACCTTGAAGACTGAATCATCGAGCGACTCTGGCAACAGATCGGCCAGATAGCTGTCCCACCGCTTTTGCAGCGCTACCCACTTCTCACGCAGTTCGTCGAGCGAAGCGATTCCACCTTCACCCATCTGGTTGCCAGGAATGCGACCGGGCAGATCGCCCTGCACGAGAGGGTTGTCATTGCCGAGCAGGGCCTCCAGCCAGACGAACTCGGCGGCGTACAGGTGAAGCAGCGACTTCCAAATCGAGCCTTGCCCGATCTGAAACTCACGGCGAAGTTGGTCTTCGGCCAGGGCTGTTGCAGCGACCAGCAGGTTCTCGTTCACCCAGGCTCGGTGCTGGTGGAGGCGTTGGATCAACGCTGCTGAGTTCATGCTGTTCCTCAATTCATCGCCAACATCGACAGTTGCAGCACGGTCGCAATCGATACCCAGGCGAAGTACGGCACTTGCGCCACGGCCACCCAGCGGTAGTGCTTCCAAACGGCCACGGTCATCCAAATGATCGTGCCCCACACGACCAGGATGTCCACCGATGCCAGAGGCAGGTTCCGCATCCCAAACAGGATCGGCGTGAAAATTAGGTTCGCCACGAGGTTGATGCCAAACGGCAAGGCCACCCGCCACGGCAATTTTCTGCGGATCGCCTGAACGAACACGAAGCCGAAGGTAACAATGATAACCGGGTAGAGAATCTGCCAGATCAGGGAGATGGTCGCCGGTGCAGGCGTCCAGCTTGGCTTAGCGAGCGAGTTGTACCAGTCGAGCCAGTTCATACCAGTTCCCCCTGCTACTCAGCATCCGACCACTTGAACGCAGTCAGCCCGTTCAGTTCTCGCACGAATACCTCATCTCCACTCACAGCAAGGTGCGCCCAGGTTTCTTCTTCGCTGACTTTCCGCTCATTCAGAAGCTCGAATTTTTTGGGATTCGCCCGAATTAGCAGCAGAATGCCACGTTGATCCAAGGCCAAAATGCGGTCCTTCTGGGCCACCATGCTGCAATACTTGCCGAACGGCTGCGAAGTCCATGTTCGCTCACCTGTCTTGAGGTCGATGCAGGTAAACCGCTGGTTCTGCAAATGCAGGTAGGCGTGCCCGTCAACAACCACCGGCGTAGACATGTAGCCTTGGGCATTGTTTTCCCAGGATTGAGCAATCTCAATTTGATCGTCTGACTTGCTGGCGCTGAACAACCATGACTTGTTTTGGTAGGAGCTTGTGAAGATGCCGTTTCCGTAGATCACCGGAGTCAGGATGTTCATCCCTCGGAAGCTCGGCACGGTTTGTTCCCAAAGAACATCGCCGCTCTTGGGTTTGACCCCAGCGAGCTTCTGCCGTGTTTGCACGATCAATTGGCGTTGACCCATAAAGTCGGTGATGATCGGAGACGAGAAGGCACTGCCCATCATGCCGCCATCTTCTTTCAGCACACGCCAGATGATCTTGCCAGTCTTCTTGTTCAGTTTGATAAACGAGGCCCCGGCCTGGACGTACAGGAAATCGCCCTCCAGCAGCGGGGAACTGGCAAAACCAAATGCTGGCAGCGGAGTCTTGAGTTGCTCGACGAAATCGACTCGCCACTGTTCTTCGCCGGTCTTGGCATTCAGCGAAACCAGCACGTCTCGCATCCCGGCGACAAACAAACTTTCCCCGTCAAAGGCTGGCGTGGCTCGAATCCAACTGCCATTCGAGGCGGCGAAGAACGGAACCGACATCGCTCCCGGCCATTGCGCCTTCCAGAGTTCCTTGCCGGTGTTGCGGTCGAAGGCGTAAACAACTTCGGTCTTCTTGTCTTCGGTTCCAGTCGAGAAGACAGCCGACTCGGAGACAACGGGACCGGAGTAGCTGGGAGGTAATTCCACTCGCCACAGTTGAGTCAGGACTTTCTCGTCGAGGGAATTCGGCCAATTGTCGCCAGGAACCAGTCCGTCTCGGTTCGGCCCTCGCCACTGGTCCCAGGCAGCGTCCTGGCCTCTGAGAGTAGCGACCTGGATCATCACAGCGAGAAGGAGCAGACTGCCGACGTGAGCGATTCTCAGCATGGATTTCGCCTTGGATGAGATGGGGAGCCAACCAACAGCAGTTTAGACGTTTGTGGAATTGCCGGATACGCATCGAACGGTGCGCATACTTGTGACTATCCTACTTCTATAGGCAGATTCTCCCATTTGCCCACCCACAATTAGTTTTGTTTCCCCGCAAATCTGCGAGAAACCGTCTCCGCTTCCTCCTCCATCGCCCTCCGCACCATCCCCAAGAACTCAGGATCACCCTTTCCAAACTCTTCCGCAACCTTTTTGATGGCCTGCACGACCTGCTTGATCCGGTGGACGTTTCCAGTCCTGACCGCCCGATTACCGTTGTGACAACTCCAAGTGCATCGGCAGATGCCGATAGTAAACCTGGAGGCACACTAAGTTCATTGCCGTGGATTCGATCCTCCCATAGCTTGCGTCAATGGGAGGCCAGCTTCCCTTTCCGTTCTCGAATTCACTCGCCTTGTCCTGTGCTGCCAGGACTTGTCTCTGCAAATTAACATTCCACCTTGTCCATTGCTCCGAGCCGAACAACGTCAGGGTTGAAAAGTAGTTAAAATGAAGGTCGTTATCGGACGGGCCGGTTGCTGCCAAATACTTTATCCCTTTTTTGATCGCCGGATCGCCACGCTTGGCTCCCAGAAGCAATCGACAGAGCAGGCCGACACTTGTCGTGTCCGCACGCTTCTCTGGTTTCGTAAGGCCGTAATAAACGCCATCCTCTTGCTGAACTTGATCGAGAAATCGTGCGGCTCCTTCGACTGCCTTCTCGGGAACATCTAAATTTGCCAGCCGACCACTCATCAAAGCCATCACCGGCAAGCCGATGTCCAAAGTTGTACTGGCTTTTCCTGGCTGCTTCCCCCAGCCGCCATCGTTGTTCTGGGATTGAACGAGGATGCCGATGGCTTGCTGGGCAGGAACCGCAAGCTCTTTGTCGTCGGTCATTGAATACGATTCGCAAAGGACCATTGTGGCGAGTGCGTGGCTGTCGATCTCGCCGCCACGTTGCAGGTCTTCACCTTTTTGGACATCGGCCTTTGCTGACTCCAGTATGAACGTGAGGCCCTTTTCCACCACCGTCTTGTACTTGCCATCCTTGTGTGTGTGGCCTCCGGCCAAAAACGCAAGCAAGGAAAGGGATGTCACCTTGCGACCCGCTGACTTGTCGTCTTCGACGCTCTTCCTGGTTTGCCAACTCCCATCGTCCTTCTGCTGGGCGGCCAGCCACACTAATCCGTTATCTGGTGCTGATTCGACAATCGCAAATTGCTGGGCCATGCCTTTTCCCGTGACGGCGAGTAAGACCATGAACGTCAGTGTTGCGAAAGTTTTCGACAAATAGCAACTCATGGATTGATTCTCGTTCTTCATTCGCTAAGCCCATTCGTTTGTTTTGCCAGTTTAATGATGGCAGCGGCCATTGTACCGAATCGAAACCGCTCAATACGACGCCCTTCGCCCACCCACGATCAGTTTTGTTTCCCCGCAAACCTGCGAGCAACCGTCTTCGCCTCATCCCGAAACGCCTTTTCGATCATCCCCAAAAATTCGGGATCATTTGCGGCGAACTCACGAGCGGCGGATTTGATCTTCTGAACCAGTTGCTTGACGGCATAGCTTGTCAGTCCGTTGCCGACGAGTTCCTTCACATCGCCACCGTCCAGCCGTTGGTCGAAGACCTGCACGGCTTGCTCGCCGTGCCGTTCTCGCAAGAACTCTTTGAAGGCATCGATCAACGAATCGTTGGCCGCTTGCGGTGCCGGGATCGCCATGTGCGGGTCGGCGCTGATCGAGGTCGAGGGGATGTTCTGAAGCGTGGTGTAGATGAATAGATCTCTATTAGCCGGCTGCTTTTGATCTATCACCGGAAAAAGATGGAATTCTGGGAAAATTCCTTGATCTTGCTATTGGTGGGGAGAATACATATCGGTATACTCTGATATATCATGAAGCCCACCGTGCAGGGCTTCTCACATCTCGAATTCTTTTCATATGTCGTTGCATGGTGTGGAGTGGGATAGCTGGTTACAGTGCTTGACCCCACAAGAGCAGAGTGGCGATAGCAGTTCTTGGATGATCATTCCAAACTCGGTTGGCTTCGCTCGCAACAATATAGTTGCATCTATCAACGCTTTCGGGTTTCACAACAAGCGACCGGTTGAGCGTGCTCATTCTTTCTTTTCGAGCGAATCAATGGGGGCTAGGTCATACTTCTCGTAAGTTTGACTGAAATCGTGCTTGAGGTTGAAAACCTTAGAGTCCACTTGAGTGGCAGGCGGAGCCTGCTGCTCATGTGCCGAACGGAGTGAGGCACCTCAAGGTCTAAACTTCATCAGGCAGAACCACCGAACGGAGTGAGGTGGTTAATAAGGGGACTTTTTTTCTTTTTGTTTTCTCATCAGGGCGGACCTCGCTACGCTCGGCGAAAGGGTGCGAGGGCCCAAGGGCCCACGCATCCGCCCCTGCAATCAGACTTAATTTGGTAAACCCTCTTGAGGTATTTGTGGCAAGCTCAAGTCGACAATTGTCCAATCTATCTTGGGTCAATTCTAAGTGGAGCAGAGCCACCGAGCGAAGTGAGGTGGTTGGAAAGAAACATGAGTCGATCAAGGGGTCGGTGCCTCGCTACGCTCGGCAATAGGGAGCGAGAGGCCAAAAGGCCCCCCGCATCCGACCCCGCAACTGGCCTCAAGAATGGTAAACCTCTTGAAAGGGAATCAATCAAGCAAACCTTGGGTCAAGATTCAAGCAGTTCGAGTCCGGCCAAATCAAACTTTGGATGGGATCAAGCCGGACCAAATGGATTGGTCTGTCTTCGTTGAAGCAGGACCACCGAGCGGAGCGAGGTGGTGGGAAGAAACATGAGTTGATCACAGGGTCGGTGCCTCGCTACGCTCGGCAATGGGGAGCGGGAGGCCCAAAGGCCCCCCGCATCCGACCCCGCAATTGAACTCAAAAGTGTAGACGTCTTCAAAGGGAATCAAGCAAATCTTAGGTCAAATGAAGCAAGATTGGACCCGGTCGATTGGGACCAAGAGTCCATCATTCCCTCTGCCTCGCCGCCCTCCAGGCGTCGAGGCTTGCTGAACTCAGGGCCAATTGAGACAGAGCAAGTCAGATCTGGTAAATGCCCTGTGCCCTCTTAGGATCAAAGGTTCGTCTTTCGCCAAGCCAAGTAGGAACCTGCCTCGCCGCCCTTCGGGCGTCGAAGCTTGCTGAACTCAGATCAATCCAACCAAACTGGAGATTCAGCCAAGCCAAGAGGAACCGGTCAAAACCAAGTGGGACCAGGTAAGGACCGGTGCCTTCCCCAAAAAGCCCGTTGCCCCCTCCCAAAGATGAGCCTTATTGGGACCGAAGGTTGTTCTTACGCCAGGCACGTTCCATCCAGGCTCCAGGAAGTCACACACGGATTTCGGTCAATCCAACCAAGAGTTCCAATTCAAACCGGTCACACGAACCAGACTTGAGTTGAACGAAACACATCCGGGTAATGACCTACGCCCTCCCCGAAAAAGCCCGCCGCCCCCTCCCGAAGATGAGCCTTAAGGTACACAAATGGTTCCAAGGGTTCGTCTTTCGCCAGTCCAAGTTGGAACCTGCCTCAATGCCCGCAGGGCATTGAGGCTTGATGATCCGAGTCACACCTGGTCACGATCAATTCGACCGATCCTGCTGGGGCGGAACCGGTCACACGAACCAAGCTTGCGTTGGACTCAGGCAGAACTTGGTAAAGACCTTCGCCCTCCCCCAGAATGCCCGCCGCCCCCCTCCCAATCATTCTCTTGACCGGTTTGAGAACCGATCTGGCCAGTTATTCGGAGAACGCCGGTCTCGCAGTAAGAAAAATTTGTGAATCGGGAACACTTCTGAAGGGTCCGAGTTCAACGAGCCCCTTTGCGGCACCGCCGCAAAGGGGCCTGCTAACGCATTTTCGATCAGTGGACTTGTACCTTGTCTGGCGAACCATCACCGCCAACAAGGAACAAATCATGAGCGAACCTTCAAAAGATGCCGGCGACGTCCGACCATCCGCCCTTAGCCACCTGATTGGCCAAGTACACGTCAAGTCGGTTGTCAGCACCACTCTCGACTATTGCTTTCAAGATCAAGTCAGTTTTCCCCACAGCTTACTGCTTGGAGGTGCCGGGTTAGGGAAAACAGCAATGGCAAAGGTCGTTGCCAATGAGTGTGCGTCAGGCTTCCATGAAATCCTTGGTTCAGCGATCACGAGTCCGGCCGAATTCTTCGCAGTCCTCATGCGAGCGAAGGATTTGGACATCATCTTCATCGACGAAGCTCACCTCCTAGACCCCAACTACCAGCACACCTTGTTGATCGCAGTCGATGAAAGAAGGGTTTACCTGCCGAACTCCAATGGCAATGCACCGCAATCGATCAATCTAGCCAGGTTCTGCCTGATTGCAGCAACGACTGACGAACACAAGTTGATCCGGCCGTTGGTGGACCGGTTCAAGTTGCTGCTTCGATTCGGCTACTACTCCGTTCCCGAGCTATCCGAGATCGTTCGCACCCGTGCAAAGGGTCTTGGATGGCCCATTCAGTCTGACGTGCCGGAGCCAATTGCCTTGCGGTCAAAAGGCGTTCCCAGATTGGCGATCCGGTTGCTCCAGAGTTCATGGCGATGCTGCCGAGCGGTGGACGATCACTGCATCACAACTGAGCACATCGAACGAGCTTGCGTGCTTGAACAGATTGACGAGTTGGGGCTCGATGCCACGGAGCAACAGTACCTGTGCTGCCTCGCAGACGGGCCGCTACGGCTGAACATGTTGGCTTCCATGCTGGGATTGCCGGCGAAGACGATTTCATCGGTCACCGAGTCCTACCTGATCCGGTCCGGCCTCATTACCAAGGACAAAAACGGTCTGAGGCTGCTCACGGCCAGGGGAATGGACCACGTCGGAGCGTCACATTCTGGGAAAGAAGGTGACCAATGAGCGACACAAACAAGTCCACATCGTATCTGAGTTGTGCCGCCGTTGCTCGTCGCCTCGGACTCAGTCGCCAACGATTTTGGCAACTCAGGAAAGACGGCGTGTTTCCAGAGCCGCAGATTGATGAGGCAACTGGTCGGCCGTTCTACACCGAAGAGCAAGTTGAACTCTGCCTCGACTTGAGAAAGAGAAATGTTGGGATGAATGGAAAAGTCGTGTTGTTCTACTCGGCACGAACGACAACCAGTTTGCCCAAACCCAAAACAGGTAGAAGTAAGAGCAAGTCCAAGAAGTCTTCACCGCACGCCGCTTTGATTGAGGTTCTGCGTGGCCTTGGTTTACCAACTGTGAGTGACGCCCAAGTTGAAGATGCCATCGCCGCTGTGTTCCCTGCCGGCACCGATGGCGTCGACCAAAGCGAACTGATCCGAGCCGTCTTCCTCCACATACAGCGCCACAATTCATCCAAATAACCAGGGCGATAAGTACCCTTATCCGCCCAATTCCAGGTCAGGAGCGTAAACTTCATGTCACATTCAAGTCCCGAAGGCCGACAGAACTCGGCTGATAATGTTTTCGGCAACATCCGTATCGGCCGGGAGGAGGCGTCTCTCTTCGCAGCCTTTCTGTCGGACCATGATTTTAGCGACAACACCCAGCGGGCGATGATCCAGGACGTGCGAAAGCTCGCCCGTTGGTTCGTGGAGGCCAACAAGGAACCGTTCGTCGTCGGCCGAGTGACCACCAGGGACGTGTCCGACTTTCGGGACGATCTGCGCCGAAACCACGGCCAGGCCGTGGCGACGGTGAACCGGGCACTCGTAACAGTACGCCGATTCTTCAACTGGCTGGTGGAACACGAGCACCTGGTGAAGAACCCTGCCTCTAAGGTCAAAGAGCTTCGTCGAACCGAACTTGCCCCGAAAGGACTGGCTCGTGAAGAAGTTCGAAAGCTGCTCAGAGAACTCGAACTGCGGCAAGATGTGCGGGGTACGGCGATCTTTGCTTTACTCCTTCACACAGGTGCTCGGGTTGGCGATGTTGTCGCCCTGGAACTCGATGACCTGTTGATCAGTGAGCGAAGCGGCACAGCCGTGTTCCGACATGGCAAAGGTCGCAAGCAACGATCCGTCCCTTTGCCTCTTGCCTGCCGTCGTGCTCTACTGAACTACCTGGAGACTCGGCCACCGGTGGACTCGCTGGCAGTTTTCTTGGGTGAGCGAGGCCCGCTGGGTGAAAGAGGCATCCGGGCATTGTGTGATAAGTACAGCGTGTGGATCGGCGTGAAACTGCACCCCCACTTGCTTCGGCACACCTTTGCTCACAATTACCTAGAGGCCAACCCTGGCGATCTGGTTGGATTGGCTCAGATCCTGGGTCACAGCAATTTGAATACGACTGCGAGGTACACCAAACAGACCCAGGAGAGGTTGGGGGAAGCGGTGGAGAGGGTGGGGTATTGAATCGCATCGTTTCTCTGAGGCAACTACGGTAAAATAGATTCTACGAGTGTCGCCAAAGAGGAGAGATGATCGAATAAACAACCCCCGCAAGTCGGTCTTGGAAAGGAGGAACACTAGAAGTCGCTACGTCGTACACGGCGGTGTACGACGAAAAGTACCCGACTACGACGCAGCATCCAAGATCACATCAGAGTGTTTACTTGCTCCGCAGTCCCGAGTGGATCGCCGACTACGGCGCTCACGTCGGCGGCACGGTGTGGCTGAACATGCCCGAGATGGGTGCCTGTGGCGAAGCCGAAGTTCTCGACATCGGCCCCGCCCAGGTCTACGACGTGCGACCCGGTTTGGTCACCGGCACGTTCCGCCATACCTCAGGTGAGGTCTACGACCTCAAGCTGGAGAGCGAAAGCAAGCCCATCGGCGTCACCGGCAGCCACCCGTTCTGGTCGGTTTCAAGAGGTAGTTGGGTCTCGGTCCTTGACCTGCAAATCGGTGAAACGCTAAAGACGCTGGAAGGGACGACGGTTGTTGAAAGTCTGGAACGTCGTTCGGAGCCGGAAGCTGTATACAACATCGAAGTTGAAGGAGACCATGTTTACCGGGTCGGTGAAAGTGGCGTGCTGGTGCATAATGCGTCGATCAAGCCCGAACAGATAAGCAACGACTCTTCGGGTAGCCAGTACGGTAAACGAGCATATGCATTTCGTAGATCGCAGAAAGTTCAAAAGCCATGGATGATTGCTGGAAAGGGAAACCTTGGGATACTTTACTACCGTGAACCCGCTCAAGGAAAATCTTGGTACCTAGGAACAAATACGGCAGACAAAATAACGCAAGTCAAACCGGTTGTTGGCCACGATGCCTCTGGAGTTGACGAAGGCGACGCCGCAATTGCTTCAACTCATTCCGAGCAACTGTTGATACAGAACCTAGAGGGCAAAGCTCCGAATGCCGATGCCGCACGGTGCAAGTTCGAGATTCTTGCCATATTCTCCGAACGAAGTTCCTGTTCGAAGTGCGAGGATTTCCTGAAGGAGCAGATGCCGAAGTGGAACATGACGTTCGACACAAAAAAGGTGCCAATATACTATGTAGTTCCACTCGACAATGGATCTGGCAAACAATTGATGGAAAAGTACAAAGAGATTTATCCACTCGGCTAGGAAGAGTGTGCGGCATGGAGTTTTCTACCCGACAGATCAATGTCAGAGGGTGCGAGGGGCAGTTCGTTTTCTCTGCTGACGACCGGTTGCTATCCTGGAACGAATGGGATAACACGTCAATACAGGTTCTTCGCCTAGCCGACTCAAGTGTGATATATGACCTAGATCATGATCAAGGAGGTACGCTATTTGCGCATCACCGGCTTCCAGTAGTTGGCTCATGTTCCGAGCGTCGACTTCGAGTTTGGAGCCTTGACGATGGGGCGATGATTTTCGAGTCTGACCATTCGCTCGCCCCGACCGTCGGAGTCTTTGGGTGTGTAAAGTTTTCGCTTCTTGGCCCGCACATTGTAGCGGGTACAGAGAACCGATTTTCGAGAATCGACTATACAACATCTGCGTACGAGTTTTTTGAGGTTCCTCAACTGGCGAACTCAACGCTCTTGATGATAAGAGAGACGATTGACGATTACATTGCATTTAGCGAGTGCGAGGCCGAGGGATGTTTCTGCGTAACTGATATCAAGGATGGTCGCCGACTATTTGAGGTGCCATTGCATCCGTCAGACGTTGTGCATGTCGTAGGGATGGGGACTTGTGCAATAATTTTCAGGCAAAAAACTTGCACCGGAGAGATATGGGATTTGTTTCGAAGGCGGTTACGTTCCACGGTACGACTTCCAGGCTTTTGGCACGGCATTTATTGTTCGCTTGGCTTGAATGCTATTATTCAAGTGGAGGAAAGCAGTTCAAAACGATTCGGCGTATCTGGGACAGACATGATGACGGGTGAATGCCTATGGACGTTGGATGAGAAGTTGTATCCGCATTTTGCATGGTCGGACGCTTGCGAAACGTTGGCGATTCAGGAACTTGAAGAAGTTGTATTTTACAACCCTACGTTCAACAGGATATTTGCCACAGCGAGAGGCCATTCGCCCTGGCCGGAAGTATTTCAGTTTTCCCCGTCTGGCAAGCATCTCATATCGCTCAATTCTAGGGATGCCAATCCAAATGACGGCGAGAATGCAGGAGTAATTGCAGTTACCGAACTTGCCATCAATCCATCATTTTCAGGCCAGTGAATTGCCGACGGACATTTGGTGGCTCAGTCGTCCACCAACTCCTTCATCGCCCTCACCATCGACTTCAACTTGTACGTCGTCGGGCTGCCAAGTTTCGGATCACCGACCAACGAAGCCATGTCCTCTCCACGCATCCTGGCATCAAACAAGGCCACGGCGAGGGGACCGAGCCGCTTGTCCAGTAGGTCACGGAAGTCGGACGCCGTGCGGTCATCCCACACCCCAGGCAGGAAGTCTTCCGGCACACCAGAATCATCGTTCCCAATGCTGACCGAAGGCAAGTACCGACGCCGATTCGCCCGCTTTGAAACGATATTCAAGATCTGATTGCGGACAGAGGCTCCAAATCGTCGATCAAGCGGACCATGACGGCGTGGGTTCCAGCCGGTGAACAGCTTCCCCGGCGAGACAAGCAGCTTGACGACGATTTCATGGACGAACTCATCGAGTTCATCGCCACGGAACCCGGCCTTCCTCAGTTCTCTGGCGATGTAACCGCTCCAGTCGAGTCCTTTCAGACCCTCAAGTTTGGCGGCGACTTCTTGATCATCATCCGACGGCCGAAGTCTCTAGTTCGGTCTCGAAAGCCAACCTGCCGTCTCTTCAAGGAACTTGAACTTCCCCGTGATCAAGAGACACACATCAGTGCGGGAATCCTCGCCTCAGCAAATACGATCTTGAATGATGACCATCTCACTCCAGTCCGCATCCCTCCTCACGGCCACCCTGGTCACCGCCATCTCCCTGTACGACGTAGCTGGTCGGGGTAAAAGCTGAAGCGGTCGGGCACTGGTCGGCCCTCGGTCGGTGCCAAGTCGGCGTCTGGTCGGGGCTTGGTCACAGCCGTAAGTTCTGCTGAGCCAACGACAAACCCTCGCTTTTCAAAAGTGTCCCGAAAAAACGCAATCGGGGCCTTCTGAAAAACGCTACGTCGTAGTCGTACTCGGCCGTCGTACCGTGGCAACTCGCATCTGGCAAAATCAGTTGTTGAAGTCGAAACTCGCATCTGGGAAAATTCTCATGACCCCATGAAAACCAACAGGAGGAACATTCACAAACCCAGAACTGCACCTGAGATAAGACGACCTCACTGGCAGAACCATGTCAGAGTATTTACTTGCTCCGCAGTCCCGAATCGATCGCCGACTACGGCGCACATGTCGGCGGCACGGTGTGGCTGAACATGCCCGAGATGGGTGCCTGTGGCGAAGCCGAAGTTCTCGACATCGGCCCCGCCCAGGTCTACGACGTCCGATCCGGCCTCGTCACTGGAACTTTCCGCCATACCTCAGGTGAGGTCTACGATTTGAAGCTCGCCAGCGAAAGCAAACCCATCGGCGTGACCGGCAGCCACCCATTCTGGTCAGTCTCAAGAGAAGCCTGGGTCTCGGTGCTTGACCTTGAGATCGGCGAGACGCTGAAGACGTTGGAAGGGACGACGGTTGTTGAAAGTCGAGTTCGTCGTCTTGAACCGGAGCCGGTTTACAACATCGAGGTGGAAGGAGACCTTTGTTACCGGGTGGGTGAGAGCGGCGTGCTGGTGCATAATAGTTCTACGCTGGGCGCACTCAACGTTACACCGATCCAATCGGCCAATCAGTTTGCGAAAGATTCCTGTAATTGGCGTTGGGATAAGTCTCAATCCGACACAGGGTTTTTGGCACCGGACGCTAAACGGAATCGGGCTGTGCCTTCAGCTTACTGCCGCATGTGCCAGTTGGCCTTTAGTCGCATCAATCGCTGTTAGTAACCTTGAGAAATGCCTTAGCTCACTTGCTGTATTGCCGAGTCTCCAGCATCTTGCAGTTACCATTTCATCATCGGCAGACCTTGCCAAGTTGGTTAACCTTTCAAGTTTGTCGGAGTTGACAACACTTGAATTGGAACTCTACTCGCCCATCAACGGGAGCGACTTGACTAAGTTCCTGCTAGATGGGATTGGACCAAATGTTGATGTGCTGCGACTACGTATTGGCAGCCATACGGGACTGACGAGCGCAGTTTCAGAAGCCCTCGTCAAGGGAGCGGGAGCACACCTTGGCGAGTTGGGGATTTGGAGTGAGGACGGCCTCGAGGTCGAGCTACAGGAAGCAATGGCCAATACTGACTGTTCAATCAGCCTTGCCATCTCACGACCCTCTCTTGACAACTTGCGGCAAATCATTAGTAGGAATGAAATCGCAACTCGAATCGGTTCGCTTGTCCTCGATTCGACATGTGGCGACGATGTGGCGGCAACACTTGCCACGTCTTCGCAGTGGGGCCAACTGAAGAAGTTCCAGTTGTCCGCAAGTTATCTTACTTCACAAGGGGTCGTCAGCCTGACAAATAGCGAATGGTTCAATCAACTACAATATCTCGATCTACATGATAACCCTCTTGGTGATACCGGTTGTGCCACACTCGCCGCCGCTGGCGGTTCGAGTATTCAAGAGCTTGATCTAACAGATGTTCAGTGTGGCAGTGTAGGTATTAGGCAGATGTTGGGCGTTGAGTGGAAATCGCTTCGGCGACTGGTCCTTCACGCAAATCAGATTGGCATAGATGGATGTGAATCAATTGCTCGAACGTTGGAGACCTCGCCACTTGAGGAACTGGATATTAGTGTGAACGGACTTAGCGGCGATTGGTTGCAAAAGCTTGCTGGCGCTGATTCCAAGGCCAAGTCGAGGATTCTCAAACTTGCCGTGGGTGGTAACATCGTTGATTCAGACGGACTAACTCGCTTGGTAGCGCATAGCGTCCTACATTCTCTTCGGGAATTCGACATGTATAGCTGCGGCTTCGACGATAGCTTGGCGTCAAACCTCAGTAGGTACGCAGGCTGGTTGAGATTGCGAATCTTGAACCTCGGTAATACGGATTTGACGTCTCAAGGATTGAGGAAGTTGGTTGGATCTTCCTGGACTAAATCCCTTTGGCTGTTGGCTCTTGACACAAAGCCAGGTTTAGGTAACGAGATATTGAAAACGTGGGCTAATGCCGAAGTATGCAAGAACCTCGTCGAATTTTGGGTTCCATCGACTGTTGTAGACGATATTGGTGCAATGAAGCAATTGGCTGATTCACCAGTAGTGCGATTCGTGGAGTTTGTACACTTTACATTTACGGATGATTTTCGTGTGTTTGATGCATGGCTAAGAAGCTCGACGCTCCGTCCCGTTGCTCGGGCCTCTGTAGAAAATGAGAAGGAGCGAGTGCTTGGGACCGCATGATCCTCCGACAGCGCAATGCTGTAAGTGTCGGCTGCATCCAGGAATGGCGGACACCGCATACCGTTCTTATCCCAAGTTCTGCTACAGTACAGTCTCTATTCCGCCGCCCTTTCTGCTTTGTCCCGTTGTGTAATCAGCGCAAGTAGCTATTCCCAATCCGGCTGCTGGTTCGCCCTTGTGAATCCTCGCCAATAGTCAGCGATCTTTCTCAACCAACCTCAACCCCCTCACCATCGACTTCAACTTGTACATCGTCGGACTGCCAAGGTTCGGATCACCGACCAAAGAAGCCATGTCTTCTCCACGCATCTTGGCATCAAACAAGGCCACGGCGAGGGGTCCGAGCCGCTGTGCCAGTAAGTCACGGAAGTCGGCGGCAGAACGATCATCCCAAGTTGATGGCAAGAAGTCCTCAGGCACACCGTCTTCGTCGTTTCCGATGCTGACCGAGGGCAAATACCTACGCCGATTCGCCCGCTTTGAAACGATGTTCAAGATCTGATTCCTTACAGAGGCCCCAAATCGTCGATCAAGCGGTCCATGATGGCGTGGGTTCCAGCCGGTGAACAGTTTCCCCGGTGCGACCAGCAGCTTGACGACGATTTCATGAACGAACTCCTCGAGTTCATCGCCACGAAATCCAGCCTTCCGCAATTCTCTTGCGATGTAGCCGCTCCAGTCGAGGTCTTTTAGACTTTCAAGTTTGGCCTTCACTTCGGCATCGCTGACGCTCTGCCGAAGTCTTTCCAGTTCCGCTTCAAACACCTGGTTGTAACCAGCCAGGTCCAGGTCGGCCGTCGCTTCGAGAAGTCGAAGAAGACCATGTTGTTGAAGTGCAAGCCAGGGAAAGAAGGTCAAAGGCTGTTCACCAGGTATTGTGCAAACGCCGCCATTACCGCAACAAGCTCGCCCAATTCCGTCCCGACGAATTGCGAAAGTCCTCGCAAAGTACACCTCCACTGCTCCTCACTCCAAGATCCAACTGCACCAAAGATTTGTTTCAGTGACACAGTACCTTCCCAATGCGAAGTCGCTCATCGGTAGCGACAATCGAAACTCGCATCGGGGAGACAAACGATGCCCGCAGAAATCTCGTTCATCGATGGCAAGGCAGAAGCCGCTTTCGCACTCAAGCCCGCTTGGTGGGATGCCGCTTCTGAGTACGTTCTTGATCATGTACCGAACTCGGACGAAATGATCAAGGCGGCGCATCTTGACTGGGACGTCGAGTTACAGCCGATCTATGACCACGCCGGGAATCATATCCCAGGGCATGCGACGTCGATCCGTACGGACACGGGATTGCACCTTGGAGTCATGAGTGATTCCTACCGTGTCGTGCAGAACCGTGACGCCTTCTCGTTCTTGGATAACTTGTTGCGTGACGGCGTGATGAAGTACGAGAGTGCCGGCGCATTGCGTGGTGGCCGGACCGTTTGGGCGTTGGCTCGTATGCCGTCAGTTGATCAGATCGCCGAAGGGGATGACCTCAACCGCTACGTGCTCTGGCTCAACAGCCATGATGCCAAGGGGGCATTGTATGCCATCCCCACCAGTGTGCGAGTTGTTTGTGCCAACACGGCAGCCTTGGCAATCCGTGGCCAACGTGGAATTAAGCACGTTGGCGATATGACCGCCAAGTTGCAACAAGCTCACGCCTTGCTTTCCCAGGCTGATCAACAGTTCACCGATTTTCGTGACAAGGCTCAGGTCATGGCAAGGAGCCGGTACAGCCGGGAGCAAGCGAACGAGTACATCGCCACTTTGTTGCCTAAGCCGGAGCAAGAGGGACGGTCAACTACGATTCACGAGCGAAAAGTCGAATCGATCCGCTCTGCATTTCGAAGCGAACGGAACCAGTTGCCGAGCATCCGTGGCACCTTTTGGAGTTTGTACAACTCAGTTTCCGAAGCCGTTGATCATGGTCAGTTCTATGCGTTCAAGGGCAACCGTGCCGAGAGTCGAATGCAATCCGTCCTGATGGGGCCAGGGGCTGACTTCAAACGTGAAGCGTTCGACCTGGCGTTCAATATGTCGCTTGCAAGTTAGCCAATCTCCCCGTTGCCTGCACTGCCAAGGATGGCAGTGCAGGCTTGCTTTACTCATCCCAACCTCTTCCAAACCCAGCCAACCCAAACCCCATCAGTGGACCTGTACCTTCCCAGTCAAACCAACAAACACCAGGGAGAACGACATGGGATGGCTTTTCAAACCGGGCGTCAGCCGCAAAGTCTTGATCGCTGACCGCACTGAAGATTGGGAACGCACCAGTAAGGGCATGACGGTGAAGTCGACCTGCCTGGCACACTGCTACCGAGGTGGTGCGTTCTCCGGCGTACTTTGGTCGGTGTGGGAGCGAACCTTCGAGATAGACGGCAAGTCCGTCCAGCCGACTGAGCGATGGATCACTTGCGACATACTTCGGTACAGCAAGGACGACGATGGTTGGGGGTACAAGGACATGGACGAATCCGTGCACCCCTATTACTACTCGTGTCCGCTTGGCTATCTCAACATGGTTCCAATCGAGCAATACGGCGGCAATGCCGAGTGGAGACAAATTGTGCATGACCACCACCAGCGACGGCGGGAGAAGCGTCGTGCGATGGCGAGTAGCTGAACTCAACACGCTCCCCCCGGCACGGAGGCCGGGGGGAGCCTTCTTTCTCGCACCAAACCCAAGACCACCCCAATGTCCATCAGTGGACCTGTACCTTCCCTGGGCAAACCACTCATCCCCAGGAGAACCAAATGTCCGACCCGACCGAACAGATCCGCCGTCAGGAACTCCGCTCAGATCAACGCCGAGCCGAGCCGGGAGTACCTGGAGGCTAAGCA
>CALOEH010000093.1:0-19076 GCA_942492195.1 uncultured Planctomycetia bacterium | reverse complement strand
AAGGGAGAAGAGCCCGAGAGCATCTCCACCAGCACATAGCCCAAGCTGGCCAGATCCGAGCGAGGTGAGCTTTCGCCCCCTTCGAGAACTTCTGGCGCTGCGTAAGTGGGGGTGCATGTGCGGCGAAGCGGCGCATCGTCCAAGTCAAAGGCCGAACCAATATCAATGATCTTGGCGTTGCCGGTTCGCTTGAGCATGATGTTCGACGGCTTCAGATCGCCATGCACGATTCCTTCGCGGTGCAAACCGGCCAGGCCTGCCAGACATTCGCGAAGCACGGCAATGGCAATCCCTGGCTTCAGTCTCGGTTGGCACAGTCCGGCCGTGACGATGACATTGTTCAGATATTCCCACCGGCGGATGCTGACACGCTTGCGGGTGCGGTCAAGCATTTGAGCAGTCAAGAGTCGGCCGAGATCGTAACCGTCCACCCATTCCATTTCCATCAGTCGGATGCGGTTGCGGTCGACAAAGTTGTGGACGTCCAGCAAGTTGTCTTGTTGAATCTGGGCGACGCGGGCTGAGATCGTGGCAATCCGGGCCATGGCCTCATCGTAACTGCGCGGGTCGTCGTAACGCTCCGGCGAGAATACCTTGAGGGCGACCGGCAGCGTGAAACCGTCTACGCCCCGGCGTTCGCTCAGATACACCACCCCTTGTCCACCAGAACCGAGTTCGCGCAAGAAGCGGTGATGGACCGTCCAGTTGATCCGTTGCTCTTCCAACAGATCTTGATACCGATCCACCAATTCATTGGGAGGGTGAACGGCCGAGCGACCATTGGGAGTTACGGTGATTGTCTCGCGCCATAGAGTGGTCGAAGCCATTTTCGGCATCTCCCCGTGCATCCTTGCGTCTCGTCCTCCGCGGTGCGGATCAAACCGGCGTGACGCGCGTACCGTAGTGTATTGCTTCGGTATTCCACTTGTCCAGTTTGAGTTGGTGGAACTTTGCCGTGCAAGCAACGCGGGGGGGAGTCGCCGTAGGTCGTCAGTCAAAGAATATAGCGCGCTGCGGCCACCCTGAAGAGGGAGAGAGTGGAGGATTGCATTGCCCTGTCCCTTTAGTGCATTCTCTACTCGTTCGCATCGCTCTCACTTCGCAAGGCACTCAGTCCGGCGCGAGCCGTCTGAAGGACTTGCTCCCGCGACTTGTACGGCAGGTAGCTTGCCTGCATCTTGAGTTGGTAGAGCTGTCCGATCTTGTAGTCAGGAATGAAGGTCTGAAAATCCCAGGCGGGATTCCCTTGCCCTCCGCCTGAGGGGGATTGGGCAATCCGCACATGATCTTGAGGCCGAAAAATCTGCACGTAGGCCATCTGCCGGCAAACGCCAAAGTACCAAGGTTCTGTGAACCGCTGATCCGAGCGGTTGAAGACCAGCGTCAGCGGAAAATCAACGGCGTGCCGAAATCGCCGATCGTCATCGAGCGCCAAGTGTGTGCTGCGAACCCCATGCGCAGGCGTCACGCCGCGCTGCCAAGTCCCTCGCCACTCAGGTCAGGCTGCTTCCCTTTTTTGCCGATGAAATGAATGTCGAGCGATTCGGGTTGGTGGATGTAACTCGCCCAAAACAGACCAATGTATCCGTTCGTAAATGTCTCGCGGTGTGCGACGCACTCGAACGTGAGCTCCAACGTGCCGTCTTCCAACATCTGGTAACGATGGCAACTTTCCAGCCCCCAATGCGGCGTCGGAGCCTGATAAAGCTCGACGGTGCGGTCATCGACCTTGCGCAATTGCATCGGAGCACGGCGAGGTTCGAACAGGATATCTCGGTTCTGATTGGTTCCATCATGAATATGTTCGAAGTTGAGCCCTGCGTACGCCGGCACAATCAACGACTCTGCGTCCTGATGCCTCAGCGACGCGAGTCCGCTATATCCAGCCCGATGCCCCGGCAGCGTGTCGTCATCGACGGCGGAGTTGTCCACAATCACCGCCTGAACACCGCTCGCGCGAAGCACCGCATACGAATCCGAACCCGCCTGATACTTCACCTGTTTGTTGGCAAGTGAAGTCACTCCCCGCTCGACCGGCACCTGGGCTTCAGCCGCAGCGGGGGCGAAGACAATGGCAACCAGTAGCGCAGCGGCCAACCGTTGCGGGGCTGCAAAACGTACCTGCATGGCAGAGATTCCTCAAGGCGAAGGGATCGCGGCAATTGGCAAAGTAGTTATCACGGTCCGTCGTGATGACAATCGTGTCGCCTGCCAGATGTACCGAAATGTTTTTCTTACTCCGTGAACAGTTAGGACAACTGTTCTACATTGCGGCGTTTGGATAACTACTTGGTGACGGCGTTCATTTGGAACTTGCCTTGAGCCTGTTTGCCGACCTTCTGGTACTTGCCGTTGAAGGTCTCGCCGTCAATGATGCCGGTCCAGCGGTAGTCGCCATCTTTTTCGCCGAGATTGGCAGTCCCTTCGAACACGATTTGTTCCCCCTTCTTGACTCCTTTCATCTCCACCTCGTAGGCGAACCGTTTGCCGTAGTAGCCGGTGAACTTTGCGGTCCATTGGTCTCCCTTGACCTGCTTCGCTTCGCACTCGAGCAAGTTATCTGGTTTGTTTCCCCAAGTCCCCTTCCACTGGGAACTCTCGGCAGCCGAGGCGATTGAAGTGCAAAGCAGCAACGCGGCGAACAGAAAGAGCGAATAGCTTTTCATCGGAGGTTTCCTTCGAAAGTTTGGTGATCAACGGGCCAGGCAGAAGCAGCTTGCCCAACGGACAGGATTTTCTCCCAGCAGAATATAGCAAAATTGAGTTCAACGGCGGCATGTGCAAGCGTTGAATGCCTGGTGACTCACTCGGCGAGTTCCCAGATGCGGATCGTTCCATCGTAGCCTGCGGAGACCAGCGACTTGCCGTCGGGTGTGAAGCGGACCGTTGTCACGTAGCTTGTGTGCCCCGTTCTCGTCACAGCGGGATTTGTTGCCCCAACGTCACGAACGTGAACCGTTTTGTCGTAGCCACCCCAGGCAACAAACTTTCCATCAGGCGAAACGGCGACCGACTTGACGCGTGTGTTCTGCGTCTCCAAGAGAGCTGACTGTTTTCGCTCTTCGAGACTCCAGACGCGGACCGTCCCGTCGCATCCGGCCGAGACAATCGACTTGCCGTCTGGTGCCCAATCAATTGCGGCCACGACGTGTTCGTGACCGGCGAATGATGTGATTGACTTCGCAGTCAAAGGATCCCAGACCTTTAACGTGCGGTCGTATCCGGCTGACGCCAAGTGCTTTCCGTCAGGTGATCGCGCCAGCGAGAAGACCACGTTGCGATGTCCGGTGAGGGGTTGCGGCTTCCGCCCAGAGGCGGCACTCCAGCGGTAGACCTTGCCTTCTTCACCCGAGGAATAGATGGTCTGCCCGTCTGGCGAGATGGCGACCGCCAGCACGTCCCCCGTGTGGCCGCTGAGGACCGCTTGTTCCTCGCCGCTGGCAACATCCCACAGTCGGATGGTCTGGTCATCACTGCCGGTGACAAGCGACTTGCCGTCGACGCTAAAAGCGACATCGAACAGAACGCCTGTATGACCGGTGAATGTCTTTGTCGACTTGCCTGTTTTTACATCCCACAGCCTCGCAGTTCGATCGGCGCTGGCCGAGGCCAGCTGCGTGCCGTCGGGCGAAAAAACAACGGAACGGACGATGCCGATGTGGCCTTTGAACGTCTTGAGTTCTTTGCCGTCGGAGACCTGCCACAGCTTGACGGTTAGATCATGCGATGCGGTCGCCAGTGTCTTGCCGTCGGGAGAGAACGCGCCGAGATAGACGTCGGCCTGAGTCTTTTCCTTCTGATGACCCGCGATCGCCAACGTCTGCTGGCCTGACGAAGTGTCCCACAGACGAACGTTCCCGTTGTTGTCGCCGGTGGCCAGCGTTTTACCGTCCGGCGAGAAAACGGTGAAGAGGGCCGCATGCTCGGCATCTTCGATGCGTGTGATGACTTTCGACGGATCGGCGACGCTGCGGACCGTGACATCGCCACCGCTGCCGACGGTCGCCAGCTGTTGGTTGTCCGGCGAGAACGTGACGAAGGCCATTCCATCGGCATGCCCGCTCTCGATCTTGGCGGTAGGCGCACTGCGTTCTGTATCGATCAACATCAAGGTCCCGTCCAGCGCAGCGATGGCCAGCAGCTTGCCGTCGGGTGAGAGTGCCACGCGCGGGATGACGCCGTGATGATCGGTCAGCAACGTCGGCCGACTTTCGTCAGTGAGGTTCCAAAGACGCAGTATGCCATCGCGGCCTGCCGAACAGAGCGTTTGATCGTCAACGAACGCCAGCGCATGCACGTCGGCCGTGATCCGCCACAAGGCAGCGCGTCGTTCGCCGTCGGCGAGATTCCACAGCAGAACGCGCCGGTCGGCTCCGCCCGACGCGAGCGTGTTGCCGTCGGGTGAGAACGCGATGGCGCGAACGTACCCGACGTGTTCGTCGAGCGTTCGGATCAGTTTGCCGGTGGCCGTTTCCCACAGTCGCACCGTGCGATCATCGCCGGCGGACGCGATCGTGCCGCCATCTGGAGAGACCGCGACGGCATGGACAGCCCCGCGATGGCCTTGCAAGATGCGTTGCGCGTTGAGGTCTCCCGCCAAGAGACAGACCGCGACGGCAACGATCGTGGCGCGTAGGACGTGCATCATGGAGCACTCGCAGAGTCGATCTGGTTGGGAGTGGCGGCGGTTGCCAGCTCGGGCGGTGTGAGCGTAAGCGGCTTCTCGCCTTCTTCAATGCCATAGACGAAGACGACTCCGCCTCGCCCCCCGGCAACGATCAGAGATCCATCGTCACTAATGGCTACCGCATACAGGTAGTCGTTCTGATTGGAAAGCTCGCGTCCGACACTGCCTCGATGGTACGGTTTGGCGTAGTTGCCGGGTCGTTCTTCCAGCTGCAAGTCCCACAGGCGAACCGGTTGCCGACCGCTGGTGCTGACCAATTGCGACGTTTCACCAATGAAGGCGACGTGGTTGACTTGGGCCGGGTGGTCTAAAAAGACGGTGTTGATGGCACCTCCGCCGCGATTGATTCGCGTCAGTTGTTCGCCGCTGTCGAAATTCCACAAGCGAACTTTCATGTCCGCTCCGGCGCTGGCAAGAATGCGTCCGTCGGAGCGCCAGTCGATATCGAGCACATGATGCGTGTGGCCTTCCAACGTCTTGAGCAAATTGCCACTGGCGACCTCAAAGATGCGGATGGCTTGATCGGCTCCGCAGGTTGCCAGCAGCTGGCTGTCGGGACTGAAACGAACGCCGTAGACCGTGTCACTGTGGGCCGACTTGAGTTCGCGAACCAGATTGCCAGTCTCCGGATGGAGGAGCTGCACCTCGCCGTCCACTGTCGGTGCCCCACTGGCGGCAGCGAGCAGAGTTCCGTCAGGGGAGAAATCGAGTGAAACAACCCGATCTGCAAAGCCGTCCACTGTTGCGCGCCGCTTGCCCGTTGCCACATTCCACAACACAACTTCCCGCAGACTGCCGGAAGCCAGCGTGACACCGTCAGGTGAGAAGGCAAGCGCCTCCACGCCAGCTTCGTGGGCGGGCTGCAGCGTGCGGAGATGCGCACTTGTCTTCGCGTCGAACAGATGAACTTGCTTGCCAAAATTGGCCGCGATGATGCGATTGGTTGGGCTAATGGCAACCGCGCGAACAACATTCGGTGCCGCCTCGGCAATCGTTGTCGAGGCGACTAGCAAACCGGCACAGAGTACGAAACGCATCATGATTCATTCCCGTGAGCAAGTTATTTTCGTCCACGCTGCACGTTGCTACTCGGGTCGGAAACTCAGTGGTTGAACTGAAATTCCTTGGAGTTGACCAACGCCCAGACGACATCCTGCCAGGCGGCTACGGTCGCAGCGTCTTGCCCACTGCCTGCAGCTTCGGTTTTCTTGGTGAGGTAGCTCTCGATGGCGGCAACTTCTCGCAGGTTCGGCTTGCGCGTGAATGCTGCCAGATAGAGTTCTTCCAACTTCTCCTCTGCTGAACGTTGATCGGCACCGAGCTGTTTGGCGCGCTCGGCCAGTTTGACGGCAACAACGCGGCCGTTGAGCAGGTGAGCCTTTTGAGCCAGTGTCGTCGCGTCGGTGCGTTCACATTCGCAGGCGGTATTGCGTTCGGCTCGGCCAAAGACCTCCAAGAAGTAAGAGCGGATCGAGCTGTAAGGGATCTCGATGGCGCGCATCGGGGTCTCCTCTTTAGCCTCTGGAAACCGAAATGCCGAGGTCGTGCCGCAAACCTGGTCGACTGCGTCGTGCAGCACCTCAGCCGGCAGACGCTTGGGCAGCCGCCGCGAGAATTGCCGGGTGTCCGTCTTGTTGAAGGCGTTCGGGCGGACCGCTGCCTGATACGTACGACTCTTGCAGATTGTCCGGACGAGGTGTTTCAGGTCGAACTTGTGTTCGATGAAGTCGCGGGCCAACGCGTCAAGTAGAGCAGGATTGCTGGGCGGATTGGTCACCCGCATATCGTCGACCGGCTCAACAATCCCCCGACCGAGGAAATGTCCCCAGTAGCGGTTCACCAGAGCCGGAGCGAAAAACGGGTTGTCCTTTGCAGCCATCCAGTCGGCCAGAATCGCCCGCGGATCGACATCTTCGGCGATCGAGACAGGTTCGGCTCCTAAGCCAAACGGCGTGGCGTAGACCTTGCCTTGAAGCGAAGAGAGTTGTTTGTTGGGATCGCGTCCCAGATGTTGGCCAAGTCGACCAGCCTCGGCGTCTTTGACGGGAGTGAACTTGCCTTTGTTTTCGTTCTGCCACTGAACGCGGCCGAAGAACGCAGCCAGGCCCCAGTAGTCGTCTTGACTCCATCTTTCGAATGGATGGTGATGGCACTGGGCGCATTGAACGCGGGTGCCGAGAAATGCTTGGGCTGTGTCGTCCACGAGTTGCGAAGGCATTTTCAACTGAAGCCACCAGGACATCGGTGCTTCGGTCTCCGGTCCACTGGTCGGGCCGTTGACGGTCAGAATCTCCCGGACAAACTGGTCGTACGGCTTGTTCGCGCTCAGGCTCTCTTTGATCCAGTCATGAAACGCCAGCCCCCGTTCGTGGTCGCCGTCGACTCCCTTTTTCCCCGCGCGTCCCCCTTTCAATCTCAGCACGTCTCCCCAGCGAAGTGCAAAGTACGTTGCGTACTCCGGCTTCTCCAGGAGCGAATCAACCAGCTTGCCGCGTTTGTCAGCGTCGGTACTGTCGAGGAAACTGTGGGCTTCTTCAACCGTCGGTAGCGTGCCGGTGATGTCGAGCGACACGCGGCGCAGGAACTCGCTGTCGGTGCAGAGTTCCGAAGGAGGCAGTCCCAATCGCTTCAGCTTGCGGAAGACATGCTCGTCGACAAAGTTCGTTGGTTGAGGGAACTCCAGTGATTCGGCTGGCACGTCCTGCGGAATTGCCGCCCGAAAGATCGTCACCAGCCCTTGATAGCGAATCATCACCGAGCCTTCTCCGTAGCGCTCGAATGTTCTGACACTGCCAGCCTCGGTCACGTTGAGAAGTTCGGGGTCGTTGCTGTCATATTCTGCCCGCTGGGTAACGTCGGCGGTGCTGTCGTCGTTATAGATGGCAACAACGCGCAACTGCTGCGGACTTTTTGTGTTCAGCACACGCTGGGCAGGAACCACCTGAATCGCTTTGATCGTCGGATCGCCATCGCTGCCAAACGGCAAGCCAGAGGCAATCCAGCGCAACAACAATCGGTAGTCGGCAGACTCGCGATCGAGCAGTTCGCCGCCACCATGGGGAAGCCCACCGGATGTCTTCAGCAGCAACAGGCTCTTGTCGGGCGTTGCCTCCAGCACGCGTCGGCCGCGCGCTTCATGGACCAGTGCGTCGTAATCATGCTGCGCATCAAAGCCGAGCAACGAAAGCTTGAAGCCGTTCTGACCAGCAGACTTGCCATGGCAGGAACCAGCGTTGCAGCCAAGCTTGGTGAGGATCGGCACAATCTCGTTGGCAAAGTTGATCGGCAGGCCGTGCTCGGCTCGGGTGACGGTGACCTGCGAGGTGGCCTTGATTCCGTCAACGTCGATCGACAGCGTGGCCGCGCCGTCGCCGACCGGTACGATGGACGTTCTCTCGACCAACCGGGCGATCTTCTCATCGGTGACGCGCAGGGCCGCCGCGCTGGTCAGATCTCGCAGGCCGCCGTTCTCGTAATGGCCGGTAATGATCAACTGCTGACGATCATCCTTGCCGTCTAGCGTGATCGATTCCGGCTCGACGGAGATCTCAAGCAGTGTGCCGGTACCATAGGGTGGCAGGTCGTCCGCGCGCGCTTCCACAGCAGCCAGCGTCAGGCAGCAGCCGATGACGTTCAGCACGATTCGAGACATTTCCGGACCTTTCACAAACGGAACCCTGTCACAGGATCACGACAACAACTCGGCGATCGGGGCCTGCTCTGAGAGCAGGTACTGCGGTCGGCCGAATCCGTCTTCCACTTTGATTGAGGGATCGATTCCCAGGTGATGATAGAACGTGGAAATAAGGTTCTGAATTGTGTACGGCTTCGGCCGGCTAATGTCCCAATCGCCACGGCGGCCAGTGTTGCCAATCTGCTGCCCCATCGTCATCCCACCACCGACGAGTTGCACGAAACCCGACTGTGGGTAGTGATCTCGACCGGCATTCTTGTTGATCCTGGGCGTGCGGCCAAACTCACCATAAATGGCGATGAGCACGTCCTGATCGAGTCCCCGCGCGTAGAGGTCTTCGATCATGGCGGAGATGCTCGCATCGTAGTGCGGCAAAATCGAATCGCGCATGATCTTGAAGTTGTTGGAATGTGTGTCCCACTTTCCGTTGCCTGGTCCATAAACGGTAATCAGCGAGACGCCCCGTTCGGCCAGTCGCAACGCCTGCAATAGGCCGGTTCCTCCGTAACTTTCTTTGCCGTAGCGTTCTTTGATCTTCTCGGGTTCGTCCTTCAAATCGAATGCTTCTCGCACCTGCGTCGACGCCAGCATCTGAATGGCCTTGTCCGTGAAGGCATCGGACGCCGCGAGCCGGCCCTGCGCGTCAAGCTCGGCAGCAAAACCGTCAAGCGTTCTTAGCAGTTCGACCTTGTCTTCAGGAAGGCCACCGTTGGAAAAGAGATCGTTCATCAATCCGCCACTGGGATTGAACGACTCGTGCTCAGGCCCCAGATAGGCTGGGTCGGCGTGTCCGGCACGATTGACCCAGGCAGGCATGCCATTGGTGGCGTTGTTGCCGAACCGACTCACCACCGCTCCAATCGACGGCCGCTGGGGCCGCACATTGCCTGCGTAACCGGTACTCGCTTCGTACAGATTGTGCCCGCTGGTGACTACCTGCAACCCATTGACGATCGAGTACTTGTCGGCGATCTTCGCATGCTTTAGCATCAATTCGCTGACCATCATGCCGCCGACGTTGGACGCAATCGGTCGAAACTCGCCGCGGAATTCTGAGGGAGCGTCCGGCTTCATGTCGAACATGTCCAACTGAGCGGCACCACCGTTCAGAAAAACGATGATCACCGACTTATGCTTCGCGGCGTTGTCGGCCGCACCGGCTGCGCGCAGTCCGAGCAGTTGCGGCAGCGTCAGACCACCAACGCCCAACGTGCCGACACGTAGAAAGTCGCGACGCGAATGGCTCGACATGATTGGGGCTCCGTTCTAGACCGGATGTCTTGACGATATCTTTTAAACTCACCCATCAGCGGCATCTTATGTGAAGTGCACCGTGAGAGCAAGCAATATCGGAACCAGACTCCGCGGGTTGGCCCGGGTTGCCCGCCAACCTGGGTTTACAAGAGGCTTCCCCCCAAGGTGCTGATATTGCTGGCAGGATTCGGCTCGATTGCCGGAGTTCTATCGATCCGTCCCTATTGGTATCCTTTCCCGCCGGATACATCTGCATTCGTCTTTGCCTTACTAGGATGTGTGCTAGGAATCTGCTGTTCCATTCTGACGATGGCAGTGCTGGCTCAAAGCAAATGCATGAACATAGTCGTCCTACTGGTGATTGCGTCGCTGTTTTTGCCTTGGCTGCAGTCGCCGATTGGGAAAATTACGCACCTGGGAACTTTTTTACCTAGCTACGCGCATTACAAAGCTCTCGCCATACCCTGTCACGTACTCAGTGCTGCTTTTTTCTACACCGTCCTTGGGACCGCAGTATATATCGCGACGACCGTCTGCCAGTTGACATTCAGACAGGATTCGCAGATCTAAACGCGGGGCGCCCCAGGTTGCTCGCAATCTGGATACCCTACTCGGCTACTCATCTATATCAATTGTAAACCATGTTGTTTCGGTCGATTTGGCACCGGACTCAAAGAAACAGCGAACGAGCATTCGTATCAACTCACCATCGAGACACACTTGGTATTTCGGAAACAGATTGCCACCAATCTCCACATGCTCATTGGTTTCCGGTCCAAACATCAACCAGCTTTGCTTAGTTTCGTTGTCGATTATTCCAACATGATATGCCCCCGCATCGCCATAAACAGTCATCACTAAGGCTTCATCAGGTGAATCTGATAACTCAAAGAAACGACTCTTGCCGTCATCCAAATCAAAGAGCGCCGATTCTACGTCATCCCATTGTGGGGCATTCGTCACCACCCGCTTGGGCGAGGTTTTCCGTTGAACCGACAGTATCTTCATAAAGTTGGTCATATCCATGCGGCCGCACGTTCATCACGACGACCCGCTCATTTGTTCATGTGGCCAGAAGGAGGTGACTCGTTTCTATTGAAGCGGCAATCCGGCGATTCCATGCCGAATGGTTGCTGGTGTGCTTTTGCTTTCGGGACAACTTGGTACATCGTGATCAGTTTCATACCGTGCTATGATTTTGGAAGCGTACGACTATGCTATACCACGGTCCCAGGCCGCGGTACAGTTCGTCGGCCAGGCCGATCCACGTGTCGATCGACCTCTGCATTGGCGGCTTGAGGTTGCCACCGGCGAGATGCATATTTGACAACGGTGCGGACTCCTCCATGCCTTTTGGTGCCAAGAAGGAACTGATGACGCCTGGCCTGATTGATATTCTCTTCGAAGACGATTTTTTGTTGGTCTTGGCCAAACCGAGCGGCCTGTCGACTCAGGCACCCGCAGGCATTGACTCTTTGGAAACTCGGGCCAAGTACGTCCTCAAGCAGCGGGAGCATGCTAGGGACGAGGTGTACCTGGGGGTTCCGCATCGGCTGGACCGACCCACCAGCGGCGTGCTGTTGTTTGCCAAAATGCGGCGTGCCGCGCGTAAGATCTCAAAGCAGTTCGAGCGTCGCACGGTGTCCAAGGTGTATTGGGCCTGGCTGGCTGGCACATTGGCTGATCCCGATGGAACGTGGAGAGACCACGTGCGCAAGGTGCCGGATGCTCCGCAGGGGGAAGTTGTCCCGGCAGGCCACGCCGACGCCAAGTTGGGCGTGCTGCATTATCAGACGCTGGCCACCTGCGGCGCAGCGACCTTGGTCCAGATTCGCCTGGAAAGCGGGCGTTTCCACCAGATTCGCATCCAAGCGGCTCATCGCAACCATGCCGTTCTGGGAGATACGCTGTACGAGAGCGCCTTGCCGTTCGGCCCGGATTGCCTCGACGCGCGGCAGGCCAGGCATTGCCCTGCATGCCAGAGAGCTGACGCTCACGCATCCCAAAACCAAGCAGGAAGTGACGTTTGTGGCCCCGCTTCCAGCAACTTGGAACACCTGGCACGAAGCTCAAGGAGTTGCCAGTTCAGCGTTCCTATGAAGCCAATGCTTTGGTAGATTCCTGGCTTGTTCCTTGTTGGCGTTTTCGGGCTGGTGCTCTGGAGTTGACGCTTCGGGTGACCTGCTGGACAACCGGACACTCGAACACGATTAAATCCCCCCAAACCTCGTTGGAACGATCCAGCGGGTTGAAAAACGATCCAGCGGGTTGAAATTTGTGTTTGGAAGCGAAAATAGAGGTGGCTTTGCCCGCCAGAAATGCAACAATTCAGCTGCTGGAGTGCAGGTACGCGCTGGCACCAAGGTGAATTCGATCCTGACGTTCTGGCACCGTCTCTTGTGCCGCGATCTTTATATCAACCGAAGGGGTGATCTGTGAGTTACGCTGAGAATCCTTATCAGTCGTTTGGAACCGTGGCTCAAGCCCAGGCTGACGTACGTGCGGAGTTCATCCGTAAGACCTACGTGCACCTGGCAATGGCCGTCGCGGCGTTTGTAGGCTTGGAAGTGGCGTTCCACGTCTCGGGTTTCTCAGCCACCATGGCGCAGATGCTGGGGGGGAGCCGCTGGGGCTGGCTCGCCATGCTGGGTGCCTTTATGGTGGTGAGCTGGGTGGCTGACAGCTGGGCTCGCAATAGCACCTCGGTGGCCAAGCAGTACGCAGGGCTCTCACTGTATGTGGTGCTGGAGTCGCTGATCTTTGCCCCGTTCCTGTTTTTTGCAACAAGGTTCGAAGGTCAATTTGGCCCCGTGCTGATACCGGCAGCTGCGATCACGCTGGTACTGTTTGGGGGGCTTACCGTGATTGTCTTCATCACTGGCAAAGACTTCTCGTTTATGCGGGCGTTTTTGATGTTCGGCGGCCTGCTGGCCATGGCGGTGATGGTTGGGGGAATTGTGTTCGGCTTCAACCTGGGATTGTTCTTCACGGTCGCCATGATTGGTTTGGCGTGTGGGTACATCCTGTATGACACCTCGAACGTGATGCTCCACTATCGAACTGACCAGCATGTGGCTGCCGCGTTGGCCCTGTTTGCCGCGGTGGCTTTGCTGTTCTGGTACGTGCTCCGATTGGTCATGGCCTTGCAATCCCGCGACTAACCGGTTTGCCGGCTCAGTTGAATTTTCATGGGTCAAGCCGCCTTCCACCACTGTGAGGCGGCTTGACCTTTTTACTGCGCTCTGCTCCGCCAGCAGGGGGTGGGCTTGCAAATCTGCCAGGCGGCGCACTTTACTAGAACGCCTGCCCCCATTTCATGTTTGTAAATGCCCGCCCGTCTTGCCTATTATTGAAACCTGTTGGCGTTGTCGAGGAAGCGTGCATTGGGCCGTTTTTTGCAATCGGATTGCGTGACGCTGGAGAAAATTGTTCGAGATTAATATGCAGGTTCGTCCGGAAGTTGTTGTTACAGGGTTGGGCTTGATCAGCCCGATTGGGATTGGCCGAGAATCGTTTTGGACCTCGCTCTGTGAGGCCCACAGCGGGATTGGTCCACTTGCCGCGGATCAACGCGGAGTGCTGCCGCTGCGCATTTTGGGAGCCGTGCGGGACTTTGACCCCAAGGAGTTTGTCAGTCCTCGCAAGACACTCAAGGTAATGTCTCGCGACATGCAGATGGGGGTTGCCGCTTCGCAGCTAGGCTACGCCGATGCAGGCTTGGATGGCGCGAAGTTAGATCCTGAGCGTTTTGGGATGGTGTTTGGCGCGGACCGGATTTGTGACGAGATGAAAGCCTGCGTCGTCCCCGAATCGGTGGTGAATGGCAAGTTCCACTTCGAACGCTGGTCACCGGCCGTGATGCAGACGTTTCCGCTGCGGATGTTGCTGACGCTGCCCAACATGGTTGCCTGTCACGCCTCGATTGCGCTTGATGCCAGGGCTCACAACAACACCATCCATCACGGCGACGTCTCTGCTTTGCTGGCCATCCAAGATGCGGTTCGAGTCATCGAACGCGGGTGGGCTGACGTGATGATTGCAGGCGGGGCAAGCAGCAAAGTCAAGCCGTACGACCTGGTTCATGACTGCGTGGTCGAACCTGTTTCGTCCCGCAACGGCAAGGTTACGACCACGCCTCGGCCGTTCGATGCCGACCGAGACGGCCAGGTATTTGGCGAGGGAGCGGCGACTCTGGTGTTGGAGAGTCGCGCGCATGCCGAAGCCCGCGGTGCCCCCATCCTGGCCTCGATCGCTGGCCTAGGCTGTGCGTCTGACCCTTGGCGACGTGAACCCAACCCTCAAGGGATCGGCCTCCGGCATGCCATGCAGGCGGCGCTTCGCGAAGCCAAGGTCACTCCGTCTGACGTAGGGCATGTCAACGCGCACGGACTAGGAACGGTGGAAGATGACCCCGTCGAGGCCGCTGCGATTCGCGAGGTTCTGGGGGACACGCCAGTCACTGCGCTGAAAAGTTTCTTCGGCAACCTATGCGCAGCAGGCGGAGCCATGGAAATGGCTGCCAGCGTACTCGCTCTGAAGCATGGCCAGGTGCCGGTCACGCTGAACTTTGAACAGGCGGCCCCAGATTGTCCTGTGAACGTGATCGCAGGCAAACCGCTTTCGGGTGCCGCGCCGGTTGCCATGATCATCAGCCAGAACCGAACCGGTCAGGCGGCAGCCATCGTGCTGCGGAGCTAGACGGCCACGTTCTACAAACCGGTGATCAACCCAAGAAGGCAATAGCGCATAAAAAAGCCTCCGCAGGCGGGGCAGGGACCTGCGGAGGGAAATTGTCGAGAGCCGATGGCTCCCAACATCTTCTATTTTCGCCTCGAAAAGATGGCGGACAAGCCCCACTACCGCGGATGGCAAACACCACCTGCGGAGGGCCCGTTCGTTCGTCGCGCAATCAAAAAACTCAAAAAACGCTTGAAATCTTCTTGGATATCGCCTAGGGTCAGCTTGTCACATCCAAGAACCCCCTGAAGGTATGTCCCATTCGGGACGGCTCCTGTTGAGCCATATTTGGGGTCTAACACCGCGAGGTGTCCTATGAAGCGTTTTTTGGCTGCGCGTCGCACAACGATTTTCCGCGCCATGTTGGTAGTCGGCAGCCTGGCTTTGTCGCTGGGCGTGGCAGAGTTGTATGCTCGCCACTTCTTCCGCCAGAATCATGAGGCGTACGAGCTCCCCCGGTTGCTCCTGTGTCGAACTCCGGGCCACACTGCTACTTTTCAGAACTGTGTTTCCCAGCCCTACCTGTTGTATGCTCCCTCTCCGAACTTGGACCAAGGATTGATGTGCCGCAAGCACAGCTATCAAGGGTTTCGAGGAGATCCGGTTCCGCTCGAGCGAACCCCTAGGGTTGCCAGGGTACTCTGCACCAGGGGGTCAACAACGTACGGGGTCGCAGCGATCGAAGAAGATAGCTCCTACCCAACCCGGATGCAGGCGATATTAAGCCATAATCTCCCCGAGGGGACCGATGGGGTTGAGGTGATCAACGCTGGTTTGCCATTTGGTACCTCGGCTGAGATTCTCACGCACTATCTCTTTAAGTATCGGTACTTTAAGCCAGATCTGGTGGTGATTCAAACGGGCGGCAACGATGCCATGGCCCTACGCAAAGGTGCCTACTATCAGCCGGATTACGCCCACATGCGTCAACCGCTGGATGTCCCCCACCCCCTGTCAAGCTGGGGAAGAACTCTTTGTCAGTCCCGGCTTGCCTCCTGGGTGATCATTCGCATGATGTTTGATGGTGATCCTCGAGAGTCAACGATCCAGCTGGACGTTTACGATCCGCCCCCGGTTGCCTGGCATCCGGCCGCCCAAGACCCCAACATTGCCGAAACCTTGAGCGATGAGGACTTGGCCTTCACGCATAATCTCCATGCGTTGGTAACGCAGATTCGCGCAGATGGAGCGAAGGTTCTGTTTGTCCCCTTTCGCTTGGCTCCCGGACATGTGGACCATGGCGAAGCTCGACACGAAGGCATTTTGAAACAGGTCGCCCTGGAACGCGAAGTCTCCTTCGCGCCGTTTCCCGTCGATGCGGTTGACCCGAGTTGTTGGATGGACGATTGCCATCTCAACGTCAGCGGGTGTTTTGAGAAAGCCTGGCACCTGTCACCATTCGTCCACAAGGTACTCTGGCCCAACGCAGACCCCTTGTCTCTCCCAGCACTGCACCAGAGAGGCGAAGAGTCAGCCGTTCCGGTCGAGCCCGCCTTGACCGGAACCTAGCGGTTGCCAATCGGATCGCTGAATCCGGGGTTGCCGCGTGTGCCTGAACCGGGTTGACAGCCCCAACTCTTTCAGGGAGGGCTACCCGGCAGTGGAGTTCGCACTGTTGTCAAATATGCATCTCGATCGAAAATTCTGGCTTTTCCAAGTCGATGCCGAAACAGGAAAGAAAGTCGTAGAACTGATAGGCATCCCCGTAGTGGGGGTGATCGGATGGCCGGGCTTTGCCCTCCCGTTCTACGGTCGCCCTGGGTTGCTCGGGTCTTCGGCATAACGCCACAAGAGCAGGTAGGGCCGCATCTCATCGGCGAATTGAGGTAGCAGCTCACACAGCTTGTCGATTCGCTTGTTCGCCTCTTTGGCAGTCTTGACGTTGTATTCAAATTCCGGATCCCAGGCCCAAGGGTCGACACTGTGAGTCAGGTTGCAGTCGAACGAGTTGTAAAACGACAGATCCCAAGAAACCTTGTCTTGGAATCGTACCACCATCCAGTTTGAAGCAAGTTGATGACCAACCGGATCTAAGAACATCTTCGGATGTAGCGAAGTTGGAATCCAGATTGCCGAACAGTGCTGTCCACCGATAATGTCAACATTAAATCGGTCAGCTCCTCGGCGTCGCTTGCTGTATAGAGCGGCATGACGCTTGAAATGGGAACGTAGTTCTTCCGCTGCTATATCAAAGCAAATCTTCACGCGCAAAAACATAGTTGACACTCCCGACATGAGTACTAGGGCGTGGGCTACTCGGCCGGAATGTCGGCATCCACCTGCAGAGGAAGTTCGTACAAGGCGGCATCTCGATCATTGCGAACCAACAGGCGATTGCCTGAGATGGCTGGCGGGTTCCAGATCTTGTTCTCCAGCGCCTCGAAACTTCCCAGCTCGTTGAGCCCCTCAGACGAAGGCTCGATGAGCACCACTCGGCCATCTTCGGCTTGAACGAGCAGAAGTTCCCCGTTGAGCAGCAGCAGTTGCCCATGCCCAAACCGGCCCCGTTTCCAACGCCGACTTCCGTCTTTGAGGTCCAGGCAGACAAGGATGCCGGCGTCCAGGCTGTAGGCAAAATCACCAATCACAATCACATTGGCGAACTTCGACTTGAGGTTCCCATTCTGCGGCCAGACTTCGGTGGTCGAGAACTCTCCGGCCGAGGACTGCTCAATATGAATGAGTACACTGCCAGTTCCATACCCGTTGGTGATGAGAACCCGATCACCCGGCAGCGGCACCGGTTGCGGAATCTTGGGAGACTCTGTGCCAAACTCGAATTCCCAAAGCGTCTCGCCACTGAGCGGCGCGTAGGCGGCCACCCCTTGGTCATCCAACACCAAGACCTGTTGGCGACCTGCCAACGTGCACAGCAGCGGAGAGCTGTAGCTGTCCGTCACCGTGCCCTGCGCCCCGCCAGTCCAGACGGACTCCCCATGATCTCGATCGAAGGCCAGGATCGAAGGACCTTGCCCTCCCCCGCCACGGACAATCACTACATTATCAACCAACAACGGGCTGCCAGCCTGACCCCAGGTCGGCACGTCACTGGCACCAATCGTGCGAGTTGATTGCTGCCAGAGGACCGCTCCAGTTCGAGCATCCAAACAGCTGAGCAACCCCTTGGCCCCCATGGCATACACGCGTCCGTCTGCCACGGTGGGAGTCGCGCGAGGACCATCACCACCAACGACCGAAAAGAAACGCTCCACGTCTTGGTGGGTCCAGACCGGTTCGCCCGACTCCAGCTCGTAGCAGGTGACGAGCTCGTTGTCGCCGCGCTGCTCCTGCGTGAAGGCATAATCTCCAACAATCGCAAACCCGGACCATCCACCGCCGATGGGGCGTTTCCAAATCAATCGTGGAGCCTGCTCTTTCCAATCCCGCGAGAGCGGCGGTGTCGGGACCTTGCCATTGCGTTCTGGTCCCAGAAACTGCGGAAAATCCCACTCGTTGGGCGTGACTTCAATTTCCGTTGGATCAGAACCAGATGCTCGATCTCTTTCGATCTTCAACATCTGATGCGGCTTGGGTGACCAACGCCGGGTGAACGTGGGGACCATGTCGCCATCGAACGTATCCACGCGAAACGTCAGCGCGAGCGTGACGACAATCCCAATCGGAATTGCAACCGCCAGTAGACGCGTGGTCCCTTGCAGTCTGGCGAAGAACCCCAACCACACCACCACCCAAAAATACAAACAACCCAACCAGGCCATCGTTGCCACCACCTGGTAGCCGCGCGGCATCTCCAATCCGTGCCAGATCAATACCCAAAGCGCCGCAAAAATGCCCAAGATCAGCCCCAATGGCCACCATCGAACGGAATGGTCCGCACCTGAGGGAACAAGCCTGAGGCCGGAATCGGCGGCGCTGTTGGTCATGGAAAGAGTTGCTCGAAACTAGCTCAGGGATTCAGCAGAGCGCGGCTGCGGACCTTCAGCCTGAGAGTCCAACCGGCCCATGTTCATCGTACCACAAAGCAGCAGTGGTCGGCAGTCAAGCGTTGACGCGCACTAGCAACCGGCCGCTTGGAGCGTCAAGGAGCCTCTTCAAGGTGCGCTGGCTGCTGGGGAACGGGAGCCCGAACCTCAAAAAGCTTGGGGGCGGGAATCTTCGTCCCGTAGATGGAACCACAAGCGGTTTGCAGGGAAGCGAAGTCTCCCTCCAGGCAGCTGTACAAGTAACGGCCTGGCTTCTGATCTAGCCACCGTTGGGCAAGGACCGCCATGGCGGCATCGTATTCCGCTTCGGAATGCGTGTGGGCGTAACAACGCCCGGGATGGCGGCGAAGATCGCCGTCGAACCGAGGGCTGATGTGCCAAAGCTCGTGCAGGATGGTTACCAGTTTCTCGTTGAACGGCAGGTCCAAGAAACGGGGCAAGTAGAAGGAGAGCACATAGAGCATGTGCTGGCCATCAGGGCCAACAACCGGCTGGATGCCCCAGCGACTGCCTGACCGCAGTTCGTAGGGTTGTCCGCCAGCGAATCGAAGCGGCGTCAGCGAGGCGTACAGTCCCCAATCCACGGCTTTACGCGTTTGGCGAAACCCGATCGCCACTCGGTCCAATTCAATATGGCCAAGTTCCGGAAGTCGCCGGATCATGTCAGCGCAAATCAGCCGCATGTGCGCGGTGAAGTCGAAGCCTGTCTTCGCTGGCCGGAAGCGCGCGGTGAGGAGCATCGCAGGCCATCCCTTGCTTA
>CALOEH010000092.1:0-13754 GCA_942492195.1 uncultured Planctomycetia bacterium | reverse complement strand
CCGATCCAGCAACTCCTGGTAATGCTTGGTCCTGGTGGCTTTGGGATCGGCCAGTTCGGCCCCTTTCGCCAGATGCTCATCCCACACGTCCGCGACGCCGACAATCCGCACACCGTCAATCATATTGACCCGTTCCATCAACCTTCGACAGCGTCCGCCGGTTCCAAGGCAGGCGATGTTGAGCGTGTCGTTGGCACCATACGCCTTGCGGGCGTTGCCAGCCAGGGTTGCTCCCAGCACACTCGCCGCCGCACAGGTCTGAGCGGCTTGGGACATTTGTTCGAGAAAACGGCGACGATGGATACGCGAAGGCATCTGGCAAAACTCCTGACAAGTGATCAAACCAACATCACCATCAAATTTAGCTCGACACATCCGGCGAGATCAATCAGTGTAGGGTGGTGTCCACAATTGTTCATCCCACAGACGCAACAGAACATCTCGCGCTGATTCGTGAACAGTTGAGACATTGTAGAACAATTGTCCCCAATTGTTCATCGACAGACGCAACCGAACATCTCGCGCTGATTCGTGAACAGTTGAGACAACTGTTCTACAAACCACAGCAAGTATCATTGTAGAACAATTGTCCCCAATCGTTCATCGACAGACGCAACCGAACATCTCGCGCTGATTCGTGAACCGTTGAGACAACTGTTCTACAATGCTATGACGGTTTGACAATTAGCACCACGGTAGTTTGCGAAACGACGGGGTGGCCGTCGCGCAGCGCGGTGGCACGCAGCGTGAGTTCGTACTCACCCGCCGTAGCTGGTTGAGCAGGCGCGGTCACGCGCAGGCTAGCTTGCGAAGCTTGCGGCTCCACGTTGAGTGGCTCAGCTTGAAAACCCGGGGCGTTGGCTGCCGGCTCGATCAGTTCCAACTGAACCGGCACGGCCAAACTGGGGGAGCGCAAGATCCGCAGCGGAATCTCGATGGTTTCGCCGGCAGACACCGAGAGCTCTTGTTGCTCGGCGGCCAGGCTCAACAGCGCGCCTTCCACATTCATGGTGATGCGGCGGTCCATCCGTTGCAGGAGATAGCGGAGATTGCCTTGCCCATCCGGCACACGGACCACGGTGTTGAGCATGATGCGTGAGGTTCGATCTGTTTGCAACCACTCGGGCAATTGGAGCGGGAAATCCCACTGACTCTCGCCTGCCGGGACGGTGACCGGCTCACCCCAGATGCCTTGCCGGACACGGTCTGGGACGGCCGTCATCTCTAGCCGAACTTCCCCTTCGTAGCCTGCGGTCCGTTCGATCACCACCGGGGCCGGATAGGTGGCACCGCGGTGCACGGTGCGGCCGGCGTCCGGATAGTAAGGACGTACCAAAGCCCTAGGCTGGAGTACGGGGCAAATCATCAAGCTGGTCTGATCGCTCACCTTCTGGCCATCTTTCTTCACGCTGGTCGCATGCACCTTGACCACGGATGCATTCGCGGCAGCATCGGCTGCGCACGCAACGGCCAAGGTCAGCTTGTTGGTGCGCTCAGGGATCACAACTTCGGCGTCCAGCCCTACACCTTCAGGGATACCGGAGAAATGCAAGGTGACCGGCTCCAGGAATCCCACTTCGCGGACAAGCTGTACGGTCATCACGCCCGGCGTGCCTGGACGAAGTCGCTGCGTGGTATCCACCGGATCTTCGCCAATCACGGTGGTGACAATCTCTTCCACAATGGTCAGTTTGAAGCCAGAGGTCGGCTCGGTAATGGAGAGTCGATACACGGCCTCCGGCGAAACTGCCTGACCGGAAAGGTCTCGAACTTCGATCCGGTGTTCGCCGTCTTCGCGAGCGCGAAACAGCAGCCCTGCATCGGTGGTGCGGTTGACGTCGTCATTGGTCACCGGCTTATCGTCCGGCCCGATGACGGACAAAGACACATCCAGCGGCGTGCCGTGTTTCGCAGACTCGACCGCAATCCACCAGGCGACGCCCTTCTCCAAGGTCGCAATGTACTCGTCCGGACGTGTGGAGTGCGCAAGCGCCGCAGTCACGGCCATGGGCGGTTGCAAACGAAGCGGCGCGTCCAACGCAGCGTTGGGTCGCGCCTGTTCTGGGATGTCACTCACTCCCAGCTTGTACGGTGCTGCCGTGCCGTAGGGGGTTTCTAAATCATAGAACACTTCGTCCGCATCTTGCGGGAAGGTAATCTCGCGCGTGGTGGTTTCGACTTCCGGCGCACCGGTGGCGACTCCGTAACCAATCAATCGTACCGACTGCGTCTTTCCTCGCGTTCCCTGCGCCGGCACGGCGGCCAAGATCCGCGGCGCGTGGGCCAGCGTGAGGTGATACAAGGCAGAGCGATCTCCCCGATAGTCAAGCTCGTGCACTTCCATCCGGTAGAGTTCGCCTGCTACGGCAGTAAAGGCGAGCGTCCGCCCATGGCCATCGACGTTGGCAGCATCCGCCACACGTTTGCCGGCGCTGTCAAAGATCTCAACGACCACATTCACGGCCGCTCCGTACTTACCGCACGGCAGCACGTCACAGGTGACTAGCCCTGCCTGGGTGGCTTGGAACTGGTAATGGTCCACCTCTTCGTTCTTGAGCAGCCTGCCTGAGAGAGCAACAGGCAATTTCGGAAGCATGCCGGCGGCAGAGCGAACGAGTTCTTCGGTAACTTCAGCGGTTCTCCCAGCGGGGCGAATCACCAATTCGCCCATCAGGCTACCTCCGTTGGCGTTGGCAACTTGCCAGCGGACGACGCCTGGGGGTACGTCCGCACCCACGGTGATTCGGGCTAGTATCTCACGCGGGACGGAGAGCGGTTGGTTGTTGGTCCGAGGTCCAAACCAATAGGGAGGGCCAGGCCGGAGCATCTTGCTGGGCGGTCCCAGGATTTCGAACTTTACCCGATCCTCATGCACGAAGAACTGCATATCTGGGGTGAAGTCGTAACCTCCTAAAACCACGTCAACCGTAGTTCCAGCTTGAACGCATGGGGGATACACGTAGCCAATTTCTGGTGGTTGCTGTGCTGACAGAACCTGGCCAGAAACCAACAGCCAGCCGACCAGTAGCATGAGAGGCTTGAGCCAAGAGTGCTGACTGGTTGCCAGCGTTCTCGTTGGACGCGATCTTGCTTTAGGTTTAGACATTGCTTGCTCGTGGTTGGTCGATCTGATCGTCGTAGATTTCGCTATCTACACGTTTTCTAAGGGCATGGATTGTTCTGTAGAAGTCCACTTGCACAGTGGCACCCAAAAAAGCAAGGCAAGGATTAGCCGTCGCACGCCGCCGCAGATCAGGTTGCATCAAGACCTGCGTTTTTTCTTTTTCACGGCCGTGACCCTCGGTCCGTGCTTTTTTGTCCGCTTCTGCGCTTCGCGCTGCCTGCGCTTGATGGTTGCCACGGTGAGTTTCTTGTCGTTTGACCAGAGCAGCGAGAGGTCATCCTCAGCGAGACCGAGATTCAGCGGAGCGCGCTCACGATTGCGAAACTTCTGCCTTCCGGATTGAATCGTTCGAACTTCTTGGAGATACCCGCCGTTTGGAACGAATCCAACACTCCCGTTTCGACTCACTCGCTGAAGTTGCTGTGTATTTCATCCTCGGAAACCGTTCCGCAATTGAACTGATCGACCACACCACTGACGCGAATCACAATCGGTGTAGGTGTCTCCCAGTAAGGGTCCGACTCATCGACACGACTTCTTCTCCCCGTCAGGAGAACTCGTCCAGAATCAGCATGAATGTTCCAATGCGCTAGGTCTACGTCGGTTTGCGCAATCTTAAAGAACTCCGTCCAAGCGGCTGTAGCTGCCGGCCGAAAGGATCGACTTGGATACTCCGCACGTTTTTCGATGATTATGGACATAGGCGAACTTAGCGACTCAAAAAAGCACGGGTGCCATGCGAGTACCTTCACTGGCAACAAGTTGCCAAAGCCACCCATAGATTCTACCCCCGTCGGCTAACCGATCAGTCCTGGCAGGAGTTTCCCGCCATTGAGAATCGGCACGGGCCGGCCGAGTGGGGTGTAGTAGGTCTTGTTGGTGTCGATGCCCAACAGGGTGAAGATGGTCCGATGCAGATCGTGAATGTGGAACGGATGGCTGGTCGGCTCACTGGCATGCTGGTCGGTGGTTCCAATCACCTGACCATTGCGGATGCCGCCACCGGCCAGCAAGATGCTTTGGGCTTTGCCCCAGTGATCCCGTCCTGCGTTCTTGTTGATCCGCGGCGTGCGTCCCATTTCGCCCATCATGATCACCAGCGTTTCGTCCAGCAGTCCCCGCTGTTCGAGATCGGTGACCAGTGCGCTGAACGCCCGATCCGCCTGCGGAATCAGGTTGTCTTTGAGCGTGGGGAACGAATCGAAGTGAGTGTCCCAGCCTTCGTGATCGATGCCGATGAACCGACAGCCTGATTCGACCAACCGTCTGGCCAGGAGGGCACTTTGGCCAATGGTAGAATAGCCATACTCTTCGCGAAGTGCGTTGGGTTCTCGCTTGAGATCAAACGCCTGATGCGAAGCGGGCGAGGTCACCAGGTCGTGGGCTTTTTGATAATACGTGGCCATCTCGTCAGCCCTCCCCGAGAAGCCATGCTGCAGACTCTCAACCTCGGCGAGCATGCGTCGGCGGCGCGACAGGCGCGAAGAGCTAACTCCTTGCGGCAGCCGGAGGTCTTTAACTTCGAAGTCCGGCGAGACCGGATCGCTCTCAATCACAAACGGCGCGTACTCCGGACCGAAAAAGCCTGGCCCTCCAGGGTCCATAGGGTTCGGCAAGTTGATGTACGGTGGCACCGAGCCGCGCAGCCCTAGCTCGCGGGCAACCTTGGAACCGAGCGACGGGAACAGCGTGTTGGTCGGCTTGCGGTTGGCCTGACCATCGCGGAACCGAGCGGGATAGCCGGTCATCACGTAGTAGTAGCCGGTGCTGTGTCCGTTGTCTTCGTGAGAATGGCTCCGGACAATGGTGAACTTGTCCGCCACCTTGGCGCTTTGACGGCAATGTTCACCAACAAAGGTGCCTGGCACATTGGTGGCGATGGGATCGAAGGGACCACGAATCTCAGCCGGAGCGTCGGGCTTGAGATCCCACATGTCCATGGTACTCGGCCCACCTTCCAAGAAGATGAAGATGCAGGACTTCGCCTTGGGGGCCGTGACTGCCCCTTCGGCTTCGAGCTGCAACAGCGCCGGCAGCCCAAGTCCACCACACAAGGCCGTGCTGCCAATCTGCAATGCCTGGCGGCGCGAGATACCATCGCAGCGTGACGGAGCGGCTGAGTTGCGGCCGAGATTGATTCGTAGCATGTTCCACTTCCCTCGTATCGCAAAGGCTTGTTGGCCCAGTCCGTTTAATGATTAAACAAGAATTCTTTGGTGTTCAACAGCGTCCAGAGTATGTCTTCGACCGTGGCGCGCTGGTCCGCCCCGTCTGGATCAAAGGCCGGAACAAGAACCTGTACTTCGTCCGGTATCGGATATCGGTTCAGCGCGGTCAAGTAAAGTTGTTCGATCATCTCACGCGGTGGTTTGCCAGATGCTGCCAACTGGCGGGCCAGCCCATGCCGGTGATGCACCTTGCTGACGAGTTCTGGCGAGTTCATCAAGTGCAACGCCTGCGAAATGCTGGGAGCATCGCCCCGCTCGCAAGCGCAGACCGTGGCACGTGTGGGGCGTCCAAAGATGCGGAAGAAGTAGGAGGGCATCCGGTTGTCCCAAACTTCAATGGCCCTGGCACCCGTGGGCCAACCGTTAAATTTCTCAGGCACTCGGGTGACCTGGCACAACGCATCCAGCAGCACTTCGGCCGGAAGTGCGCGAGCCGTGGCATGCGAAAACTGCTGCACGTCACTCTGGTTGGTCTCGTCCGTGACAAAACTCAGTTGGTACGTCCGCGAGTTGAGGATGGTCCGCGTCACGGCCTTGAGATCGTAATCCACATCCACCAAGTGCTGCGCCAGCGCTGCCAATAGTGCCTCGTTGGTGGCAGGATTGGTGGTGCGAATATCATCCACAGGCTCCACGATTCCACGGCCAAAATAGTGCGCCCAAAGTCGGTTGACCAGCGCCTTGGCAAAGAACGGGTTGTCAGCGGCCGTCATCCAATCAGCCAGAGCGACTCGGCGGTCTTCGTCCTCGGTTGGCTCAAGGTTGGGCTCCGCGCCCAGTCCGGCGGCAGGCACCGTTTCGCCAGTCCGAGGATGTTTGAGATCACGGGCCGTCTGCAACATGACGGACGTGGTACGGTCCGGCATGCGTTTCTCCTTCACGCCGGTGAAGAAGCCTGCGAATGCCGTGAAGTCTTGCTGCGACCATTTCTCGAACGGATGGTGGTGGCACTCCGCACACTCAATGCGGACGCCAAGAAACAGCTGGCTGATGGAGCCTGCCATCTCGTTGGGAGTGTTCAGCGTGAGATAAAACGGAGCGGGGCTTTCTTTCAAAGGACTACCGTGCGCTACCAAGATGTCACGTACCAACTCGTCGTACGGGCGATTCTGTTCGAACTGCCGTTGCAACCAGCGGGCCATGGCAAACCCAGACTGTGGGCCCAGGGCGCTACTGTCCACGCGCAGCAGGTCCGCCCAACGGAGCGACCAATACGTGGCGTACTCCGGACGCGCCAGCAGCGCGTCAATGAGTTGGGCTCTCTTGTCAGGCTCGGTGCTGGACAAGAACGCACGGGTTTCAGCCGCGGTGGGGAGTGTGCCGATCACATCCAGCGAGGCACGCCGCAAGAACGTGGCATCGTCGCACAGGGGACTTGCCTGAATGCCCATCTGCTCGAGCTTGTTCCAAACGTGGGTGTCTATGAAGTTCGCTTCAGGGGGTCGGCGGAACTGGATTCCACGGCGCGGGATGCTGATCCGGCAGACTGCCATGTGCTCCATGTAGCGGACCAACACCGCAGCCACACCAGGGACCGAGCCAGTGGTCAAATGACCGAGAGCGTCCGACTCCACCAGGGTAGGATGGTTCGATTCGTATTCGGCCTCGGCAGTGACGTCACGCGTGGTCCCGTCAGCCAACAGGGCGGTGACGCGAAGTTGCTGCAGATCATCCGGAGTCAAGATGCGCTCAGCAGGTTCGACTTCGATTCGCACCACCGGCGATGCACTGGGCGTATCGAACGAAGCACCTTCGCTGATCCAGCGCACCATGCGATTGTAGGCAAACGTCCCTGCGGTCAGCTTCGCCCCGCCACCATGGGGCGTCTTGCCGGAGCCTTTGAGTAGTAACAAACTTTGCTCAGGAGCGAAGATCTTGACGCGGCGACCGTGGGCCTCTTTGGTCAGCGCTTCGTGATCGGCGTGCGCGTCGAAACCGAAGATGCTGAGTTTGAAACCGTTCTGCCCTTCTGCCTTGCCGTGGCATCCGCCAGAGTTGCAACCCGCCTTGGTAAGGATGGGAATGACCTCATGGCGAAACGAAACGGGCTCAGGCTGGTCGATTCCCTGCACCGTGACCGGCACACTGATCTGCTGACTTTCGAAACGTACCAACAGCTCTGTAGTTCCCTCGCCGACGGCTTCCAGCAAACCCTGAGCATTGACTCTGGCGATCTCCTCGTCGGCAACGTCATAGCTCACGGCGCGTGTACGGTCCTGCACGCGCTCACCCAAGAGCGTGCTGACCACCATCTGCGCCGAAGACTCCGGACCCCGCAATTCGACCGCACCAGGCGATACCTGCAATCGGGCGTCTGCGGCTTGGACCGACAGCGGAAACCCGACGGCGAGCGCGAACCCTAAGATCGCCAGAGGTGCGCGCAGCCCTGGGGGGCCAGGTTGCCGCGCGGGATTCAATCGGGTGGTTCGGAAGGATGCCATTCGAACAGGAGGGTTTGCGGGGTGGTGGGGTTGCTGATGTTTCGCATTCGGCAACTGCGAGGCGTCATTGCGAGGGTTGCTAAATACCGCAATCACGAGTGTTATCATAGCCAAAACAGCCGGGATACGCCATTTGTGGCGAGCTTTATTAGCCGTATTCTTGGCGGGCCACAGCTTCGTTTGTTGAACTGGACTAGCCTGGCTCGCCACCGATCGCTAGTATCCGCCCCCCTTAACTGGGCCCCCGCGAAAGCGTGGAGATTCTAGCAGCTTAATCACTACTTTGTCTCGCATCCCTGTAGCACCGATATCCGCAACATGCGGAGCGTGTCGGACTAGAATTCCTGGAGTGGGCACGATGTCTCACGGTGAGAATCCGTACGTTCGTATGTTTGCCTGGGCGATGCTGGTGCATTCGCTTCTCCAGGGCACCTCGGCATTCGCTCAAGTGCCGGCGAGAATGCCTTCGCCAGGCTTCCCGGCCAGGCAGATGAGTGCAGCTGCTGGCACCGGGTGCATACCCTGGAACACTAGAGCCGCCACAGCAGTTCGATCATCCACCCTGGTCCGCAGGCTCTCCAGCCTACGTTGCTGCGCCGAACGGACCTGGCGTTGGCTCGCCTCCTGGTGCCTATGGAGTTGGTGCGCCGGCAAGCTCGATAGGGCCACCTCCGGTAGCAGCTGCCGGAGTGGGGCTTCCCGCCGGCGGGAAGCCAGAGTCCAGCGTCGAGCTTCCGCCTCAAGAGAAAGTGATCCAGGATCCTCAAGTTCGGCCTGTGGATTGGGAGTCAAACAACCGCTGCGGATGTGCGTGCGGCTGCAAGGACCAATCTTGCTATTCCAGCTACTGCGGAAACTGTTCTGACCGATGGAGGCTGCTTCCCAAGAATCCGTGGTTGAACCTGGGAGGCTGGATCGATCAGGGAGCGACATTGAATGTCAACTCGCCTGACGATCGTTCGAACACCCGGGTACTCTTCAACGACCGCTCGAACGACTATCTGTTGAATCAAGCTTATCTCTATGCAGAAGTGCCGGTCTGCAATGATGGCACGCATTGGGACATCGGCGGTCGGGTGGATGTTACCTATGGCAGGGATAGCCGGTTCGCTAGCGTGCCAGGCTTAGAACGGCATCGCGACCGTACGGCCAAGTGGAACGGTGAGACCTCCCTGTATGGACTTGCCATGCCGCAACTCTACGCAGAGATTGCTGCACCCTGGCTCAACGGGGTCTCGCTCAAGGCGGGCCATTTTTATTCCACCATGGGCTACGAACGCTTTGCCGCCCCAGAAAACTTCTTCTACTCGCACTCGTACAGCTTCGTGTATGGCGAACCGTTCACGTTCACCGGAGCCTTGGCGACCGTCAAGGCTGGCGAGATTGCCACCTTTCAGGTTGGTTACACCAATGGTTGGGATGTTTGGGACAGTACGTCGGACGAATGGGGTGTGCTGGCGGGAGTCAAGCTTGCCACGCCTGATGGTAAGACGTCCATTGCCGTTCAAGTGCACACCGGAGAGGACATCACGCCTGCCCGAGTGAACAAGGTGTACCAAAGCGATGGGCGAACCTTGGGGACGCTGGTCTTCAAACATTGCCTGACCGATCGGTTGAGGTATGTATTTCAGCACGACTTTGGGATTCAAGAAGATGGACACGCAGTCGCGCACATTCCCACCACTTCCATCTCGTTCGCCACAGCCAAGTGGTACAGCATCAATCAGTACCTGTTCTACGAACACAATCAGAAGCTGACGAGTGGGCTGCGAGTCGAATGGTTTCGTGACCAGGACCACAACCGCACTTCGGTGCCAGTCTCGTACGATCCTGGCGGACCCGTCTTCAATGGCGGTAACTACCTGGCAATCACAGGCGGTTTGAACTGGAAACCACATGCCAATCTGATCATTCGCCCCGAACTACGGTGGGACTGGTCTGATTTGCGGGGTAACCCCAACGTGCCAGGCGGGGACCCCGGTGTGAAGGCATTCATTGATGGCAAACGGAGCAGTCAATTGACGGCCGCCATGGATGTGATTGTCCACTTCTAAGTGCGAATCTCACGGTCTGATCTAAAGAGGGGATGCGTCGGGATGACGCATACGCCTCACCTGCTGTACGTCTGCCCTTGTTGGTGACCAGCGTGCCGCACCAGAACATGCAATACCTGACTCAGGGATGAGAACCATGAAACGTTGGCGTCGACGCGCACCTCGGAAGAATCAACGTCACTTGTGCTTCGAAACGCTCGCACCGCGCCGGATGCTGGCGATCCAGCCCTGGACCATCGACTTTGGCGGTGGTGGTGGCTCAGGGGGTGGAGGCGGTGTCGACCTTTTCGGCGAAGGTGCGGGAGGCATGCTGCAAGGTGACTTCCACGTGAACAATCCTGGTACCGGAAACACGGTGAATACCAGCAACATGCCGGGGCAGAACAACCTGCCACCTACCGCCGTGGATGATGGCCCCAGCACCGGCAATATCCTGCAAGTGCTGGCCGATGCCGGCGCAACCGACATCACCACTCGGCTGCTCGCTAACGATTCCGATCCCGATGCCGCAGATGTGCTCAGCATCTCCGGCGTCAGTAATCTGGCCGGCCTGTTGGGCAACGTCACGTTCAGCGGCGGACGTGTGTTCTACAACCCAAACGGACAGCACACATCGCTGGCTGCCGGCGAAGTCGCCAGTGAGACCTTCCGCTACACCATCGGTGATTCTCACGGCGGTAGCTCCACGGCGCTTGTGACACTGCAAGTGCTCGGCGTGAACGACGCCCCCACGATTCAAGGGGCAAACGAACTGACCGTCGACGAAGGGCAAACCGCGGAACTCTCTGGCACCTACGCGGATCCGGACTCCAGTGACTCTGTCCAGTTGACGGCATCGCACGGCAAGATCAGGACAAACCCAGACGGTAGTTGGAACTGGGCACTGCCTACCAGCGATGGTCCGGAAGACAGTCAAACCGTGACGTTGACTGCCAGCGATAGTTCCGGGGCGGCCTCTACCTTTGACTTCCAACTCCATGTCAACAATGCCGCGCCCACCATTGCCGCGGATAGCAGTAGCGTCTCGGCCAACGAGGGCGACCAGGAACCAACACCGGAACGGTTCGGCGATCCAGGCGATGACTCACTCAGCCTGACTGCTTCGGTGGGCAGCGTCCTGGATCTGGGCTCCGGAACCTGGAGTTGGTCGTTCGATTCCAGCGATGGCCCTGACGAATCGCAACAGGTCACCATCACAGCAACCGATAGTGACGGGGCGGCCTCCAACGTGGTGTTCGACCTGACCGTCAACAACCTGGCGCCCAGCCTCACTGCCGATTCCCCAACCGTCACCGTGAGCGAAGGAGAGACGGCAACCAACTCCGGAACCGTCAATGACGTGGCGGCAGATACGGTGGGTCTGGCAGCTTCCTTCGGAACGGTCATCAACAACCACGACGGCACTTGGACTTGGTCGTTCGACTCCAGCGACGGCCCTGACGAATCACAACAGGTCACCATCACGGCAACCGATAGTGACGGGGCGGCCTCCCAGGTGGTGTTCGACCTGACTGTCAACAACCTGGCGCCCAGCCTCACTGCCGACTCCCCAACCGTCACCGTAACCGAAGGTCAGACGGCAACCAACTCCGGAACCGTCAGCGACGTGGCGGCAGATACGGTGGGTCTGGCAGCTTCCATCGGAACGGTCATCAACAACAACGATGGCACTTGGAGTTGGTCGTTCGACTCCAGCGATGGCCCGGTCGAATCGCAACAGGTTACCATCACCGCGACCGATAGCGACGGGGCAGTCTCAACGGCGAACTTTGGCTTGAGTGTCACCAACGTCGCACCGAGCTTGACCGCCGATCAGGCAGAGGTCGAGGTGGACGAAGACACCACGGCGACCAACACCGGAACGTTCGGCGATCCTGGATCGGACTCGGTAACTCTGAGTGCTTCGATCGGAACCGTTGTGGACGAAGGGGGCGGAGTGTGGAGTTGGTCGTTAGATACGGTCGACGGCCCCGACCAAACTCAGACGGTGACCATACTCGCCGTAGATAGCGATGGTGCCGAGAAGTCCGTTCAGTTTGACCTGATCGTCAACAATCTCAAGCCAATGCTGACAGTCAACAGCGCTGCGGTGAGTGTTGCCGAAGGACAATCGATAACTAACTCCGGCAACATCTCAGATCCCGGGGCGGACACCATCGGTCTCATGGCTTCGCAGGGCATGGTCACCGACAACGGAGACGGAACCTGGTCGTGGTCTTGGGACTCCTTGGACGGAGCAGGTCAAACGCAGCAGGTCACCATCACCGCCACCGATAGTGATGGGGCGGTGTCCACCATCAACTTCGACCTGACCGAAAACAATGTTGCGCCCGTGGCCGCGGATCAATCATTCAGCGCCACCGGCAATGTGCCCCTTGAGTTCTCGCAGGCGGACTTGTTGGCAAATGCCACGGACGTTGAGAGCGATTCGATCACCGTCAGTTCCGTCGATGGCAGTTCGATGAAAGGTGGTTCCATTGTTGCAAAATGAAGAAAAACAATGGAGTCTACATCTACACGCCGCCGGCCGGGTTCGAAGGGACCGATTCGTTTCAGTTCACCATTTCCGACGACGACGGCGGTACGGCCACGGCAACCGTAACCGTCAACGTAACGGACATGATTTGGTTCATCGACAACAGTGCGGAAGCTGGCGGCGATGGGACCTTGAATGCCCCCTTGCTGTCTTTCTCTTCCATCAATACCGGAGGTGCCCAAGATACCGACGGGGATGCAGGCGACGATGCCGACGATGTGATCTTCTTATTCACGGGCGACGGCAACTACGACGTCACGCATGGCGATGCGCTTGCCCATGACTCTGGATTCAATCTCGAGCCAGGGCAGATTCTCATCGGCCAAGGCGTGACCGGGGACTCGCTCGAGCTCGTACTCTACGGCCTGGGAATCATAGTGGCGTCTGGCAGCCAGATGCTTCCTGCCATCAACGGAACTTCCCCAACAATTACCAACACCACCGGCGATGTCGTCACGGTGACCACTGACAACACCATCACCGGGCTCACGCTGGATCCGGTGGCGAGTGCCGGTATCTCAGGCGATGACGTCAGCGGCCTGACCACCGAGCTTGTGGTCATCATCACCAGCGGTGGCACCAACCACAACGAAGGGATCGACATCACCGGCGCTACCGGAATCTTGACAATCAGCAACGTCCAGATCGGCAGCGACGAGAACGGAACCAACACCGGCACCGGGATCAAGATCACCGGGGGAACGGCAACCTTTTCCTTTGCGAACGTCGATCTCAATCAACTCGGTGGAAGTCTGATTCGGATCCTCAATACCGACGGCAGTACCATTGAGTTCGACGAGAACAGCTCCTTGACGCTGCAAGGTAGTGATGATGTCGGCATCGTCATTACTGGCAATTCGGACGGTTCGGTATCGCTAAACATCCCCGAGGAGAACGTCAACCTGGACACCACTGGAGACGGCTTTGACCTCTCTGGCAACAACAATGTCAACACCGCCACGCCCGTCAACGATGCGCCTCGCTTCACCACAGATCAGATGGTGACCGTCATCCAGGACGAAGCCCCAGATGGTGAAACAACCATTACGATTGAGAACTTCGCCCAAAACATCTCCGTGGGACCACAAGACGAAATTGATGCCGGACAGTCCATCGTTGGATTCAGCCTCACGGTGTTGTCCAACTCCGAACTCTTCGCCGAGATGGGGGAGCCCAGCATAGATACGCTCGGCAACTTGACCTTCACCCCAGCGGAATTTACAGAAGGAATTGCCGAAATCTCCGTGAGTTTGCAGGACTCTGGCGGGACGACAAACGGAGGTGCCGATACCACGATCAAGAAGTTCTTGATCTCCATCCCGGTCAACCATGCTCCCAGTTTCAACATCGCGGCCAATCCGGCGGATGTGT
>CALOEH010000091.1:0-65574 GCA_942492195.1 uncultured Planctomycetia bacterium | reverse complement strand
CATATCTCGCAATTCTTGAAGCTGTTGCCGCAAGCGGACGTTATCGTCCTTGATTTCTTGCAGAAAAGCAGCATTCACACCGACCGTGGCAGTCACAATTGCCATGGCTGTCTCCTTGCATGTCACTGAAGTGAGGAGTAGCCAGCGGGTGCCGTAGGTGCGTTCCAGCTGGCGGACATGACGTTGCCAACCATTGAATGAAGCAACCAGCACGAAGTTGGCTGCCAGATCCAGTTGGCCACTTAAACTTGCTTCAGATTGCCAACATACTGGCTTGTGCTTTGCCCCGAATGGGTCAATCGCATTGGAGGTTGTGAACCAACCACCGTAGGTAGCATGTAGAGTCTATCGGAGCTTTTCCGGTGGGTCAAACAAATTTGCCGTGATGGACTGGCTCCGTTTGTTGTAAATGGTTACCTGGAAACGGCAAAGTCTTCGACATCAACTCTGGCAAGAATGCTGGCGGATTCGACCTCCAACAACCGCAGTTTGGTACGAACCCCTTCGCCAGCCGAGTATCCCCCCAGCTTTCCGGTTCCTGCTGGAACAACCCGATGGCAGGGGACCACCAGCGGCGTCCGGTTGGCCGCCATCACGTTCCCTACGGCTCTGGCAGCACGTGGAGACCCGGCCTTGGCGGCCATCTCCCCGTAGCTGCAGGTCTGCCCCCAGGGGATCTCACGGCACTGTTGCGTTACCTGCCGCTGAAAGGGAGTTCGCAGGTATTCCAGATCCACGGGGACATTGTCAAAGTTGACCGCTTCAGCAGCGGCGAATGCCGTGAGTCGTTCGCTCAAATCGGAACTCCAGGTCATCACCTGGTAGTCGCCGGTTTGAAGAGCGGCCAAAGCCCGTTGCGGGTTGCTGTGACCAAAGGTCAATTCCATCAGCACGTCATCGCATCCAACAATCGCCATCCAACCCAGCTCACTGGGGAATGCAAACGCCTGATAATCTGACATTGCGAACTCTCCTTGTTGGTTCTCGCCCAGCCCGAAATTCAAGCGTTGACGCAGCAGTAGGGCTAGTCTCGCTGTGCTAAGTCTCGCCGTGCTAGCACTGCCAGCAGTGACAGTGCAGCGGGTACATTTCTTGGTAACGCATCAGGCTCACGCTTGCAACGCGTGGCCGGGGAAGGTGGAATGTTCTTTGGTATCCCGGAGAGCGACTTGACAAACGATCGGCCTCAGGCGTAACTATGTTGTCTTGTGCCTGAACACGCTCGTCCCAACTCAATCGTATCGTTTCGCAGCCTACTGGTTTGGAGAATTCCGATGGTGTCGCCCGCTCCCTTCATGAACCCCATGTCGTCTGCATGGAACGAGGAGATCGGGACATCTCCCGGCGACGAACCCGCGCCGATGCCTGTGCCCACCTTTTGGGCCTTGGGGGCCGACGAAGGAGATCTCGAAGACATTGACGACGATGACTTCGACGACGAGTTCGATGACGATTTCGAAGATGAGTTGGAGGACGAATGGGAACGAGAATTGGAAAGTCAGTTTGGTGGCGAGGACGATCAAGCCGATAAGGAAACGGACTCCCTGCCAGACGACCTTGACGATGACGACGAGGACGATGACAATTCAGGTGACGATGATAAAGAAGATGACTGACGAAGTGTGAGGGGGAATTCGTGCGACTTGCGTCAGGTCATGCGGTCAGCAGAGCGAGTTCTTAAAACGCTAGCGAAAACCGGAGAATGTGATGAGCAAGAAATCCGAAGGTTCGCCGTCCCTGGCCCAACAGGCTGTGGAAGACGTCACACGCTGGCAGGAACAAACCCAGATTGATTTTGACATTGAGTTCTTCGATCACATCCTCGCTCTGAATCCCAGCTATCTGGATGTGCTGAGTTGCCAGGCCCAACTGCTATCGCGCGTTGGCGAACATGCCAGGGCGTTGGAACTGGACCGGCGACTGGTTGAGTTGCGTCCTGGGGATTGCGTCGCCCAGTACAACCTGGCCTGCAGCCTCTCCCTGCAGCATCACGTCCACGAAGCAGTCGCTTCGTTGCAGCGCGCGGTCGAACTAGGGTACGCCGACCTGGACCACTTGAAGAACGATCGCGACTTGGACGCACTGCGCGGCGACGCAGGCTTTCGCCGCTTGATTCGCAAACTTGGGCTGCGCGCGTAACCGAAACGGTGAAGCACGTGTTGCTAGCAGGCTTGAGTCGCTTGTCATAGAAGTCCCCAGTTTCGCGGTGGGCGCGAACGGTTCGCCTCCAGACGGACCCGATACGTTTTCTTGGTTCGCAAACGGGCAGAATGATGAAACCAACACTCCCAAACGACGTCCGTTCAATCTGTGAAGAATTGATCGCAGAGTGGGGTTTTCAGGAGTTTGCGAATCCAATTCTGCAGGCGACGGCCCCTCGCATTCTTTGCCTATCGCATGATGACTCCCGCGCTTCTGGCGAAACGGGCAACACAAAGATCGGGGGGTTTCCTGACTTGCCGGTTGATTTGGCGTGGCCCACGTCTCGAGGCGGCCACCTGCCATTCATCAGTCAAGTCAACTTCTCGCAGTTGCCAACGATCCCAGGATCCGAACTTCCCGTGAGCGGACGGCTCTACTTCTTCTACTTATGTGCAGAGAGATTGGAAGAGAGCAATGTGTCTGTCGTGTGGGTTCCGGATCCGAACGTGCAGCTGCAGCGACGCGTTATTCCAAACAAGGAAATACTTCCCGACTGGCGCAATACGCGAGTGTACGACGAGGAGTTCCATTCTCGGTTCTACGTAGCACCCTCCTTCTCTTCCGTCGTTGCCGAGGAGTTCGCTAAGGCACAAGGTATTCTGCAACCGGATGAAACCATTGAAGATATTCGAGGAGGGTTCCCTGATCTGTATTGCGATCATGTTGAGTCACGTCTGGACTGTGACAATGAAGATTTTGTGCGCGGTGGTCGTGTCGATTTGTTGGGATATCCCGATAGTCCAGAGATATCGCTTTTCGATTGCGATCCCATCGAGAATGGGTATCGTTTTAGAAACGAGACATGGCAGAATCTGCTTCATGTTTACTCCATGAACAACATGATGTGGTCAGATGTCGGAAGCTTGTGTTTTCTGATTCGTCTCGACGATTTGAAACGACGTGACTTTGATCACGTAATGGTCGACGTTTTGTCCTCGTAAGGAACGCACGCAGGAAGCAGCCTTCCCGTTTCTGCGCTGACGGCTATGTAGAACAGATTTCTCAACTGTTCGCCGGCAGAAGGCCGCGACACGTTTTCTTAGTCCGTGAACAGTTGGGACAACTGTTCTACGAAATTCGCATGGTGCCGGTTGTGCCGTTGATGCGGCTGGAGGTTGCCGGCTTTCTGCCTTGATGCAGCGGGTGAAATTGACTTTGGCCTTGCGTGGGCTATGGTTTTTAGCCTTGTCTCGCTTCGCCGGCATTAAGAGGGAGGGCATTCCCCCTAATTCGCGCTGCAGGCAAAAAGGAAGAAGCCATGCGAACGCATTCCCTCCTCATTGCGATTGCCGTGGTCACATGCACGGGCTGTCGCATGTTGGATACGTACTTTCCGCCCGACGCTGGCTATCCGCCGCCGCCGGCGTTTGAGCCTCCTGTATTGACGACGCCGGGTGCCGCTTATCCGGCGAACTCCTACCCGCAGTCGTCGGTCCAAGGCGCGCCGGCCACGTCGTTGATGCCTCCGGCAAACGCTGGCAGCTTTCCGCAATCGGAGTATCAGCCCTACCAGCCGATGCCCAACCAGCCTGCGCCAACGCTCGCCCCGCCGATGAATAACGGGTCGCCCGCTCCCTCTGGGGGAGCCGTACCGTCGCTCAACTATTATGCGCCGCCGGCCAACCCGCATAGTTCGCAACGAAGCGCGCCGAGCGTTCGTACCGCTTCCACCGTTTCGCATCAGCAACAGAATGCCGACGCCGTGGGCACGTGGCAAACCTTGGCCACCAGCGTGGAAGGGAGACCAATTCAATACCGAACCACCGGCTCAGGCGAGTTTCGAGTTCTGGTTGTCGGTTCCCTACATGGGGACGAGACCAACGGCGTCGCCCTCTTGGATCAACTCTCCAAGTGCCTGAACCAACCGGAGAACCGACCGGCGGAGACTTCCGTTTATCTGATTCGTGACGCGAATCCAGATGGTCGCTTGCAGCGGCGGCGGGAGAATGCCAACCGTGTGGACCTTAATCATAATTTTGCCACGACGGACTGGCGCAAGATCACGCGCGGAAGTGGTTTGATTTCTGGACGACAGCCGCATAGCGAACCTGAGTCGCAGGCCGTTGCCGATTGGATCTTGAAAGCACAGCCGCAACGGATTGTCCTGTTTACCAGTCAATCCGCCACAGGTGCGGTGAGTTATGCCGGAGGAGCGAGTGGTCTGGCCGAACAGTTCAGTCGGTTGGGAGCAACCCGTGTGGTACGTCCGGCGGCCGAGGAAACCTCAGGTTCGTTGCTTTCGTTCGCAGATGAAAAACAGATCCCGGTGTTGGTGATTGACCTGCCGCGGTACGCCCAACTGGATGAGCTATGGGCCCGCTATCGCGAACCGCTGCTGACGACTCTGACTCCCAACTCGCTGGAAGTTTCGGCTTCGGGTTCCGGGCCGCGCGAGGCAGCGGCAACGCATGTTGATACTCGCAGCGTTCAATCGGAACGCAGTGGCGGAACGCCTGCGACAGGTCTCGTAGGACCGGTTTCTACGAACTTGAATGCTCGCCAGCGACCGCGTAGTTTGCCAGCAACCGCACTTCCGCAGAAACCAATTCCGCTGGTCGCTGATCCGGCAACTCCGTAGTGCTTTGTCACGACAATGCCTTCGGGTGCGCCATGGCACCCAACCCGAAATTCAAGCGTTGACGCGGCAGTCGTTATGGCGAAGCATACCGCCGAGGGTCGGTACGCGTGATGATCTCGCTGATGCCGGTTTGATTGAAGCCCTTGTAGCCATCGTCTCGCTGGAGGATTTCCAGGTGCGAACCGATGGCCCCATCTCGGCGAAAGCGGTCTGCCGCGGCCGCGTCAATCCATCCGGCTGCCAACGCCGCCTCGATTCGGGCAGGCTTGACTTGCCAGATTTCTCCCTGCGTGAATGCCTGCTTCAGGTAGTCAAAGTCTGTGAACGGCGGCATCGTCGGCACGTTGACTTCGGCCAGCTGCGCGCGAGCAGCGTCAAAGTCGAACTGGCATTCCAAGTGGTGCATGCCAGCCTGAAGGAACGCCTCGCCGTGCAGCGCACACCACAGACCCACCGTCCCTAGTTGATTCTGTTGGGGGAGTCCTTGATGGGCAAAGTCGCCTGTTACCTCTTCGGGCGTCAGGTCAACATCGGCAAAGATTACCACACCGCAGACAGGTTGTTCGAGAACCTGCGCCCCCCAGCCAGCTTCGCTTCCACCATAGAAACGTTCGCGGGTTCGGAAGCCGAGATGCTCCAGGCACTGGACCAACCGCGGGAAGTGTGCCCGACTGCTGCGGTAGGTGTGGTGGTCATGGTTGGCCCAACCCAAGCCAAGTCGGTCTTGGCGGGCTTTCTGTTGCTGGGCTGCACGGTTGCGGCGTTGCCAATACTGGCGTTCGGCCGCAAAGAACAAGTCGCATGCCCTGTGGATGCCGACAGCTTCTACCGCCGCATCGATCAATTGCAAAGCGTGATCGAAGCCGGCCTCGCTGGTGGTGTGTTCTCGGTGACGAAGCCGAAACCGCTCGCGCCAAAGGAGAATTTGCTTAAGGTCAACAGGCGAAGTTGCCGTGAGGCTCAAGTCACCATGCCGCTCAATGGCCCAAACTTCCCGGTCTGCTTCTGTCCAAGCATGTGCCAAACGGACGGCCGACTCAGGTTCTCCCTGGATTTCTACCTCCTCAAATTCGAGCGCCGCCAAAAAGTCCACCACGGACTCAACTTCGATCGCGAGGGCAGCGGTATCCCTTTCTGCCAGCACCACGCGAGGCAGCAGGGCGTCCGAATGGCTCCAGATTTGCCAGTTTGGGGTGCTACTCGCACGGTCTGGCGCCTCAGAGACAAACCCCAAAGAAGCGAGCCGATCGGGCGTAACACCGCCAGTGTTGGAAGCACGCGGAAGCACGAAGTGATCAATCCAGTCGAACAGACGGGTACCGGTTTCTTGCAGCATTCGCTTGGCCAAAGCGGCCAGCCGAGGGCTTTCGGCCAGGAAGCCATCCAGCACTTCGGTGACCAGCTGGGTGGCCTGTTGGCAAGGGTTCCAAAGATGCTCGGCGGTGGATAACTCGTCCGCAGGGGGTGATTTTGTTTGATCGTTCATCGACTTCCCTTTCGGAAATCCGTGGTCAACCATGGCCCTACTCCGTTTGCCACGGCGCGTGGTTCGCAGGGCGCTTGTGGCGGTATAATCCCCAACCAGGACGCCACAGGGCATTTGCCTATTATACGGATGCCGCTCAAGGGCGGCCAATTGGGAGCTGAGCTATGTATCGCGTATTGCTGCTGGGGGCGGGCAAGATTGGCCGCATGATCACGCACCTGCTGGCCGAGGCCGGGGAGTTTGAGATCACGGTTGCCGATGCCCAACCTCAGGCGTTGGACCGTTTGGCAGAACGAACGCAGGTACCGACACTCCAGCTCGATGCCACCAAGGCGTCCGAACTTCAGGCGGCCATGCAAGGCTTTGACGCAGTGATCTCCGCCCTGAGCTATCACCATAATCCGCTGGTGGCACAGTCCGCGCAGCAAGCTGGCTGTAGCTACTTCGACCTGACCGAAGACATCAGCACGGCGGCCTTTGTGCGAGAGGTTTCGGCCAACGCCAAGCCTGGTCAAATCTTCATGCCCCAGTGTGGGCTGGCCCCCGGCTTTGTCTCCATTGTAACGCAGCATCTCACCCAACAGTTCGAAAGCCTGGACTCGGTCTGGATGCGCGTGGGTGCGTTGCCGCAGTTCCCGGCCAACGCACTCAAATACAATTTGACCTGGTCCACCGATGGGCTGATCAATGAGTATTGCAACCCTTGCGATGCCATTCACGACGGCAACCGGCTGCAAGTGCTGGCGCTCGAAGGTCTCGAACAGTTCTCTCTGGACGGAGTTCGCTACGAAGCCTTCAACACGTCCGGGGGGCTCGGCACCTTGTGCGAAACCTTGCAGTCCAAGGTCCGCGAACTCAACTACAAGACCATCCGGTATCCGGGGCATCGTGACTTGATGGCCTTGCTAGTCAACGATCTCCGTTTGAGTCAACGCCGAGGGCTGCTCAAAGACATTCTCGAACATGCCATCCCCGTCACGTTTCAAGATGTCGTGGTGGTATTCTGCACGGTCACCGGTCAGAGAAAGGGGCAGCTGGTGCAGATTAGCGACGCGCGAAAGATCTACCAGGAGACCATCGACGGCGAAGCCTGGAGTGCCATTCAGTTGACCACGGCGGCCGGTATCTGTGCGGTGGTGGATTTGCATCGAGAAGGGGCACTGCCCAACTCTGGCTTCGTGCGGCAAGAAGACGTTGGCCTGGGCGACTTTCTCCAGAACCGGTTCGGCCGTCGCTACGATTGCCCCGCCAGCACACGATTCAGTTCGCTCCCCAGCGAAGACGAGCTGAGCCCAGAGTAGTGATCCGCTACTTGAATGAGAGAGTGTACTTGTAGACGTTGGCGTGGAACGTCTCTTGGGGATCTTCCTGCAGACGCGTCAGATAGACTTCTAGATCCAGCGTCTCTTGATTTTCAATCATCCAGAAGTTGGACAGCTGAAGCATCTCCCCTTCGCCTGATTGGCGCGTGTCGATCTCGGTCACCGTTTCTTTCTTTAAGGCGAGCCGCTGTTCGTCCACTTCGGCAATCACCAGCGGATAGCGAGGGTGGCCGGGGTTGGTTGGTTTGTCAGCGACCAGGTTGCCGATCCAGTAGAGCTTGTTGGTCTTACTGCTACGGAACAAACGGTGGAAATTGCTGCCTGAGTAAAAGTGGGAGCCATCGCTGTAGCGGAATGGTTCTGGCTGGGTGAAGGTCATACCCCCGTCGCTCGAAACGCTGAACCACTTGTAGGCCGGCTGATCCTTATTCTTGGTGACGCGGAAGACCATCAGCACGCGGCCATCCGTTAGTTCGGCCACATCGGCTTCGAGAAGTCCATTGAATGCCAACTGTCGAGGCAGCCAAACCGGGGCACCGGCCTTCCACTGATACTCATTCAACATGCTGTTCCAACGGCCGACAAAGCAAAGGCTGCCAATCGTACCTTGGGCGGGCCAGCGTGTGCGACCGATGACTTCGTCCTCAACCTCCGCTGGTACTCGGGTGTTGGTCACAGGAATCAACAGGCTGCCGTTGCTGTGCCGCAGGATCGATTGCCCTGGGTACGCGGTGTTGTTCTCCAAGAATGATTGGTTCAAGACATTCTCGGCATCCAGGTCGTCGCCTGGTTCGTATTTCAGCAGTCGCGGCTCGCCGAAGGTTCGACCACCGTCGGCTGACGTTCGCACCAGGCCATGGTTGTAAATCATCCGAGGCGGCCCCTCGCGCATGTCTCGCACATGATGAATTGCCAGGGCAACGTGCCGCCGCGAGGCTGGGTCGTACAGTCCGCAAAACTTCCAATCCAGGACGGTTGCCTTGTCCAGGTACGTCATCATCGCAGGCAGCGGCTTGAGCGGTGTCCATGTCTTGCCATTGTCGTGCGAAATCCTTTGGCGTGGATTGCCGGGCGAATCACCGTATCCGCGCAGTTGATCGGCATGTGACCAATCGGTATGGATCTCTTCGCGGTAGCCCCCTTCGCCTGGATAGACGAACAACCACGGGGCGGTCTTGATGTCGGTATTGTTGACGTAGATCTCTTTCTTGACGTTGACGATTGGATCCGCTTCAACAGTCGCAGTGCCTGCCATCAAGACGACCAACGCCAGTGCCCCAGTGGCCGGACCGGCGATCCAAGGCATCTTGACTCGTAAACCATTCATGACAGCCGGACCTGTTGGTTGAAAGTTCGCGTCGGTAGGAGACTTCAGGGGGGCTAGGTTGCTCACAACCTTAGTTTGACACGAGGCATGCTGCCAGCGGGTATCACCCCAAAGTCGGGTTCAATCCATGCCACGCTAACTGTCGCGCTGGGCAATTCGATCCGAGACCAACACGCGAGGGTGCGGCTTGAGGGCGCGGGCTGGCAACGTGGTAAGGACCACACAGATGGTGTCCGTTGCGGGATCTGCCCAAGCCAGCGTACCGGTCGAGCCCCCATGTCCAAAGGTTTTCGGAGAGCAACCGGCCCCTCCGCAGGTTGTGCCTACGTCGAACCCCAGACCTCGCGGGTTCTGCCCTGCGGCGTTGTGATTGCGAACCATCAAACGTGAGGTTTCCGGTTTGAGTGCCAAACCCTGCGGGTGGAGGAATTCGGCGAAGAATCGAGCCACGTCCGGTGCGGTTGTATGCACGCCCCCCCAGGGAGCGCCAAATTTTCTCCAGTAAGGGCTGTTCCAATCCCAGCTCTTGGCCGCTGCGTCTCCCGCGCCGGACTCAGGTGCGGCGTTCTCAATCTGGCACTGCATGGTTTCAGCGAGTTTGAACTTTCCGAGCCCTAGCGCGGACCGCCGCATCTGCAGCGGCTCAAAGATCGCTGGATCCATAAATTTAAGAATGTTTTGGCCACTGATCCGCTGGGCCACTTCGCAGGCCAGGAGAATGCCCATGCTGCTGTATCGGTACTCTGTCCCAGGTCTAAACCGCAGCGGGGTGTGGATTGCCTTTCGAATGAACTCAGATAGCGGGGCGTGCTGACGCCGGAGCGTGCCGTTCTCTGGCAGTTGATCCGGCAGGCCGCACGTATGCGTCATGAGTTGCTGGATGGTGATCTTTTCGCGCCCCTCGCCAGTGAACTCCGGTATGAATTTGCTGGCTGGATCCTCCAACCGAAACTCCCCTTGGTCGTAGAGGGTCATCACCGCCGCAATGGCCATCGGCTTGGAGATCGAAGCGAGCAGGAACTGAGCATCCGGTGTTTTGGCCGCACCAAAACTTTTGGAAAACTCCTGATCTCCCTGGCGAACGCACATCGCCGCGGCTCGCACCTGCCCAGCATCGGTTGCTTTGGCCAAGATCTCCGCTGCGGCATCCAACTTGTTTTGGCGCACTGCGGCCAGCAATGGGGATGCGAAGAGAGTGCCGATTCCCATCTGCAGCATAGTTCGACGTTTCATGTTTTTGTCCTTATCGTCATCGGGCAGGGTCGCTTCAGCTCACCGAGTCTGGGCCTCGAACCACCTGTAAGCTGCCGCTCACGTATTGTAGAACAGTTGTCCCAACTGTTCACCTACCGCAAAAACTACTTACGTCAAATGGCTGGTCGACATACGCCGCCTGGTGGATTCATGGCTTAAACCGGTCCTGCCACAAATCGATTTCATTGTGACTTACTCACCGTAAAGCATGTCTACCAGAAGGATTACCGCGATCCACTGCGGAGCCAGCTCAACTTGAGCAATTTTCTCAGAAAGCCGCGGTCCATTGGGGCCTGGCCGGGGTTTGAATTACTGGGGCATTGCCCATCAACTACCGTTCCCGTGATAAAACTTCATTCTTGCCGGAGAGACGTTTCATGAATCTGACTTATGTACTGCGCAGCTCGGCCCTCGCCTTGCTTGCCTTGGTAGTGGCTGCCGGTTCTGTATTCGCCCAAGACGCTCCTGGCCAACGTGGTCGCGGTGACCGGGGCCGTTTCTCGGGGGGGAGCGGTTTCGGCGGATTGGGCTCCGCCATGCTTCTGCGTGTGGAGAAAGTCCAGACCGAACTGAAATTGACTGCGGACCAACAGGCCAAGGTTAAGGAGATTCAGGACGCCGCCCGCAAGGAGATGGGGGACCTGTTCAGCGGGATCCGCGATTTGCCAGAAGATCAACGCCGGGCCAAGTTTGCTGAAATGCGGGAAAAGGGACAAGCCGCGGCCAAAGCAACTGCCGAGAAGATTGACGGCGTCCTCACCACCGAGCAGAAGGCCCGACTCGAACAGATCACGCTGCAACAACGTGGCACGAGCGCCTTGGCAGATCCCAAGATCGCCGAAAGCCTGGGACTCTCCGCCGAGCAGAAGACCAAAATCACCGACATCTACGGTGCGCAGCGCGAAATGATGCAGGAAATGTTCGCTGGCGGACAGGATCTCTCTCGCGAAGAACGTGCCAAGAAGTTCAACGAAAACCGCGAGAAAATGCAGGAACTGCGCACCGAAACGGATAAGGCAGTGCTCGAAGTCTTGACCGCGGATCAGAAGTCGAAGTTCGAGGCCAGCCAAGGTGCCAAGTTCGAGCTTGACCGCAGCGAACTGTTCAGCGGATTTGGCGGACGCCGCCGCGGTGGTGACAACAATAACAACAACTAACGAGGTAGGACTTCGAATCTCAATTTGAGCCTACCCCTAGTTCAATCATAACCGAAGCGTCAGCGAGGAAGCATGCCAGGCGATATCGCCAAGGTGTCATCTGACTACTTTGCCGCTGAAGCTAACTGAGGTAGAAGCTCGAACTTGAGCTTCCACTCACAGGAGATGGAAATCGGGGACGCCGTGGCAAGCTGAAGTTTGCCACGGCCGCTCCCATTTTGCCATTTGCCGTTGCGATTCTGGTTGATCGGAATTGGCATCGGCCACCGCAGCAGAATATGATGAAAGGTCCTAGCGAGGCCAGTGTCGAACAGTTGTCTCAACTGTTCAGGATCTAAGGTGAACGTTTCGGGTCTTGACTTGGATAGCCCTCCTCGTTCGCGTCGGCAAGGCACCCATACTAACACTTGACTCGAATGGAACGACTTCTCCTAGACGGTCCTAGATAGAACCCTAACGAGGACGTGATCGACTTGAGCGGACTACGGTCAATGATGAATTGGTGCCCTGCCATGCTGCCTTGCAAGGTCTTGGCCCTTACCCTGTTGGTAGGGTGTGGGTTGGCGGCCACTCTGTCGCCTTCTCCGTGCGTGGCCCAATTCGGGGATGAAGAAACCCCGGAGCCTGCCCCAGAACCGCCGTTCGCCTTAGAAACCCTACAAGACGAAGCACTCCGCACCGAACTCAAGCTCGCCAATGGACAGCGCCAGCAACTCGACCAAATGTGGCTGACCTACCAGCAGCAGGAGACCAAGATCAAGGAAGAGTTGGCCGCTCGGCTCGCTGGCATCACTTCGCTCGGAGAGCGTCTCCGCAAGAAGGCCGACCTCCGCAGCGAAGAGCGCACGCGAATTGGCGAACTGCGCAGCAGTCTCGAACCCAAGCTGCGTGAGACATTGAACGAAGAACAATGGAAACTGTTCTCAGCCAAAGCGGAGGATGGCGCGGCAGTTGCCCCTGCCAAAACGGGGGAAGTCACCTCGCCTTCGACAGTCCCCAGTTCTCCGAGCGGCAGTTCCGGTGCGAGTACCACTCCGGCACCGGTGTTTGTCGACCAGGGGCCGAAGCTGGCGTCCTTCGGTCCGCCGGCTGCAGATCAGGGTGATGTGGCAACTAGGCAGGAAGCGGTCGACGCCCAACAACAGCAGGGTGCCGAAGCTGGCAAGCTTTCGTTCAGCTTCCGCAATGCCCCTTGGCCTGAAGTACTCAAACTATTCGCCGAGGCGGCCGGTTTGACGCTGCACCTGAGGGATGTCCCGCCAGGTAACTTCACTTACTTCGACGGCAAAGCGTACACGCCGACCGAAGCCCTGGACATCATGAACCGGTTTCTCTTGCAGCACGGTCATGTTCTTGTCCGGCATGATCAATTCTTGACGGTGTTCAATACCACCAGCGGCATCCCTCCCAATTTGATTGACACGGTTTCACTCGAAGAACTCCCCGGCCGAGGTAGGACGGAGATGGTCCGGGTGATGTTGCCACTGGGAGATCGCGCAGCGGACAAGGCAGCTACCGAAGTTCGCAACCTGCTCGGTCCGCAGGGGCAGGTAGCAGCGTTGGAATCCGCCAATTCGTTGGTGGTGACGGACATTGTCGCCAACCTGCTGCGTGTCCAGGAGATGCTGGAGCCTCCTCCCAAAGTGGCCGATGAGGACTTGCTGTTTCGCGCCTTCCCGCTCGAACACGTCAGGGCGGAAGACGCCATGACCATGATCAATCGTCTGTTCGGCATTACGACGGGTGTGCAGAACGTGAGCGCCAGCGCTGAGAGTTCGAGATCCAGATCCAGCAGCAGTCGGTCAAGTAGCTCTCGAGGGTTTGATCCTCGCAGCTTTTTCCAATCGCGAATGGGTGGCAGTAGTAGCAGCGGTGGCGATGGAGATGACCGGGGCTCTTCGTCATCGAGCGCTTCTTCCGCACCCTCGATGGTTTCCACAGCGGTGGACGAACGCACGAACAGCCTGCTGGTTCGTGCTCGAGCCGCGGATATGAAGATTGTCGAACAGGCGATGGAAGCCATTGACGTGGGCGGCAACGGATCAGGCACTCTCGCCCCCCGAAGTCCCAACGAACCTTATCTGGAAGTGTACGACGTGGCCGCTTCGGACCCCCGCGAGGTTGCCAAAACGTTAGGGGTTTTGCATCCCGGCAGTGTGGTGAACGAAGACGGGCGGAACAACCGGATCCACATTTGGGGAACCGCTGATGTACACCGGCAAATCTCGGCTCAAATCAGGCAGTTGGATGGGCGAGGGGGTGGAGACTCGATTGCGGTGGTGCCGCTGGGGGACGTTCGTCCCGAAGATGCCAGCAGTATGTTGGCGTCACTTTTCTTGAGAGATCAAACAACCGCACCCGCCATTCAAGTCACGCCTGACGGTCGCCACATCATTGTCCGCGGCAGCGTCACTCAGATTGATCAAATTCGCAGCCTGCTGGGCAACCAGGCGCTGCTCGGAAGCATGTCGCCCGAGGCAGACGACTCGGAGTTTGATTCCCAGCCCACCGTGCGGATCATCCGCACGCAGAACAGCACTGCTTTGGCAGAAACTGTCCGATCGATGTTTCCGCAGATTACGGTGACCACCACGAGTGCCGTTGCCAAACAAACTTCGTCTCGCTCCGGTTCTGGTTCGCGCAGCGGGAGCAGCGGTGGCTCCAGCGAAGATCAGGAACGGGCGGAACGGATCCGGCGGTTCATGGAAATGCGAGACCGTTTTATGGGCGGAAGCTCGTCAAGCGGCCGCTCTTCAAGTGGTTCTTCCCGTGGCAGTTCTTCCTCCCGCGGTAGTAGTTCCAGCCGAGGAAGTGGATCGTAGCTCAATCGACATCACACCACCCCCTGCATCACACCAACAAGTAGCAACGCGGTCTGCCAGTCGGCAAGACGCCAGGCGTCGGGGTATCACGCTCCAACAACGTGGCGGCTAGCACAGCGCCGAGGCCGCTCAAATTGGTTTGAGGCCTTGCCTCGTTCGTTTGTCCAACCTGAAGTAAGGCATCATGGATATTGGTGAAATCCTGGTAGACCGCGGCCTGGTCACTTTGGATCAAATCAAACAGGCCGCGCGGCAGTCCAACGGAGGCCGCCTTGATCTCGCCTTGGTCGAGCTCGGGTGGCTGGCCGAAGAAGACTCGTTGCGCGCGCTGGGGGACGAACTGGGCATGGACTACGTGGACCTCAAGGATGCTGAGGTCGATCCTGAATTGCTGAAGAAGTTTCCCACTTCTGCTATCTTCCGGCACTCGCTCTTGCCGCTCGCCCGGCACAACGGACATGTGGACGTTGCTACCAGCGACCCGTTCGCTCTCGAAGCCCTGGACGAACTACGTTCGCTCTCTGGATTGCAACTTCGTCCTGTGCTGGCCCGGCACGATGATGTGGTGCAACTCATCAAGCAATGCTTGGGGGTGGGCGGAGACACCGTCAATGAACTGGTAAGTCGGGTCTCTGACGATGTCGAGTTGCTCGAAGACATCGACGAGGCGACCGGTGAACTGGCCGAAGAAGCCCAAGCGGCTTCGGTCATTCGCCTGGTCAACGAACTGCTCGTCGAGGCCTTGGAGGTCAGGGCGAGCGACGTGCATGTGGAACCGCATGAGCGAGGGCTGACCGTCCGCTACCGCGTTGATGGTCTGCTCCAAGTGCAGCCGATGCCGGCTGAGATCAACCAGTTCTACGCGGCCATCATCACTCGACTCAAGATCATGGCCCGGCTGAATATTGCTGAGAAACGGCTGCCGCAAGATGGGCGGATCAAGATCCGCGTCTCGGGACGCGAGATCGACGTGCGCGTGTCGGTCATTCCTATGCTGCATGGCGAAGGGGTGGTGCTGCGTCTACTCGACAAAGAGCGAATGGTGTTCAATCTCCAGAGCATCGGCATGCCGCCGGAGATCGAACGCCCGTTCCGAGACTTGATCACCATGCCACACGGCATTGTGCTGGTCACCGGTCCCACCGGCAGTGGTAAGACCACGACGCTCTACGGAGCGGCCTCAATGAAATCAAAAAGCCCTAGCACCAAGATCATCACGGTCGAAGACCCGGTGGAGTATCACAGCACCGGCATCAGTCAGATTCAGGTGCACAGCCGGATTGGATTGACGTTTGCGGCAGGGCTTCGCAGTATCTTGCGGCATGACCCAGACGTGGTGTTGATTGGTGAAATTCGAGACGGCGAAACGGCCCAGAGTGCCATCCAGGCTTCGCTCACAGGGCACCTGGTCTTTAGCACGCTGCATACCAACGATGCTCCCGGCGCTTTCACGCGGCTGATCGACATGGGGGTCGAACCCTACCTCGTTGCCAGCACGCTGGAAGGTGTCTTGGCCCAGCGTTTGGTCCGGATCCTATGTACCAAATGCCGCGAGCCCTACGCACCCAAGTCTGGCGAACTTCCGCCGGACTTTCCCGAGCCGGGGATTGATCAACTCTGGCGGCCCAAGGGCTGCCGCGAGTGCCGCGGAACCGGCTTCTCGGGACGTTCAGGGCTGTACGAATTGCTCAGGGCGGACAACACCATTCGCAAGCTCTGTGTGGACCGGGTGGATGCCAGCCGGATTCGCGAATATGCCATTTCGCAAGGCATGACCACGCTCCGCCAATGCGCCTGGCAGCGGGTCATCAGCGGAGAGACCAGCGTCGAAGAAGCCCTCCGCTTGACGAAGGGAGACATCCTGTAGCCATGCCGGACTTCGCGTATATCGCCAGAGCGCTGAGTGGTCAGCAAGTGACCGGGGTCCTCACGGCCAACAGTCGGCACGAGGCCCTCACGGCACTTGCCGCGCAAGAGTTGTTTCCCGTGCAGTTGGAACCTGCCCGAGTGTCGGCCGGGAGTTCTTTGTCATTCAAGTCACGCGTGAGCAAACCGCAACTGGCGGTGTTCTATGCCCAACTGGCAGACCTGTTGCAGGCGGGTGTGCCGCTGCTTCGTGCGTTGGAACTGCTGGAGAAACAGTCTCGCAGTCCAGGCTTAAGCCGCGTGGTGCAGCAGGTCCGCGAACAAGTTGCCGAAGGAACCCGTCTGGCCGATGCCATGCGGCAACATACCCAAGTGTTTGGGGAGTTGGCCGTGAGCATGGTTCGCGCTGGCGAAGAAGGGGCGTTTCTCGAGGACGTGCTCAAGCGGATTGCCGCATTTACCGAACACCAGCAAGAGCTGCGCAGCCGGGTTGTGGGCGCGGCGGTCTACCCCATCTTCTTGCTGATTGCCATGACCGTGGTGGTGGTCTGCATGCTGGTATTCTTCGTGCCAAAGTTTGATCCCATCTTCGACCGGCTCAGCCAACATGGGCAGCTCCCTTGGGCGACCACCGTGTTAATGGCCATGAGTGCAGGAGTGCAGAACTATTGGGGGCTGGGGTTGTTGGCACTGGCCGGCATCAGCTTTGCCGGATACCGATTTCTGGCCAGTGAGCAAGGACGTCTGCGTTTGGATCGTTTTCGCCTTTGGGCACCTGTGCTGGGCCCCATGGTCCGCAGCCTGGCAATCTCGCGGTTCTCACGAATTCTCGGCACGTTGCTCAACAACGGGGTTCCGCTCTTGCCGTCACTCCGCATTGCCCAAGACGCCACTGGTAACAAGGTGCTTAGTCAGGCGATTTCTGTAGCGGCGGAGCAGGTCAGCGAAGGCAAAAGTTTAGCCGGCCCGTTGCGATCCAGCGGAGAGTTTCCTGACGAAGTGCTGGAGATGATTTCCGTTGGCGAAGAAGCCAACAACCTGGAACAGGTCTTGATTGACGTGGCTGACAGTATGGAACGCCGCACCCGACGTTTTCTTGATATGCTGGTTCGATTGCTCGAACCGGTGCTGCTTTCGGTCATGGCAGGCGTGGTGCTGTTTGTGGTTGTCGCCCTGCTCTGGCCGATCTTGCAAAGTTCGAGTTTAATGTAATGCTTCCCGCCCCATTCACCCCAACCTGGCTCCGATCAGCCCGCTGGGGTTCCCACCCGATTTTCAGGAGAGAGATCATGCGAAAGCGAATTTCCAACCGAGCGCAAACCCGTCGCGGCTTCACCCTGCTCGAAGTCTTGCTGGTCCTGGTCATTCTGGGAGTGATCGCCGCCATGGTGGTTCCCAACTTGCTAGGCACGCAAGAGCGTGCCAATGAGAAAGCCACACGAGCCAGCATTGCAGGGCTCGAAGAAACCATGAAAACCTACGCCGTGGAGCACAGCGCGCGATATCCCGAAACGCTCGACGTACTGCTCAATCCCACCGACGCTCAAGGCAACGCTCAGAAACCGTACCTCGACGACACGCCGAAGGACGCTTGGGGACAACCGTTCAATTACGAACTCTCCAGCGATGCCAACCGCGCCGGTGCCTTGGTGCCCAAGATCTGGTCGAACGGCGCGAACGGAACCAACGAAGACGGCAGCGGTGACGACATCAACAACTGGGACGAGCAAAGTTCGTAGCAGTTTTTGTAGAACAGTTGTCCCATCTGTTCAGGAACCAAGAAGAACATTTCGGGGGCATCTATGGCTAATCACCCAGTTGTGGCGCAGGCCCCTCTGTAGCCTCTGTAGCGTCAAACCTGGATCGAATGCGGCGGGTGTGTAAAATGGGAGCGTTCCGCGGGCGGAGGTGTCCGCGCTGAGTTTGCTGATTCACGCACCATTCGACTGCACGAGCTGATGGCACCATGAACAACGCACCTATTGAGACACCCTGGCGTTTGAATCGTCGGCGTTTGCTACAGGCGGCCCCGACTGGCTTGATCGGTTGGTTTGCGGCCGGCGGGACACTTCTGGCGGATCCAGCGGCGGCCGATTCTCCCTGGCCGGGACTGATTGCCCATTCGGTAGACCCACCCAATGCCGAGCCTGCGGTGCCTACGCTGATTCGGAACTGGGTCACACCACTCGAGCATTTCTACATTCGCAGCCATGCCGTGGCACCAGAAATTGACCCTGGCAAGTTTCGACTCAAGGTCGAAGGGCTGGTCCGCCGTCCGACGGAATTCTCACTCGCCGAACTGCTAGGGCGGTTTCGACGAACGGAAACCATGGCCACGATGTGCTGCGCCGGCAATCGCCGCGAAGAGCATTCGCTGATCAAGCCGGTAGACGGAGTTCAGTGGCGCGGTGGGGCCTTGGGCAATGCCTTGTGGTCAGGCGTTTCGCTCGCTGATGTGCTGCGTGCGGTCGAGATCGCCGATGGTGCCAAGCACGTCTGGTTCGAAGGACTTGACCCCCATGAGAAGCGGGGGGAGCAGATCATTTTCGGTGGGTCGATTCCGTTGAGTCGGGCCTTGGCCGCGCCGGCAGGTGCCGAACCACTGCTCTGCGATCGCATGAATGGGCAGCCGCTGACGCCTGACCATGGCTATCCCCTGCGTACGGTGGTGCCCGGCTACATTGGAGCCCGGAGCGTGAAGTGGCTGGGCCGGATTGTGGTCAGCGACCGCCCTTCAGAAAACCACTACCTGGCCACGGCCTACAAACTGGTCACCGAGTCCACGCCTGACGCCTGGAGTCAGGCTCCCGCCCTGATGAGCCTGCCGCTGCAGTCATACATTGGTAGCATGACCTCACGCGGTGACGGAAATGTGCGCGTGCGAGGGTATGCCTTGCCGCCTGGTTACGGTGACGGCCTGTTGCAGCGTGTCGAGCTTTCCTCAGACGGCGGAACGAACTGGAAAAGAGCCAGAATCACGTCCGAACAGCGCCGGTACTGCTGGGTACTTTGGGAAGCCGATGTCCCCGCGCCCAACGCACGAGCCGAGATTGTGGTCAGAGCGGTCGATTCGGAGGGGCGTGGACAACCGGAAAAGGCCGCTTGGAATCTCAAAGGCTACATGTTCAACGCCTGGCATCGAAAACCGCTGCGTCAACCATAATTTCCAGCTGCCAACAGCTCGCAAATAGGTACACTGTCGCAGGTTCGGCAAAGCCATGCCGGGTGTCGGATGTAAGCGTTCGTTTCCTAATAGGATCGCGATCAAGTCGCAGAGCGTGCAATGATGATGGAAACCCCCGATGCGAAGGAACCGCTGCTCTACGAATTGACGATGGGAACCGGACCCCTGGTGGCAGCGGCCATCCATGATGGTCATGCGGTGCGGTCCGAACTCATCTCGCTGCTTCACCTGAGCGACAGTGGACGACTGCGGGAAGAAGATCCACACACAGGTTATTGGGCAGCGAGTGCTCCCACGCGATTGGTGGGCTGCCGGTCACGTTTCGAGGTTGATCTCAATCGCCCTCGCGATAAGGCCGTGTATCAAACTCCGGAGGATGCCTGGGGGCTGCAGGTTTGGAAATCTCCGCTGAGTGCCGAGACCGTGGACCGTACGCTGGCGCTGTATGACGAATTCTACGCTGCCGCGGAAACCATGCTCACGCAGTTGGTCGCCGCACATGGCCGAGTGGTGGTTTACGATCTGCACACCTATAACCATCGCCGCGATGGTGCCGACGGCCCCATTGCCAATCCGGAGCTCAATCCCGAGGTCAATCTCGGTACCGGCACCATGAATCGCGCGCTTTGGGCTCCAGTGGTCGATCGGTTGATCGAGGAACTGACCGCCTGTGATTACCAAGGCAGGCAGCTTGATGTTCGAGAGAATGTGCGGTTTCGTGGTGGCAACCTGGGCCGCTGGGCTCATGAACGCTTTCCCGAATCGGTGTGCGTACTCTCCATCGAGTTCAAGAAGTTCTTCATGAACGAATGGACCGGTGAGGCAGACTCTGCCCAGGTCGAGGCCATTCGAACGCTACTCGCGGCTACCATGCCAGGCGTCCTCGAATCACTGGAATCCATGCCGTGAACCAGCATGAGCGTTGCGGAAAGATGGACAATCCGCGGAAATGTTTGCTGCCTGTTCGTTTGTCAATTCTCACGGCGGTCAGTAGGCTAAGCTTGCAGTGAGTGTGCCGCAACAGGCACCATCCAGGCTATTCGCGTACCCCAGGTCGTCAGCGAGCGAGGTTCCTCCGTGCCGTCGTCTGAGAGCAACCAGCAACCGCTCATCGAATTGCTGGATCGTTTGCGAAGCGATGGCCGTGTTCGGATGAATTTGCCGCCAGATGGCAGGCTGCATCTGGATCGCCGATTGCCGTTCTTGTGCGTGTATCGCAAACATCCGGATCCAGGCCCCACCGGTCTCGAACGATTGTTGGCGGCCGAGGCATCCGTGCTGATCTCGTCCTCGGATGAGACGGATCGGAAGCAGTTCAAGAAGATCTTGGAATTGCTGGTGGCGGAACTGAAGCAGCAGTTCGGCGGATTCCTGATCCTTGAGTTGTGGGACAGCCCTGTTGATCGGCACGCGTGGGAACTGCATCGAGAGAGTGGTGAGGCACTCCCGCCTGGCCCCGAGTTCAACATCACTTCTGCCGGCCCGGTGATTGTGGATGACTGCGTAAGCGTGTTGGTGCGTTCGCTCAAGCGAATCCGACCTGCCCGGCGCAGCCCGGTGGTGGAGCATTTGGAGAACGATGAGTGCCGCCCTCCGGATCAAAAGCCGTTGTTCACGGCCGCCGCACTGAAACGGCTTGGCTGCGCGATGGTAGGCATCGAGGTTCGTCCGGTATTCCGGCACCCAGAAACCGGCGAACCTTTTCCACAACTGTTGCGCAAGATGCGGCGAGGGCTGAGCCGCGCCCTACGGCAAACCTGTTTCGAGTTCGCCAACGCACATACCGAGGTTCGCCCCAGGCATTACTATTCGCTGGGTCGTCGGGTGGTGGGGAAAACGGTCTGGGAGGTGGATCGTCAGTTGGCCGGCATTTCCGGCGCGTTCGACTTCCTGCTGCATGTCACTCCGCTGAATGCGGAAGCCGCCTGGCGGGAGTTTCGCCGCTCGCAGTTTCAAAAGGCACCGGTTTTCCACTACGCTCCGCTCCCCTTCGAACCGGCCGAGATTAAGCGGCGGCTGTTTGACATCCGGATCGAGCGGATCAACGACACCACACTGGCCGAGTTGTTCTATGAGAATCAAAACGAAATCGACCGCCGCCTGACATTGCTAACGGACCGGGGAACGCACCGCTTTCTGTTAGGAAGCCAACAGGTGTACGGCGGAGCGGAAATGCCGCTGCTAACCGTAGCCGAACAGATTCTGGCGATGGTCCCCCCTCACAGTCGCGAACGCCGAGGTCCTGTGCTGGATGCCGCGCAGTTTGCCAGAAAGGCCCGCCAGGAGGTCAATTATTACCGCCGCCGCTGGGAAGGTTTCAAGGCGAACGTGAGCGTGCGAGAGACCATGTACTCGGGATTGATGGTCAGCCGGGATACGTTGCTGTTGGGCAACAGCGTGGCCATTCCCGCCGCGCGCGTCGAACCGCTGCTGCAGCACGAAGTAGGGACACATCTGGTCACTTATTTCAATGCCTTGGCACAACCAATGAAACAACTCGCGTCTGGCCTGGCAGGCTACGATGGTCTCCAGGAAGGTCTGGCCGTACTCTCTGAGTATCTTGTGCGCGGACTGAGTCGGCCACGCCTGAGGCTGCTGGCCGCTCGGGTGATTGCGGTGCACATGCTGATCGATGGAGCTTCGTTCGTCGATACCTTCCACCACCTCCTGCAAGAACTGCAGTTCTCGCGGCGGATGGCCTACACCATCACCATGCGGGTGTATCGCGGTGGCGGGTTGACCAAAGACGCCGTCTATCTTCGCGGCCTGGTGCAGATCCTTGACTTTCTTAAGACAGGCGAAGATCTGCAGCCGCTGCTAGTCGGCAAGATCGCCGCAGACCATATCCCCTTGGTGCGGGAACTCATCTTCCGCGAAGTTCTCTTGCCACCCCCGCTGTGTCCCCGTTATCTCGAATCCCCCGACGCGCAAGAAAGAATCAAGTACCTGCGTGAAGGGCGCACGGTGCTGGACCTGATCGGCGGCTAGGCGCACAAGTGGCAGGCCTAGCACTGCGCCCAGAGCGTCCAGCGTGGTAAACTGCCGTGGTTCAATTGTAGGTGATTCATTCTGTCAGAGGGTGGTGTCCGACGGACCAGCGGCCCTGCTCCCCCTCGCATCAATGTGGAGTGCGAACTTGTCAACTTCAGCGGAAGTGCCGGATCATTTGCAGCGGTATGTTCGTCAGATGAGGTACGCACCGCTGGGGGCCAAGGGGCAGGACAACTGCTGGCCAGCCGAATTCTGATCTGTGGCTGCGGCGCTCTCGGCACGGTGCTGGCCAACACGCTGGTCAGGGCAGGTGTCGGCTTTGTGCGAATCGTAGACCGTGACTTCATCGAGCTGAACAACCTGCAACGGCAGGTGCTGTTCGACGAAAACGATATCGCGGCCGGATTGCCCAAGGCGGTTGCCGCCGGAGAGAAGCTCAAGCGAATCAACTCGGCCGTGGAGATTGAGCCACTGGTGACTGATCTGGATCGGCTGAAAAAAAACACCAATGAAAAAAAATTGACGCCTTGGCAGGCGATGTGGATCTGGTACTTGACGGAACGGACAACTTCGAAACCCGGTTTCTCATCAACGACTATTGCGTGAAACATGAGAAGCCTTGGGTGTACGGTGGCTGCCTGGGGGCTGAAGGGCAAACTCTGACCATTCTGCCAGGTGAGACTCCCTGCCTGAGATGCCTGATCCAAGAACCCCCTCCTCCTGGCGAATCGCCTACCTGTGACACGGCCGGGATCCTGGGGCCGATCATCAATATCGTCGCTTCGCTGGAAGCCTGCGAAGCCATTAAGATCCTGAGCGGCAATCGAGCTGCCATCAACCGCATGTGGACCATTCTGGGAATCTGGGATAATTCCTACCGGCAGGTGCAAGTTGCTGAACTGCGTGAATCTGGCAATTGCCCCACTTGCCAGCAGAAGACGTTCCCCTGGCTCGAAGGGCAACGGGGAAGTCACTCGGCCGTACTCTGCGGACGCAACGGCACGTGCAACTTTCGCATCCTGAGCGAACCCGCCTTTCGCTGGAGTCGCTGGCTGAAAAACTTGCCAGCGTCGGAAAGGTGACGCGCAATCCTTTCCTGCTGCGACTGCACGTTGATTCGTTCCAGTTGACCATCTTCCCGGATGGTCGGGCGATTATCACCGGGACCGAAGACATCTCTCTGGCAAAGACGCTCTACGCCAAATACGACGGCAATTGACAGAAAGTAGTCATCGCGCCTGCGTCGAACAGATGTCTCAACTGTTTAGGACCCAAGAAAAACATTTCGGGTGCCTCTGCAGGTGAACAGTGGGACCACTGTTCGACAAAAATGATTCGGACTTTGACGGTTTTACGGAATGCGCGGATTTTGACTGTTGTGCAGGCCGGCAAGTACCGATCAACAGAGAAGCGCATACGTCCCCGGATCCCGCTGGGGAGTGTGCTAGCACTGAATCGCCCTCCGGCAACAAATGGATTTGAGCCGATGACCAAACAGAAAACCAATGGCAGCAGTGGTTTACGGTCGACCTGGTACACCGTGACGATCTGCACCCTGGCCGCGTTTGTACTCTGCGTGGTTTTTGTTCTTCCCTGGACCGTCAATCACATGGCGAGTGGAACGGTTGTTGTGCATCCGGTGCCTGCCGAACTCAACGGCATTTCGCCCATGCCGACCGAACGAGATGCCGTTGACGCGCTCGAGTCGCTCACCCGCTGGAGCCGTGCCGTCGAGGCAGCCGGATTGGGAAGCAATCCTGAGCAACTTCAGGCATTGGCTGAAAAACTAGCGGCCGAATCCGAAGTGCTGGCCTACTACACGCCTGGTACCGGGACGCTGCGTGCCAAAGTGACGCTTTCCTATGAGGATCCCCGGCTGGCCGTCGATTTGGTGGACGCCATCAATCAGGACTTTGCCGCATCGCATCAACAGCGAATTGAATTGGCTGCTTTGCAATCGCTGCAGGAACTCGAGGCACGTATTCAACAAGCCCATCAACGGCAACTGGCCGCCCAACAGGCGGTCGATGGGTTGTTGAATTCCATGAAGTCCGCCCAATCTCAGACAGGCTTGCCGTTGAGCGGCAGCGGCGAACCGATGGATGTGAACACTGGCGAGAAGATTACCGCAGCCACGGCCCACGCCGAACTAACCTACCCATTGCGACATTTGGAAACGGCAGAAGCACTTGCTTTGATTCGTCCTATTCTAGGAGTGCCGGCTGGCCTGCTTGAGAGCAACGATGGCACGGTTCGCTTGGACGAAGACCCAGCTGCCAGGCTGTTGGTGGTCAAGGCAGGTCCCCAGCAACATGCCACACTGCAACAAGTGCTGGCGGAACTCGACCAGCCGACCGTCAGTTCTGTGCAGCCCGTTGCCTACTTGGAACCGTCTCCAAATCCAAGGATGAACCGCCTGTCCGCCGCCCCGGTGCGCCGACTCCCGACTGTGGTCGGAACTGCCGAAGACGTCCATCGGATGACTCACGTGGTAGACACGCTTCGGTCTCAGTTGAACGACCTGACCATCCAGCGGGATACGATGCTGTCACAAATGTTGCCAGTGCATCCAGACGTAGCCGCCATGGAGCGTCACATTGCTCAAATGAAAGAACACCTCGAACTTGCAGAATCGGCCCTGGCCCTGGCACCGCAACCTTCTTCGGACTTGCCTGTTGTCGGTGCCGGACTCGCGGCGGAGGTCGCCGCTGAGGTGCCGTCAGCAACCCCACGGATTGATGAAGCCACGCGGCAACGACTCGATAAGGAGTTGGCCCGCTACCAGCAGATCTTTGCCGAAGCCACCACCGAACAAGCGGAGCTTTCCGCCAAACGCGATCGGCTGGCGTCACAACTTGATACCTGGCAGGCACAACCGTTCGCTCAAGCGGAGTCGGCCATCGCCATGTCTTCGCTGGCTACCCATCATCGGGGACGCCACCTGAGCATGACGCTGCTGTTTGCTGGAGCCATGGGTGCTGTGATCTGGGTCTTCATGCTCTATGGCGAGAGTACATTCTACAGCCTCATGCAAGCCCAACGGCTGCTGCCGGTCCCGGTGGTTGGCGCTGTTCGCAGCATGGCACCGGATGACTCCGGCAAGGGAATGCGGCGAGCTGCCAGAATCACCGCCGCCGGCTCAACCCTGGGGAGCGAGATCATGCTAGGCCCCCCCCCCCCCCCCCCCCCCCCCCCCCCCCCCCCCCCCCCCCCCCCCCCCCCCCTCCCCCCCCCCCCCCGCTGCTGGGACGGAGCGACCGCCTGCGATCCACCTCAAGGATGCGCACACCAGCGCCCAGTAGGACCCCACGAGCCTAACGGAAGAGCTAACTGTAGTAACAGTCCCAACGGTTCACCGGCGAGAGAACCCAACGCCCAACCGGGGCTCATCCTTATATGGTGTTAACGAAGGCGAACCCATTTGATTCCGATCGCCTGCAAACAGCCCCCTGGTCCCCCGTGCCCCAAAACCTTTCCACCTCCCTCTAAAATAAACGAACGACGTGTCTACTTGCAGAGCGAACGCGGCTTGTAAGTCACTTTTATCCTGCTGCGTGTTCATGGCCGCTACTCTTTTCATAAATTCAAAGAGGGGGTGTAGACACCGCCCCGCCTTCGATAGAATGTTTACTCGCCGGTGAGGGAAAGTGACTCACACCGACGAAAACAACTAGATAGAATGTTTAATCGCCTTTGACAATTTGGTAGTGACCTCTGTTGAATGGCTCTTTTGAGCAATGCCAGCATGAGACTGTGCTGATTGGCTCGCCCATTTTGCGACTGGTCCTTGAGTGAGGCAGTGCAAGTTTTCAAACTCTAAAGCTTATTTTTAACGGCTAGACACCTGTGGCTGAGTCTGCGCCGGCGCTTTCGGAGCTTTGCGTTGAAGGAGTGCAGTAAGCAATTTAATTGAAGGGTTTGATCCTGGCTCAGAATGAACGTTGGCGGCGTGGATTAGGCATGCAAGTCGTGCGAGAAGGGTTTGGAAGCTTGCATTGAGACCTGGAAAGCGGCGAAAGGGAGAGTAACGCGTGGATACCTACCCCCGGATCTGGGATAGCGGCGGGAAACTGCCGGTAATACCGGATAATGTCTCCGGACCAAAGGTGTGATTCCGCCTGGGGATGGGTCCGCGTCCTATTAGCTTGTTGGTGGGGTAATGGCCTACCAAGGCTGTGATGGGTACCGGGTGTGAGAGCATGGCCCGGCTCACTGGGACTGAGACACTGCCCAGACACCTACGGGTGGCTGCAGTCGAGAATCTTCGGCAATGGGCGCAAGCCTGACCGAGCGACGCCGCGTGCGGGATGAAGGCCTTCGGGTTGTAAACCGCTGTCAGTGGGGAGGAAATGCATGAGGGTTCTCTCTCATGTTTGACCTATCCTCAGAGGAAGTACGGGCTAAGTTCGTGCCAGCAGCCGCGGTAATACGAACCGTACGAACGTTATTCGGAATCACTGGGCTTAAAGAGTGCGTAGGCGGCTTGGCAAGTTGGGTGTGAAATCCCTCGGCTCAACCGAGGAACTGCGCTCAAAACTGCCAGGCTTGAGGGAGACAGAGGTGAGCGGAACTGATGGTGGAGCGGTGAAATGCGTTGATATCATCAGGAACACCGGTGGCGAAAGCGGCTCACTGGGTCTCTTCTGACGCTGAGGCACGAAAGCTAGGGGAGCGAACGGGATTAGATACCCCGGTAGTCCTAGCTGTAAACGATGAGCACTAGGTCGAGGGGACTTCCACATCCTCTCGGCCGTAGCGAAAGTGTTAAGTGCTCCGCCTGGGGAGTATGGTCGCAAGGCTGAAACTCAAAGGAATTGACGGGGGCTCACACAAGCGGTGGAGGATGTGGCTTAATTCGAGGCTACGCGAAGAACCTTATCCTGGTCTTGACATGCTTAGGAATCTCTCCTGAAAGGGAAGAGTGCCTTCGGGGAGCCTTTGCACAGGTGCTGCATGGCTGTCGTCAGCTCGTGTCGTGAGATGTCGGGTTAAGTCCCTTAACGAGCGAAACCCTTGTCCCTAGTTGCCAGCGAGTCATGTCGGGGACTCTAGGGAGACTGCCGGTGTTAAACCGGAGGAAGGTGGGGATGACGTCAAGTCCTCATGGCCTTTATGATCAGGGCTGCACACGTCCTACAATGGCGCGTACAAAGGGAAGCGAACTCGCGAGAGCAAGCAAATCCCAAAAAGCGTCGCTCAGTTCGGATTGCAGGCTGCAACTCGCCTGCATGAAGCCGGAATCGCTAGTAATCGCGGGTCAGCATACCGCGGTGAATGTGTTCCTGAGCCTTGTACACACCGCCCGTCAAGCCACGAAAGTGGGGGGGCCCGAAGTCGCCGAGCTAACCCGCAAGGGAGGCAAGCGCCGAAGGTGAACTCCGCGATTGGGACTAAGTCGTAACAAGGTAGCCGTAGGGGAACCTGCGGCTGGATCACCTCCTTTCTAAGGATCTTGATTACAGTTCCATTTCACGATGGAAATTGATCCGTGAGCATAGCGTTACATCAGACGCAGGGATCGGTCTTCTGAAAAGTGCAAACTTTCCAGAAGACAACTTCACTAAATGGCTTAAGCCCCAGCCCCGGGTCGTGAAGCCATCGGAGCCCCCGGCCGTGCCATCCTCTCCCAACATGAACTTCCAAACACTGCCATTCGATGAAAAAACATCGCGCTACCAGACGCGTCGAGTTCCATGACACCGACTCCGCCGGAATCATGCACTTCTCCGCGTTCTTCCAGTTCATGGAAGAAGCCGAACACGAGCTGCTCCGCTCCGTTGGACTCAGCGTCTTCATGCCACCAGGGGGAGACAATACCGAAGACGTCCCCCTGAGCTGGCCCCGAGTCTCCGCCAACTGCGATTTCCGCAACGCGCTCCGCTTCGAAGACGAAGTGAGTATCAGGTGGAGGTGGGCAAATCCAGAAAACTGGCGCGCAAGCCTCACCTCATCGATTCGAATGAATTCCGTGGCCAGCAGCCCATCGCCCAGGTCCCATCTCCTCTTTTCCCGATCGCCAATCGATCGAACGACCCAGAGCTATTCGCATCCCTGACTGGATTCGAACACGGCTCAGCCCTTTCGTTTCCGAATCGCAAGAATAGCTCCAGCCTTCACTCAATCCTGCACGCTGCAACCAGCCCGCGGTTCCTTCCCTCCACACTCAGATTCCTGAGACCAGATGTCCACGTATCTCGAGACGCTGACCTTTCGCCTCGCGGCTGGCATGAATCAATTGCCGGAAGCGGTGCGTGCGGCACATGCCACGTTCTTGCTGAACAAGCAGAATGCTGACGGAGGGTTCTCGGGACGCGAAGGCCCCAGTGATTTGTACTACACTGGATTTGCACTCCGAGGACTCGCTATCACCGGCGAACTTGATGGTCCTGTAGCCGAACAAGCCGCTGAGTTTCTCAAAGGGCAACTGGCCAAACAGGCAGCAATCATCGACTTTCTCTCACTGCTGTACGGAGCCTTGCTCCTCGAGACTTCAGCAGGCATCGATCTCTTCGCAGAAATCCCCGACGGTTGGCAACTCCGAGTTGCCGAGGCCATTGAACAGTTCCGCCGGGACGATGGCGGCTACGCGATGAGTTCAGAGGGAGCCTCGAGCAGTACCTATTACACGTTTCTCGTTCTCTTGTGCCGGCAGTTGATTGGCGTCGAGCAGGCGGATCGGGATCAGCTGGTCAAGTTCATCCTCAGTCGTCAACGGGACGATGGCGGTTTTGTCGAGAAGGGGCCCATGCGCCGCAGCGGTACCAATCCCACAGCGGCGGCTGTCGGTGTGCTGCGGATTCTGGACGCTGTGCCGGATGCGGTTCGGCAAGATGTTGTTGAATTTCTAGCAGAACGGCAAAATGACGAAGGAGGGCTGGCCGCGAATACCCGGATCCCGTTCTCTGACGTCCTCAGTACCTTTACCGGCCTGCTCACGCTTGGTGATCTGGCCGGTTTGCAAGAAATCGACATCGACCACGCCCGGCGGTTTGTCACCTCCATGCAAGCCGAACACGGCGGGTTCCGCGCTGGCGAACTCGATCAGGTCGCGGACGTCGAGTACACCTTCTATGGGCTGGGAGCTCTGGCCCTGTTGGCAGATGTCAGCGAATAGACCGGGATAGCACCCGTCAACAAAGTCAGACGCAGAAACGACGCATTAGCACGCCCTTAGATCTTTGCCAGTGCTTGGGCCAGGTCGGCTACCAGGTCTTCGGGGTTTTCGATGCCACAGGCCATTCGCACCATGTTGTCGGCAATGCCAAAGCTCTTGCGGTCTTCTGGCAGGCATTCGTAGTAGCTCATGACCATGGGCTGTTCGATCAGCGACTCGACCCCGCCCAGGCTGGGGCCAATTCGCGGAATCTCCACGGCATCAATGAAGTTGGCCGTGCGTCGCCAGTCGGCGTCTTTGATCTCAAACGTAACGAGTCCTCCGAACCCCAGCATGGTCCGCTGCGCCACCTCGTAATAAGGGTGACTCTCCAGGCCAGGGTAGTACACCTTAGCAATCTTAGGATGTTGCTCCAGGAATTCAGCGACCGCCTGGCCGTTTTCATTATGCCGCTGCATCCGCAGTTCGAACGTTTTCAAGCCTCGTTGCAGCAAGTAGATATTATGCGGGGAGTTGATCGCCCCCATGATTCCGCGGAGTTTGCGAACCGGTTCGAGCTTCTCTTCGCTCCCTGAGACCACTCCGGCCAAAAGATCGTTGTGCCCTCCCAGGTACTTGGTGGCCGAGTGCAGCACGTAGTCCACGCCTGCCTCGTAAGGGCGAATGTTGAATGGCGTACCGAGCGTGGCGTCAATCAGCGTTTCGACGCCATACTTCTTGCCGATGGTCACAAACCGCTCAAGATCCACGATGCTCAAGTGCGGATTGGTGGGCGACTCGCTCACCAGCAGGGCCGTGCGATCTGTGATGGCCGCTTCCATAGCGTCGTAATCGCAAGCGGGGACCTGCCGCGTCACGACTCCGAATCGCGAAAGATGCTTGGAGCAAAACTCACGGCTGCGGTGATAGCATTCGTCGAAGAAGATGATCTCGTCCCCGGCCTCAAGCTTGCTCATCAACAGGCCGACCAAGGCGGACATCCCGGTCGAGAACAACACGGCGGCCTCGGCACCTTCGAGCGCCGCCAACTTGCGTTCGACCACCCGTTCGCCGGGGTTCCCATACCGCCCGTACTCTTCGCGCGGGAGCCCTTGCTCGATGAAGTCGATCACGCTTTGTGTGTCGCGGAAGGTATAGGTCGAAGCGCAGAAGATTGGGTCCGTGATGGCATCTCCGGCCTTCTGACGAACTTCGCCAGCATGGACGGCCAGGGTGCTCAAGCCACGTTTTCCACTTTGAGGCTGTGGTTCAGTTCCCAATTCCCGCTCCAACTCCAGGTTTTGCGTCGTTTCTGTCACGTGCTGGTCTCCCACTGGATCCCCTTCGTATGTCGCCGTGCTCACGAACGTTGCAATGTTGAAGGCAACGATTCGGATGAGTCCACGAAAAAAGCCACGGTCTGCTTGGGGCAGCTCGCGGCTTGTCTGACGATCAGCGAAGGTGTACGTCGAATGAATCGACGGGCACTTTAGCAGATGAAGACTGCAAGCGGCCACAAATCCCTAATTCCCAGCATTGTAGCTTGCCCGCATACCCGCAGCAACGGACTCGTGCTGCGATTCCGGATATTTCGTGCTTCGGCAATGGATCGGTCAGGATCACCCGTACGGTTTGCCCAAAATGTTGACGCTGTGTCACGGGGTGATCGTTGGCACCGTTTCTTGCAACAGAACCGGAGCGCGGTTGCGTTCCGGTTGATTGACCACATAGCGTACGGCAACCGTCTTCGCCGGTTGGCCATTTTCTGCTGGCTCGACGATGAGCAACCCCTCGGCGGTAAACTGCTGCCGCTCTTTACCACGGATCCGGGTCCAACCCTGCAGTTGGCCGTCATCGCTGTAGTGGTACTCATCCCGCCAATCCTTACGAAAATCCAACGTTGGATCCACGTAGTTCCCGCGTACCGCCGGATCCACATAATCCACCGCCACAATCCGGTGCTGCTCGTCGTAAGTTCTCAGCTCATTGTCCAAATAGTAAAGACTCACAAACCCTGGTGCCGAGTAGTAATCGCCATTGTGGACGAACACACCAATGTCCACGCGGTTGGACTCCATGTCTTTGCTGCCAGGTACGGCTTGCCGGGCGTGGTGGGGAATGAGCAATTCTGCCACCGATCCAGACTCGTTGAGCGAACGGATCTTGATCCGCTCAGCATCTCCCCGCAACACCACCCAATGAAACGTCAACGGGCTATTCTGAGGGTCGAAGCTATCTTCGGCACGGATCACCATTCGCCGCATGTACTTCGTAGACTTGACCACCCTGGCAATCGCACACGGGGTATCCAGCAGCGTTTCGCTTGGGGCGCTGTCAAAGTAGTCACGGCCTAAGACGGCTTGATCTTCTTCGACCACTTCCAATTGCACCAGCGGCGGCAGTTTTTCTGGCTGCATGTCATGCGCCATCGTCACCATCTTGACCACATCGAGTTGCTTGCTGTCAAAGACGGTGGGGTGTGCGGCTCCGGTCAGGTAATCCTCTGGTGCCGTGACCATCTTGTTGCACGAACGGAAGATCATCTGCACGGTTGGCATCAACAGTCCCGCCTTGGTCAACTGGTGTTTGACGTCCGGTCGGAAAGCGGCCAATGTTTGCGCCACGGCGTTCATGAACGCACGGTCCGAACCAGAAGAACCTTGCGACAGAATCAAATACGGCGTGTTGGCCGGAAACACATCTCCATAGCCTCCCCCGTCTGCGCCGTTGTGCCCAGGATCGTGATCGCGGTGTTCTGGATAGAAGTAAAGATGATTCGAGCGGTACTGCAAATAAAGGCGGCCAGGTCCATTCGATTGCAAAGCAATCCGACCCTGGCATCTCCAGAACGCGCTGGAGGTCAGGGCGGTGGACGAGTTCCCCAGCGTCACGGCGTTGAACAACATCGACCGCTGCACGCCATAATGCAGGCGGCGCTTTTGGGCCGGTTCGGAGTACTCCACCCGCGTCAATTGCGGTAGGGCTTTGTAGTTCATGTTGGAATGGTCCGCGTCGCGATTGTCATAAAGATCACCATGGTTGCCGGCCGCGGTTCCCTCTTCTTGCCAACCGCGCAGCAAGTCTCCCACCTCTCCAAGCCCCACGGCAATGGGAGCTAACTCCTCCCCCAATTCCGACGGTTCGGCAAACTTGACGTACGCTCGAAATACGCGAACTCGAGAGTCCCAGACAACATTGCTCTCGGTGACCGTGAATGCGCCATCAACCGGTTGGTCCGGCGTCGCTTTCGGAAGTTCGTCTGGTTCGGCGAGTTGGCCCGCTTGCGGGAGCCCACGGACTTCGGCCGGGGCTAAGCGTTTGTTGGATTGGCCCGGCAGGTCGAACACGCTTGGTGGGGCAGTTTCTTGTCCAAACAGAAGCAGCGAACCTGGCAGAAGCCAAACCAGCGCGGCACGGCGTACGTGATTCCACATGACCTAGACCTTGAGAAAGTTTCTTTCGAACAAGCCCTCGACTATCTTAATGGACATCATCGGCCAGGCGCGGGGAAAATACTGGTCGAGTCGCTCGTATCAAGAAGTCACGGACGTGCGGGTCTGGCCAGAGCTGTCTCTGATTTCGAATTCCCCAGCCCAACCTCTCCTGGCTACATCGAATGACACAAATACAACACGGTAGCCTAAGTGTGAAACTTCTGGGGTCGAGCGCAGGGCAGAGTAGGATAGAGTTGGAGTTGCGAGATGCTGCATCAATGCTTGGCGCTTGCTCCTCCGATTGCCCCAGCTTACTCGCAGACCTTCGCCGCACTTTACCCGTGGCTCGCCGCTGATGCTCTCCTTCTTTCTCAATCCTTGGTTTCTGGCAGCCATGGCCTTGGCGGTCACGCCGATTGTCATTGAGTGGTTGTTCCGCCGTCGTCGCCGTCGTGTGGAACTGCCGACCATCCGCTTTCTGCTCAAGAACCAGCAGCAGAAGAAGGTTCGTCGGCAAGACCGATTGCTACTGTTGCTGCGCGTGGCCGCGATTGCGTTGTTGGCTCTGGCGATTGCCCGACCTTTGCTCAAGCAAGGTCTGATGGGCGAAGGGGAGCAACGCAATGTGGTGGTGCTGCTGGATGCCACGGCAAGCATGAATCAACAAGTCGATGTGACCACGGCGTTTCGCCTGGCCAAGCAGCAGGCGGCCAGTATGGTCAGGGCGTTGCCTGAGAAGACTAGCGTGACCATTCTTTCGTTGGGTGATCAGGTGACCCCGCTGTTGCAGAGTGAGACCGATCTGCACACCGCCGCGGCCGCGCTCGATGCCCTCACGGCCACATCGGGCAGTGCTCCCATCTCGGACGCGCTGGCCTGGGTTCGTGATTTCCAACAGAACGAAGATCTCAAGACCTGTGAACTCTACGTCTTCTCAGACTTTCAGAAACATACGTGGATGCGGCCCGAGACGGCTGTTGAATCCGCCCGGCTGATGAATGAGTTGGCGCCCACCTGTGAGACGTTTCTGATTGACGTTGGTGGGGAACCTCCGTTCAACTACGTGGCCACGCACCTGGAGCCTGTCGAACCGGTGATTACTGCCGGATTGTCCGTCAAGTTTCTGGCCGAGTTTCAAGCGGTCGGCACCGCGCCGACCGACAATCCCGCCACGGTGAGTTTCCTGATTGATGGCGTCAAGAAAGAGTCTCGCGAAGTTGCCCTCGGGCAAGAACCCACGATTCTGGAATTCTCCCACCGGTTCCCGGACCCCGGTGAGTACCTGGTGGAAGTGGTTGTCGATGGAGACGAACATCGGGTCGATAACCGGCGTTTCTTCTTGTGCCGCGCTCCGGAGAACGTTCGGGTGCTGCTTCTTGACGACACGGCGGATACGCCCCAACCGGCGAGTCTGTTCCTAGCCCGTGCCATTCGTCCACCGACACACCCAGGCGTGGAGAAGCTTTCGCATTTCGACGTCAAGACCATCAGCCCTCTCAAGATTGCCTACGAGAATCTCTCGGAGTACTCGTTGGTCATCCTGACCGCCACCCGGCAGTTGAACGAATCCATTGCCGTGCAACTGGAGAGCTTTGTCGGACAAGGGGGTTCGCTATGGATCTTCATGGGCGAAGAAGCCAACCTGTTTGACTACAACCGCCTGCTCTACAAAGACGGAGCAGGTTTGCTCCCTTGCCGATTGGGCAAAGTGGTCAGCGCTGCCGACGGCGGTCCTGACGCCAAGCCCGTGACGGCCCAATACGGAGACACACCGCACCCGGCCCTGAGGCACTTTGCTCGATCTTCAAGTAGCGAGGAAGCAAGCTACCTGAAATACGTGGAGTTCCAGTTCAAAAACCCAGAGTCGGCATCGGCCGTGTTCCTGCTGTCCAACGGAGTGCCGGCCATTGTCGAAGGACGCTACGGAGCCAGGCAGGGGCATGTACTACTTAGCAATACCACCGCAGGCGTCGGGTGGAACTACCTACCGGCGCTGCCAGAATACCCGGCATTGGTGCAAGAACTGCTGCGGTACCTGGTGGGCCAGCCTGATGCGGCCGTCAATTTGAGTGTTGGAGACGTGTTTGATCAACCGGTCTATGTTTCCACCCAGCATTTGCTGCTCAAAGGTCCCAACGGTGTCAAACGGCGACTTACGCCACAGCGCGTTTCCGATGAATCCCAGCAGTTTCACGTCTCGTTTCGCGATACCATCACGCCAGGGCTGTACGAGTTTGATGCCATTGAAGAAGTCTTGCCGCGGCGGCGATTCGTGGTGAATCATACTTCGGACGAAGCCGATCTCGCGCGGCTGACCAAAGACGATTTTTCTGCCGCGTTCTCCGGCACCGGCACCTGGCTGGGCCGCCACACCGCGGTGGACGAGTTTGCCGCCAAGCTGCATACCGTCACCGAGCTGGCTCCCTGGATCGCAGCCCTGTTGGTCGGTTTGCTGGCTATCGAAACCCTGCTCGCGTGGAGATTCGGCCGCCGTCGCATTGTCACGGCAGGACCGGAGGGGGGACGATGACGAGGCGAGCGATGACAAACATTCCCAACGATATGAATATCCCAGCGGCCATGGCAGTCGATCCATCATGACCTTCCTTACCTCTGACAATCTGCTCTGGCTGCTCGTAGGGCTGGCCGCTGCGCTGCTGTTGTTCTACAGCTACGTGCTGCGAAGTGAAACGCTCCGCGATCGGCGAATGCGTCCCTACCAATTCGTGCTGTTGTGGATCTTGCGGCTGAGCGCAGCGGCGATTGCCCTGGTCGTACTGGCCAGGCCTGCCTCAGACTTGACTCGTACCGAAACCCGGCTGCCGATTCGCCGCCGTTTTGATCGACGAATCGACTCAGCATGAATTTCCCGCCAGTCGCGAGAATCCCGCTGCTTGCAGTCCGCTCCAGTCAGCGAACTCGCTACCACGGAGCACAGCAAGCGTCGTGGAGGAGCTGCAGAAAAAGCTCAGTCGGACGCATCGCGTCCGCGTGTACACCTTCTTCGGACCGCCTTTGCAGCTGCTGAAAGAGGTTCCCCATCGTGCCGAGAGAGCAGACCAGGCGTACGCTACGCCCAGGACATTTTCGCAGGATCACCCCAATCCGACTGGCGTATTCCAACGTGGGCGATGCTCTCAGCGAGGCGTTGCGGCAACAGTCTGGCGAGAAGGTCGCTGGCATGATTGTGCTCAGCGATGGACGGCAGGACGGGCGGACTCGATCTGCAACGGGTGGCCGACGAAGCGGACGACGGCGAAGGTGCCCGTGCATACCATTACGTTCGGAACTGAGTATCCGCTCCGAGACTTGCGGATCGACGAAGTTGTAGAATTTGCCGGCGCCGAGGCCAGTCTGGGCGACGTGTTCACACTTCATGTGCAAGTCACAACCAGATCAGCTCGTCCACTCGAGACGACGCGATTAGTGCTGGAAGAGATAGACGGCGAGATCCCGCGACTCCTAGTACCACGAGGTGGCTCGTCCGGAGATCCTGCAGGTTCACCGGGGCCAGCATCTGAGCTCGCATGGCCACGATACCCGAGACCGAAGGCGTCCGCCGTATCGGCTTTCGCTGCCGGACCAGGACGACGAAGTCAACTTCGAAAACAACGTCGAGCTGACTTTCGGTCAAGGTGGTCAAACGCACCCTGCAGGGTGTTGCCGATCGCTGGCGAAGTCCCTCTCGCGAGTTCTACTACATGGTGCCCGCCTTGCTGAGGGATCCTATCTGGAGCTCTCCTGCTACCTCCAAGGCGGCTGACATTGACTACACCCAGCAAGGAAATGTGACCATCGAACGGCTTCCGGAAACGGTCAAGATTGGAGCCGTACGATGTGGCCATTCTGTTCGACGCGGATCCCAACGGGATCACGACCCAGCAACTGGCAGGGCTCGGAGAAGCCATGGTAAGCAACGGTGGTGGGCTGGTGATTATTGCCGGCCGCAGTCATCGGACTGGCCAGACTGGTGCAAGTGCACGCAGCCAGGATTCGCGGGCTGCTGCCGGTGGAGGTCGATAGGAACTTGCACCTGAACCACGATCAGCTTCTCGATCACCCGTTCTACATCAGCCGTACGGACCCAAGGTCGCAACCACCCCGTGCTGATGGCTTCGACCAATTCGGCCCTCAACCAGCAGATCTGGGACACCTTTGGCGAGGTCTGGATTTCTACTGGAGGCATCCTGTTGCGGATGCCAAGACCGAAGGCGGTGGTGCTGCTGGCCGAAAGGACGCCAGCGTCGCCGGCGACGGCGTGCTGATGGTGCTACAGCGATATGGAGATGGGGCCGTGTTTTTCGCCGCCGTCGATAGCCTCTGGCGCTGGCGATGCTCCGTACGAAAGCTACGATTATGATCGCCTCTGGACCCGGGCGGTGCGCTACTTGGGCGAGGCCAGTTGCCTGGAGCACCAGCAGCAGGGTTGCCTTGGCCACCGACCGTCGATCGTATAGCCCTGGCGAAGAGGTGGCGATTGACCTGCGTGTGCTGGATCCTAAGCGTTGATGTCTCTGCTGGCCCGAGAGCCCAGTTATGTGTCGGTCGCCAGCGAGGGCGACGAGGACACCTACAAGGTGCCGCTGCAGCCCGACCACCGCCGGCGAGCAGTTGTACCGTGGGCAGTATCGCGTCAGGCGACTGGGGACCATGATGATGAGGGCAACGCAAACCGCGCCGGATGCGGACTCCGAGGCCAAACCGCTGTTTGATGTTTCGCACAGTTTTCAAGTCCGGATGCAATCGCTCGAGCATGTGGATACGAGCGCGGATCTCGTAGCCATGCAGCAGTTAGCCGAGTCCACCGGTGGAGAATACTTCGACTACCGCAGCCTTGGCGATCTCGAGTCTTTAGTACAAGCCATTCCGACCGATCCGCTGGTTCTCCATGAAACAACGGTCGAAGAAATCTGGGATGCCTGGCCACTTTTGGCCATCTTCCTGGTCTTGGTATCTCTGGAACTTTGCCTGCGAAAATGGTGGGGTCTGTTATGAGCACATCGAAACGATACCCGGCCCTGCCGCTGCTCATCGTCGGAGCGTTGGCGTTGGCAATGGTCGCCTGGCGAACTTCGTACTCGCAAACACCTGGGACCTCGAAGGCTCGAACCAGCGCTTGCCGCAGACACGGCGGCCAATGTCGACGTGGAACCAGAGACGACGAGGCGCAGCGTCTCCTGGCCGAACAGGAACGAAGCTAGGACCGACATTCCTGGGCACGGACCCGGCGTTTCTGGTGCTTCCCCGGCCAGTCGAACGGCCAGCGAGATGGCCCGGGCAACTACTCACGCCTGACGATTCGTCGCACATGAGCCAGCAGGCAGCGACTACTTCATTGCCGCACAGCAGGATCCCGATGGGGGTTGGTCGGATACTCAATTTGCCTCGAACACAGGCGTCACCGCGCTGGCTGTCTGTCGCTGATGGCCGAAGGCAGACGTCCACGGCTGGTCGCTACGGGCGGCAACTGGATCGCGGTTTGGAATTCCTCTTGAAACAAGTCCAGCCCAGCGGCGTGATTGCTGGCAGAGGGAGCAATCCCTATGGGCACTGGCTACGAACACGCCGACGCCACACTCGGCGTCTGGACCTGGCCTACGGCGACATGCCTTGGCGTCCCGCACTTGCGGGATGTTATTTCCCGTTCGGTCCGCAGTTGCTTGCTCGCAGCCAGCGGCTCGACGGGGGTTGGCGATGCCAGCTCAGTCGCGAAGGGCACAGCGATATGTCGGTCACGGCGAATGTGCTCTGGGTGCTGCGAACTGCCAAGAAGGCCGGCTTTACCGTCTCTGCCGAGTCCATCGCTGGCGGGGTGAAGTTCGTGGAAGCATGTGCCATGCCGGACGGTCACTTTCGTTACCGCACCTTCGGAATCCACGCCGCGCCCAGCATGGGCGGGACCGGCGTGATTGCCCTCTCCAACAACGGCCAGCTTGATCACCCCCTGATTGCACCCGCTCGAGACAAGATCGCCTACGAATACCAGCGCTACACGATTGACGATTTGAAGGAACGGCGTTACTTCATCTTCGGATGCTTCTATGCCAGCTTGGCCATGTATAGCTGCGGCGATGAGTACTGGATCCCCTGGTTCCACAAAGGAGCTGCCGTGCTGGCCGACCTGCAAAGAACGGACGGCGAATTTCCGGATCAACATGACAATGTCATCTATCCCACCGCCATGGCTGCCATCGTCCTTCAGGCTCCCCGCGCGTACCTGCCCATTTATGAGCGGTAGTATGAATTTCCATTCCCTCACAGCAATCATTCGACCCACCTCGCCCGCCATGCCAACTTGGGCGGTGCTGGTGCTGACCTTGATCGCCGCGCTGTGCTGCCTTCCCGTCCAGGCGGATGATCTGGAAGAGTTCAGGATCAAGCGCGAAGAGGTTTTCGAGTTCACCCAGCAGCCCGAGATTGAGCGCCAAGGCCGTGGCTTTCGCATTTCGTTCACGTCGCAAGGTTGGTGCGATGTCACGGTGGTGATCGAGGACATCGAAGGCAAGATCGTTCGGCATCTGGCATCCGGCATCCTGGGGGACAACGCGCCCGAGCCACTTCAGCAGGGTTCTCTGCGCCAAACGCTCCTGTGGGATGGCAAGAATGATCAGGGGGCCTACGTTGACAATCTGCCCAACTGCCGCGTCCGCGTTTCATTGGGACTCAAGGCTTCGTTCGAAAAGGTCTTGCTCTGGGAACCCAAGCTTCGCATGCACCAAGAAGCTCCATTGATGCAAGCTACCGCCGAGGGCGTGTACGTTTACGATGGCCGCGTGCTGGACCACGTGCGACGGTTCGACCACCTAGGGCAATACGCGCACACGGTGTATCCCTTCCCTGCTGATAAAATTGATGAGGTCCAAGGGGTCCACCGCCACAAGTTTCCACAAGATGGAGCCACCCTGCCTGTCAAAGAAGGTTTCCATCAGGCAACGCTGTTAAGTTCTGGGAAGAATGCCGGAAGGCATGAGCGGCTGGGAATCGGAATCGATCAACACAACAACTACCATGGTTCTGTCTGGGGTAATGCAGCCACGATGCTGGCCGTGCAGGACCAACAGATTGCTCTTGGGCAACTGCGGCTCAACCGCCTGAGTACCGATGGCTCTACCGGTGGGCAGACGCTCTCCGGCCCTGAGTTGACCTTCCCCATTCTGCCAAAGGGGAACATCAAGCGGGGTGAACTGGTTCCCGTCTCGCCGCGCAGTGCCGCCTTTAGCCCCGATGGCCGCTGGCTCTACTTGACCGGCTATGTTCACCCGCACGGCACCACCGCCTCGCGTGACATCGTGCTCATCAGCCACCATGACTGGCTGCCTGGCGTCGCCAGACTTGAGTACGGAGCGGATCGGCCAATCGAAACGTTTTTGGGAAGCATGGAATTGGCCGGTTCTGACAGACCGCCGACCCGTTCTGATTCTGAACTGTTTGGCACGCCAACATCGCTCGACGTGGATGCCGCAGGGCGGATCTATGTTTCAGATTGGGTCAACGATCAGATTCAAGTCTTCTCCCCATCCGGCGAACTGCTCAAAACCATTGCTACCAAAAAACCTGCCCAAGTGGTGGTCGATGGCAAGTCTCAAGAGATCTACGTCTTTAGCTGGTGGGTACCCAATGCCTTCGTCAAAGAACCGAAAGCGGCGGATCTGCGGCGCGGTCTCGACCCCTCGCCTCCCACGCTCACCATCTATCGCTCATTCGATGACCCTGCGCCGGTGGCAACCTGCCCTGTGCCGTTTGATTATCGATCGCAGCGAAGCAACGGAGTTTGCTATCGGGCCGAAGTCGATCCCTGGTCCGAACCCACCCGAGTTTGGTTGGCCAGTGAGTGGGGGCGTGTGGACATCTTGACCCGAGCCAATCTCAAGCGGACCAACATTCGCGTCTATGACCTCAAACGCTCGACGAGCGAACCCTCGGCTGAGTTAGAGCTCTATCGGGACTTTAACGAAGACGCTCCCCAGAACGGGCCGGACGGATTATCCCGAGATACTCACGACCAGCGACCTGGTATGTGAATCCCGCCACGGGGTGGTAATCTCTACATGTTGCCGAAGGTCATGCAGCGATCGGAAATCGAACCGGAAGCACTTATAGAGATCGATCCCGACTCGGAGCAGGTTCAGATTGTCGATTTGCCGTTCGATGCGGAGGATCTATGTTTTGATCATGCCGGGCTTGCCTATCTAAGAACATTCTATCAGGTTGCCCGCTACAATTCGCGCGACTGGACCGAAGTGCCTTGGGATTATGGGGACGAATCGGAATCGCTGCGCACCAGTTCTAGCAATGATGGCCAGGTGGCCAAGGCGATGTCCGCACTGCAACTGCCTGTCAAGCATGCCGGGCTGCACCATCACGGCGGGATGTCGGTGTCACCGCGAGGACATCTGGTCGTAGCGGTCAACAATCATGCGCCACAACCCAATCGGCGGAAGGATGTTTACGAAGGACCAGCCGAAGCTGGCGGAGATCCCTTCACACCGGCGGCATTTCCTGGTCGAGCCCGTTGGGGTGAGATCCATGTCTGGGATAAGCATGGCCAGGTTCTCTTTCAAGATGCCGTGCCTGGCATTGCCAAGACGGACGGCGTTGGCATTGACGCCGACGACAACCTGTACGTACTTTCGACCACCACCCGACTCCTCAACGGCCAGTCGTACTTCAACGATATGACGGAGACTTTGCTCAAGGTCAAGCCGCAGCAGACGCGGATCATCAGCAATGACAAAGACCTTCCGCTGCCGCTGCCTGCCGAACGAACGCCGCAAGAACCTCCTGCTTTGTCCAACAATCTGGTTGGTCAGGCTTGGGTGGAGAATGCCGAGTGGTTTTATGGCGGCCTCGGATTCGCAGGCAAGAATGCAGGCAGGTCAGGCGGAGGTTGCGATTGCTACAACGCCCGGTTCGAGTTGGACTATCTGCGGCGGTCGTTCGCGCCCGAAGTTGACCATCACAGCGTGGCGGTGTTGGATGCCAACGGCAACTTGATCATGAGAATCGGACGTTATGGAAACGCAGACAGCCGAGGACCCGAAAGTCCGGCACCCTTGGGCGGGGACGAAGTTGGCTTGTTCTACGCTCCCTACGTGGCCGTCCATACCGATCACCGTTTGTTCATTGCCGATCCCGGCAACGCCCGCGTGCTGAGTGTCACTCTCGATTATCACAATACGCATTTATCAGAGTTGGCCAAATGATTTACCCACAACAATATCCACTATCACCAGATCGGAATAGCATGATGCGTTTATCTATATTTCCGATGATTCAGATGATTGCCATGTGCGTCGGTACGGCGTTACTGCTACTTGGCGATGCGCGAGCGTTTGGTGATGATCTCGATGAATTTCGTGTCAAGCGTGAGGAAGTCTTCGAATTTGCCGAAGCCCCGCAACTGAAGCAGCAAGGACGAGCATTCGAGATCACGTTTGCCAGTCGCGGCAACTGCGACGTCACCGTTGCCATCGAGGACGCTGACGGCCGCATTGTTCGCCATCTCACCAGCGGTGTGCTAGGGCAGAACGCGCCGTCTCCGCTTCAGCCCAATTCACTGAAACAGACCATCCTTTGGGATGGCAAAGACGGCCATGGGCGGTACATCGACAATCTGTCAGGGCTCCACGTACGTGTCTCGCTGGGACTCAAACCGCGGTTCGAGCGAAGCCTGTTCTGGAGTCCCTACAAGCGCATTGCGAGGAAGAACCGGCCGCTGGTAGCGGCAAACGCCGACGGGGTGTTCGTGTTCGAGGGTGAAGGGGCAGATCATCTTCGCATGTTCGACCACACTGGCGACTACGTACGGACGATCTATCCGTTCCCGGCCGACAAGTTAGACAAAGTGGCCGGGTTGGCCACCGCCCGGGTTTCCGCAAAGTGGCCAGGATTTGCCAATCAAGCACGGCTTGGTGCAAGCCACGATGTTGACCTCCGGCCACAATACCGAACAGGGGACCATGTCCAAGTACCAGGCGGCTGCGACTGCGTTCGCCGTGGCGGAGAATCGCATCGCGCTGGCGAGCGTGAAGCTCAATCGGTTGGCGACCGATGGAACTTCTGGGGGGCTGGAACTCGTTGGTCCAGAAACCGCCATCAAGATCATCTTTCGCGGTGACGAACTGCTGGTCGATCCCCGCTCGGCCGCGCTCAGCCCCAATGCCCGCTGGCTCTATCTCACCGGCTATCATTTCAAACCAGATCATCCTCGCCCTCATACGTGGTTGCCATGTGTGATGAAGTTGGAAGTTGCCACGGACAAGCCGTTAGAAGTCTTTGCAGGCAGCACGTCACTGGACGAATTTGGTACGGATGATACGCATCTTCGTGTTCCTACTTCGGTTGCCTGCGATGCTCAGGGACGCGTGTACGTGGCGGATTATATGAATGATCGGATCGTGGTGTTCTCGCCGGATGGAGAGCGACTCGATGCGATCCATGTGCACAAACCTGCCGAAGTGACCGTCGACCAGAAGAACGGGGAAATCTACGTCGGATCGTGGATGGTACTCAATCGCTTCAGCGATGCAGGCGATGTGAAAGAACCTGTCATCGTGAAACTTCCGGCGGTTGATGCCAACCGGGCACAAGCAGCGGTCAAGTACAGCCTGCCGGTGGTGGGGCATCAACCCAACGTGTTCATGAACCGTGGGGCCGGGTTGCAGTACGGCATGGCCTTGGACTCTTGGACCAGTCCTCCCACCATCTGGTTGGTGCCAGGTTCGACAGGTTCGGTTTCCAAGCTGCTGATGGTACGCGGCGAGATGAACCAACCGGCCGCACAGGCAGGCATTCGCTTGTTGCAAGAACTCAATGGCCGTTTGGAAGTGGTTCGGGATTTTGGCCAGCATGTGGTCGAAACCATCGTCCGCGCAGCACCCACCATTCATGCACGGCAAAAATTGTATGTGAACCCAAAGGATGGCAAACTGTACGTGTTCGAAGGTCAGGCAGGCGTGACCAAGTCAGCCCTGGAACTGCTGGAGATTGATCCTCAAAGCGGTCAGATCAAGCCTTTCGCATTGCCGTTTGATGCCGAGGATCTAGCGTTTGATCTGGACGGTTTAATCTATCTGCGGACCGACAACGTGCTGGGCAGGTTCCGACCTGACTCTTGGCAAGAGGTTCCGTTCGACTACGGTGAACAGCGCGAGAAGGTAGGATTTAGTTCCAGCAGTGATGGGCGGCGGACAGATCTCGTGGGGGCGCTCGTGATGCCGGCCGGGCGACCAGGCTATTTTCACCAAGGTGGCATGAGCGTCTCGCCGCGCGGAAACGTGGTGGTTAGTTGCTACAACAACTCAACCCCTGCGGACCGTCGTGGCGAACCGCGCGAGATACAGCAGGCGGCCAATATCACCGAAGGCAAAGCCTACACGCCCCGGATGTTCCCAGGCCGTAGGGCTGGAATCGAAGTCCAAGTCTGGGATCAGCACGGGCAGCTACTCTTCGAAGATGCTGTGCCCGGCGTGACCATGATGGATGGCATCGCCATGGATGCGCAAGATCAACTCTATATTCTGGCAACCCCCAACCGCGTCCTGAATGGCGAGCCGTACTTTTTAGAACGGGCAGAAACGCTGCTCAAAACCAAACCGCATGGCGCGAAACTGGTGAGCGGAAAACGAGATCTCCCGATCCCGCTGGAGCCCAAGCCCAACCGACCTCCTGATTTGCTGCGCTCGAATGATGGCCCGATGTGGGTGGAAGGGCACGAGTGGCTGTACGGCGGCGTGGGATACGGAGGTTTCAACTCTGCCAAAGGGGGTGGCGGTTGTGCCTGTTGGCATGCCCGATTTGCGTTGGACTATTTTGCCAGATCGTTCGCTCCCGAAGTGGACCACTACAGCGTGGCCGTGCTGGACACCGCTGGCAATCTTATCCTCCGCGTTGGACAGTATGGAAATGCCGACAGTGGAGGGCCTGGGAGCGTAGCGCCGCTAGGTGGTGATGGCGTGGGTTTGTTCGACGCCGCGTACGTGGCGACGCATACGGACCACCGGTTGTTTATCGCCGATGGAGGCAATGCTCGGATTGTGAGCGTTGCCCTGGAATATCATGTCGATCACCGGATGCCGCTCGCCGGCAGTTCCGATTGAGTATTCATCAAGCAATAGAATCAAGACGTTTTGCCCATGCCATCGAACTCCGTTGAACTGTTTGACCGACTGTGCGCGAAGAGTATGGGGATCTCTTCCCGCCGCCGGATGCGGAGACCTGGTGGCCGCGAATAACCAGTTGACATTCACAAACTACAAACCGGCAAGCATCAGAACGTTCTAACCATCACCCGCAGCGAAACAACTCGACCGACTGTGCCAGGCATTCCGCCGGCGACTGCGCACGCTTGTTGGGCGATTGTTTATTCGCCGCGTCGCGCGGATCGCATCGCGACAGATTGGCAGTTCGCCGTGTCGCGCGATCGGCTGGCGTTGCATTTGGCACCGCGCGGCTGGTGTTGCTGGTGGTGTGGACGTTCTGCCTGGCTGCTGGCGTGGTGGAGCTGGTTCATCCGCTGAGGGCAAGCGGTGGGAACAACGCAGAAGTCCTTGCCTGTCTCGACGCCCATGCTCGCCGCGACGGAGAGTCACCTGCTCGAGAGGTACGAACTGGCGCAGCTCAACGAGCAAGCGAATTGGAAACCGCGCGAAGCCAGGAGCTTGTCGAGAAATCGCTGGACGAGGTCTCCCAAGCCGTCGGCAGCGTTTCGCTCGCGCGACGCCTTCGCAACTCGCAGTTCGGTCCAGCCGCTGGCATGGTTGGCCGCGGGAATCGCGGTGGCACCCGTTGCCTTCTCGGTTACGTGCTGTCCTAAGTACGTGGCCATTGGGGGGCAGCGGTTCTTCAATCCCTTCTCCCACGTCCGCTGGCCGCATCGGACCACCGTGACCGTGGACGAACCTGCCAACGGTTGGACGGTTCCACAACTCGAAGCATTTACCGTAGCGGCCAGTCTGCAAGGTGAGATCCCCGCGCAGGTCACCCTCGCGTATCGCACTCCAAGTTCGCCTGGCTGGATTCGCCAGCAACTCCCGGTTACCGAAGGGCAATCACCTACACCTTCCCAGAAATTCGCGAGTTGCTCGACTTCGCGCTGACCGGCGGCGACTACGAGACCGATCTCTACGAGATCGAAGTGATCGAGCGGCCGTACCTCAAACAGATCACGGCCCATTACCACTATCCTGACTACCTTGGCATGCTCGACCGGACCGTGACAGGAGGTCAATTGCTCAACGGCATCGAAGGTACCGAGGTTCGCCTGGAGTTCGAATGCTCGATGCCCCTGGACTCCGCGATAAGTTCCAACTCACCAGCGACGGGTTCCGCAGAGGACGAACACGAGCCGCACCAACGGGCAACTGACGAGACAGTCCGACACATTGTTCGAAACCATCGCTGATGCTTCACGGTAGATGGTTACTACTGCGTGGAGTTGTACGAATACAATGGCTATCGCGAAGCCCGGCCGAGATCTACGAGATTCGTGTCACGCTGGACGAACTGCCGGAGATCGAACTGCTTATCGCCAGGGCAGGATCTAGTCGAAACCGCCCAGGCGACCATTGACGTGGCGTTCACCGCCTGGGATCAATTCGGGTCTGGCGAAGGTCGAGTTCTTCTACCAGGTAGACGACCTCGAGCCTTGCCGCTCTCCGCGCGGATGACCGGTCCGGTGCCGCAGAGTGGGGCGGATGTGGTAGTGAGTTTCCCTGGCGATTGAAGCAACTCGAACTCCCGGACAGCGGCACGCTCAACTACTTCGTACGCGTGCAAGACAACAATCCCACCGGGCGTGGACAGCGGACATCAGCCGTGCGTCAGGTCAAGTTGGTCAAGCCGAGCGAGTTCCATCTCGAAGCATTGGAACAGGCCAAGTTGCTGGAAGAAGAAGCCCGCATCGCTTGGCGCAATCAACTGCAAGCCTGGCGGTTGGGGGACGAGTGGCAAACCGCGCGCGCGGTGCCGCCTTGGAAGATCCGGTCTGGTCCGAGCATGCAGGACTCGCAAGAGAAATCCTTCCGCGCCGCTGAGCAGATCAAGCGGCATCTGCAGTTGCTGACCGACAAGTACGAGCGGAATGACATGGCCCGGGACTTTATGGCGGGGCGGCTTTCGGTCGTGGCGGAGCTTACCAACCGGTTGGTTCAGCAGGAACACGCCGAGATCCGAACAGGGCTTGAGCAGGCTCGCCCCAGGACCGATGCCAGCGCCGCTCCAGAGCAACTTGTGCTGTTGCGGCAAACGGCCGTGAAGGGAATCGGTGACCGTCAGAAGATGGCCGTGCTGGTGCTGGAGCGAATGCTTCGCAAACTCTACGACTGGCGAGACCTGCAGACCAGTGCCGTGACGACTAAGTTGCTGCGCGAACAGCAGGCAGACGTTCAGACCATCACGGAAAAGGTGGCACCGAATACCATTGCCAAAGAGATTGAAGATCTCTCGGACGATGATCAAGAACAGTTGCTCACGTTGGGCAAACAGCAAAGGGCTATCTTCGATGCCGAAACTGGTCTCGAGAACCAACTCACCTACTTGATGTATAAGGCCGAGCGGCAACGGCGGCAGAATATCTTGCAGCCCCTGCAGGCCGCCTTCGGCAACCTTCGCAACAACCGCGTCAACCATCATCTCAAGCGGGCGGCTGAGATGATCGAGAACAACCAGCCTTCGCAAATCATTGACAACCAACGTGCCGCGGAGAGAGCCCTCAATGTCGTCGAGGCGGGACTCCTGCTCGCTGGCCAAGATATGGACGATGACAAGCCGCTGACGCTGGCCATGATTCCCAGTGACGAGTCGCAGTTCGACCCAGACTTGATCAAACCTACCGACGTTGCCAGTCAAGAACCTACTGAAACCGCACCAGTCACCACAGAAAGCCCAGTGGTGGCAGCCAGCGAACTCCCGGTACTGCCTGAGGGTTCCGATGCCCTTTCGGCGACGATTCGCCTGGCCATCGAACTAGAAGACAACACGTTGGGGCGGACGCGCTACTTGGATCAGAATCGGACCGAGGCTGAAATGTCACGCTTCGTCCGTTTGAAACTGCTCCGACTGAGCGAACGGCAACAGTCTGCACTGGAGGGGTTAAACAGCGCCATCACGTTGGCAAAGACCGAAGAACCTGCCGCCGATGGAGAGGATGAAAGTCGTGAAAGCCTGGATCCCAACCAGGCTGCTCGAGATGCGATTCGGCGGCAGCGATTGGTCCCCTTGCTGGAGCAGGCTTATCTGCACTTCAACCAATCTGCCCAACTGTTGGCCGCAGATCAAACGGATGAGAACGTCCAGCAGATTCAAGCAGATAGCATCGCCGACCTGCAAGACCTGCTGCAGCAGATCGCGCTGTTGAAATCCGTGGATGATGTCATCAGCGAGAACGTACGGCTGGGCGGGGTGGACGCTTTCGGTCGTCCTTACGTATTGCAAGGAAAGAATCTTCACGCACTGGTCGCAATTCTGGACGAGTTGAGCTTTGCCAGATGCCAGCAGGCGGTGGTCTTGCGGCAGCTGTCGCGGTTCCAACAGAAGTCTCCGCAGACCAAACTCGCTCAAGAGCTCCAAGTAGAAAGTCGCCGGCGCGCCGGGGAACTCCAGCGTCTGGTGGTGATGGAGCTACAAGCGGTTGACGTTCAGGGGCAAGCGCTTTCGGCGGACATCATTCCACTCGTACAGCAGAAGCTTACCGCGCTTGATCCAACCCCGCTGACGGCAGCCGTTGAGGGAATTGCCAGCCCCGCTGAGGATGCCGCAAACGCCGCGGCGCTGGCTGTCAGCTTGCAGTCAATGACCGACGTAACCAGCGCGCTGCGCGAATTGCTCGAAGAACGGGTTGCCCCACAGGCCACCGTGGCCGCGTCTCCAGGTCAAACACCAGTTCAGCAAGTACCGCAGTTCACCAGCCGTGAGCAGTTGGCTGAACTGTTGAAACAACAGTCAAGTCTGCCACCGGAAGTGCGTGACCGGATGGTCCGCGCGTTGGCTCGCGAGTTTCCTGAAAAGTACCGCGAATTGTTAAAAGCCTACTTTGCCTCGTTTGTAGATACCCAAGCAACCTCCGCTCCCCAGGAACCGGAATAGGACGTGCGAGGTTCTCAAGATTCCGTGCGTTGATAGAAATCTGCACTCGTGTCACCAAGCATTCGTTCGATGAAAAACTGTGAGATGAATATCGTGTTGAATCCACTCCTGCTATTCGTCCCGACGCGCTGGATTTTGCCTGTGTGCGCACTGTTGGTCGGCGTGGGAATGTGCTTCGCGGCCGCTAGCATCCGCGCCGAAGAAATTCGACTGCATGACAACTCCCGGGTATTCGGGCTGGTGAATGCCGTCACACCGACGGGCGGCATTGCCATTCGGCAGCCGACCGGCGAAGACGTTGAAGTTCCGCTGGAAGAAGTCATTTCGGTGCGATTCCCAGGGCGTTCCCCCTTGTTGATTCAAAGTGGAACGCAGGAGTTTCGGTTCCTGAGTGGGAGTCGGTTGCGAGGGCTGATCCTGGGTTGCTCCGACAATCACTTGCAAGTGCAAACCGCGCTGGCCGGAACCATCTCTATGGACCTGGCACATTTGAAAGGCTTTGTGGCCCTGCCGCTCTCAGGGTTTTCTGGTCGCAAGGCTGAAGAACTCATCGAGAGTACGCCGCCTGGTTTAAGTGCCGCACTGGATGTGGTGCAGGATCGCCGTGGCTCTGTCTATCCGGGCGTGGTGCGAGATTTTGCCACCACCGAGTTGGCACTCGATCACGAGAATCTGCTCCAGGTGGTGCCTGTGAAGATGCTGTATGTGGCCGGCGTCCGGCTGGCTGACGCCGCCCGAGTTGCCCCGGAACCTTGGGATGGTCAAGTTCGCGTGCGTCTGGTGGGTCGAGATCGGAGCGAAGTGGAAGGAACCGTGGAGCGCATCCATCTCGGCAAGTGGCACCTTCGCCCCGCCTGGGATCCAGAGAGCTCGCTGGAGATTGCGGTCGACGAAGTCTCGCTGGTTCAGGTGCTGGGTGGGCGTGTGCAGTACCTTTCGCAATTGCGACCGGTCGATGTGCAGCAGCAAACGGTGTTGGCACCTGCCCAACCGTATCAGATGGATCAGAGTTGCCAGGGAGATACTTTGAGCATTGCCGGAAAGCGGTATCCCTGGGGAATTGGAATGCACGCCAATTGCAGTTTGACGTTCACGCTCCAAGGACGGTTCGAGAAGTTTCAAAGCGAAGTGGGGATCGCCACACGCATGGGGAAGCGCGGGAGCGTCAACTTCACCGTGCAAGGAGATGGCAAGACGTTGTATGAGAGCGGAGTCGTCACCGGCGGGGAAGAGAGCCCACGTTTGATCGATATCAAAGTGTCGGGCGTCCAGCGATTGACGCTATCCGTCAGCGACGCCGGTGACCTGGACCTGGGAGACGTTGCCAACTGGGGTTCCGCCCGAGTGATTCGTTAGTAGCGAGCGAAGCAGGTTGTTTGAGAGCCCGTTCTTTTAGGAAACGCGTAATGATAGATAAGTTCACCAGCCAACTTGCCAGGTTGTGCTTGATCTTGCCGGTATTGATGCTGTGCGGTTGTGTCGAGATTGAGACGGTGGTCAAGCTGCGTCCAGACGGAAGCGCCGTGGTGACCGAACGCCTGGCTTTTGCCCAACGCCTGCTCGATCTGGATGACGAAGCTGCCGACGGTAAGCGACTGGCGGACTTGCTCACGCGTGAAGCAGCGCTCCAGCGCATGAAGCAGATGGGCAAGGGAATCCGCCTGGTGAGCCATACCGTGGGCGAAGGAAACCGGGCCGCGCTCGAGTCGGTGACGGTGTTTGAGATTGATGACGTTGCCGAGCTGCGGTATGCCTCGCCGCTGCTGGCTTATGCGGACTATGCGAAGAACAATGTCGTGCAGGTCCATTTCGAACCGTGTTACATCGGCACCTGGTGGGGACGCCGAGCAGGCGATCTGGCGATAGCCTTTCGTCCTTTGGAGAAACCCAAGCCGCACCCTCCGGTCAATGAAAACAATCCTCCGCCACCGGGTCCCAACCCTCTTGAGGTTCAGGTGCTGCGTGATCTGGGACCGGTATTTCGGGACATGGCGAAGGATATCAAAGTCAAGTTCACGTTCGAAGGTTACGGGCCGTTGCGAGGGAGTGGGTTTGGGCATCGCGGGTCCCGCGCCGGTTCGTTTCGCGCAGACCTGATTGACTTTTCTGCGGACGATCTCGATCGCTACGGCAGCCTGTTGTTGGAGAACGAAGAGGTCATGCTGGATCTCTTGCAGGGAGATTTGGGATCGAAGGACATCGTGGAGCATGTCAACGGATTTGTGAACAACCTGACGCTGGCGGTATTTCTGCCGGCGGGGTCGCCGTATGCGGGCGGAGTGCGGGACGAGATTTACGTGCGACCGTCTCCCGAGTTGTTCAAACGACACTTCCAAGGCAAGGACGTCACTTTCTACTTTGAGAAGGGGCCACGGCGCACGCGGCCTGCCACGTTCGAAGAACTCGGACAAAAGGACATCAAACCGGAGGGAGGACGATGAACGCTCTCGATCAACCGCACACCGGCGCGGACGGAGTCCAAAGCGGGCTTCCCACAACCGCCGCCGAGTTCTACGACACCTACCACGCCATTCGCGAAGAGATTGCCCAAGTGGTGGTGGGACAGGAACTCGTCGTTGAGCGGTTGCTGGTGGCCATGTTTGCCGGAGGGCATATGTTGCTGACCGGACTGCCTGGCTTGGGCCGAACCTTGCTGGTCAAGACTTTGGCAGAAGTGCTAGGGCTGGAACATCGCCGGTTGCAGTTTACGCCGGACCTGTTGCCTTCGGACATTGTCGGGGCTGAGGTGCTCGAGCATGACAAGGCGGCCGGGACGCGAGATTTCCGGTTCTTCAAAGGCCCCGTGTTCGCCAACCTGGTGCTGGTCGACGAGATCAATCGCAGCCCCACGCGGACGCAATCTGCGTTGCTGGAGGTCATGCAAGAACGGCAGGTCACGTCCGCTGGGCAGACCTTCCCCTTGCCACGCCCGTTCACACTGATCGCAACGCAGAACACCCTGGATAGCGAAGGAGTCTGGCCGCTCGGCGAAGCTCAGATTGACCGATTCATGATGGCGGTCGAACAGCAGTATCCCGCTCAAACAGATGAGCGGCGTATCATTGCTCAGACCACAGGTGCCAACGAAGTCAAGGCCCGAACCCTGGCATCGCCGGAGATTGTGTTGGCCATGCAGGCTCTGGTGCGTGACGTGCCGGTTCCTCCTTCAGTCAGCGACTTTGCCTTGGCCATTGTCAGAGCAAGTCGGCCTGGCGAGCCTGGAGCCGCAACGGGTGTTGAAGAGTCGGTGCGACTGGGAGGCTCGCCGCGCGCCGCCCAAGCACTGTTGATGGGTGCCAAGGTGTTGGGCCTGGTGCGCGGACGCACATTCGCCACTCGAGAGGATGTCAAAGATTTGGTGGAACCGGTCCTGATGCAGCGATTATTGATGAACGTTCGCGCCGTGGACGCACCTCCGCCGGTGGATGTGATTCATTCGCTCATCGAAGAAGCCGAGCGTCGCACTCTCCCCAACTGGTCACGGTGGACCGAAAAGATTTTGTCGAGGTAGGCCTATGTAGAACAGTTGTCCCAACTGTTCAGGAACCAAGAACAACGATTCGAGTACTGCAAGTGAACAGTTGGGACAACTGTTTGACACTCTCACTTACCTGAAACAAGAAGACAACCTCATGACCGAAACCTTCCAACTGCCGGCTGAACAACCGTGGTCCAATGAAGAAATCGATCGGATCGCGCATTTGAAAACCGCCCACGACAAAATCTTGTCGCAGATTCGCAAAGCGGTGGTGGGGCAAGATGCCGTGGTGAAACTGACCATGATCGGTCTGTTTGGTCGAGGGCATTGTCTGTTGAAGGGTGTGCCAGGGCTGGGCAAGACGCTGTTGGTCTCGTCGCTCGCGGCAGGGCTCTCGCTCAACTTCCGCCGCGTGCAATTCACACCGGACTTGATGCCATCTGACATTACCGGCACAGAAGTTATTCAAGAGGACAAGTCCACGGGCGAACGACAGTTCCGTTTTCTCGAAGGGCCAATCTTTACCAACCTGCTGTTGGCGGACGAAATCAACCGGACGCCACCCAAGACACAAGCCGCATTGCTCGAAGCAATGCAAGAACGGCAAGTGACGGTCGGCGGCGTGCGGCGGGAGTTGAAAGCCCCGTTCTTTGTCATGGCCACGCAGAACCCTATTGAACAGGAAGGAACCTATCCGCTGCCTGAGGCGCAGATGGACCGGTTCATGTTTCAGATCAACGTCGGCTACCCGACCGAGCACGAAGAGCGGCAGATTCTGGCCATGACCACGGCCAGCTACAAGCCGGACATTCAGCCGGAACTCTCGCAGGACGAAATTGTCAGCCTGCAGAATCTGGTTCGGCGTGTTCATGTTCCGAGTGATGTCGTGGACTTCGTCCTGCGATTGGTTCGGGCAACACGCAGCACCGAGGCCGAGGCCCCGGATTTCATCAAACGGTGGATCAGTTGGGGTGCCAGCCCTCGCGCGTGTCAGAACCTGATCTTGGGAGCCAAAGCGGCAGCCATTTTGGAAGGTCGTCACGAAGCAGAAATGCGAGATGTGATGGAGGTTGCCCATGCCGTGTTGGGGCATCGCATCATGCCTAACTTTGCTGCCGAGGCAGAGCGAATCACCACCGAGCGGATCGTCAATGATTTGCTCGAAGCGGTGGCCTGACGTTCCTGAGTTCTTTCCTTTTGTGATGGTTACCATGCCAGACTTTTTCGACCCGCACGTCATCAGCCGAATCCGCGGTTACGAGATCCGCTCGTTCCGGATGGTGGAAAGCTACATGGCAGGCATGCACAAGAGCAGGATGCTGGGGATCAGCACGGAGTTTGCCCAGCACCGCGAGTATGTACCTGGGGACGATACCCGGCATTTGGACTGGAAGGTGTTCGCCAAGAGCGACCGGTACTTCGTCAAGCAGTACGAGGCCGAAACCAGCATGCAGGTTATGTTCCTGCTGGATGCCAGCCGGTCCATGTTCTTTCGCAGCGACGAAGCGGCCATGAGCAAGTACGAGTACGCCGCCACCACGCTCAGTGCCTTGGCATGGTTGTTGACGCAGCAGAAAGATGCTTTTGGGCTGGGTTTGTTTGATCGCGAAGTTCGCAGCGTGCTGCCGGCCAAGAGTTCGACCACGCATTTCCGCAACATGGTGGATGTGCTGGAGAAGGCCTCGCCAGGGGCCGAGACCGATTTATGCGACGTGCTGCTCAATATTGCCCCGCAGCTCAAACGGCGGAGCCTGGTGGTACTGCTAACCGATCTGGTCACCGACCTGGACCGTCTTGCCTTGGGGATTGGCCAGATCAGTTTTGGCGATCACGACCTGATCTTGATGCATGTCGAAGATCCGCTCGAACGCGATTTTACGCCGCAAGGACAAACCATGCTGATTGGTTCTGAGGGCGAAGGGCAACTCCTTTGCGAACCTCGCGATCTACGGCAGGCCTATCTGGACGCGCGGTCGGAGCATCTGCAACAAGCTCGCAATACCGTTCGGCACTTCGGTTACGAACTGGAATCGCTACCTACGGATGCCCCGCTCAGCGACGCACTCACCCATGTTCTCACCTGGCGTCAGGCCAGGAGGCAACGCCGATGAATTTTACCGACGTTCGTAGATCCTACTGGGTTGTTTCCAAGCGGCGGATGTCGCTCGCAGCTGCGCTGTTGGTCAGCCTGCTGGTGGCCAACGGCTGGGGTGCCGAGAGCGACGAGGCGGCACCGCCTGGTCCAGATCCGGTCAAGGGCGTGTATGCCGACTACGTGCCAGACTTCATCGAGATGATTGAGCGAGGGGACGCCTACAGTCGGCCGTTCCGAGGTTGGAAGCGGGACGAAGAGGCCATGAAGCTCTCTTCTGAGCCGAGGTTCTTTACGCTCAACGTGCTCAACGAAGACTCCCGCGCCAACGCGCTCGTCACCGCGGGACTCAAGAAGGAAGCCGACTCGCAGTTTCGCGAGGCGCTCAAGATCTACCAGCAGGTGATCGAGCAGTACCCCAGCGCGATGTACCGTGTTAGCGACTACGGCGTCTTCATGCCGGTGGGGCAGTATTGCCAACGGCGAATTCTGCAATTTCCTGCCGAAGACCTGCGATTCTACCGAACCTTGTACGACGCCGCTGCCCGCGAGGCGTTCTTGCAAGCAGAGCGCACCTATTCGCTGCTCGGGCTCTCCGATATTGCCGAGCAGAAGATGGCAACCAGCTACGGCGGCAAAGCGGTGATGGCGCTCGGTGATGCCGCCCTGGATACAGGGCACTACCTGGCGGCGCTTGGAGCATTACACCACCATCCGCGATTTCTTTCCTGACCAAGATCTGCATACGCCGGAACTACACCTCAAGATTTCCTACTGCCAAAGGCGGATCGGTTCGCAGTCAGCAGGTGCCGAGAGATCCGGCGGCAATGGAAATAAGGTGGCCGATTCTGAACTTTCGACCGATCAACTCGCGCGGCTGCAAGCAGCCGTGGCGTCTGCCTCGTACGAGAAGCCGGCATTTCCCGCGCAGCACGCCAGCGCCCCGAACGTGGCCGCTGACGACTACAGCATGTTGCCCCCTTCGGCAGACCCGCTCGGTTTGAAAACCCCCGTCTGGCAGGAAACCTTGCCAGGTACACGCGATGATTTCTTCGTGTACACGCAGCCTGTGGTTACAGAAAACAGCGTGATCTATCGCCACCAGAATCTGGTGTTCTGCCGATCGATTCTCAACGGCACGCTCCGCTGGACCTACGACGAAGGAGGGCGTGCCCGCTGGCAAAACTGGGGCGAACGCCAATACCCTCAAGAAGATGTGCTGGTGCAAGATGGGCTGGTGTTTACCACGGTGAACAAGTCTGGCCCGTCGCTCGTGGCGCTGGACGAAACCACTGGCCAGTTGCGTTGGGCGTACGGTCCCATGGTTGCCGCCAACGAGGAACAAGCCCGAATGCGGTTTGAAGCCTCGCCGGCAGGCGGGCCGAGTTCGGTATATGCCGGTTACGTGCTGGACAATATCGAAGGGGAGACGCATACCGATTCGGAGTACGGCCTGATGGCCTGGGATAGCACCACCGGTCGCGTGCATTGGCAGGTCCCGATCTGCCGCTTGGCCCCCGGCAAGTTCTCCAGCGGTGTGGCCGAAACGCGCCGCAACCGGATCCGCAGCTTCACTTCGCCCCCTCTGTATCACGAAGGGACGGTCTATTACAACACCAACGCCGGCGCGGTGGTGGCCATTGATGCACTCTCTGGCCGGATTAAATGGCTGATGCGGTATCCGTACTATCCCGGTGTGCACGACGCCACGCGTGAGTTTGGTCGCGGGGGCGAACGGGTCCAGCACTCGCGTGTGTTCTACACGCCGCACACCCCCATGTTCTGGTACAACCAGCGTCCCTTGGTCCTAGGGCAGCGTTTGTACTTTACTCCTGTGGATACCAATCTACTGCTCTGCTTGGATCGGCGCACCGGACGGGTGGAGTGGTCCAATGTGAAGGCCAATCGTCATTCGGCCTATTTGCTGGGTGCGACCGGCAATAACGAACTCGTGATGGCCTACACCGGCCGCAACAAGAAGATCGGTTCGCAAGATACCACCTCGCCGATTCAATTGCTCGATGCCTCGACCGGCGAAACCGTTTGGGAATCGCCCGATGTCGTGGTGCACGAAGAACAGCCGTCTCTCAAGAATTACGTGTTTGGCTCCGTGCCGCTTAACTTTCAAGCGAATGGTTCTTGGAGCGAGATGTCCGCCCGACCGCTGCTAACGCAAGATGGCCGCGTCTATCTGCCCAGTTTTCGTTACGTGGGCTATCCGATCTTTGGCTACTTCTCGAACCTGGGAATCATCGATCTGAATCAGCGCAAGCTGATTGACCAACGGCGTTACCTGAGCGGAGAGATCGTTGCCAGACTGGATTCCAACATCCACGACACCGGGCCGACGGAACTGGAGGGATTCAAGGAGAAGGTCAACACGACTCAAGAGGACAAGCTGCGGATTCAACTCCTGGAAGAAGTGGTCCAGGATACGGTGCCCGAGAATGAACATGGGCCGTTTCTGCCGTTCTCCCGAGTGACCTTCCAACGGTACGGGGTGCCGTTCGAGTTGCGAATCAACGCAAGGTCCATTGAGATGGTGTATGACCGCCAGGGGGTGGAGCAGGCTTTGCAACCAGCCAGCGGTGTTGCCGAAAGCGAACGAGATCCTGCCAGGATTTTTGCGACTGCTGAGCTTGCCATTGCGAGCAGCCGTCTCAAGGACGCGGCACGATTGTTAGAAACCTGCCTGGCGACCATCTCTTCCGAAGATCTCAATTTCAGGGCGGCCATCAACCAGCAACTCTATGGCGTGCATCAGGGTTTGGCACGCCGGGCCGTCAGGGCAGGGCACGTTGATGACGAACTCCAGCAATGCTTAGGCATGAGCCGAACGGCTGGCACGCTGGCTCAAGAGATCGAAACTCTCTTTGCTGTTGCAGACGCCTACGAGCGGCGCGAAGACTACACGTCCGCCGCCAAAGCGTTGCGAACCATCATCTCAACCTACGGTCACCATGAGTACCCCTTGGCTCCGATTGCCGTCTCCGATGCGCAGCGAATCGTACAAGCAGCCGAAGGGGTGATGCAGCGCTATGACCAGTTGCTCGCCGAGTCTTTCTTCGGCGACGAACTTTCGCGCAGCCTGAAATTATTGAAGTCTGGGTTTCCGCTGTACTTCAGCACGGTTTCACCGCTCCCCAAAACGTTGACCGTTCGGGCTGGTGAACTGGCCGCCATGAAGATGATGCGACTCGAAGCCAACTCGTCCGAGTTTGCGGCAACCGCACAGGCGTTGGCAAGCGAGCGATTGACGAAACGCTCAGACGCAGAACTGATCGCCGAGTTGCCGCAGCACCCGCTGACCGGTGCGGCACAGCAGGCATTGACCCGGTTGTGGCAACAAGCCAGCAGAGATGAAGGTCCCGACATTCGCAAGCGGAGGTGGCAACTGGCGGATGTTGCCAGGGCTACGGGTTTGCAGCTTCCGCAGGATGCGCCCCGGCCGGACGAAGCGGAGCCTGATGAGACCGCAATCGAGACTCCACAATCGCCGCGCGTGCATGATTTTGCGGATGAGGAAGAGGTGGCCCGGTTGGTACTTCCCCGACGTGGCCAGCGGCAGGTTTCTCCCGAGCTGTTGTTTCTGGCGGCTCGGATTCGTAAACGTCTGGACAACAAGTTTACGGTCACGGCAATGGACCTCACCAACGGCAAACTCGCCTGGCAGAGTGAAGAACTCCGCCTCCGTGGCAAAGGGCAAGAACCTGGCTTCTTTACCGCCTTCGTACATGGTGACGTGGTCGTGGTGCATGGGCTGTACGACGTGCTGGCATTACAACTGAATGATGGTGCCGTGCGGTGGCACCACCATGTTCCGTTCGACTTTGAGATTCAAAACGCGGTACTCAGTGGCGATCTGCTGTTGCTCTCTGGCAATACCGAGACGCTGGCGCTGTATGTCCCGACGGACAACCCCTTGGGCGAAGTTGCCTGGCAGGTATCTGAGATGGGGGACCCGTACCTTCCGATCTACGTGCATCAAGATCGGGTGGTGAGTGTGCGAAAGATGCCGTTCAACGTGACGGTCCGGTATCGGGCAACGGGGCGGATGATTGGTCGGTTGGATCTGCCGGACTTGAGCCTGCACCAAGTGCACCCGCTGCTCGAGAACGGGCCGGCAGGGTTGCCGGTAGCGCACGTGGAGAACCTGCTGGCGGTGAGCGACGGATGGTATTACATCATGCTGGACGTCAACCAGATTGGAGCTTTGCCAGCGAAGTCGAAGGACGATGCCGGCGCTCAGCGGCATTCGCCAGTTCTGTGGAAGCGCCTGATCGACAGCAACGATGTCACCCGACAACCGGCGTTGAGGTTTGGGCTTTCGTCGAAGTACCTGGCGGTCTTGAAAGAAGACTACGATCAAGACGCCCTCTACCTGCTGAGTGCCGAGACAGGTGAGTTGTTGTGGCATACCGATCCCAAGAACCCGGCGACGCCTCGCCCGATGCACTCGCTGAGGGTGTTCGGTGATGTGGTGTATGGGATCCAGCCGCATGCAGGGCAGGGATACTATGTGACAGCCTACGATTGCCCTACCGGCAAGACGCTGTTTCGTCAGGAGGTGGTGGGGTATCAAGCCAAGCCAGAGACTTCGCTCTTGGGAAGTGTTGTGGGAGGACAATTGGTGGCCACCGTGGCGGACCGGCAGAACTTCCAACTTCGCACGTTCGATGCCAAGACCGGGGAACTCAAGAACCTGGTAGAGACCAAAGGAGTTGGGCCCATCGGAGTGCATGGTCGGATGTCTGCCACCGTACAAAACGGGCGGCTGATTCTGATGAGCAAGGACAATGTGTCCCAATGATTCGCAAGCGAACCATCTTAGGAACCCTGTTGGCGTGGCTGACTCTCGGCTCGCTGGCGGCGGTTGCCTGTTCGGTACCGGTGTTTCGCTACGCGCTCGAACATTGGTCGGCGGACAAGTACGTGGTGTATCTGGTGCATCGCGGAGAGCTCAACGCGGCACATCAGCAACTGGCCCAACAGCACGGCTTCGCTGCGTTGGAACATTTCCTGCGTGGCGATGTTGAACAAGACGCCGCGAACGTTGCCAATGCAGAACTGGTCAGCGTGGACTTGAATACTGCCGCGGGGCAGTCGTTTCGTCCAGACTGGGCAGAACTGGCCGCCGATGAACTGCCGCGGTTGATTGTCGAGGCTCCCTATTCGCTCGAACCACCGGTCCGCGTCTGGTCGGGCGACCTCACGGCAGACCACCTGGCCGCGCTGTTGCAGTCTCCCGCGCGGAGCGAGGTGAGCCAGCGTTTGCTCGCGGGGCATTCGGTTGTTTGGGTGTTGCTGGAATGCGGCGAAACGGCGAAAGATGATGCCGCGTATCAGCGGCTTACCGAGGAGCTTGAGAGACTACAGCAGCACTTGACGCTTCCCGAATTGAAACCAGAAGACGCCGACCTTGTGACCGGCGAGGCGGGCACCGTGCGGATTCAGTTTTCCGCATTGCGTGTCCAGCGAGACGATCCCCAAGAACGCCGCCTGGTCGATATGCTGCTGCGTGTGGAACCTGACCTGCTCGAAGAAAAGTTTCGAACGCAGCCGGTCGCCTTCCCGGTGTTCGGCCGTGGCAGGGCGCTCTACGCGCTGGTGGGTGAAGGCATTGTGCCAGCCATGGTTGAGGATGCCTGTCGGTTCCTGACTGCCGGTTGCCAATGCACGGTGAAGCAGCAAAACCCTGGTGTGGATCTATTGATGTCCGTCGATTGGCAGCAGCAACTTGACGCGCATGCGGCCTCACAACCGGTCAAGCCAGTCACGCCACTCCCGTTGATGGGGCTCACCGGTGTTGCAACTGTGCCGACACCAAGGGAACCGGCGGAGCCAGTTAAGAACAGCAAGGCCAGTTCGCCTGCTTCCTCGGAAGTGCAGCCATCGCCTGGTCTTTCGAGGAGTCTGGTCGGCCGCACCACGTTGTTGGCAATGGTTGCCTTGTTGGGCATGATTGCCGCAGGAGGGGCGCTGCTGCGTCGAAGTTAAGCCCAGTGTAGAACAGTTGTCCCAACTGTTCAGCAACCAAGAACGACGTTTCGAGTACTGCCGGTGAACAGTTGGGACAACTGTTCTACAGATAAACGAAGGTAACGCCTGTATGTTCCGAATCCAAGCCTTGGGAACGTGGTTGTTCACGGCCACTCTGACATTGACGAGTTTGTCATCCGTTGGGCTTGCCGCGGAATCGCGGTTCGCCTCGCATCCGCCAGAGCGGCCGCTGCCGCAGGCTTCCGACCGGCCGCTTGGTGCCGGTCCCGCCTACTACATAGATGTTGCGAACGGCCGGGATGCCAACCCTGGCAGTCGGCAGCAACCGTGGCAATCACTCAAGCATGCCGTGAGCCAACTACGCCCCGGCGATACGTTGTACTTGCGCGGCGGGATCTATCGCGAACCTCTTGAGCTGAACACACAGGGACAACCTCAGGCATGGATCACCATTCGCAGCGCGCCGGGTGAACTGGCCGTACTGGATGGCGGCTACGCGGAGTTCCTGGAACATCCTGAAGATGCCTGGGAACCTTGCCCTGGCGGAGTGCCGGGCGAGTTCCAAAGCACCCGCACCTACGAGCAACTTCAAGCAGCCTACACAGGCGAGATCGAGTCTGCCGTCACAGGGCAGTTCGCTGATTCGCTCTTGCCCCTGCACGCTTATCGGCGGCGGGACGAGTTGGCCTCGCTGACGGAAATCAGTCGAACCGCCGATGGGACGCACGTGCCGGTCTATTACGGGCCGGGCGTGTGGTACAACCCTGCGTCCAAGCGAATCCACGTCCGCTTGAGCCCCACCCATGTGTTGCTCTACGGGAAGTCCAATTACCAGGGCGAGACCGATCCGCGCCGGCTGCCGCTGATTGTTGCCCCGTACCGTTCGCAACCGGTTCGGGTTTCGCATGCCAGTCACATACGGCTGCAGGACCTGGTGATTCGAGGGGCGGGCCGCAGTGCGGTGTATGTCGAAGACTCCGATCATGTCACGCTCGAACATCTCACCTTGTATGCCGGTTATCGCGGAGTATGGGCCGAACGGAGCGGGCACTTGCGGATGCTGGACTGTGCCGTGCGCGGGACCATGCCCCCTTGGGGTTCGCGGAGTGTTTCTAAGGCATGTGCGCTGGACAGCCACCAGTTTGTGGCAGTCGGAACACGTGAGATCCAGCGCGACAAGCGGAAGTACTTTCGTCCTTATTGTCACGACTTTGAGGTGGCGCACTGCGAATTTACCGATGGGCACGATGGTCCTTACGTGGGAGGTGTGCAGCGGTTTCGCTTCCATCACAACCTGGTGGACAACATGAACGATGACGGCGTTTATCTTTCTGCCTGGGGACCACCTGGAAGTGAAGTGCACATTTATGAGAACCGACTGGCTCGCTGCTTGCAGATTTTTGCCTTTGGGTTGGGGCGCAGCTCTGCCTCGGATCCGGGCACAACCAACTGGATCTACCGCAACGTTATCGACCTGACGCAACCGGTCCGATATTCGCATCCGCGCGCTGATGATCCCAACGCGGTTCCAAATTATGGGCAGCAGAACAACGACCATGGAGGGCCGGTCTGGGAACCGATTCACTTCTATCACAACACCGTGGTGAACCGAAACGGTGCCTGGCGCGACTACTACGGATTGGGCTGGGGGCGCAGCCTCAATGAGCCGCGCGCCATGGTGAACAACATCTTTGTGCAGCAAGCCCGACTACCAGGCACGGACTTCTCTTCTTCAACCACCGAGTTGGTGATCGACGGCAACTTGCACTGGACGTTGGATCCGGACCTCAATGCGGATACGTTCTGGAAGAAGCTGCGGACCAACCGCACCCTGCTGGCAAGATCGGACGGATTGGCAGCAACGGCCGACGCCCACGGACTGTACGCCGATCCGCAGTTGAAGAATTTGGGTTTTGCACCTGGTGCCGTCGCTGATTTTCGACTTCGCTCCGGGAGTCCTGCCGTGAATGCCGGTGTACCACTCGATCCCGCATGGCCTGATCCGCTGGCCGACCGAGACTCGGCAGCGCCTGACATCGGTGCCTTGCCGCTGGGTGTCGAACTCATCGTGGGCCCTCGGTCCCCCTCCAAGTAGTTGCATCTATATGTTAAACAGTTGTCTCAACTTCACGGACCAACAAAAACGTTCGCCTGGTTCTGCAGGTGAACCGTTGAGACAACTGTTCTACATTGCATGACTGATGGAATCCCGGATTTGTTTACTGCCGGCGCTATTCTTCGTTTGAAGCGTGTGAACCTGGCGATCGATGCGAACAGGCCGCAGCCGCAAGCGTTTGTTTCGCATGCGCACATGGACCACATGGCAGGCCACCAGTTTGCCGTGTGCAGTGAGCCTACGGCGAAACTGTACCAGCTGCGCTTCGGTCCTCGCCGAGTACGAACCATGACGTTCGGCACGGCGCTCACCTGGGGACCGTTGGAGCTGACGGCGTATCCGGCAGGGCATTGCTTGGGGTCCAGCATGCTCCATGTTCGAGATCGCGACTCTGGCCGTACGCTGCTTTATAGCGGTGACTTTCGGCTGGGACCTTCGGCAACCGCCGAGCCTGCGCACGTTCCTCAGGCGGATGTATTCATCATGGAGAGCACGTTCGGCCATCCCCAATACAGCTGGCGGCCGCGCGAGGAGATTGCCGCCGAACTGGTTCAGATGGTTCGCACCGCGCTTCAGCGGCAGCAAACCCCGGTGGTTTATGCGTACGCCGTCGGCAAAGCTCAAGAGGTGACGCGGATTCTCACATCGGCTGGGATTCCCGTCCTCCAGCATCCGCGCGTGTACCAGGTGAGCCAGGTGTATCGAGAGTGTGGTGTGCAGCTCGGTGAGTTCCGCCTTTACGAACGCCCCGTTGCCGGATGCGCGGTGGTGACGCCCCCTCGGTTTCATGAACCGACGAGGCTGCCTGGGCTGCAACGCGTGTGCGATATCGGGGTGACCGGTTGGGCCGACGGTCCGGCAGCAGTGCGAAGGTGGGGAACCGTCAACTTGATTGAGCTCTCGGATCATGCTGACTTTGGCGAACTCATCGAGGCCGCGCGGCGGGTCGAAGCGACCCAGATCTACTGCACCCATGGGCCGCCGGAGTTTGTGGATCATCTGCGCAGCGCGGGTTTTCCGGCCGAGTTGCTTCCTCAATCTTGATGGCCCTTTGGCAAAGTGGATGGGTTATTCGTCTGGTAGCGTCTGCCTAAGCTTTGTCAGTGAGCGCCTCCCGCGCTGCGCGGGGGACCCCGAGTGCCGACCGGATGTGCGGTTTATTCCGATGCAACGCGATGGTTGCCAGCGACCTTCTCCATTGCTCGGGATGTTTAGCTGTGGCCTCCGAACCTGCGGTGTCGATTTCTTGAATTGAATACACATGTTTGCGTTGAGGATGACGCAAAAGCTGACGAATTTCGGCCAGCGGAACGAGCAATGATGGATCGCTTTCGAAAGTACGCGCAAACGGCGGTGCTGTTCAGCACGACGGCCTTTTCCGTGAATGCCCTAACGCCGGACTCCCTGTTTGCAGAGGGTGCCCCGACTCCGCCTGGTGTCTCACAGACGGCGCCGGTTGGACCCGCTTGGTTATTCAGCGGACCGGCAGTACCAACGGCCACAAGCGCTCCATCTTCTGCAAGAGTTGCAAACCCTGCGGTATCTGCGCCCCTGCCCAACAAGGCTGCCGCAACCGTCCGCCTGCCGAGCCCTGTGGCTCAGTCGAACGGGCCGTCACAACAGACAGCGAATCCAACGCAGCGTCATCAAGCAGGACAGTCTCTGTTCTATCGGGCGGGAGACCCACCAGCTCGACAGACGGCGAGCGCGCCCCCTCGGGTAAACCCGCCGTCTCAGGCAAGTGCGCCGTCTCGGGCAAGCACTGTGCGACTTCCGGCTACCGCAACAGCATTGCCGAGCGCGATGGCTACCATGCCGCTCAAGCATCCGGCCCAGGTCAACCCGGCCATGCTGGGCAGTACGAACCGCGTGGCGCGGCCCCCACAGCAATCCCTGGCAACCCGGCCGAGCCCCACGCCGACCAGGCAACCGACCTTGCCTCCGATTGGAAATGTGGCCAGCGCACCACGACCTCCGCAGCAGCCTGAGAACAGGGTGCCATTCGCAGCGGTGCCGGTCACTACAGAGAGAGTTGCCACGACAAGCCCTGTAACGCGGCTCGTCAACGCACATTTGACCGCCGGCAAACTGTTGGCCTCACGCGGTGCCATGTTCTCGGCACGTGACGAATTTGTGCACGCGTTGCGTGTTGTAGCGCAAGGCTTGGACGTACAACAGCAAACCACCCAGCATATTCGCGCGTTGACCGCCGGCATGCGTGCTTTGGACGAAGCGGATGACTTCTCGCCTTCGAAGGATTCGCTCGGTGCCGTGGTCGATGTCCAGCAGGTTGCCGAAGCCCACAACACACCGGTCCTAGCCGGCGAAGGTGCCGACTTGCCCAGTGTCGTGGCTCAACAAAAGTACTACGAGTACGCCCGAGAACAACTGGCGCAATCCGCTGAGGTAGAGCCTGGTGCCGCCGACGCACTGTTTGCACTCGGTAAACTCTATGGGTCGATGGAGTCCTCCCCCAGCGTTGCGGTTCGGATCCAATCCGCTTCGACCAAAGCCGTGGTGTTCTATCAAGCAGCCTTGGCGGTCGACGGGCAACACGCCTCAGCGGCCAACGAGCTGGGCGTGCTGTTGGCAAAGTTCGGCAGAGAAGAAGAAGCCTTGGGGTGGTTGCGACGCAGCGCGCAACTGCGACCCACGGCCGAGGCATGGCACAACGTGGCAGTGGTCCACAAACGCTTGGGACAAATGCAGTACGCGGCTCAGGCCGAGCAGATGGTGGCTCAAGCTCGCGGTGGGCAGCGCTCGCCCAACCTCAGTTCCAACACTCCGGACGTGCAGTGGATCTCGCCAGAGCAATTTGCTCAGACGCAAGTTCCCAACATGGATGCGACGCTCAAGCCGGCCAACCGCGCTGTGACGCCCACATTGCCAACGGCCGACGCCCGCAGCGCGGCGCAGCCAGAGGAAACAAAGAAGAAATGGTACTTCTGGTAGTCCAACTTGCGCCGCACTCGGCTTGCAGTTGGCATCGTTCTGGGAAGCGTTGTTGGCGCTGCGTTTATCAAAGACTTTTGGATGAAATATAAAGGATGCCGTCGTGAACTCGAGGCAACACAATACACGTTGGGCTA
>CALOEH010000090.1:0-14828 GCA_942492195.1 uncultured Planctomycetia bacterium | reverse complement strand
CAGAACAGCCCGGGCGTCGAAACCAAGCCGCCGTGGCCAACGCTGGATCGAACGTGCTGATCTTCAGTTCCTTATAGAACAGGCCAACCAGCGCCAGGTTGATGAGCAGCATGACCCCGTTCTGGATCAAAGCGTTCGGAATCTGCGTACCGGGAATGGTATCGATGATTACGGATTCGATGGACCCGTAGAGCACGCAATCCGGATCAATGTGGACGTTGTCCGCTTCGAGTCGGATCAACAACAGACCGCCGGCAAAGAGCGTGGTGAACACCACCCCCAAAGCGGCCGAACTCTCGACTTTGCCCAAGTTCTGCACCCATTGGGTGAGCAACGCCGAGAGAATCCCAATGGCTACCGCTCCGACAAACATAGCGGACCGCTGCCAAGCCAAAAAAGTCTCGCGTTCGTCGGAAATCCAGCCTTGGGTACTCAGCCATTGGGCTCCAACAAATGCCATCACAATACCAGCCAAGACCGTATGACTGATGGCATCCCCCATCATGCTCTGCCGCCGGAGCACCAGATAGACGCCTGGGATCGCACACGACATGGCCGCAACGGCCGCCGTAGCCACCGTCCACCAATCGCGCACATCCCAGGTTGCCAGTGCTTCGAAAAACAGAGTGAACATGAGAATTGTCTAAGCGTGAATGCTCAATGAAACGAGAATGAATCGAACGAATAACGTTACCACGCACTGTCACCCAACCGCGACTTTTTCGTTGGATCCTTAACATCGTCCCGTAATCCCCCATGCTTTGTCAAAGGCTAATTCTCTGGGAGCGGGCCGCTCGAGTTGGTCAAAATCTCAACATTGGGGTTGCTGGAAGCCGTTGGCTTGGCTACAAGCTTTGCCCGCCATTGAACCGGAGGTTTGCGGGAATCTCCCAGTGGCAAGGGATCATGCTGGTTCGCCGATCGGTGGCAGCATGCTTTCGCTCGCTCTGAAGTTAGGAGTCGGCATGTTTCGTAAATGCGCATGCGCCTTGGCATTGGTGGGAATCGTCGCTGGCGGGATGCAGGCCTACGCACAAAATGTGGTTCCAGCATCCGCAACCACGGCCAACTCACTTACGGAAGCCAATCTTTCAACCGCCAACACCAAGACAACCAGGTTGGGTGGCGGATTCTGTGCCGATATCTTCTCGGGTTGTGCTGTGGCCATCGATGCGTTTTGCGCGAGCCCGCTGGGGGTCTTCCTGCACAAACTTACCGATCCATTCACCATGCTATCAGGCGGACTGGTGCCTGGTGGCATTCCTCCCACGGCGGCCGAATTGGCAGCACCCGGTTCTGTTGGAAGCGCGGCCAAGATCAAACAGGATGCCGCCAATAGCAAGGCTCGCGTAGCGGCCGTGCAATACTTGGGTACGGTTGATTGCCATTACTATCCTGAGGCCGAGGCTTCGCTGATTGGTTCGCTTAGGGCTGATCCCATCGAATGTGTTCGTCTAGCGGCGGCTCAAGCTTTGGCCAGCGGATGTTGCTGCAACAAACGGACGATCGAAGCTTTGACGATCACCGTCTCTGGCAGCGAACGTGATGGCAACCCGAGCGAGACCTCGCTGCGTGTGCGGATCGCCGCGTACAACGCATTGCAGCGGTGCATGTCTTCGTTCTGCGGAACGGGTGGAAGCATTGATTCGCCGGTTCTGCCTCGGCCAGAAGTTCCCCAGTCACCGGAGATGGTACCTGGCCCCAGCGGTCATCCGGCCGAATCATCGGCATCCATCGCACCGGCAACAGGGATCCAACTCTCGGCCTATTATCAGGCGATCGAGAACAAACCCAAGCAGACGATCGTGACCGAGGCACAACGGGTTGTGGCCGCCGTGCAGACTCAATTCGATGCCCCACGTCCCCTGGTCAAACGTCCGCCTCGCAATTTGCTTTCGCTTTGGCAGTCGGCCAACCGCGAAGTGCCAACCGCCGCCAAGCGTCAAGACTCGTTGGAATTGGTTTCCGAGAGCGAGCCCGGACGGCAGCCTCTGCGGCCCATCTTGCAGGCTCCGCTGAGACCCGTTCCCACGGTCGTACCGCCACCTCGCTAAACATTGTAGAACAGTTGTCTCAACTGTTCACGAATCAAAAAGAACGTCTCAATCCCATTTGTACCTCGTCTGCCGCTGATCTAACGGCCCCTGGGACTGGTGGAACGTGCCGGTGATGACGCGGCGGCGGGAAGCGTGTCTCCTGTAAACCCAGATTGTGAGCAATCTGGGCTACCTGCTATCTTCCGACGTGTCGTGAAGGCGATCACGCCAACAAAACGCACAGGCCAGGGCGAAGTCACGGAATGCGGTTTACATCGAGCGTGCCCTACTGCGCCTGCTCGATATTACGATCGGTGCCTATCTATATACCTAACAGAGATTCCGATGCCTTCCAGTACCTCAACAAGCATCTGACGTGCAACTTCTTGCCCGACAAGAATTCGCAACGCTTGCTCATCGATCACCTCGAAGGAATCCTTGTTCAAATCTAAGCGAAATGGGTCCAGTTCCCTCCATGCGTTTGTTCTCGACATACACGCGATTGTGTGAGTGCTACTCTCTTGCGTCCGGATTTCAAGTACTTCATCATCCCAAAGTTCGTGCCACCAGCGGCGTGCGTCCTTAGGTGTCGGCGGATTAACGGGATAAAGTTCCCCCGTCCAATCAAACCCAAGCTGGCGAACGAATACCCCGTCAACTCGATGCTTGTCATAGATGATTAGTGTCCGAGAAACCTTTCGCATGAACACCTTGCAGTTACCGTTGATCAATGCAGCGCGTGCCCATCGCTCGAACTCGCGGGCATTCGTGATCGCAAGTGGTGCCATCGTCTGACGTTCATCTGCGGTTGAGGCTATACCCGATGCTCTTTGTTGGCTGAGAAGATCTCCTTTCGCACGGGCCGCTTCGCGAATCCTTCCTTCAACTGGCGGCGAGCGCGCCATTCGTGACCTGCTGCTTTATCCATTCTACCTGCAAGTCACGAACCGTCTCGGGTGGCTTGTCTCAACTGTTCACGAATCAAAAAGAACGTCTCAACCCCATTTGTAGACCAAGCAGTTTTGAACAGTTGGGACAACTGTTCTACATACCGGTTAACGTCACCGCGTCTTGACTGGGGTCCGGAGCAGAATCGAGCGTGATCGAATGGTAGTTCCCGGCGCGCCACACTTCGTACTGGTCGCTGTAGTGCCGACTGCCAGGATGCCCCGATTGACTCTGAGCATCAATGGCCAGCAGCGCAGGAGGGCTGGACCCCAGGTCCGCAATCAGACGGTAGCCGGCCCCGGAGACGGAGATCCAGTCTGGGCCAGGGCCGGTATTGCAAACGGTAGTCAAGTCACCTGAGACCCCCTGCCCTCCATGGTCGAGCAACTGGCCAAGATCTCCTACCGCACTCAACACGTGGCGGAGCGGCAGGCGATGGATGTTGCCCCATTTCCAAGCTTGGAGATCCGGACCGCAGCGGCGAGTGAGCTCGTCGATGGCCTCGTTGAAGGTGTCCACGATCTTGGCTTCGTGATCCCCGGCGGCAAACCAACCGTGGCTGTCTTCGACCAAAAGCCCCGTGGCGCAACCTTCCACCCCTTTGCTCATCAACGGGAGTGCGGCATTATCGAATCGCTCACGTGCGACCGTCTGGCACCAGAGGGTAAAGAAGACGTTGAAGATCGCCGCCCCCACAGAGTCGCAGCTTGCTCGAAAGTCCCAAGCTGACAGTTGTTCTACGGCGGCCAAACTTCGCTCGGCGGAGTTCCTTTGAAGTAGTTCGACCAGCGCAGGCGCCACGTTTTCGGCACGGAGCGAAACGCAATCTTGCTGCATGCTGCGGACGTCTTCCGTCGAGACCTTCTCCCGGGTTTCGATCATCTGCCGGATTCGGCGTGCCCTCCATCCAGAACTCCAACGACCGGATAGCGGTCGTGGAAAATCCTGTGGTGCCAGACGATTGTTTGCGCTGGCAATCCAGCCGCGGGCGGGTTGGTCAATGCGGGGAAGTTCGTCAAACGGAATCAAACCATCCCAGGCATAAGCGGGGTCCCAACCGGGGCGATAACCTCGTTCTTCGAGTTTGCGCTGCGGAATCCGACCGGCGGTCTGGTAGCCGATTTTCCCCTCGACATCCGCGAACACCATGTTGAACAGTGGCACGTGCCAAGGGCGGAGCGCTTCGCGAAACGCCGCCACGCTGGCGCTCCGATTCATGTCCAACAGTGCCGTCAGCCAGCCACCTTGCGATGCTCCCAACCACCGCAGCGAAACAGGCCCCGTGGCGTCCGCAGGCGGGGGAAGAATCTCATCCACAATCGGCCCATTTCTTGAGAAACGGATGGTCTTGGTCATAGACTCCTGGCCGCGCACGTGAATGGTTTCTTGCAACTCCCGAGCAGGTTCCCACTGCTGATCGTAGAGGAAGCAATCCGGATGCTCGGCGTCCGTCTTTTCTTGAAACAGATCTCGCTGCGAGCAGATATTGTTGGTAATTCCCCAGGCGACGCGGTGGTTGCGACCAATCAAAATGGCCGGCATGCCAACGTAGGCCATCCCGGCAACCTGATACGATCCGCCACAAAGATGGACTTCGTACCAGCAGGAGACGGCCTCGAAGGCGATGTGCGGATCGCTCCCCAGCAGCGGATGCCCACTGGTCGTGCGAGAACCAGCAATCACCCAATTGTTGCTGCCGGTGGAAGCATCCGGGTCGTTGACCACTTCGCCAACCGATTCGACCTGTCCGCTGTCCGCGGTGGGGTAATCGCCTGGATGGAGGATGGATTCTTCGTCGCATTCTCCTTGCAGATAGGCTTGATACAGCGGCCCGTCGCCCAAAGCTCGCTTGGCAAGTTCCGGCATGCAGATGATGGGAAACCGCCCAGTGAGATACCAACGGAACTCGTTCTCAATGACCAGGCAATCCACGGGTTTCCACGGGGTGGGACGATAGCCAAGCAGGCCGAACTCCACCGGAAGTTGCTCGACGGGGCACTGCTGCATGAAGGCGTTGATTCCGGCGGTGAACGATTCTAGCGTGGCCTGAACTTCGGGCGAAAGCGTGGCCCACTCGGCGGCGGCGATTCGGTTCAAGCCGACGGTTCGGGAAGTGGTATCGAGTTCGACTCCGCGTGGCCCCAGGATCTCAGCAAGTTGACCGTGCCCCCGGCGGCGTAGCCAATCGAGTTGGAACAATCGGTTTGGCAGCCATGGCCCAACCAAACCGAAGAACAGGTCGGCGTCATTCTCGGCAAAGATATGCGGAATGCCTAGTTCATCACGCTGGATGGTGACCTCTTTTGTCACCGGAGTTTGCACACGTCCCAAGTTGGGCGGAACGCTTCTGGCCGTAGTCCGCTGCCACCACGCATCAAACGCTTCGCGTGAAAGTCCCGCCACGCGCAAGACCGCCTCGATGGATTCCTCCTGCCCCAAGCCGTGCCAGTAGATCAGCGTCACTTATTTCCATGTTAGGTTGTCCAGTTATCGTGTCTCAATCATTGTTGTTTCGCGTTGCCAGCATACCACAGGAAATGTCGTTTTCTCTTGCCGACAAGCAGCAATTTGTCCCTAGTTCTGACGGGTCAATGCAAGCAAGCAACGTCCGATCGCGGATTCTACTTCATCCAACTCGGAAAGCTTGTCATACCGTGTTGACTCCACTTCGTGGGAAAGTCCGGCCTCTCCGGCGCGATCATCAAGACTGCGACCGCAACCCAGAACATCCATTGCGTCGAGCATGCCAAGTTCTGACATGCCTCGAGAGAACTCGACGTCGAACGCCGCCGAGAAGAAGTGGAAGTAATTGTCGTCGAACCAGGGATCCACAACCGGGGTGCCGACTGAATCTTTCCACTTGATGGGTGGCAGTACGGACCGCGAGCGTACCGAGCCTGCTCAGATTGCGCGAGCGAGGCCCCTGACGGCAAAGTTTTCGGGTGCCATGGGTGCCCTGTCTGGATGGCTAGGGGAACGCATTACCGCCGTTGGTGTTGCCAACCCCGGCGTTGCTGCTGGCGGCACCGTTGTTGATGCCGCGGAATCCCAGGTCACGGTTGTTGTTGGCGGTGTTGCCTGAGAAGGTTCCGACTACCTGATTGTCGAAGTCGCTGTCGGCACGCGCCCCGAATCCGTCGTTCGCATTCTCGTCGGCACGGTTGCCTGAGAAGGTTCCGGCGTTGCTCTCGAACGTGATTCCATTGGCGTCGGCGTCCACTAAATTCCCTTGGGCGTCAAACCCATTCCCATTGGCGGTGTTGTTTGAGAAGGTGCCGCGGTTGACGAAAAAGGAAATCCCGGCCTGTTGATTCTCGTTGGCGGTGTTGCCGGAAACCGTGCCGCCTTCGTTGACATCAATGAAGTTGAATCCATCGTTTTGATTCCCTTTGGCGGTGTTGCCCAAGACCGAACTGCCAGCGTTGATTTTGCCGAATGCGAATCCCCCTTGATTCCCATAAGCCATGTTACCAACGACGGACGAACCTAGGTTTAGGTCGCCAAGTGAGACTCCCACGCTCGCTCCCCGGACCGAGTTGTCCAGGATGTTGACATTATTAAGATTGCGTGGAGGGCCCAGGCCGGCGGGAAAACTGGAAATACCAATCCGTCCGCCGACGAGGTCCAGGTCACGGACGGTGGAGTTGTCTGTCACCACCAAGGTATCTACCATCTCGTTGCTGTTGACAATGGTGGGGCGGGTGCCGAAGTTGGCTTGCATGCCGGTACTCACACCCCGTACGGCAAACCCGGCCCCGCGCAAGGTTTGACCATTCTGAACCACGGTGGTTGCCGCGGTGGCGATGGGCCCTTGAGAACCATCCACAATCACGGTACTGCCAGGTCCCGCGGCGGCCACGGTTGTTGCCAAGTTGCTGCTGGCATCGGCCACGGTGACGTTGCCGACGGGGGTTCCGGTATCCGCATAGACGGTGTTCTCGAGAACCTCGGGAGCGTAACCGGTCTGGGTCACAATATCCACGTCACGTTGCACACGGTCCAGCATCCGCCGCTCGAAGGGAGCCAGACGCCGCCCGCTGCCGAAAAAGTTCAGCGGGATCTGCACCCTGGCGATTCCAAATACCTGACTCTCACGGGCTCGATCCCAACTGTACTCCACGCCCACGGTCAAGCGTGAGCCTTCACCCAAACCGGTCAGGTCGAACGCCGTGAGTTCCACTCTGGTGCGTGGACCGGCAACACTTTGGAAACCCGGGGCATTGGTATCGAAGAAGAACCCGCCAGCATAAGCTCGGAGTTCGAGATCGTTGTTTTCTCCCCAGGCGTCAATCAAGGCACCGGTTTCGAAATCCAAACCAGAGTAGGCACGTTCGAGTTGCTGCGAGAGCGGACCGCCGCTAAGCAGCATGATGGTGTTGTTCTGGAAGACGGCCCTGGGATTCGGTCCGATCTCAGCTCCTGATAGTTGGGTTCCTCCTTCGGCAATGTAACCGTTGACGCGGAGGTCCCAGATGTAAGTCTTGAGTTCGGCTCCGATGGTGGCTTGTTGGAAGGTGTTGCCGGTTTGTGACCAGCGATAGTCGTAGAACCCGTAGCCGCCAAGAATCACATCCGAGTCCAGCATGGAGCGGAGCCCGGCTCCCCAGTTGCCTTCCTGATTGTCGCGATCATCAAAATGCCCGCGGAGATCGGCAAACAACAAGCTCTGGCCGTCTTGCCAGAGAGGTACGAACGCCATGGCATCGGCAAGCACCCGGTGGTTACCCCCCTTGAATTCTGACGAAGCGTACGCACCCCAGAACGGCGGTTCGTATTCGCAGCAGGAATTGCAACTGCCCTGCAAACAGGAAGCGGCAAAGTCGTACTCGTCGCTCTCTATGGAGCCTAGTTCGTCCAGGGCAGCCTGATCCCACTGGACAGATGGAGCGTTCTGGTCGTGGCTGACCCGTTCCACCACCAGATCATTCCACTTGATGGGTGGCAGTACGGACCGCGAGTGAACCGGAGCCTGCTTTGATTGCGCGAGCAATGCCCCTGACGGCAATGCCAGGATCGCGGCAATGAGAGCTAGCACTTTCATGATTTGGTCCAACTGGCCGATGTTCGCAACAAGCGGATGGGGGGAGCCCCCCAAGCGTTACTGTTTATTCGACCCGATGAACCGCTACATCCTGCAAATCCGGCACAATCGTCAAAGTGCACTCAATCAGAATGCTAGTCGCATAGCCGCTAACTTGCCCAGAACTCCTAGTGCTTTGTCGCGGCAAAGTTTTCGCGTGCCACGCCCGAAATCAAGAATGACCTACTGGAAATCTGCTGGCTTGAGCCCACGAGTGAACTTGCCAAAGCCGAACGGCAACGGCTTGTACTGGCCGACGATATCGACCTTGGCCTTCGGCCCGATCTTGTCGGACATTCCAACACCCCAGTAACAGGCGTTGACCAGCATTCTGCGAACTCCCTCGCTGAGCAAATCTTGGCTGGCACCCATGGTGGTGCAGAAGATCCTGGAGGGCTTGCCGCCATGGCCCGTGTAAGCGCGGGTCCAAGCTAACGGCATTTGTGGCTTGTCGGTGAACGGATCGTCAGGGCTCATGCCAGCGAGTACCTGGCCCATGACCAGTGGCTCAATGGAGTCTTTGGCAGGACGCACGGTGTAGACATCCGTTGGTCCCCAGATATCCCTGATGCCGCGCAGGATGGGGTGTTTCTCTTGGCCAGGAGCAGGCACGCCTCGGGTGCTTTCCTTACCGTGCTTGCCGTGATGCGCCACCCAGGTTTCGCCGAGCACTTGCCGACCATAACCGCCGGGGTAGTCATCTCCTCGGTTGTTCCAACCGTATTTGGCATAAGGACTGGTGCTGTTCTTGGCGTAGTTGAAAGCGTGGGTGGCCGTTCGCATGGCCACCACCGGCTTGCCTGCCTGGGTGAAGTCGATGATGTGTTTCATTTGATCGTCGGGAAGCTGCCGGAACCGCGTGAACAAGACCATCAGGTCGGCGTCGTCCAGCAGGTGCAAGCCGGGGATGTTGTCGCTCTGTTCGGGATTGATCTCGCCGGTCTGGGGATTGATTGCGAAGAGTACGGTGCACTGGAACCCGTGGTGCTTGGAAAGAATTTTGGCCAGCTGTGGCAAGGCCTCCTCGGAACGGTATTCTTCGTCCCCAGATACCAGCACGATGTGCTTGCCGGCACCAGGACCGGCACCACCAGGAAACGATAGCCAAAGTTGATCTTCAGCCATTGCCGCGCCGCCTGCGGTTGCCAAGGCCGTCAGCATTGCCAACCAGGCCAGTTGTTTCAATCCAGTCTTTGCACATGTCAGGGTCAAATCAGGCATCTTGGGGCTCCCGCCAACGTAGACACATTTGCTTGATATTCAATTGCCGTGCTGGCTATCTTAGTCTGGTAATGGGTGCGATGCCACGAGCAGGCAAAACGCATCTTTGTAAGAGGCACCCTATGGCACCCAAGACACACTTTTACGAGAGTCTTCACAATGAACCGGAAGCATCAGGGAAGTGCATAACAGGGGATGGCTCCATCTGTTTTCCTCGCTGACACTTCGGGTTGAGATTCCAACGCCTCGGGCCGCTGACGCGGATTATCTATGACCGTTCCGTTCCCTTTCAAAGAAAATTCACACCATGATTGATCGTTCATTCGACCGTCGGCAGTTCCTTCGTAGCAGTTCGGCGGTGGCCGCGGGTCTGGCCATGGGCACCGGTTTCCATCCTGTTTTGACTGCGGCCGAACCGGTCCCGCGCACCGGAACGCCCAAGTTCAAGTTCAGCCTGGCTGCGTATAGCTACCGCAGGCTGCTCTCGGGAGCGAAGCCTGAGCTGACGCTGGCAGACTTCATCCGCGACTGTGCTGAGATGCAGCTGGAGGCCACCGAGCTCACGTCGTACTACATGCCGGCCACACCCAGCAAGGACTACCTGCTGCAGTTGAAGAAGAGTTGCTTTGAGCTGGGCTTGGATGTATCAGGCACGGCGATTCGCAACGACCTTTGTTTCGGGCCGGGCCCCGAGCGAGACGAGCAGATCTCGCACGTCAAACGCTGGGTCGATCATGCCGACGTGATGGGTGCCCCGGTAATTCGCATCTTCTCCGGCAAGCCGCACGGCGATCAAAGCGAAGAGGCCGCCCGCAAACTGGCGATCCAAGGTATGGAAGAGTGCTGCGAGTATGCTGGCCAGCGTGGCGTGTTTTTGGCACTTGAGAACCATGGGGGACTCACGACCAACATTCGCGACCTGGTGACATTGGTCGAAGCCGTGAAGAGCCCTTGGATGGGAATCAACCTGGATACCGGCAACTTCCAAGGGTGTGCCAACGTTCAAGAAGTGTATGCGGACCTGGCGAAGATGGCTCCCTACGCGTTGAACGTGCAGGTCAAAGTTGATTTTTCTTTGGCCAACCGTCAACAGGCCGAGGCAGACTTTGGCCGCATTGCCGGGGTTTTGAAAGAGTCTGGATACCGGGGTTACATCGTGCTGGAGTACGAAGAGTCTGGCGACCCACGAACCGAGTCTCCCACATACATTAATCAGTTGCGCGAAGCGTTTGCTTCGTAGCAGGTCACCCTGCGATTCCCCCTAAATGCTTACGCGCCAGCCGTGACCACCTAGGGGGTTTCTATGCTGGCGGTTTACCGCTTTTGGGCCAGCGCAGACTTACGTCATGCTAGTGTTTTTTAGACAACCTTGCAGGAGAGAAGTCGTTCGGATTTGAGTCAAGTTTCCAGCGACCAGCAGGAAAGTAGTCATCACGCTCCGTCGTGATACATCCGTGGCGACATCGCCTGTCATGCTTCTTTACTGACGCTTCGAGTTAAGGTCAAAAAAGCGAATGGATGGCACTGGCAACTTGTTGCCAGTGCCATCCGAAACATCCTTCTTTATTCGTGAACCGTTGAGACAACTGTTCTACATTGGTTCGAGGTCCTACGTCGTGAGAGAATCTTGGACGCGGCGCATATGCATCGTGCGCCGCGTCCTCTCTTTCCGCCTGGCTACATTTTAATGAGGGGCACACCCATGAAATCAGCCACTGAACATGAGTACTTTGGCAGCTGCAACGCCCAGCTCCAAAGGGACGTCCAAGTTGCCTCACAAGTTGCGGACTGCGCCAACCGAGCCTTGCTCTGCGAGATGTCTGACGCGCTGCAACCGCCGTTGGCCAAATTGCTGGCGATGGTCAAAGAAGTCTGCGATGGGCCCCTCAGCGGACAACAGCGCGAACATCTGTTCGGCATCCGTCAATCAGCTGGCGATCTGATGTGCCAGTTGGGGGATGCGATGTTCCTATCAGCACCCCGTTCGGCCAACGATGTGAAACCGGTTACGTTCGAGGTACCGAAGGTGCTCGCCGAGATGCGCGACCATGCGGTCGCCCTGGTATCTGAACTGCCGGTACAAATTATCTGGGCTCGAACTCCGGCGTGTCCAGCACACTGGAGCAGCGATCCTGATCGCCTCAAGGCGGCCTTGATGCATCTGATTGATGCTGCCATCAGCCTGGCGTCCGACGGCACGATTCGGTTGTCCACGTCGCTCGGTGCATTTGCCTCGGGGCGTGCCTGCCTAGAGATTACAATTTGCCAACGTCCAGGCGCGGTTGTTTCTCCTTCGCTAGACGGCCCAACTGCCAACATCGCCACTTGCTATTCGGCGGAAATGGTTGACCAGGCACAGCGAAACCGTAGTGCCGTGGCTTGCTGCCGACGACTGGTCGAAGAACTGGACGGTAGGTTCCAGGTCAACTCAGGCAGTCACGTCGCAGGATTCTCCGCAACCATGGGCATTCCCTACCGCAGCGGTCCATGCTGATTGGCCCGGTCGAATTCGTCCGCCCGAGGCACTTCAGGCGGCCCGCGGCAAGTTCGGGCAGCAAGAGAAGTTGCGCATGTCTCCGCAGATCCTCACCGCTTGTGAGCCGTACCAAGCTGCACTATGCTTGGGGAGAAGCAAAAATCCTTGGATGTTCTCGACGCTGGTTTCCGATGTTCGCACCTTCGGCGAATCTCTATCCCGATGCTCAACACGACTCAACAACTCGACACCCGAATTGAGATCATCACGCCTGAGAACATTGCCTTCGAGTACCGCGTGGCGGGGCCATTTCAACGTTTGCCAGCCTACTTGATTGATCTGCTCTGCCGGTTGGGAATCTTGATCGCGTTGGGGTTCGGGCTTGGTTTGCTGCAATTGCTGATTGGGTTCAGCCTGGGGGTTGGTTTTCTGGGGATGGTGACCGGTCTGTTTCTGGTGTTGTACTTTGCTCTGGACTCGCTCTACGGAGGCTTGTTCGAATACTTCAATCATGGACAGACGCCTGGCAAAAAGATGCTCGGCTTGCGCGTCGTCACGGCAGATGGACAGCCTATCAATGGCATGCAGGCCATGCTTCGCAACGTGCTGCGGGTGGTGGATGGCCTGCCGACGTTTGCGTTGCCCTTTGGGGATTTCAGCATCCCTACCTTCCAACTGGGCCTGCTGGCGATGGCCATGAACCAACGCTATCAACGCTTGGGGGATCTGGCCGCTGGGACCATGGTGGTGGTGGAAGAAGCCCAACGGGTCTATAGCGTAACGCGGATCAACGAGCCGGAAGTGCTGCGACTAGCGGCCGAACTTCCGCGTGACTTTCGCGTCAGTCGATCGCTGGCCAGAACGTTGAGTGACTACGTGCAACGGCGACAAGGTTTCACCTGGCCCAAGCGGGTCGAAGTCGCAAGCTTTCTGGCGGAGCCGTTGCGGGTGCGCCTCAACTTGCCTCCGGGAGTTCATTACGACACCCTGCTGTGCGCGCTGTACCATCTGACGTTTATCGAAGATCACCCGGAGATGGTCGAAGGGGGAACCCCTTTCGCCGATTCGCCCCCAGTCACTCTGGAGGAACTCACTTCGGTTCGCAGGTGATGATCGTGGTATGCTGCACGCAAGTCCGCATTACGTTTTTCAGGTTGTCCACCGATGAAAGTCGCCGAACTACTTGCTGAGCGCCAACAGAACTGGCACGAGTTGCAGCAATTGAGCATGGAGATGAGGAGCCGGAAGTTGCGGCGAGACCCTCACCGTGTGGCTCGATTCGGAGCACTCTATCGGGCAGCTTGCGCTGATCTGGCGCTGGCCGACGCCTACCAACTCCCCCCTCAAACCGTTGCCTATTTGCACCAGATCGTCGGTCAAGCCCACAACCAATTGTATCTTTCCCGGTCGATTGACCTCAGCAGTTGGGGCCAGGAGTTGCTGTACCATGTGCCCCAAAGGTTGTTCCAAGACAACTGCCTGAGACTGGCCGCGGTGTTGTTCTTTGGCCTGTTCCTGCTCGCCTTTGGGTTGGGTAAGGCTTCCCCCCAGTTCGCTCATAGTGTGGTGGGGGAGAAGAACCTCGAAGCGATGGAGAACATGTATGCCAATCCCATCTCGGGCGGTTCCAGCGAGGGTGGCCGGTCGGTGGCCGAGAGTGAGCTGATGACCGGCTTCTATGTGTGGCATAACACCACGATTGGCCTGCGATGTTTCGCTGCGGGGCTGATCTTCGGCTTCGGTGGATTGTTTGAAGTGGTGCAGAACGCGCTGTTCTTGGGCTGCGTGTTCGGTCACATCAGCAATGTCGAACCCCAGCGCGAACACTTTTTCGAATTCGTTACGGCCCATGGGCCTTTCGAACTCACGGCCATTGTGCTGAGCGCCGCAGCCGGCATGCGGATGGGTTTCGCACTGATCGACACGGGAGGCTACACTCGCAAGGAAGCCTTGTACCGGGCTTCGATGCGCGCCACCCCTTGTATGATTGCGGCAGCGCTGTTGTTCTTCGGCGCTGCGTTTATTGAAGGTTTTATCTCTCCGTCCGGTTTACCCTACGCCGTCAAGGCGATGGTGGGTGCGGCGTCGAGTATGCTCTTGATGTTCTACTTCGTAATGCTTGGAATGCCACGCAGTGATCCCCATCAAGTAGACTCAGATGCCCCGGTGCCTGGAACTTGGGAAGCCGCCATGGCCGCCGAAAAAACGTAACGAGATGCTTCCGCTCACTTGCAAGAATTCACGCGTAAGAACCCATAAATACCTGAGCAGGAGAGAAGTCCTTCATTTTGAGTCAAGTTTCCAGCGACCAACGGGACGACGAAATCGTTCGAGTTGTGATTGAAAAAGCGGAAGTACCAATTGGTTTGAGGTCCTAACTCGCCACGTTCGTGACTCGGAATTAACGACTTCATTCGTTTCAAAAATCAAACCTGTTGCTAAGGGGCAACCTCAACGTGCAACTGGACGCCACCCAAATCGTCATTCGCGAGCGTCGCTATCCGGATATCTTAGATCTGGCGCTGCGTGTCGTCCGTGCGCATGCGGTGCCGCTGCTGATTACCAGCGTGCTGGGGGCCGCACCGTTGATGCTGCTGGATGTGTTTTTGCTGCATTCACTCCTGCCAGAATTCGATCTATTGGACGAAGACGACCTGTTCACTTACGGCTTCCGGCTTTTCGCCGGATCGCCTGGCAAAAGTCGCTGGCGTCTGTGGGGACCACGCTCAATCGAGGGCAAGCACTGTTTATCCAGAATCCACAACCTCGCCAGATTGCGCGCGAAGTCGGCAGGGCCCTGCCGCAACTGTTGCTGTACCAGGTGCTGTTGCGCGGTCTGATGCAAATCACCTGCGTGGGCATGATCTGGTCGTTCATCCTCTACCCACTGATGACCGAAGTTATCTTGCTCGAACGGAATCCGATCCGAAAGGACAAGGCCGGGCATCCCAGTACGTTCCACCGATTGAAACAATTCCATGGCCGAATCCGGGGCGACCTGCTCAGCCGATTGCTCGCCAGCCTGGCGGTTGGGACCACCTGGTTGATTGCCGCATTAAATGGCCTG
>CALOEH010000089.1:0-12150 GCA_942492195.1 uncultured Planctomycetia bacterium | reverse complement strand
GGCACGGCAGAATACGGAAGAAGTTCCAGATGCGAGGAGTACCGAACTGATCCGCACCGCGCGCCGTGCAGATGGTGCATCGTGCAAGTCAACGCTTGACGCGCCCGCTTGGTCGGATGAGAATCGGGCCTTGTGTGGTAGTTTGCGGCATTGAGGATGACGCGGCTGATGCTCACCGGTCGGGTTGAATTCCTCGGACACCCAGGCACTCCACGCACGTCCCCTTCGTCTGCGACCCCTACTTATTCGGGAACGGCTTTGCTATGGAATTTCAGGAAGGTCTGACTGTTGGCATCGACCTGGGAACCACCTACTTCGTCGATTGCGCGGATCGACAAGGAGATCGGTAGCATACCTCAGCGAAGACGGTGACGTTGAACTCGGTTGGTTTTGCTGGCTGAGAGTGGCCATGTGATTGTTGGCCCCAGTCGCAACCGTGCTGCGATGGAAGATCCGCAGAACGTGGTGGAGCGAATCAAACGCCACATCGGAAAAGAGGAGTTCCAGCGCACGTTCGACGGCCGCGAGATCACGCCAGAGTTTCTCTCCGCCTTGATTCTCAAGAAGCTGCGGCAAGATGCCGAGAAGCGGATCGGCAAGATCGGGAATGCCGTGATCACGGTGCCGTACTACTTCAATGACTCCCGCCGCAAAGCAACGCAGGATGCCGGAAAGATCGCTGGTTTGAATGTGGTGGATATCATCAACGAGCCCACCGCCGCAACCCTCACCTATGCCTGGCAGCGGGGAGAGTTGGGGGCGGATGCGAAGCAGGATTTGGGCCGTCCTCGGCAGGCGCTGGTTTATGATCTTGGCGGCGGTACGTTCGACGTGACCGTGGTGAAGTACACACCCACTCACTTTCAAGTGTTGGCAACCGATGGCGATGTGGAGTTGGGCGGGATCGACTGGAATGACCGGATCGTGGCCGCGGTGGCCGAAGAGTACAAATCCAAGTACGGCAAAGACCCTCGTGAAAGTGCCGCAGCGCTGCAGATCCTCCGCAACGATTGTGACCTGACCAAGATTGCCTTGAGTAAGGAACGTGCCGCAACGTTGACCTTCCGACACGAAGGAAAGACGGTAAAGATTGAGTTGACCCGCGATCAGTTCGAAGAGATGACGGCTGATCTGCTGCAACGCACCCTGGATACGACCAATCTGGTGCTTGAGGAAGCCAAGGTGGCTGCCAACGATCTGGACGCGGTGGTCTTGGTCGGCGGTTCGACACTGATGCCGAGTGTGCCTAAAGCGCTGGAGCAGTTGACCGGCATGCGTCCCTTCACCGGGCTTTCCCCGCATACCTCGGTAGCCCAAGGAGCGGCGATTCATGCAGCGATTCTAGAATCTCAGAACCGAAAGACCGGTGGCGAGCTCGAAGACCGTCTTCGCAAACATCTGAAGAGTGTTCGCCAAGACAACGTCAACTCGCATGGCTTGGGGGTCGTGGCGCGAAATCCCAAGACGGACCGGTTTATCAACCATGTGATGATTTCGAAGAACTCGAAACTGCCCCGAGAAGTGAAGCAGACGTTTCGCACGAGTTTCAAGGACCAGAAGCGTGTGCATGTCAAAGTGATGGAAGGGGACGCCCGAGACCCGGATGCCTGCACCTTGATCGGTGATTGCTACATCACGGATCTGCCTCCGGAGCTACCCAAGGGCTCGCCTATCGAGGTCACGTACGCTTACGATCAGGCGGGCCGCGTCACGGTCAAGGCCAAGGACGTTACGAGCGGCCGCGAAGCATCGATTGAGATCGAACGCCGAGGCGGGCTGAGCGACAAGCAAGTCGATGCCTTCACCGCGCTGGCGACCGAGTACCGCGTGGAGTAGCGGCGAGTGGTCAATTGCTACTTGGTTGCCTTCCGCGGTTTCTTCCAGATCATGCCGTCGTAGGCGTAGTGCAGCAGCGAGACCAACAGGTTCACCCAGATCCAAAGCTGCCACCAACTGTTGCGCGGGACGAACGCGCTCACGGCAAAGAACGTCATGAAGGCGACCAGGCTCATGGCCCAACGGGGAGCCAGGTAGGCGAATACGCCGCGGTCCTTCAAGCGTGCTTGGACGTGCCAGCTGACCACGGCCAAGTATTCGCTGGAATGAAACAAGGTGGCCGCGACGGCACAGCCAACAATCACGCTTCGCCAGTCGTTTCGCACCGCCAGCAGAAGGGTGACATACAGACCGAGCACACTGGCCAGGTACAAACGCCGGCCCCAGCGGCTGGTTTGGTCGTCGCTGGCAGGGCTGCGCATTTCATCCAGCACAAGGACCGTGGCCATGGCGATGGCAATCCAATCGCACCAGGCCAGCAGCGGCATGATTTGCGGTACCCAATCCAGCCACGGCACGCTGCTGTGTGGAACAAACAGGCCGGCCAATCGCATCAACGCGTAGAGAATCACGCCGCGCAGCAAGACTTTCTCGTACAGCGGAGCCCCCGCTTGCCGCTGCGGATAGGCCAGGCGTCCGTAAATGCTGTAGATCCCTGAGTGTTGGGCGGTGAAGTGCCAGGCGTTCCAAAGGTAATCCACGGCGAACAACAACGCCAATGTCTGCATGCTCATCCGAACAATCACGCAGAAGGCCACAATGGCCACCGCCACGCCCAAGTAGGCGGTCGAGCGCTGCTCGAAACGCGGGCGGTCCAGAAACACCAGGGCCAGCGTGATCCAGCGGTGCGGCATGATGACAAAGAATGCCAGCATGAAACCAAACGCGTCGTTCGCCGGGGTAGCAGTCAGCGCGTGACAAACACATGAACAGGGGCCACGTCAGGTTGATCAGAAAAAGCGAGTCCAAACCCGGACTCAGCAACCAGCCACGAGGTGGCGTTGTGGATACCGTGGCAGAACCTGCGGACGCGGGTCCGGCGGCTAACGTGCTCGACATGGGCGGGGCTCCCAGGGATGCCGGCTGTTGCGTTTCCCATGATGGAGGGGACCATCAAGGCTGAAGCGCGCTATGCACCTTGGGTAAGACCCGAGCACGCTGGCCGCTGCTCAAAGGCGGGGTATGTCAAATTGCCTGAACCGAGCCGGCTAATTGGGTGTAGCTTGCGGCCGTTGGTCGAGGACGCCCGAGCTGCCAAAAGGCGCAAGATTTCTCAGTTCGCAAGACCACCAAACCGCGTAACCGCATTAACCGCTACTCGTCCGTAGTAACCGGCGAAATTTGACTTCCGCTTTTGAATGCTTAAGCCAGGTCGCTACGCCAAATTGGGAATTGCCGGAGTTCCCAGTTGATAGGGCTACCGGTAGTCGGCTGCCCAGTCGCAGGTGTGGTAATGGCTGCGAATTCGCCACTCGCGCAGTTCGTCTAACATGGCCTGCCGCTGCGGAGCCGCCTGAGGATCATCCCAGAGATTGTGAAACTCCTCGGGGTCTTCGCGGAGGTTGAACAACTGCCCAAACGGTTCGTCGAGAAAGTGGACCAGTTTCCAATCGGCGCTGCGGACCATCGTCATAAACGCCGTCTTGCAGGGCCATCGCGACAATGCTCGGCAAAGACGTAGTCGCGACCGGCCCAGGCCTCGCCTTGCAGCGCCGGCAGCAGCGACTCCGCCTCCAGCGAAGCCGGCGGCTCGATGCCGGCCAGTTCCAAAATGGCCGGGCCGATATCCATCAACTGGCAAAGCTCGTCGAGCCGTCGTCCGCCCTCGAAACGACCGGGCGCCCAGACGATCAGGGGCATGCGCGTGATGATGTCATACATCGTCCACTTCTGGCTGTGGCCGTGGTCGCCCAGACAGTCGCCGTGGTCGGAGGTGAAGATGACGACCGAGTTTTCCAGGTAACCTTTGCGGTCCAGCGTCTCCAGAATCCCGCCGACCTTCTCGTCGATCATGGTCACGTTGGCCAGGTAGTAGGCGCGCTGGCGGTGGCGTTGCTCGCGCGTCGGGTTGAGCAGGTGGACCACCGAGTCGTGGTCGACTTCGGCGTTGTGTTCGCGCATGGCCAGCAGCGGCGGCGGCTGGCTGGCCAGCTCCTCTTCGGTCACCTCGAGCAGCGGCAGGTCGCGCTCCATATAGGTTGCGGAATAGTCCGGCGTCGGGTCATAGGGTGGGTGCGGACCGGGGAAGCCGATCTCCATGAAGAGCGGGCCATCCGGCTTTGGCTTGGTTTCGAGCCACCAGGCGGCCATGTCGCCGACGAACATATCGGGGTGGGTCTCCTCGGGCAGCTCCCAGTCGAACGCACCCAGCGACTCGTTATAGTCGGCGCGCTGGCGGTAGAGTTCGCGCTGCTGTTTGACCAGGCCACGCGCCCGCAGCCCCTTGTCCCACTCGTCGAAATAGTAGCGCCCCTCCAGATAGCGGTCCTTGTTTTCGACCACGTAACGCTCGTGGAAACCCAGCGGCGTCTCGAAGGGCAAGGTGTGCATCTTGCCCATGTTGACGCAGGTGTAGCCGCTCTCGGCCAGCAGCTCGACCCAGGAACGGGTCCAGCTATCGCCATTCTTGAGGATGCCGGTGGTGTGCGGGTAGTAGCCGGTAAAGAGGCTGGCGCCGCGAGGGTGCGCACGACGGCGCGGTGATGAGGCAGTTGGTAAAGGTGACGCCCTCGTTGACCAGCCGGTCCAGGTTGGGCGTGTCGACGTAGGGAAAGCCCAGCGCGCCGATCGTGTCGAAGCGCTGCTGGTCGGAAGTCTCCGGTCGGAGTCATCCAGTTTGAGAATCGCCCAAGTATGCAGCAACCAGAGCAAGTCTGGTCGGCGGACTCTGCCGTGGAGTTGGGAGAAACCTGGACCGACGCCAAAGCCCTGGCTGAGCAGTTTGACTCTGGCGATCCGGTGTTCACTACCTCCGCTGGTCCCGATGAGGTGATGGAGGTGATCGATTCCCCCTCTTGGTGGAATCGCTGCTGCGCGAACTGGGAGCTAGGTCAGTCCCCGCTTACCGAACCTTGGACACATCGCCCGTTGTTCATGGGCTTGTATGCCGGTGGTGTCTGGGGGAACGAACTGATTGATGAAGAGATCCAGATGGAAGGGGGGGCTGAAGGAGGGATCCGCTTCGGCATGTTACTGGCGCCCGCCTGGGAAGCCGAAGTTCGCATCGGTCAGGCGTTCCCTGATATTGTGCATATCCAGGGGGACCGACTCCGCCGCGATGCCGATGTGTGGTTGATTGATGGCAGCCTGGTTTGGTCGTTGCTGCGGTCTTCCCGATGCCGGGTTTTCTTACGGACTGGTGGCGGAACAGGGCTGCTCGCTTTTCACAACGTCCAGGGTGTACAGATTGACAAGTCCGTGTTCTCACTGCCGGTCGGCGTAGGCATCAAGTATCGCATTGACGACTGGATCGCAGTCCGCATGGATCTGGCAGACACCATCCTGTTTGGTTCTGGCACCGGGCTCGAAACCAACCACCTGATTAGCTTCACCGGGGGTGCCGAGATCCGTTTCGGCGGCACGCGCAAAAGTTACTGGCCCTGGTCCCCACGGCGTTTCTACTGGCAAGGTCGACCAGGGCGTTAGCCAAAGTCATCACGCTAAAACACTCGGCTGCTACGAGAGCAACCGTTCGAGTTGTTCGCGGATGGCCGTTTCGATCTTGCCTTTGAACATCATGGCCGCGAAGGGGAGATCCCCTTTGATATCCACGGCTTGGTCGGTGACCACAATCCCTGCTTTGACGTTGAACCCCATGGTGCGGAACGAGAAGTTGCCGGTTGGGCCGTCCCACTCTTCCTGCAAGTCTTTGTACTTGTCGGAATACTTGGACTTGATTCCATCTGCCACCGCCTGAACGCGGTGCAAGGCTTCTTCTTCGCCGAGTTGATGGGGAACGCTCATCGCTAACTTGGGCATATCAGTCCTACCTAAATGACGTGTGCCAGATTTGAATTCTTCCCGTCAGCCTAACCGGACGGGTCGGTGGAGGTAAAGGTGAGGTTCACAGAACCAGCTAGCCTGCCAGCCTGGTAACAACGGCGACTAGCTGCGCGTGAGCCGCTTGTACTTGAACCGAGGAGGCTGATCCGGATCAAGCCCTAGGCGTTCTTTGCGTTGATCTTCGTACGTGCGGTAATTGCCTTCGCACCAGTGCACGTGCCCATCACCTTCGAAAGCCAGGATGTGGGTGGCAATCCGGTCCAGGAACCAGCGATCATGGCTGATCACCACCACGCAGCCGGCAAAATTCACAATGGCGTCTTCGAGTGCCCTTAGGGTATCGACGTCGAGATCGTTGGTCGGTTCGTCCAGGAGCAGCAGGTTGGCCCCTTGGCGCAACAGCTTGGCCAGGTGGACTCGGTTGCGTTCGCCACCGGACAGGTTGCCGACTTTTTTCTGTTGGTCGGTTCCCTGAAAGTTGAATCGGGCCACGTAAGCACGTGCATTGAGCTTACGGCCCAGAATCTCTAAGACATCATGGCCTCCGGAAATCTCGTCGTAGACGGTACTCTCCGGCGCAAGCGCATCTCGCGATTGGTCCACATAGCCCAAGTCCACAGTGTCGCCGACGCGGACGTTGCCTGAGTTGGGTTCTTCTTCACCCATGATCATGCGAAACAGCGTGGTCTTGCCGGCACCGTTGGGGCCAATCACGCCGACAATCCCGCCGGGCGGAAGGCGAAACGTTAGGTCCTCGAACAGCAGGCGCTCGTCGAATCCTTTGGCCACGTCTGCAAAGTCAACCACCAGGTCTCCCAGCGGCCGCGTCACCGGGATCTGGATCTCCAGTTCGTCGTCGCGATTGTCGTTCTGATGCGCGGCGAGTTCGTCATAGGCTTTGAGCCGTGCCTTATTCTTAGCCTGTCGGGCACGGGGGGCCATGCGCACCCACTCCAGTTCGCGCTGCAGCGTCTTCTGCTGAGCCGCGGCAGCCCGTTGTTCTTTGGCGAGACGAGCTTGCTTCTGTTCGAGCCAGGAGGAGTAGTTGCCTTCCCAGGGGATTCCCCGACCCCGATCCAATTCCAAAATCCAGCCGGCAGCATTATCGAGAAAGTACCGATCATGCGTCACTGCCACCACGGTGCCAGGGTATTCGGCCAGATGCCGTTCGAGCCAAGCCACGGCGTCAGCATCGAGATGGTTGGTGGGTTCGTCCAACAGAAGCAGGTCTGGTCGCTGCAGCAACAACTTGCACAAGGCCACCCGGCGCCGCTCACCGCCAGAGAGTGTGGTGACATCGGCATCGCCAGGAGGAAGGTTCATGGCGTCAATGGCAATCTCAATCTGTCGATCAAGCTGCCAGGCATCCATGGCATCAATCTGATCTTGCACCTTGGCCTGATCTGCCAAGAGCTTGTCCATCTCGGCGTCGGTCAACGACTCGGCAAAACGGGCATTGATGGCGTCAAACTTCTGCAACACGGCGCGGGTTTCGGCCACAGCTTCTTCCACGTTGCCTCGCACATCAAGCTCAGGATTGAGTTGCGGCTCCTGCGAGAGGTAACCCACCGTGAACCCATCCGTCAGGCGGGCTTCGCCATCAAAATCTTTGTCCAAGCCAGCCATGATTCGCAGCAAAGTACTCTTGCCGGACCCGTTGCGCCCCAGCACGCCAATCTTGGCACCTGGGAAAAAGGAGAGCCAGATCTCCTTCAAAACCTCACGCTGACCATGCTTTTTGGTCAGGTTCTCAATCTGGAATATGTATTGTCGGCTCATCGACCTAAGTTCTTCATCTGTGAGAGAAAACGGGAGCAGTGTGGCGTCCAAGACGGGTTCAAGATCCTACTTCGTTAGACCTTGTCGCATCCACTTGGGCAAGGCGTAATCTTGGTGAAGTCATCACGCGGCAGGCGGGATGAAGTTTCGCAAGAACGTATGGCTTTGCCGCAGCGCTGCGTGTCGCGAGGCGAGTGTGTCTTCGAACGCGCGATCTTCTACCTCAACGCATACCGGACCTTGGTAGCCAACGTCCCCCAGCACTGAGAAGAACTGCCCCCAGTCCACATCTCCCAAGCCTGGCAGTTTCGGACTGTGGTACTCCAGCGGTGTGGCCAGAATGCCTACATCGTTGAGCCGGTGACGATCCACGCGCACATCTTTGGCATGCACGTGGTAAAGCCGATCGGCAAACTCGCGCAGCGGCGACAGGTAGTCCATCTGTTGCCAGACCAAGTGGGATGGATCGAAATTCAGCCCGATGGCACGGCTGTCCAAGTCATGGAACATTCGCCGCCAAACCTGAGGGGAAATTGCCAAGTTCTTGCCCCTGGCCATTCGTCCTGCGTGAATGACATCGGGCAATTCTCGATACCAAGGCGAACCCCTTCGCGTTCAGCCAAAGCAACCAGCGGTTTCCACGTTGCCAGCATCTGCGGCCAGTTGTCGTCGATGCTCTTTGTCCAATCACGACCGATGAAACTATTGACCTGCGGGATGCCAATCTGCGCGGCGAAGCGAATGACTTGGGCCAGGTGCTCGCTCGCTTGTTGCGACTCGTCAGCGTCAGGCGACAGCGGATTAGGGTAATACCCCAGCCCACTGACCTGAACCGGCGATTGTTCCAACAACCGCCGCAGTGGGGCAGGGTCTCCCTCCACATTGATATGAGTCACGCCCGCATACCGCCGGTCTGCCTTGCCGGGGGGCCAACACATCATCTCCACGCATTGATAGCCCACCTGCTGGGCAAACCGGAGCACTTCTTCCAGGGAAACCTCTGGCAAAATCGCACTGACGAAACCGAGTTGCATGAGCGGATAGTCCTGAATCTGGATTCGATAATGTCGAACAGTTGTCTCAACTGTTCACGAACTAAGAACGATGTTTCGGGTGCCTTGGCAGGTACACACCTGGGACAGCTGTTCTGCATGCCCACACTATATCTTGACTCAAACTGAACGACTCTCGCTTGCGTGGGCATGTTCGGATGCAATTGACGATTCTGACTCCACTTCAGCATGACCACGCGAGCGAGCCACGGCACCCAACCCGAAATCTAACCGTTGACGCAGCACTAGCAAGGTATCAAATCGGCCGCGACCACCAGCCTGGTGTGATTCCCTCGCTGGCCAGGAAGGTGACTTCCTGTTCGTCGGCCGCGGCGATCCGAGGGTCCGCACTCGGGCCGCCTGTCCAGTAGCGGGCCAGATACTTCAACACGTGCTGAGGGCTACATCCCTCGCGAGATGGCGGCTCGATGCAACTGACCCAGTCGGTCGATTGAAGCTCTGTGGTCAACTCCCGCCAGGCGTCGTCGGATTGCAAGTGCGCGAACTCGCCTTCGAGTTTCAATGCGCCTTTTGCCTGCAGTCACTCCAGGCCCTTTAGGAGGTCCATGCCGGAGCAGGCACGACTGATGTGGGGAAAGAATCGCCGTTCGATCGGGTTGTACTCCGAACAGTAGCTCGGATAGTGAGCCACGCGGAAATCAACGCCGATCTGGTTGACAATCGCCTGCAGGTCGTGATTGAAAATATACTTTCTCGCGGAGTTGCTGCCTCCACCATCAACCAAGAGCAAAATCGAATCCGCGTGGGGATAGGATTGACGTCCAATTCAATTCCAGTACCACTTGAAACTGTCGCATGCGAACTGGGTTGTGTCGCTTCTCCCTTCTGCCCACCCACTGGTGGAACGCCTAGATTCTGGTAAACTCTCCCTTGATCGCTCCAAAATGGAGTCGTCTCCCCACACTTGCAAGAAGTGCCACCGCAATGTAGAGGCTGCAATCGTCACCAGCCTGAGATGACGTAAACATCTGCATTCAAAAAACTTGCAACCACTTGAGGCTGTAGCTCAGTTGGCAGAGCAACGGACTTTTAATAATTCCTGAAGTTTCTTTTTTTCGTCGAAAAGGCCGGGAATTCCAGAGCGAACGCGACTTCGCGTTGTCTTGCAGAAAACCTCGTTAGACAGCAGAAATCGGGGTTCCGAGGAGTAGTCTACTCCCCGATCAACGCGAATACGCCAAGTAAAGAGCTGTTTTCCCTTCTTGCGGCATTCTGCCGAAACATTCCGTTCGGTTTCGACCCGTCGCGATAGTACGTACTACCCGGAGGAACAACGTCTCGCCCGCCAAACGGCGACCGACGCTCCTCTTCATAGAATGCGGGACTTATTGCAGCCCGACCGACCCGTTTTCCGACCCCTCGCTAGACAGCAATAGTCGAGGATCAAGAGCGGCTAACCGATTAAATGTTTTAGATTTTGTTGGCTTGCGATGGCGCACGCCCTACTAGACCGTACGACCCTAAAACACTTTTCCTAGCTCTAGCAACCTTTCCTCAACCTTCACCCAATCATGGCCACTAACCGCGATGAATTGTCGGAGCGTCATGTCGGACTTGTCTTGGTTGCAAGTGAGACAAACACCCACCATGTTCTCGGAGGTAGAGAGGCCGCCTTTTGCAACAGGATAAATATGATCAGCGAACCATTCGTTTCGCAAACGGACGCCACAGTACGGACACGTCTTATATTTCCGAACCTCTGCGGAGATCTTTCTGCGCACTTTCTCGGCTAAGTCTCGCGTCTTGTCAAAGTGCGCTGCCGCAGCCGCCCGAATCGTTTCACCCGCGCCGTGCTTTTCAAGGAAAGTCGACAATTCATCTTCTGCTGCTTTGATCGCTTCTTCGGCCCAAGCTATTTCCACCTCAATTGCGGAACTAATTCTTGAGCCAACCAGGAGATCAATCGAAGGAACGTCTGGTGGTCGCAGTATATCGTCAAACGTATTTTTGTCATAGTCGACTAGTAAATCAGACTGGCCAACAGAGACTTCCCAATGAAGCATCTGGCTTTTCCAGGTTCGACCCTTCCGCCGTAGCCATTCGTGATTGAGTCGATCTACTCCGCAACGCCACCATGCGATAGCTACATCCCCACCGTCTTCCCAACTCCTCATTCTGCACCCAAATTCGCGTGCGGCGTGAAACTCAGGAAAGTCTCGCCACCGATATAGTGTCTTTACCTCTTGTGCGAACTGCAAAGCACCTTCGACGTGCAGTCGAAAACGACCAGTCCATTCAGACAAGAAATGGACCCAGTTGCTGTCCCATTCTGGCCACGTCAATCTGTAAGGATCCAACGAGCCGAGCAGCTTACGCTGTCTCTCCTGTTCGACTCGAATCGAATCGAGGGTGGATGGAACATATTCCAATTCATGAATCCGAAAATCCGAAAATTTACTTTGGCCGAGTACTCTGTCGATTAGTGACCGTGACTTCTCATGTGCGACGCGCACAGACTCAATACAGTCGACCTGCTGACGCTGGAATTCCTCCCACAACTGACATTCCTTGTGCTTGAATGAGTTGCACCTCGCTTCAACGTCGGAGTAGATCTCGGAAAGCTCTCTATGTCTGCTGGGCAAACTGGCTTCAAGAACTTGAAGATGAAGAAGCCTCTTCCTCCTATTCTTGATCCTGATCTTCAGCCCATTGATCGATGACCGACTAGGAATGTGATTCAGTCGTCGATTTGATTGTTTCTTCACGCCCTATTCTCCAACTGCTGAATCGTTAGTGCAATCCGACATAATGCACCCAAGAATCTACCAGGGATTCACAGTAGTCTTCAAGAAAGTCGAGCGAATGCGCACCGCAGGCGGTATGGGACGTGCCAGGAATCCGGGTTCCCCTCGTTCTAGTCGAGATAGTCCTCCAGCGACGGCAGCGGCAGGCCTTGGCGGGCTCGGCCGTGGGCTCCACGCACACTCGCCGATTGGTCGCGGCCTTGGCCGTGGGTGATCCAATCCATTGTTGGCAGGGGCAGGCTGTTCGCGGCAAGAGTCCCAACCGACTCCCCATAGGGCGAAACCGAGTCGATGGGTGGGAAATAGTTCTCTTGTCGCGGTAGGGGCAGGCCTTGGCGTTCTCGCATCTTGGTCTCCATTGCTTGGTTAAGGACTCCGCACCCATCGTCCAGGGAGCAAGCACCCACTCGATCGACCAGCACGGCTACGTGGTCGGGTTGCATCGAGCGCACGACGGCCCGATACCTGCGACCGTTGAACGTGCCTCGCTCTGGCGTCTGATTGCTGACGAGGCCAGTAGAGAGTTCAACTGGACGGCCAGCTTCAAGCATCGACAGAATCTTCGGGGCGATGCGTTGGAGGGCTTCGGCATCAAACCAACCGTCAGCGACCAGGTTGCCGCCGCGGATGCGTGCGTTGAATGTTGTGCCGAGGTAGGTCTGTTCCAGCACGGCAGGATTGCGGGCTGAAACTCCCCTAGGCGGATGGCCGAGCGT
>CALOEH010000088.1:0-20466 GCA_942492195.1 uncultured Planctomycetia bacterium | reverse complement strand
TGACGGTGGAGGTCGAACGCTGCACCGCTCGGTTCTCTTCCTGAGCAAAGAACCGAGGAAACGGCTGCACCAAGGCATTCTCGTCGGCGAAATCAAGATCGTAGGTGGTGGAGAGTGAAGTGTACAACGAGGTATAGCGAGTGACGTGTGCCCGCTGATAACCAGGCTGCAACTCCAAAATGGCCAGTTCGTTGTGCGAACGGACGAAGCCGATATCCAGCCGAGCCCAATGCACCACGGCAATGGCAAACCCAATGGTGATAAATGGTGCGGCAATCCAGGCCCACTCCACACGCCCAATCAACCGGAACACCAACCAGTTGACCAGCACCAAAACACCCAGGTAGGCCGCCAGCACATACAAGACGAAGGATGCCTTGGGGATCACAATCCCCGAGGCTCGGCGGAGCGATGCACGTGCCAGCTCGCTCGTGGCACCAAAGTTGTCCCATCCGGCAACACCGGGACCAATCGAAATCTGCTCAGGGGAGGTGAAATCCAGATCGTTGAAATCTGGCTCATCCGTCGGCACCCCGGTGGGTTCGAGATAGCTGAGATTGGGGAAGGAGCTGGGAACGGTGGGCGAGAAATTGATCAGCAATACTTCGCAACACGTCCGGACGCAACCGAGTATCACGAGTGAAGTATCGAATTTGGCTCATCCGCTCGGCGAGTTTGTGGGAGCGGCCATCTTTCCACTCCCATCCCATCTCGAACTCCTGCAATCTGAACCGCCTTGGATCACGGCCAGCAATACAACCGTTGAAGAAGCCATCAAAGCTGGGCCAGTTCAACAGTTCCCGCTGCCCCAGTCTGAAGGCGGTGATTAGGACGCTGCCGCTTCCCACACTTCGCTCGACAACCAACGGGCGGCCATCGTTGCACGAGGCCAGCACGCGCGTGTCGGGGTGGCTGCGAGGCTGCAGGTTCAAGGCGGACCAGGGCTCTACCACTGAGAGCGATCGGGTTTTGCCCACCGTCCAGTTGGCGTTCAGCCGTCCGAGATCGGCCTCGGTGATTTCGCCCACCTCGGCGCTTTCGACCGGCAGGTACGGTTTGAGAAAGCTGCCACGTAGCACGTCGTACGAGCCTGGTCCGCTGATGATCAATCGGCCTCCCCAGTGGATCCAGTCCAGCATCGCCTGTTGCTGGGCCTCACTCAACACCACCTCGGGATTGACGTCGTCCCAGAGCAGATAGGCAATGCTGGTCCAGGTGAGCGATCCCTCAGGCAGCGGCGTCCGGTTCTCAATTCGCGGCAACAGCAAACGGTATCCGCGGTCAGGACCGAGTTGAAAGGTCGGCATTTCCTTCAGTGACTGATACCGCAGCGGGTCTTGAGCCACGACGAAGAAGAAGAATTGATACTCCGGCATCCGCTGGGTGGGAAAGGTGCCCAGGGCCAGTTCTTGGTACGAGTTGCGGGGCCGGAGCGAGACCGCGACCTTTTGCCCTTGCTTGCCTGGCGGGATGAAGATCACCGTCTCGAGATACCGAGGTTGCCGCTTAGGCAAGATGGCCGGACGCGAAGTGCCGAGTCGAAACGGCAAGCCGGGGAGTTCGAACGGTTCGGTCACCATCTCGCCGGAGAAATCATCGTGATTGGCGATCGCCTGAATCGAGCAACTGGTCCAATGCCCTGGCTTGAAAGCAGTCTCGATCCGCTCGAGATCATTGGGGAGTGTACTCAGCCGCTTGATTTCCAACGGCTCCTTGTCGCGTTCGGCTTTCTTCTTCTTTTCTTCTTCGAGCCGTTTTTTGATCTCCTCAGGCGTGGGCTCATCTTCTCGGCAACCACTGCATCCAGTGAACCAAGGGAGCGTGATCAAACAAATCAGCAGCCACAGGATGCAGCGAGCGGTACGCACACCGGTACGGGTGGCGCAACGTGTTTGCCGGGGAGAGCATTGAGATTCGATTGTACTGCCCAACATCGGATCCAGCCGTTGGCGAAATGGGGACCGGTACCGCATAAGTTTCATGTTAGCAACCTTCGATGGGCCGCTCTCGAAACGACACCCTATAAGGAGTCGTTCGCAATGTTCTTTGCAATGTTGTTCGCAACTTGGCGTATTTGAGAATCTCCGGCCAGCGTTGCGGAATCGCAAGCTCTGGGGAGCCCCCCGAACACACTGGAGTGTAGATGCTCAACTACCCGGTGCAAAGCCCTGCCCGTACGAGCTATGGAGCGGGGCAATGCCCATCGAGCCCAGGGACGCAGAAAGATTGAACTGCCGAGCATCTTGCGGAAACGTCACAGGCACAGAGAAGCACAGAGAACGCGGCAGTGGACTTATTCTTACTCGCCAAACCAGGGACAGAGCCGGCGGCGGATCCAGGTCAGCGTGAAGTCGAGCGTAAGCCCTATGATTCCTAGATAGACCAGGTAGACATAGACCACGCGCATCTCCAGCAGTCGGGACTGCATCTTCAGGCGATAGCCAAAGCCGACTTCGGCCACCAACCATTCTGCGGCAATCAAGTAGACCAAGGAGGGGCCGATCTGCAGCCGAATCGCTTCGATGATCCGTGGCAAAACTTGCTTGTAGACCACATTCCAAACCAATTCGTCGTGCGACGCCCCTAACGTGTAGGCCTTGTAGAGCAACTCATCTGGGACATCTTTTTTCGCCGCCTGATAGATGGCTTGGGACAAAGTCGGCAATACCCCAAAGGCAATGATGGCCACAAACAGCCCGCCGCCGGTGCCGACCATGACGAAGAACACGGCCAACATGGCGGTGGGGGGGATCTTTGCCAGGAAGGCAAGGGGCGGAAGCAGCAGGGCCTCGATCGGCGTGAAGCAGCCCATCGCGACTCCCACGATCACGCTGATCAGAACCCCCAGGCCGAGTCCAGAAAACAACCGTTCGAAGGAAGCCATGGTATCGACCAGAATCCAGGGCTTTCCTCCTTCGAACTTGTCGGGAGTGCAGACCCTGACCACGCCTGAAGCCAACTGGCTGAAGCTGGGGATGGTGGTGTCATTCTCATTGTGCGCATGCTGGCGAGCCGAAAGATACGCGTACACGCCAGCCAACAGCGCAAACGACACGAAGCCGAGCAAGGCCTTGGTGCGAAGTGAGACCGGCGCTCGAATCATTGGGAGTCGTCCTGCACCATCTGCATGTACGATGGATCGAATCGCAGTTGCGTTTCGGAATCTTTGTCTGCTGTTCCGTAAGCGATCTTCGGCTCCATGTTGACCATGTCGTGGGAGGTGCAGAATTCCAGTACTTTGGTCATGGTTTCTTTGAACTGCGCGCTCTCGAATAACTCAATCCCAGCTTGCGGAGTTTTATAGAAAGCGGTCTGTTCGACCACGATTTCCATGTCTTCCGCCTTGAGTTCGGGTGCAAACTTGGCGGCCAGAGCCAGGAGTGTGTCGTTGCGCGTCTCTTTCGCATCGATCAGATCGCTGACCTGATAGAAGGTATCAATCACGGCGGCCGCGAACTTGTCCCCTCCCGGACGCTTGATCGAGTTTTCGCCCACGACCACCATGTCGACAATCTCACCTGGGATGGCAGACGAATCGAATAGGACTTTGGAGCCTTTGACTTTCCGCAGGGTTTGCAACACGTACGGGTTCCAGACCATGATCGCTTCCGTCGAGGCCGGATCAGTCTGCATCGCCAGGGCGGCTTCGGCAGGCCCCTTGGCCGCAAACTGGTGGTCCTCTTCCTTCTCGTTCGCCAGTTGCAGATTGCGGACGAAACAATACTCCGAGACGCTTTTGTCCAAACCGTAGACCTTTTTGGACCGCAGTTGCTCAACGTTGTCGATGCCGACGGCAATGCAGGCGTCAGCCCCATTGCTGGTGCTGGTCGGCAGCACGGCCACAGAAGAACGACCGAGCGAAGGACTGAGAATATCCATATTGGTAATGCACACGGCGTCCACCTGTTCGACACCGTACAGTTGAATGCAGGTGTCGTAGTCCACCTGTTTCAAAACAATGTCCACGCCCCATTTTTTCTCCAGGGGGCCTTGCTCTCCTTCGGCACCGTCAATCATTCCTTGGATTTGGGCAACGCCAAACACGCTCCAAGAGGGATACTCGCTCCAAGCGAGACTGAAGACCGGAACCGCTCCTGCTTGGGAAGGCGGCTCCGTGCTATTGGTGCAACCAGCCAGGAACAAAACAAAGACTCCCAAGCTACCCATCGCAATACGGCGGAAATGTTTCGAACTCATGGCATCTTCTCCTGCTGGGATGCTGGCTGAAAGGAAAGGCCCTGAAACGCAAGCACGGCACGCCACCACGACACGCAATGCAGCGTCAGGTGCTTGCCTGCAGTGTTGAATGTATAAGAACCTTGCCTGGGAATGAAGTCTCGATCTCAAGTAAACCGAGACACAGCTCATCCGCCATCACCGCAACCCACGTGGCGTGACTTCGCACAAGTCGCCCAACAACGTACCTGGGCATGCTGATTGAGGGAAGCGGGTGCACCGCGGGCCGAACATCCACGAGCCCCAAGAGGTCCATCGCCTATCGCCAGCCTCCACAACCAACAACCAGCCTTCACCGTGCAAAACAGATCCATTCATGCTAGTCTGGTGGGTAGACACACACAGCGCAACTGTTTTCGAACATCTCATCCAGCGAAACTACCGGACGTTGGTCTCCACGGCCTGACGTACGGTGTGCGTGCTGAGTTCCGTTCCGGAATTGATTCCGTTCTTGGAATCGTGCAAGCCACATTGTCCAGCGAGGTGATCTGTGGGGGACGCCAAGAGCGAACCATTGGTGGAGAGTCGGTTGCCAAAACGTCGGCGTTGGATGTTCCGCTTGGTTGCGGTTGGTTGCGGTTTGCTGCTCGCACTGGGAGTTACCGAATTGGTGCTCCGGTTGACCTATGAGCCGCAGCGACTTCGCTCCATGCGGATGCTGCGGAACAATGAGAAACCCAACGAGTTCTACTACTGCTACGACACCAACCCCAACGGCGAGTTCCAAGACCTCCCGGACATGAGCCAGGGCTACTGGTCGCTGGTGGAGAATCAATCACCGCAGAATAATTGGCCCCAAGACCGCTACATGGCAAAGGACGCGGAGGAGACGCCGTACTGCGTGCATGTCGAACTGGCCCAAGTAGGCGATGCCCCCTACCGCGATTGGCACTACGAGCGGGAGATTCCGCCAGGAAAAACAAGGATCGTACTGGCCGGTGACTCGTTTGTATTCGGACAAGGGGTGCCGATTGAAAACACCATGAGCCGCGAACTCAATTCCGAGTTGGGGCAGGGGTATCAGGTAGTCAACGCCGGGCTGATTGGACTGGACACGCATCGCGAACTCGAACGCCTGAAAAACCTCCGCCAAGAGATCGACTTTCAGGCCGCGGTGGTGGTCTTCATTCCCAACGATATCGAGCTTACGGCCGAGTTGGCTCAGCAACAGGCGTACATTAACGACTTCATCAACATTCGCGAAGGAGTCTGGCGGCGGCGAGGGCGTTGGTATTCAGGCCATCTGGCACTGTTCGAATTGGTCGGCTCGTACCTCGACATGCGGTCCATTGAGAACGAAACCCGCCAGTGGTATTTGGATATGTACGATCCGGCCAAGAATCAGAAAATACTGGATAAGCTGGGTGAAGATATCAAGCAACTGGGGCGTCAGCCCTACCCGGTGGCTTTCGTCATCTTTCCGCTGGTCGAGTCGTTGGAAGATTATCCCTTTGACTCGATTCACCAGCAGGTAGCTAAGATGGCTCGCGAGGCAGGCTTGCCGGTGCTCGATGTCTTGCCGCAGTTGGCCAAGCATCCAACGGTCGAACTGCAAGTGCATCCCAGCGACCACCACCCCAACGGCAAGGCTCTGGCGATTGCCGCCGAAGCCATTGCCGTTTGGCTGAAGACGAGTCAGCCCCAGATTCTGAAACCTCCCGTGGTCGTGACCAACGAGACCACCGCGCAGCCGTGATCGCACTTCATTTCGCACACATTTCCGGATGTGCAAGCGTGAAGTACGAACCGCCTGAACCGCCGAGGCGATACACCAGCTCACTGGCTATGCCAGCGGAGTGATCCCGGGCAGCGCGATTGACGGCGTTGCAATTTCGCCCCAGGCGTACTCTTTTGGCGAGAGGTCTTCGTTCGAATCGAAGGCTTTTTGCCAAGGGACTTCTTTGCCAGTGTACGTGGCCATGCGTCCTTGAATCGCCAGCAGCGTACTCTTGGCCATGTACTCGCCGTTGTTGATTGGCTTGCCGGCGCGAATGCTGGCAAACAATTCGTCATGCTCGGTTTGGTACATCTGGTTGTCTTCGCCGGAGTACTTCCATTGCCCTTTTTCGCCGTTGATTTCCCAGTTGCGTTCGGAAACTTCTGCCCAACCTTTGGTGCCATAGGCATAACAGCTCATTTCGTTCTTGCAGCCGGGGATCTGCCGACATTGGCTGTAAAGATGCGAGCCATCTTCGTAGGTGTAGTTCACGGCGTGGTGATCAAAAATGTTGCCGTACTCCTCGCCGGTACGAACCTGCCGCCCCCCCAGGCCAACCGCCTGAGTGGGATACTGGTTGCCACGAATCCAGGTGGCAACGTCCAGGTAATGCACGTGCTGCTCGACATTGAAATCGCCGCTGAGCCAGGTGAAGTAGTACCAGTTGCGCATTTGCCAGTGCATGTCGGTCCAGTCCGGCTGGCGAGGCTTCGTCCAGATCGGACCTCGCAAATCGTTGGCCTGAACCGTAACAATATCGCCAATGGCCCCGTCCCAGATTCGCTTGATGGTCTCTTGGAAACCGTACGAGTAGCGGAGGCAGAGCCCCGATACGACCGAGAGATTCTTCTCTTTCGCCTGGCGGCAAGTCTCCAGGACATGTCGCACGCCTGGGGCATCTACGGCCACCGGTTTCTCAGCGAACACGTGCACGCCGGCATCCACGGCAGCCTGAAGGTGCATCGGGCGAAAGTGCGGTGGTGTGGTGAGCAAGACCACGTCGACCCCGCTGTCCAGGACCTGTTGGTAGGCGTCAAAGCCAACGAACCTGTGGTCCGGTTTCACATCGATCTTGCCGGCCACATCCTTCTGCTTTTGCAGAACCGCCAGGCTTCCCTCGAGCCGGTCAACGAAAGCATCTCCCATGGCTGTCAACTTGACGTTGGGGTCCGCCCGTAGTGCCTGCGCACACGCGCCGGTTCCACGTCCCCCGCAGCCAATCAGGCCAACTTTTAGTACATCACTTCCCGCGGCATGGACTCTCGGTCCGGCCGCCAAAGTCACGGCCGCGGTGCCAGCGGCAGCCAGTGCTGATTGTTTGATGAAGGTGCGTCGCGATGCGGGGCTTTCCATGCGCATTCTCTCTCTGGATAAAGGTGATTTGTCTCAGCGAATAAGGATGGGTTTTGAGCCCTCAAAGGGCAGAGTTCGATGAATTCGAAACGGAACGACTTCTCTCCGATAGTTTCCCAACGTACTCGATACATCCTACTTGGTTCATGAACAGTTGGGACAACTGTTCTACATTGGCAGCGGAGCGATCTGCACATTGCGGAACATGATGGCGTGCCCTTCGCTTTGCAGAAGAATTCGTCCGCCGATGGGCCACACGTCCACCACTTGATTGACAGTGACTCCGTTGATCTTGATGGTGATGGTGTCCCCCTGACACAAGCACTCGACCTTGGTCCACTCCCCCAAGGGGCTGGCAACGTCTTGGCTTCCTCGCGTGTCGATCAGTTCTTTGAACGTGGGGTCGTGGTCCTTCCACCAGAACTGTTTGCCGGTGTAACGAACCTTCTTACCGCCGACTTGCCAGCGGGTGCGGCGATCTTCTCCGATGCGGATCTCACTGGAGACTGTCACTGGCACGGCGTCCTCGATACTGTCCGGCGCGCGGATCACAATGATGTCCCCTTCGCATCCCTGCGCCAGTTGGCACTCGATCGAAGGTGCCCAGAGCCCGTTGCGCGCCCCATCAGGCCGACCTGCATGCAGCAGCACACCGGAGTTTCGCACGTACTTGGAATCTTTTGCCTTAGCGCCCCACTTGTATTCCAAGCTGAGATGATAGTTCTTGTACGCCTGGCGAGTGGCCAGATACCCTCCCGGTTCGCCAGCGACATGAAGGACGCCATCGCGGAGACGAAAGACACCGTCCGGGTCATGGTGCTCGTGGCCTTTGAGCCAACTGTACCAGTCCGAAGTATCCGTCCCTTGCAGCAACTTGACAGGACCGTCCGGCTCAATGGGAATATCCAGTTCGGCCGCGGGGGGGCCAGCGGCAGGTTCGGCAGCAGTCGCCTGTGTCAAACAACTTGCCGCCAGGCCAACGACCAGCCAACAAAACCATTTGGAATGTACGGTTCGCATTCACGTCTCCGCAATCTTCGCCATCAAAACTTGCCTAGCCAGAATGACACAGGCGGGATGCTTCGACATTGCCTCATCGCGTCTCATAAGTCAAGTATTTGTGGTGCTGCGCGATTGGCAAAAGCTGTGTGAATGGCGAACGCCGCAGCGCCCCATGCCTGTTGGAACTCTCACGCTAGGCATCGATCGGAAAATTAGTGAGCGGTTTTGGCGCTAACCACCGGTGGTCGTAGCGATCCCAACTCCACCGGCGGCTAGCGCCCTACCGCTCACAAATGCGTTCGGGGAATTGACTCTCAATTTGGGAATTCGACAGTTATTGTTCGAACGATCCTAGCAAGTAGCCCCTCCCGCAGGTCGCTAAAACCTGACTCAGAAAGACGCGTTTGCCGTCAATTGAGCCGGGTCAGGTGGTAATCTCCGGAGTGGGTAAAATAGATCCCAAGTTCGGCCACCGCCTGACCGGTAGCCTCCTGCCAAACGCGTGCGTAGGCTTCCAGTTGAGGGCGGTAGTGCTCCACCAACGCTGGCAATTCTTGCTGGTCGACTCGTTCGGACTTGTAGTCAACAATCACCCACCCGTCTGGTTCCAAAAAGGCCAGGTCAATGACCCCGCGCAGCGACGTTGGCAATCGACCATTGCCTGGATCTGCTGCCAGATGCGAACCAATCGGCACTTCGACCAGGCAGCGCCGTGCGGCTCCGGCACGCTGCCAAACCGTCGACTTCCGCACGGCGTTGACCGTCAACATCACGGCCTCCAGCAGTGAGGCCGACAGGCCTTCTTGCTCCAACGCTGAGACGGCCAACCGCTGCAAGTCTTCCTGGGGCGAACCCATCGCGGCTTCGAGCAAGGTATGGATCACGCTTCCCCATTCTGCGCCTTGGGCTTCGGCACTGCGCGGCTTCTCCGTCGTTGTGATGGCCTGTGACTTGATCCCCCCAAAAGCATGCGAAGGGGCTGTGACCGCGGACCATCGTTTCTCAATCTTGGCAACGTCCTCCGCCCAGGTGTTCAGGTCAAACGGAGCAGTCGTAACCGTTTTGTTCTTGGCAGGGCCTGGGTCGTTAAGCTGGGGCGCCTTGTTGAGAAACTCAGCAAAATCCTGCCAGCGGCTGGTCTTGCCTTGCTGCGAAATGATCAATGCCGAACCCGCTCTGGTAGCCGCTACATACAACAACCGGTTCATCTCCGCTTGCAAGAAACGGAGTTCTTCGGCGGCGTGTTGGTCCCAATCTGGCGGCAGCGCCAACAGTGGGGCAGGTGCATACTCGGACGGTTTGCGGCCGCGGATCGCCAGATACCCCTGGGGTAGCTCGCCGGACCGATCAATATGAAAGTGCGGGTCGTACACCTTCACCCCTGAAGGATCTGCCAAGAACACAATCGGAGCTTCGAGCCCTTTGCACTGATGCAAGTTCATCACGCGGACCGCATCGTCGCCAGGAGGGCGTGTGGTGGCCCCGTCGTGAGTCTCGGCGCGTTCGGCCAGGCGTCCGACCAGTTCGACCAGGTCCACCGCTGTTGGGCGGTCCTGGTGCTGCCGCAACAATTCCAACACCTTCAAAAAACTGCCTGCCTGAACCTCTCCTTCACTCGCTGCGGCAGCCCTGGCTACCAGTCCGCTCTCGGCACAAATCCGTTCGACGGCAGCAACCGCAGGATAACGCTTCAGCCAATAGGCGAACTGCCGGAGCTTGGCAAAGATGGCAGTCAGCCGCGTGCGCTGGGGCTCAGGCAAACGGTCAGAAGGTTCGCCGTAAAAGGTAAATCTTCCCCCTGACTTTCGAAATTGATAGAGCCACGTATCCGGCACGCCGAATAGTTCACTCCGCAAAACGGCCACCAAGGCGATCTGGTCGTCAGGCCTGGTGAGGCACCTCAGCAGTTGGTGCAGTAGTGCCAGCTCAGGCACATCGTTGAGCGACGCTCCCCCGGTGACCTGGTGCGGAATCCGCTGCTGCTCCAAGGTTCTGGCATAAAGCGACAGGCGTTTCTTCTTCCAGGTGATCACCATGAAGTCGCCGGGCGTCAGATGGGGCGGTCGGCCGCGAGCAAGCTCGTCTGCCGAGCGGTCAATCGGCCACTGCTCGTCCATAGCGGCACGAATCGTATTCGCAATCAGTGCCGCTTCCGCCTCGACGGCGGGCTCCACGTTCATGTTCGGCACCACAAGCCTGAGAACCCCAGACAGTGGGCGGTTGGCCACACTCGGCCGAGCGGCTTCCAGAGGACGATTCGCGGGACTGTAGTCGTTTGCCTGAGCGGGGAACTTCTGGTCGAAGCAACGATTCACCCAATCAATCACTTCAGGCGAACTGCGGAAGTTTGCGCAAAGAGGCAGCACCGCTCCCCCAACGGACTCAATGATGTCTCGTACCTTGTTGTAGGTGAGAATGTCCGCTCTGCGGAACCGGTAGATGCTTTGCTTGGGGTCCCCCACCACAAACAAAGCCCCCGGTTTGGGACGGCAGTGCTGCCAGCGTGACTCGGTCGCGTCGTCGGCGGTCAGCAGGAGCATCACCTCGGCCTGAATCGGATCGGTGTCTTGGAACTCGTCCACCAGCAAGTGCGTAAACCGGTGGCGAAAGTACCGCCGCACTTCGGCATGCTCGCGAAGGAGCCTCGCGGCACGAATCAGCAGATCTTGAAAGTGCAGCACGTTGAGCCCTCGCCGCATTCGGTCATACCACTGCAAGGCAGGCCGGAGGGCACGTAGGGCCAGGTCATAGCGGTGCTCGAGAAACGCTTGGATGGCAGGCTGCGCGTAGCGTGTTCGAAATTCGTTCCACCGTTCTCCCTCGGCCACCGCTTGGGGTTTCTTGCCTGGCCACCACTTCTGCACGGGACGAATGTTGCGGTCCATCTCCTGCAAGATCTTGATCAGCTTGATCGGCTGGTCGAGGTCCGAGTAGGCCACGCGGTCCATGGCCTTTTGGTAGGCAGGCATCAGCTTGTCCGTACCGATGTCGGTCGGAAAAACGATGGTTTTCATGTGACTCACGTACTCGAGCAACGCCTGCCTGACCGATTTCAAATCGGGAAATTCAGACTGCTGCGTCGGCCAGTCGGTGACATCGGCATACTCGGCAAAGTCCATGAAGGCGGGGCCCAGTTCGATGGGCTCCAACCCCACTTCTTCCAGGTCCGAAGCCAGGCCATAGTCTCGCCGCGTTGCCGCGCTGATCTTGAGCCCAACCTTGGCAAGCTCCGGCAGTAGCGGAGCATCGGTACTGATCAGGTGCGCCACGTACTCACGCCAAGCCTGAGCGCGGAGTAGGCTATCCTGCGAATCATCCAGTTCGCCAAAACTGGGATCAAGATTCGCTTCCACCGGCCGTTCGCGCAGCAACTGCGCGCAGAAGGCATGGATGGTGCCTACAAAGCAGCGCTGCGAGTACCGCTTGGCTCGCTCGAGTCTTGCGAGTGCCCTGCCTGAGGTTTCCTTCGATTGCCGTTCCAACTCCAACTGAAACCGCGAACGGATTTCGGCCGCCGCCTTACGCGTGAAGGTCACCGCAGCCAGGCATTCAATCGTACACTTGCCCTCGCGCAGCAGCGCGACCATGCGTCGGATCAGGCTGGTTGTCTTGCCAGTTCCGGCCGCGGCTTCCACCAGCAAGGTCTGATCGAGATCATGCACGATTCGCTCGCGCTCGTGCTGATCTGGCAGGGTTTGAGGGTCACTTGTCACGGCGCAGCCCTCGCAATTCGGTCAGTTCCACAATCGGTAGTTCGTCAAGCAGGGTGCCGCTGTGGCGCGTGACCTGTTTGATATCACCACAACAGGCACGGTAGTCGCAGAAGGTGCAGTCGTCCTTCTGGTCGGTGGCGGCGAACGCGCCCCGTTCGATCATATGGCACATGGTGGTCAGGATCTGCAGCCCGGGCGCAAGCTCCTCCTCGGTCCAGGCAATCCGTGTCCCTCCTGCCTTGATGCCAGGGAAGAAATACCCGAAGGCTTCAATCGAACCTGGCAGTTGACGTTGCGCAAGAACCTGGCGAATCATGGCAGGGTACAGCACGTTTTGCACCCGGCGTCCTTGCCGAAACGGATCGCCTGCCGAGAATCCCCAGGCGCTGCCGGTCTTGTAGTCCCAGAGCGAAAGGCCGCCTGAATTCAGTTCGTCCACCCGATCAATTTGCCCTTTGGCCTTGATGGCTCGGCCATCAGCCAGCGGTACCTGGACCGGCTGGACATCATCCAGCGGCGTTCCTTCGCCCACAGGCTCCAGACCCAGTGAAACCTCAAAATGCCTGGGACGATGGGTTTGGCAGTGCAACTCCTCTGCCTTGAGAAACGTATTGGCCACTTCGAGCAATTGCCAACACTGCACGCGGTACGCGTTCTCGTTCGGCGGAGGAACTTCCTTACGATATCGCTCGATCTCTCTGGTAAGAATCTCGGCCAGGCGGTGATGGTCTCGCTCGTAGTTGGGCCGCAGCTCAACGTGAGCCAACTGGTGCAGGAACTGCCTGAACACCTCGTGCAGCAAGCTGCCAAAGTCCCACGACTCCAGCCAACGATCCAGGTCAATCTCACGCTCGTCCAAGGCATACAGCCCCAGGCCGTTGCGGAAGAAAAATGCCAAAGGGCATTTGCCAGCCAACTCCAGCGCGCTTGCCGAAAGCGGCTTCGCCTCGGCGCGGGTCGGTGCCAGATCCCGGCCAGCCTCAGGGACATGCCCCTGATACTCGCCAAAAGCCAGCAACTTTCGCTGGGCATCGGCATGGCTCCCGGCAGCCAAGTCCGGATAACGCTGCAGCACCCAGGCTGTCCGGTCACCTTGCATCTCATCCTGGCTCAGCAGCCAGGTCCAGCGTTCTGATTCGTCCAGGGCTTGCTCTTCCACTTCGGGGCAAAGCAAACCACCGGGCCTGCCGCATGTTCCAGCGCTGCCTGTTCTGCGCTGTGTTGCCCACTGACAATCCGATACACGGCCAGCAGCGCAGGGCTGGGGAACGCTTCGCGGTCGTCGCTAAGATCCTCACAGGGCCAGCTGCAAGTGATCTCGCCTGGCAACCGAGACAGCAAGTTGCCAAAGTTCTCAAGCGTGGTATCCAGACGCTTGTAGCTGATGGACAACTCGTCGCTCAGCGCTTCGCGTTCGCGATTGAGCAGAATCGGATCAGGGTACGCCGAACCTGGAAATCGCCGATCGTCCAAGCCGAGGATAAACGTGTGCATCCGCCCGCTGTGCCCTCCTTGGCGAACGTGGGCCACGTGCAGATGCCCTGGACGGGGCGCACTTCCACCGACGCGCAACTGCCGCGGCAGGTCGCGGAGCCAGGTGCCGTGATGTATGTCTATCGGCAGTTGCTGCGACCACAAGCGGATCTCGCGAATCTGCTCGCCGAGCAACTGGGCCGCGTATTGGTCGAACTCGTTGGCAGAACGGGCAACCTGTTGAAGGAAGTCTTCGGCACCGCCCAACGGATCGCCATCGGCAAACTTGGCGCTCGCATCCAGCATTCGCTGAATCAACTTCCGCAGCACACGCAAACCATGCCGCTCGCGTTCCACCCTGGCCCGGGCCGCCTGGTCCGCTTCGCCAGTCTGCGACTTCAGTTCTTTGATCCTTCGGTCCTTGGCCGAAATCTGCTCATTCAACACCGGCAGGTAGTTCTCCTGACCAATCCCGATGGACAGCGGTCTCAACAACTGCACCAATTTGTTGAAGCTGACATCCTCCTTGTCGGGCTGTAGGAGTCCATCTCCCAACATTCGCACCAGTCCAGCTTGTTCGAAGTTGCTATCCATCCACGCCAACCAGTTCAGCACAGCCCGCCCTGGTCGGCTGAGGTGGCAGGGGAGTCCTTCGGCGAAGGTGACCGGAATCCCCTCTGGGCGACGAACGTCATCGGCCAATCGCTGGCAAATGTCGTAGATCAGCGGCAGGTACGATTCGCCGCTGGTATGTAGAACCTCGACTTCGTCCAGCGGCGTGCCTGAGGCAAGGCAGCGCTCAAGACCTCGCACTTCATTGCATTCCCCCACGGCGCGAAAGAAATGCATTTGCGAGTCGCCGGCCGTGTGGCTCGTCGGCAACTCCATCAACTGCTTCAAGGGTGCACGAACTGGCGGAGGCTCCGCACGCTGCGGGGGAGCCACGGTGACGCCAATCGACTCGGCCAACACCGCACAAAACTGTTTCTCCAAGCCGGAGGGCTGTAACTCATCAGCAATCAACATCAGCGTGTCGCTGGGCCAGACGTCGGGGTTCGCATGAAGTTCGGCGAGCGCCATCCGATACACGTCTGCTTCGTCCACGAGTGCCAACCTGGCGAGTTCGCGCTCGTAGGCGGCCAGCAACTTTGCCAGGTCCTGGGCCTTGTCGGGATGTTCGAACGCATCCGGGGCGAGTGGACGTTCTCCCGTTTGCTGAAACCCGCAAAGCCGAAGTTCCCGCAACGAATCGGCCACGGCAGTACTCAAACCTGGCGAGCGTTGCAAGCGGCCCAAGTATCCCTTGGATGACAGTGTTTGCTCCCAAACTCCTTCGACCAGAAGTCTAGCCAAGGACCGCGGTGCCAGCATCTTCTGCTGCTGTGCCATACGCTTGGCCGCGGCATCCAGGGCCAACCGCATCAGTGAGGTCACTCGCAAGTTGAGCCAGGTGTGCCCCGTGCGGAGCAAGGTGGCGGTCCACTGATGCCCAACGCGCAGCGACGGGGCGAGCAGCCATTTGTCGGAAAAGACATGCTGGCGGCAGATCTCGGCAATCGAATCAGAATTGCCCTGTCCGGCTTCGTTCAAGGTACTCGCTCCTGCCCAATTCAACTTCGAGAACTCGTTCACGTTTTTGCGGCATTGTAGAACAGTTGTCTCAACTGTTCACGAACGACGAAAGATGTTTCGGGTGCCGTAGCAGATGAATAACGGAGCTGTTCAGCATGGCATCCACACCAAAACTCGACTCAAAATGATCAAACTCTTCCCTCGAACTAATTTGAACTTTCTTTCGATCCTAACCCGAAGCGTCAGCGAGGAAGCATGACTGGCGACTGTCGCCACGGATGTCATCATGACGGAGCGTGATGATTACTTGCCTGCGACGTAGGCGCTGAGTGTGTTGAGGTGATCGCTGAAGACCTGACTGCTGAGATACGGAGTCCCCAACGGCAACTTCATTTGACCGACCAAGAGTTCACCTTGGAAGGAGCTGACCCAGCGTCCTTGGTCATCGAGGGTTTCGATGATCGATCGGATCTGCGCCGTTTCTGGCTGAGGAACTCCGGCGAGTGTGCCATCCCGCAACAACTGCTGATACTGTTGTTCGAGCAGATCGAGTCGCGAATCGGATTTCCAACCGTAATGTTTGGGAAGTGCCGAATCATCGTAGGTCAGTTCGTAGCGTGTCTTGCTGCGGCGGACCATGTACAACGGTCGGTTCGTCTTCAATTCGTAATAGCGGGCCAGGCGGTCATCTGGCAGCAGCGACTTGCGCAGATAAGCAAGTGCCTTGGGAAAGGGGGCAAGGTACTTGCGGTCCCCGGTTGCCTGCGAAATCTTGAGCAACGTCTCCAGTGCCTCTTGAGACTCGTCACCGGAGATGCCAGGGGGCTCGAACTTGCGAGCCCAAATCGGCTGCATTTGGTAGTTGTATTGCTGAGCCCAGGCAGGCTGCGGATCTGGCATTTGAGCCAGCAGGAGGAAGTCACCCAACCGCGCCAAAACTTGCAGGTACTGCGGGTCTTGATAGATCCGATGGGCCGTCAACAGCACATCGGCCACGTACCCACACACGTTGTCGTTGAGTGTGTACATGTCCCAGTAGTTCTTGATTCGCCCCTCGGTTCGCCAGTCGTACTCGGGATAGTTGGCGGCGAGAACGGGGTGTTTTTCGACCGGCTTCCGCCAACCTTGCGGGAACCCTCCGTTGGGAAACTGTGCGGCCAGCAGTGACTGAAGCGCGAACCTGGCCGCCTGATGAATCCGGGGGTTTTTGAACTCAAGCGTCGCGTCCACCTCCATCACCAGCAACATAGCAGACTGCGTCTGGCCGTCATCGAGTGACGTCACCGATTCTTTCTTCCAGCCATCCGGCATCTTGGCTCGATGCTCCATGCTGATATGGTTGGTCCACCCGCCGGTCGAGAGTTGTCCCCAAGCCAGGGCTTCAGCCGCTGCCTGAGCGGCTTCGAGATAGAACGGGTCTCGTGTCGCGCGATAGGCGGTGAGCATCGCCAAGCCAACCGTCGGCGTGCCAGGAGGCTGCACCCAGATTTGATCGGCGGTGGCGATTCCTTCTCCCCAGCGCTGCTGCAGATCGAGCGAGTAGTGATAGACGTACCCTCCCTGGTTCGCGACGCGCTCGCGGTAGAATCCGGCTGCCTTGCGCATCGAGGTCAGGGTTTCGGCACGCGTTGGCTCGGCCGCCGATGCGACTGCGAACCACGAAGTCACGCAGGCGAGTCCCGTGGCAAACGTGGCCAAACCGCCGAGGAGAGATGTCATGGTCTTACCCTAGTCGTGGAACAGTTCCGCTTCGGCTACGGACCACTGAGAATTCGGGCAACGCCGTCCACAAGATTCGCCTCTGCCGTGGTGAGCTTGAGGTGGTCGTTGTTCGAGGTGTGAACTTCGGCACCGGCCAGTTCGGCACTGGCCAACGCAACAAGTCCGTCCCCGGCGTAGATCTCATCGGGCAGGTTCAGGCTGTTGATCAATCTCCGCCCTGAGTTCAACGATTCCCGGTCTTGGACACGGTTTTGGATGATATCCATGGCAATCGTCCGTGTGGCATTGACAGCGAGTCTTGCGGCGGCTGCTTGAAACGCCGTGAGGATCTGACCTCGATAGATCTGCGTCCGCTGGGCTCTTGGCGCTTGACGGTTGAGGTACTGAAGGAACAGGCTGTCTGGCTCCAGGTCGTAGGAGATCTGGCCGCTGCCATCGAGCACCGAGGCTTCGACCGCCTTGGGCACCCCGATTTGAAAACCGCGCACAATCTGCCCGAGTTCCAACCAGGTACGAAGTCGCGCCAATTGCGAGCCCTTTTGCGGCGTCCCGTGCATTAGGACTTGCCGGTATTTGCCGCCGAGAATCTCATGGTAATAGCGAAACACCAATCCTCCGGCGCTATGGCAGACAAAGTCCACCTTGCTCGGATCACCGCAAACTCGGGCCACTTCGCGCTGCAGCAGCAGGGCAGACTTGGCCAGACTGTCATCGTCCGGATATCGGAAGCCCAAGATGGTGATCGCTTGTGCGTCCGCCTGGCGGGCCAGCAACTTCGCCATGTCGTGATAGCGGGAGAGTTCACCCTCCATGCCATGAACAAAGATCACCGCCCGACCTGGAGCCATGCCATCGGCGACCGGGTTTCCAAACGTTCCCAACTCGCGGTTGTAGACCACAATGCCCCGGTCACTTGGATCTTCGGGAATTCCCAACAACTCGTGCCGCATTTGGCGGAGGCGGCGTTTCGCAGGCACGGCGCAAGCCTGATAGCCGGCAAAGCCATCACCCAGGGCTTGGGCACCGGCGGGACGGTTCGGCTCGGGGAGCAGTTCGGGTTCTTCTTGCAACGCATAAAGGCGCAACACATCGAGCGCGGCGGTTTGATCAAAACCCGCATTGCGACACAAGTGCAGGGCGAACACATCGGCCTCGTACTGCTGGCCAGGCGTGTAGATGAACGGCAGCAAGGCATCTGCCGAAGCCAATTGAGTTCGCATCATGCGGTGCACCAGATCATCGCGAGCAGGTGTACGGTCTGGGGCGGGAGTGGCGTCGTACTTTTCACGCAAAAAGCCTTGCGTGCAATGGCCTCGGGCCAGGTGACCCAACTGATGGGCAAGCACGAACGCGATGCCATCATGACTCACTCGTGCCTCGAGTGTTGCGAGTTCAGGCGCCGTGATCATCACCTGACCGCCGCCAACGGAGAACGACGCTGCCTGAGGCGAGTCCACCACATGCAGGGCAAAATTCCACGCGGCCGGACGCATGCGTGCCGGCATCTCCTTCAACAAACGCGACCAAATCGCTTGGACGCGCTCTGGGGGTGTTGACAACGTGAACCGACTGGCCAGCGACTTCTGTAGGGCACTGCTCAACGCGGCTTCGTCCGCCGGTTCGAGCTCGGTCCGAGAGAGCAGCCAAACGCCCAGGTTGTCCCCGAACTCCACCTTCTCGGCATCGATCGGTTCGCGCTCCAGGGCATCCGCCACCGCGTCAATGGCTTCGCGCAGCGTGGACTGCAGGCCAGTGGGGGGCTCCGCACTCGCAGTGGTTGCGGCAATGCCAAACATCAACGTGGCAACAATGGTTCGCAGCATGAAATGGTGGGTCACAGACCTGGTTCCCATTCGGAAGTTGGAGCAATTAGTAGGTCGATAAGAACGAACTCGTTCAATTGGAGTCAAGTTTTCGCGACCAGCGGGAACGCAGTCATCCACGCTCCGCGGTGATGATAACCGTTGCACCTCACGAACTGCGGGTTCTCGCCTGTGCGCGAAAGCACAACGTGCTTCGAGGTCCACGCGCGCTCAGCATGCCCACGCAAACGAGGGCATGGTACCCGCTCATTATAAGCGCCCGGGGCTGTCGTGCCGCCCATTAAATCCGATGAGGTCCAGCAGGCTCACGATTCGCGATTGCTGGCTTCTCGGGCTGCAATCTCTCGGGCGGCTTGCGCTGAATCGCCTGTTCGGTCTCGCGGCGTTGCGTGAGTCCTTGGAGCAATACCCTGCCCGTGACGCCAATCAAGAGCAAGGGAATCCAAGCCCAAACCAGGTAAATCAGGCCCAAGATCACCATCGAAACGGTACGCCCCACCGCGACTGGATTCGCGGGATCACCAAAGTTGAGCTGATCTCCGTCAATCAGATCATTGATCTGTAGCACCTGTTCTTTGATGGAAGACGGATCCACCGCAACGGCTCCGACTCGGGCAACACCTTCAGGCCATAGTAGGCCCCGAGCACAAGCAGCAACGTCAGAATCAACATGCAGATGGCGCGAACGATATAACCTGCAGAATCGACCATTTCGGCCAGATTCGTACCGGCAGGTTGATCCCAATCCAGGTCGGATGGTGTGCGTTCGCCGCTCGGCATGGTTGCCTGATCTCCGGACTGAATTGCCGAATTCGAATGTGCAATGGACATAGACGCGTCGACCATGCAACATCCACGCAGCCAAGTGTACGTCATTCCCGTCGTGGCGTCTGCGGGGAGATGGTTCCCCAGGCAGTTCGTTGCCCACAGCGGATTCTTGGAAATGTTGGCGAGCGAACGTGGAGCTCAAGCCTTGTTCTCTGCCGCAGCAGACTCGTCCACCAATTTATCCAAATGCTGCCGAGTGCGTGCGAAGCGGTCGATGGCCAAATACGCTACCACGCACAACACGGCCACCAGTGCCGCTGGCCAGGCTTCGGACATGCTGGGATTCACATTCTCCAGCTTGTGGTGGTCTGGCGGTTCCGTCATGACCTTGAACGGCCAGATTCGCCGCAGGGCACCAAACATGAACCCACACAGCAGGGCCATGGTGGAGTTGTGGTAATTCGCCAGCAAGTATCTCAATACCTTGCTGAAGCTGAGGATTCCCACCACGCAGCCAGCCATAAAGATTCCAACCGTCATGAGGTTGGCAGATGTCAAGTCGCCGTGCAGCAAGGCATTCAACGAATCCAACACGGTTCGATACACGCCCAAAATCAACAGCATGAACGCACCGCTGATGCCAGGCAAAATCATCGCGCAAATGGCAATGGAGCCGCAGAGGAAAATGTAGCCTAAGTTCTCGCTTTCCTTCATGGCAGGCAGTCCGGTCAACCAGAACGCGAAGGCAGCTCCTACCACGGTTAGGATGATGGTTAACAGCGTCCAAGGTCGGACCATCTGTCCCACGCGGAAGGTCGAGGCCAAAATCAAACCGTAAAAGGCGGCCATGGTCAGCCGGAACGCTTGAGATTCTGGGTGCTTCAGCACATCTCCCAAGAGCACCGCCATCAGTCCGATTCCGATACCAACGCCGAGCCCCAAGGTCATGAGGAATGGAAGCTGAATCCGCTCTGCCGCCGCCCGCCACTGGCGATTCTTGAGTTGTCCGAGCAGTACGTGGTCAAAGTGGCTAACCGCCGTCACCAGGGGTTGATAGTAATACGTAACTTGGAACGTGCTTAAGCAA
>CALOEH010000087.1:0-5946 GCA_942492195.1 uncultured Planctomycetia bacterium | reverse complement strand
TGGCGGGACCTGCCGGTGGAAACCATGTCGGCGGATCAGGCGGAGGAGCGGATGCAGGGGATTCTTTCGCTGATGCAAATGGCGAAAGTCTCGGCCGCCTTGGCCCGCTTCGCTGATGTTGGCGGTCTGTTCATCTCCGTCCTCACCAATCCCACCATGGGTGGTGTGGCTGCGAGTTTTGCCTCGCTGGGAGATGTCATCTACGCCGAGCCAAAGGCCTTGATCGGCTTTGCCGGGCCGCGCGTGATCAAAGCCGCGATGCGAATCGAACTCCCCAACGGTTTCCAAACCAGTGAGTTCTTGCTGGAACACGGTTTCATCGATCGCATCGTTCGTCGGCAGGATCTCAAGAGCGAGATTGCCCGAACGATTGACTACTGCGGAAAATAAACTCACTCCACCTCAATGGTTCCCCGGTTCAGGCAATCAATGAACTGGCGCAGCCGCCCCAGATCACGGCGATTGAACCTCATCACGAGCCGCGTCAAGTGGGCGAGTTCCGGCTCGTCTTGTTCGGCCGATAATGGCTCACTGACCAGCAACTCCGTACCGTCCACCAGAATATCGGCGAACGCCGTTTGTAGTTCGCGAACGAATCCGGCGGCCGGGGGTTCGTTCAGGCGGAGTACAAGCTGATTGCCGACGTACCGCATGCTGTGATAGATGCGGTAGAACTGCAAGATTTCTTGCTTCGCCACTTCGGCATCGTCGGTGATCATGTAGAGCGACGTGTCACATGGAGAAATCAAGCCGCGCGGCAACAACTGCTCTTCCACAAACCGCTGGAGATGCTGCCAGTAAGTTCCGCCTGGTTCGTCCAAGTACACCACAGGCATCATGGTGTGCTTGCCGGTCTGCAAGAGAGTGAGGACTTCGAATCCTTCGTCCAGTGTGCCAAATCCGCCGGGCAGCAAACAGACCGCGTCGCACTCCTTCACGAACATCAGTTTGCGCGTGAAGAAGTACTTCATGTGGACAAGCTTCGAGTCCCCCAGGATCACCGGGTTCGCGCTCTGTTCGAAGGGGAGCATGATGTTCAGACCGAGCGAGTTCTCGCGTCCCGCGCCCCGGTGTCCCGCCTCCATGATGCCGCTGCCGGCACCGGTAATGGTGAGCCACTGGTTCTCGCTCATCAGACGTCCAAACTCCACCGCCTGTTGGTAGGTGGGTTCCTCCGGCAAGGTTCGCGCGGATCCAAAGATTGTCACCTTGCGCCGATTTCGGTAGGGACTGAACACCTTGAACGCGTAGCGTAACTCGCGGAGTGTGCGACTCAAGATCTTCAAATCGCCACGGCTGGTGCGGTCTTGCTCCAGCTTGAGCGTCGAGTCGCGGATGCGATCCAACAGGACCGTTGCCTGCCGCTCCAGCGTACGAAGATTGCTGGCCGAATTCTTGCCCGAGGGGGATTCGGTTGAAGTGGGTGTTGGACGTTCGGGGGAGTCGGTGCGTTCAAACGAGTCTACCACAGAGTTGCCTCTTCAATAGAAGACGGACATCGCGTCGACTTCTAGAAGGGAAAGACCGTAGAGATCGAGAGGACGCGACATCGGGATATGAGATTCTTACGGTTCCATTGTACCCAGCAGGGACAGGCCACCCGCATGTGAAGTTCGTGAAGCAATTGAAATTATGACGCAAGCCGAGTAGCGCAAATGCTTTACGATGACTTCGTCCTGCTGCGATTCGGTCGTAAGTCGATTGGACAGACGCCAGCGAGGTAGGACTTCGCACTGTTTTGAGCTTCCGCTTTTTCAATCCTAACCCGAAGTGTGAGCGACGAAGCACAGGTGGTGATGTCGTCAAGAATGTCATCACGATGGAGCGTGATGACTACTAAACTCTTCAATATCCCTCATGCAGGCGCTGGGCACCGAAGCCATCATCCCCTTGGTCCCGTATCTTCTGGACCGTCCGATCGATGTCGTAGTCAACTCGCCGAAATTGTATTCGTTCGGGAGTATACAGAACGTAGCAGGCACGCGGGTCGCGGTCTCGTGGCTGACCGACTGAGCCAACATTGACAATCAGCTTCTCTTTGGAAAGCGCGTACGAGTTGCCAATCTCGGCGGGAGTCTTGAAGTTCCACCCTGGGCCATCTCGATGGAAGATTCCCGGTACGTGCGTATGCCCACAGAAACAGAGCGGACCGAAGAGAGATGTATTCGCATCCATCTTTCGCTGGTTGTAGATATCCTCGGGAAAGAGATACTCATAGGTGTGGTCGCTCGGCGAGCCATGGACGTACAATGCTGGTTGGGTCGCATAGAACGTCGGAAGCGAGCCAAGAAAACGCTGGATCGCCTCCCGATCTGGATGTGCAGCAAGCTGAGTACGAAAGCGGATCATTCCAGTTTGCGCGGGTGCCGACGTTGACCAACGGGAGAAGTTGTCGTCAACAGTTGCACGTTCAAAGTCGCCTCGCAAGACAACCGGCCAAGCGATGGCGCGCTGGACGCAAGGAATGGGATCAGGCCCGTATCCAACCAGGTCGCCTAAGCAGTAGATAGCTTGCACACCGAATGACTCGGCATCCGCCAACACCGCATCGAGCGCTTCAAGATTGCCATGAATATCGCTCGTGATCGCAATCATCGCCGGGTCACTCCGGCGTGGCTTCGGTCGAACTTTGTCGAATCTCTTCGAGTTGCCGTTTCATTTGGTGGGACTGCGGATCCAGCTTGACCGCACGCATTTGGTATCGCATGGCGCTGCGCAAGTCCCCCTGTTTGAAATAGCATCGGGCTAGCGTATCGAGATAGGCGGCCGAGTTGGGCCGGATTTCCAGACTCTTGCGAGAATACTGCATGGCTTTGTGCTGATCTCCTTCGGTATTTCCCACCAACCAGGCGTACTGGTTGAAATCGGTGGGGTAATCCGGATCGGGATCTTCGTCAATGTTCTGTTGAAATGCAGTAGCCGCGTTCTGAATCAGCGAGCTGACTTCGGCTTGCTGATCGGTATCTGATTTGTGGAATCGATACAGGGCAATCAGGGCATCGGCATCTTGCGGATCTTCTTTCACCGCCTGTTTGAGATGATCCAGCTGTTTGTCAAAGTCTTTCTCTGCCGCAAAGTGGCAGGCAAGAAAGAAGTGCATCCGCGCCCGAATCTCCTCCACGGTGAGCCGATAGTTTTGATCCGGCGTGCCGGACTCGATGTTCTTTTCCATCTGTCGGGCCATTTCTTGGAGTACATTGGCCGCTCCAAAGTGGTCCGCCCGATCATGCAAGATCTCGCTCAATGAGCGTTGAGCAAGGATTCCGTAGACGTTGCCTTCAGGCACGGTGGTCGTCACCGCCCGATACTCCTGCTCAGCCCAAGGGAGTCCGTTCTTACTGAGCTGCAAGGCGGTCTGCCAGTGGGTTACAAAATCTCCAGGATTCATCGAACCGGCCTTGGTCGCCAGTGCGTCGGCTTCGTCCTGACGACCATTGAGTTGACGAGCATGCGCCAGTGCGTAAAGCAGGATGGGTTCTTCATCAAACTGCGCGCCAAAACGCTTAGCTAGCCGATCGATCATCTCCCAGCCTTGGTTCTCCTTGAGCCATGACAATTGAAGTAGCAGGCTATCTGGAGATCCGTCCTCGGACGAGACAATCTGCTCCATCTGTTCGAGTGCCTGATCACGTCGTTCGAGATGGGTGAGCAGCTTGATCTGATGTTTACGCAGCGCGGTCAGAATCTCGGCGTCGGTCCAATGCGGACGGTCCTGGAGTGTGGCCGCTTCTTGAGCAATGAATTCTTCAAACTTTGCGGCTGCAATGTGTGGCGTGCCGAAAGACTGCACATACGCCCGAACCCACGCTGCGGCAGGTCGCTGGCTCATGGACAAGGCGTCGACAATCACTTTGCCTCGGTGTGCCGTATCATCCAGCGGCGTCAGAAACTGGCCAATGATGGCTGTGGCTGCAATCTTGCTAAGGACCTGAGACGGTTCGAAGCGGACGATCCGGCACAGCGGCTGGAGCCCCTCGTCGTCGAGTAGCACGGCCAGTTGTTCAATCCGCTCTTGCCGATCTTCGTCATCCATGGACTCGTAGCCTTGCAACTGACGCAGCACGGCCGTTGGATCATTGTCGTCGGTCCAAGGGATTTCGATCAAACCTAGTAAGTGCTGGGCTCTGGCAGCGATCTCGATATCGGCAGCATTCGTAGCAGCGGCCAATGCGTCAAACGCATCGATCCCGTAGGGCTTTAGATTGCGCTGTGCCTGCTCCCGGTTGAAGAAGCTCTCGCTTCCCAACTCGTCGATCAACTTGGAGATTTCTGCCTGACGCTTGGCCCAATGTTCTGAGTCCTGCGAAACAGCATCGGCTGCCAGAACGCCAAGCGGACCGACCGAGACAATCAGCGCGAAAAACAGCATGCTTACCATTGGAAAATGGAGTGCTAGCACCCGATGTCCAACGAAAGCCGAAATGCGACGCATGAGCAATGCCTCGTCTGTACGAATTCTGGCAACCTGGGAAGAATGGCTACCGAACACTCGCCCGCAATACATCGTGCGCAGCCGACGTGTCTTGCCTATTCTGAGGTTACGCTGTGATCATTTGGATTCACCCTGCTCCAAAAACGTTGGAACTCCACGATTCTGCGGCCAAGGTAAAGTCCAGCGGGCTGCCAGGGCTAGCAATGCCAGCGGCATTGGGCCACGCGCATTCCCGCATGTTGAAACCTTCATTTACTATACTCGGCACGATAATACGTTGATAGTCGAGGTTATTTCAATATTTCAATTCCCAGGCCGGACTAAACCTGCCAGGCGAAATGCTTTACGGGGGATGGCTCTCCCGGGGTGGCAAGTGCGGCCAGGTACTCGGCACCACAGTCCCATGCCGTAAGCCACCACTTCCGCTCACCTGCGGGATCGCCAGGAAAGGCCAACACCCGGACAGGTTCTCCCGGACGCACTTCAACCTCTGCCTGCTCCAACGGAACTGCCAGTCCGGTCCCGACTGCCTTGAGCAGCGCCTCTTTGCGAGTCCAGGCATTGAAGAATCCGCGAGTCTGGAGCTCTGCGGGGAGTTCTGCCAGCGCCTGCCGTTCGGTAGGCGAGAAGTACCGAGTGGCAATCTGCTGCCACTGCGGCATGGAGCGGAGCTGTTCGATATCCACCCCTAGCGGACGCTCCACCCCGACGGCCAGCACCGCCATATCGGCCGAGTCACTCAGATTGAACTCCAGGCCGCCAGGCTGACAAGTTGCGGCGAGGGCCGGTTTACCCCGCTCGCCATAGGTGAACTCAACGGCGGTCGGCGACATCTCCAGATAGGCCGCCAGCGTGCGGCGCAACAGACCTCGACGAACGATAAATCGCCGCCGATCCCGATCGAAGTAGAATCGCTTGGCCCGAGCGGTTTCTTGCGAATTCAACAATTCTGACAGGCGTTGCCAGTGGGCCTCTGGAAGATCCAACGGCATGGCCCACACATGGATCTCCCGTTGTGGGATTTCCACATCAGGATTCGCATCGAGCGAAAACAGCTCACCGTCAGGCATGCGGCCATCCATGCTGAGAGAAATCGGAGACCGTGGCCATGCCAACAGGCAAGGCAATCAGTGAGGAAGCCAGGCATCCACGGTCTGGGTGTAGTGCTCCATGGCGCTGGTCGTGGCGGCCCCAGTTGCCAGTCCCACTCCTACCATCACCACAATCATCATCACCAGCCCAACCGCAATCCATTCGAATTGCCGCGGGATGTAGCGCTGATACGCTGCACTATACCGGGTTACACGTTTCCATGCCTGTTGCGGCGTCTGATACATCTTCCACGCAGATCTCATATCGCCACCTCTCGAACCTGGGATTGCCTAGGCAACCCTACGATATTTTCTGAGCGCCGCGGCTGAAAGACCATCCAGCGATTGGGGGAGGAGAAAGGATGAGAGGTCAAACGCCAGCGGCCTGCCAGCTCTCTTCAAGTCCTTTTGACCAGCACGACA
>CALOEH010000086.1:0-6972 GCA_942492195.1 uncultured Planctomycetia bacterium | reverse complement strand
CAGCGGACTGGGCGTGCCGCTGGTCGCGATCGGGCTGTTCTACGACCAGGGCTACTTCAAGCAGCACCTCGACGACGACGGCTACCAGCAGGAGGAGTACCTCGACACCAAGGTCGAGAACCTGCCGATGGAACCCGCCCTGTCGACCCGACGGCAAGCCGATCACCGTCGAGATCGACACCCGCACCGGCACGCTGCTGGCCAAGGTCTGGCTGATGCAGGTCGGCCGCGTGCAGCTGTACCTGCTGGACTGCGACGTCGAGGGCAACAGCCCGCAGGACCGCGAGCTGACCAGCCGGCTCTACGGCGGCGACAACCGCACCCGCATTCGCCAGGAGCTGGTGCTTGGGCGTGGGCGGCGTCGGGCCCTGCGGCCCTGGGCATCACGCCGGGCGTGTATCACCTGAACGAAGGCCACAGCGCGTTCGCCACGCTGGAGGTGATCCGCGAGCGGATGGACGACGACGGCATGACTTCGACGACGCGCTGCGCGAAGTCGCCCAGCACACCGTCTTCACCACGCACACGCCGGTGCCCGCCGGCCACGACCGCTTCGACGGCGGCCTGATCGAAGAGCATCTTGGGCCCGCTGCGCGACAAGCTGGGCATCTCCTACGAGCAGCTGATGGGCCTGGGCCGCGTCGAGCCGCAGAACGAGTCACGAGCCGTTCTGCATGACCGTGCTGGGGCTGAAGCTCTCGCGGCGGGCCAACGCCGTCAGCGCCTTGCACGGACATATCAGCCGCCGGATGTGGGCCCACCTCTGGCCGTGGCGGGTGGAAGAAGAGATTCCCATCGGCCACATCACCAACGGCGTGCACGTGCCCAGTTGGCTGGCCTGGCAGATGCAGCAGCTCTACGACCGCCACTTTCCGGCCGGCTGGCTCGAATCGGATGGGCGAGCCCGAAGTCTGGCAGGACATCCACGAGGTCGATCCGGGCGAACTGTGGGAAACGCACTACGCGCTGAAGAACCTGCTGCTGGCGTTCGTTCGCCGGCGAATTGGCCGCGAATGCCGCCGCCGCGGCGAAAGCGACGAAGTGGTCGAAGCCGCCCGCAACGCCTCGATCCCAACATGCTGACGATCGGCTTCGCCCGCCGGTTCGCCACCTACAAGCGGGCCGACCTGATCATGACCGACCTGGAGCGGTTGTTCAAACACCTGAACCACCCCGAGCGCCCGGTGCAGTTCATCTTCGCCGGCAAGGCCCATCCGGCCGACGAGCCGGGCAAGCAGGTGATCAAGCGGATCGCCCATCGCCGGTTTGACGAGCGAGTTCGCCACGGGCCGCGTCGTGCTTCATCGAAGACTACGACATCAACGTCTGCCGGCACCTGGTGCAGGGCGTCGACGTCTGGCTGAACAATCCGCGCCGCCCGCTCGAGGCCTCGGGCACCAGCGGCCAGAAGGTCGTGCTCAACGGCGGCCTCAACTGCTCGGTGCTCGACGGCTGGTGGGCGGAAGCCTACGACGGCAAGGAACACGCATGAAGCGTACCCTGCTGCTTAAACCGCTGCTTGGCCATTCACAGCTGGTGCCAAGGATGCTGATCGCCTTGGCGGCAACCTTGCTCCTGTTCCCACCCAACGCTCTTGGTGCGGACGCCCCCTTCAATTCCTCGGCCGAAGATGCCACGTTGCGCGATGTCTGCTTCGCCGACCAGCAGCGCGGTTGGGCGGTGGGTGATCGTGGAGTCATCTGGCATACCAACGATGGCGGACGCATCTGGAGGGCACAGGTCTCGACGGTCACTTGCCCGCTGCACTCGGTGCACTTTGTCGATCGCGAACATGGTTGGGCGGCTGGCGGTTGGACAGAACCCTACTCCCATCAATCCCGCGGTGTCGTGCTGCGCACGGTGGACGGCGGCACCACCTGGCAGCAAGCCCCGCCTGGCGCACTCCCTGCATTGCAGCGTGTGCGATTCTTTGACCGTACGCATGGCTGGGCCATTGGACACGCCTCGGACTTGTTTCCTGCCGGAGTGTTCTTGACCCAAGATGGCGGAGGCCACTGGACACCATTGGCACAAGGCACAGGCACCGCCTGGCAAGCCGGAGACTTTGTGGATCCCTTGGCCGGTGCGGTGGCTGGCCAACAGGGAGCCGTGGCCGCCGTTCGACGTCGCGCGTTGGAACCTGCCAGGTCACCTGGCTACGGACTCCGCGGATTGAAAGACCTGCGGCTCATGCCCGATGGGCACGGCTGGCTGATTGGGGACGGCGGGCTGGTTCTTTCGACCGAAGACCTCGGTGCCAGTTGGCAACTTCCCTCCGGCGAACTTCCCGCGTTGATTCAGCACTTTGACCTGAACACGATTGCCACGCTTGGCGCGCACACCTGGATTGCTGGAACCCCCGGCACGCGACTGTTCTACACGGCAGATGGAGGACGAACTTGGGAAGTTCGTAGCACCGGTCAGTCACTTCCCATCCATGGCATGACCTTTGTCAACGAACAGGTTGGTTGGGCCGTGGGGGCACTTGGGACCATTCTCGTCACCACCGATAGTGGTCGCAGCTGGCACCCGCAGCGGCGCGGCGGAACACGCGCCGCGGTGTTGGGTGTTTTCTCCGAATGTCACGATATCCCATTGGAACTGTTTGCCTCGTTGTGCGGCAATGACGCCTACCTGGGCATTGCCGAAGTCATCGGACGCCGTCATGTTCAACAAGCGAGCGAAGCCGCGCTTGCCTGCCAGTACCCATGGTGCCATGGTCTCCGTGGGGAGGGGTGTGGAGAACACCGCCTGGCGTTTTCCGCTCCGGGATGTCGGGATCAATCTGACACCGCAGCAAGTGCTGGATGGTTGGAATCGTGCTAACGATGGTCGAGCGCTCGAGAATCTCGAACTGCATCTCGTTCGACTCATTCGCCAGTGGCGGCCGGAAATCATTGTGACCCATGCTGCTCATAGTGCCGAGCACCATCCGGCAGACCCCTTGATCAACCAAGTGCTGCTACGCGCCGTAACAGCCGCCGAAGACGGAACCCAGTATCCGGCACTGGGCGTCGATGTGGGCCTGGCTCCCTGGAAAGTGCAAAAGGTGTTTGGTGCGTTGCCTCATGAGCAACATGGCACCGTGAATCTCAACACGGCGCAGTTGGCGCCTCGCTTGGGCAAGTCTTTGGCCAACGAAGCCGCATCCGCTCGAGCGCTGTTGACGTCGAACATGGAAGAGGTCCCGCAGTCCATTGGATTTCGGATGTCCGTCAATCGCCTGCCTGAGGCGATTGGCCAGCGAGACTTTATGAGCGGGATTGTGCTGCACCCTGGTGGCGAAGCGCGGCGGCAACTGAGCGGAACGGCCGACGGTGCCGACTCGCTGCTTCGCGCGGCCCAGCAATATCGGAATGTCCGGCGGATTCTCGAACGCGTTCAAACGAGCGAAACTGCTGCCCTGCAACTGTCAGGGCAGATGGGAGACCTGTTGGCAGGACTGGACGAAACCGCTTCCGGCGAGATCCTGCTCGACCTGGGCCAGCGCTATCACCGCACCGGACGCTGGGACCTGGCGGCTGAGACCTTCAACACCCTGGCACGCAAATATCCTCAACATCCTGGCTCAGGCTATGCCCTCACCTGGTTGGCCCAGTATTGGTCGAGCGGCGAAGCAGCCTGGCGTGAGCAACTCGCCTCGCAGCGCGTCGAGGTCACACAGGCGGGTGGGCTTGGGGGCTCGGGTGGCGTGATCTTGGCGGGAGCCACGGGGTTCGATCGCCGGGCAACGCCCGCTGTGGATATGGCCACGTTTCGCAAACGTTGGGCCAACGCCAACGAGGTGGCTGACCTGCTGGAGCGCAGCAACCCGGACCTGTTTGCACGACCTGAAGTTCAATTCCCGTTGTGTGTTGCCTGGATCCAAGGAGCCAACTCGCGTAAGGCAGACCGTTTCTACCTCACACGACGGAACCGCGCTCCTCAAGATGCCTGGTGGGCCTGTGCCGCAGCCGAAGCCTGGCTACCCAAGCGGCAAGACGCAGGGCCGAAAACCATTGCTCGCTGCCGCAGAACCATGGTCAAACCCTACCTGGACGGAGTGTTGGACGACCCCGCCTGGCAACAGGCCAAGAGCCTTCAACTCCGCAGCGTACTCCATGATGACGCCGCTTGGGGAACTGCCGTGATGTTGACCTACGACGATGAGTTTCTCTACGTCGCAGCGAGTTGCCAGAAAGGGAATCGGGGAACGTACACCTCCGAATCCTCACCACGCAAACGGGACGAAGACCTCACCCCGCACGACCGCCTGGATTTGCTGCTCGACATCGACCGAGATTGGGCTACCAGTTACCGACTCACCATTGACTACCGTGGTCATACGGCCGAAAGCTGCTGGGGAGACAACACCTGGAACCCGCTCTGGTACGTGGCTGCGGATCAGACCGACCAGCAGTGGCGAATCGAGGTTGCCATTCCCTGGCACCAGCTCATCGGCAAACCGCCAGGTGCCAGTCAGGCTTGGGCCCTGCAAGTTCAACGCACCTTGCCAGGTCAGGGGTTTCAATCCTGGACGCAACCCGCCTCGACTGACCCCCTGCTGCACGCCGGCGGATTGATGACCTTCGAGTAACGTCCTGTTCCGTAACCGGCGAAGAATAGCTTCCGCATTTGCGAACCGGAGATGCTTGAGCGATGCTGCGACGCCCAACCGGGATGTTCTGCCGGAGTTTAACTCACCGCAGAGGCCGCGGAGTGCGCTGAGACAAGCCTCCCGGCGTTATCTTCGTGCGTTATTCACTCCCTCATGGCTCACTCTCCCGTGATCGGTCGGCCGGGAGGAGGAGGTGGCGGTTGTTGCCAATTCCAACGGGACTGGTAGCTGATCTTGAGGTGTGGTGTTTTCACTACGCGTCCACCATCCCGCTTGGAAATGAGTAGCGAATCGAGAGCGCCGCTGGTGAGCAAGGTTCGTTCAACAGGCCACGTCGGCTGCCCGGTATGCATCATCCGTTCGATGCCCATCAGCAGGTAGTTAAAGTGCTGGAACGGCCGATCTTCTTGCGTCCAAAAGAGCGTGGACTCAACATTGCCCGAGGTGTCTCTCCAAGCGGCGGCCCATTCGAGAACCGTGTAGTTGAGTGACAAGATACAAGCACGAAGGCCATCGTTGTAGTCAATGATCAGCAGGTCCACCTGCTTGACAAGATCCTCGATCCGCTTGCCTGCGGGAATCGGTTTTTCCTTGAGTCGGGCCAGCGCCGCGTCCAGCAGTTTACGATCGTAGACGCCGCGCTTCTCAGCCTTCCAAACGGCGTCCCCGCTCAGGCACTGCACTTGGGCAATACCCGTTTCACCGCTTCCGCGCCGTTCGGCCAATGCCTGTACGGCCTCAAGTGCATGGAACCCGTAGGTGTCGAGGCGGTGGTAGGAGGTGGCCACACTTTGTTTTAGCTTGGCCCCTCGGGGCACATCCACAGGCGGATAACGCCAGGTGCCGGGGAGTGACGAACCTGCCATGAGTGGAATGTCGAGCCGCTTGGCTTCGTCGTAGATCCACTTCGCGTCTTTCCAGTTGTCAGACAGATGCTTGTCGCAGAAGACCGGCACCGACCTGCCCTCCCGCTCCAGGCTCTTGGCAATCTCTCCGAACAAACGCCGCTTGGGAAACATGAACTGTCCGGTATCAGACTCCGGGTATTTACCATGTTCGGCGATCATCATCACGCCGTCGATGGGCTGCCCTCGCTGCTTGATCGATACCGCCTCGGCCACGGTCTTGCGGATTGGAATCTGGTGCTTCTTACCCCGCGCTCGGCTGACATCGTTCTCAGGTACTTGATCCGTGAACAACGACACCATGTCGAGCGAAGGCTGCGATCCTTTGCCATCGAGCGTGTCCGATTGCAGGAGTCGACTGAGAATGACATCCGAGTGGGAATTGTGAAAGTAGGTGGTGGTGACTCCAGCAACTTTAGGAACTCGGACGGCGTGGATGGTGAAGGGATACAAGGTAGTCACGTAGATGGTGCCGTCGGTGGCGGCGCAAATACCCATGATCGTGTAGCGGGGGAGTAGGGTTTCGTCCTTCAGACGGTAGACACCGTGATGGTGGGGCAGCGTCTTGCCAGCCTGATCGGTAAACGTGGCGTAGTCTGGGTTGCCGATGGCAAGGGGGCCATGGTCCGTAGGACTCGCATCGCCGGGCGAATAACTGACGACATGGAGAAACTGCCCTCGCTTTGCAAACGTGGCGGCCACGCCAGCCCAAACCGTTCCATCCGGAGCAACGCACATCGCTCGGCAATCGGTCTTGTCGGCATCCGCGATCAATTTACCCAGGCTCTTGCCACGCAGCGTCTTGTCGGTGGAGGTAAGATCGTACGCATAGAGTTGGTTGCCGCTCATGGCCACAGAGTACAACGTCTTGCGGTCAGGTGAGATATCCCAATTGATGGGGTGGCTCTTGGGGTCGGCCAGCAGCGACTGCGGCGTTGGTCGTTTGCCGTCAATGGTTTGTTTGAGTCGCTGAAGCTTGTCTGCTTTAGGATCGAAGCGGGCAATGTCCCCTCCCAAGATCGGATGGTACGCGCGGCCTAGGTGATCCACCACAATGAACGAGTACATGTGCTGGCAATCCATCAAGTCTCGGTACTCGCCGGTCTTGAGATCCAGGATCATGAAGTGGGTACTTTCGATCGGGCGTTCGTCCGAGCACGTGGAAACGTACGCCACCCCGCGAGATTCGTCCGGTGTGATGCTGATGATGCCTTGGTGTTTGACGGGAATCTCATAGGTCCGCGTTTTGTCGGTGGCTGGATCGTAGACCATGGGATACCCGCCCAGGTAACTGTTCCGCTCTTCGCCCTCCTTGGGATAGCCCTGCTTGGTGCCGAAGTAGATCTTTCCGCTGCGTCCCACGTTGTTGCGAGTATGAACTTTGGCCTGCGCGGCGAACCCCTGCGGCGCGGTGCCGATCTCTTTCTGAGCATCCACCACAATCTTCATCTTCTCAGACTCGGGGTCGAA
>CALOEH010000085.1:0-114303 GCA_942492195.1 uncultured Planctomycetia bacterium | reverse complement strand
CAACGCGAAGTTTACCTGAAACCGAATCCGCCAAAGCCACCGAATCCGCCGAAGAAGTTACCACCATTGCCGCCGTACGAGCCGCGAGTACCGATCATCGACCGGTTGTACGACCTGGCCGCTTCGGAAGCCGCTGATTCCTTCAGCAAACGACGGAGCGACAACTACTTCTTCCGCGTTGGGCACGCCGAGCAACATGAGCGACGAGACCACCACTTGGCGGCGTCGAGCATCTAATTCGTCGTTGAAGTGGACCGGGTAATGGTATTTGGTGCCAGGCTTGGCGCTCGACTGGGTACGCTCGACGATCACGGGGAACATCACTCCCCGTTTCAGATTTGAAGCGATCTGTTTAACGTGATCTTCGCCGTATCCGTTCAGGTGGACGCCTCCTGCGTTGGTTCCGTCCGAACGGATTTCGTTCATCTCAAATTCATGAGCGTAGATAATGAACTTGGCTGCCTCTGCGTTAGTCTCCTGGGTCATATTTATTTGGTCGATCTCGCTTCCCAGCGGAGCGGGAGGAGCGGCCAGGAGATGTTCGTTCTGGGCACAACCCATGCTGCAGGCCAAGGCCACGGTGGGGCCTCCGAGGGCCAAAAACAATCGAGACTTGCGTTTCATTCGGTTCATCCTTGAATTGAGTCCTATTCGTGACATCGACGTAGCCTGGCATGTGGGTCTGATCGGGCGTGGCCCTGATCCATGCTGGCGACGACCGGTGGGAATTGCTTATTGCGAGAATCCCTGTGGTCCCGAGATGTAGTAGTTCTGGCTTTCCTGATAGACCGGTTGCGATTTGTTGCCACGCATCCGAGCTTTGAGGATCTCAACATTGTCAATGAGCGTCTCTTTGCTCTGATGCGGCCAAACCGTGCTTCGATGTTCTACGCCGTCTCGTCCTTCGACCATCTGCATGAAGTAGAAGGCGTCATCGGTCGGATCGGTGACCGACATGCCGGGCAGCAAAGTTGGAGCTTGATCGGGTTCCATCGGGTGCACGAGTTCAGGGCTGACAAGAACGACCAACTCCGTCTCGTCCCGTTGCTTGCTCTGAGTTCCGAAGGCCATGCCGATGAATGGAATGTCTCCGATGTAGGGGATCCGTCCGCGATTGCCGCGTTGTTCGTCCTGAATCAAACCGGCCACAGCGAGCCACTGGCCTTCACGAAGATCGACCGTCGTGGTGACTGCCCGACTGTTTAGCCCGGGGATCCCATTGACGGCAATATCTTGATTCAGCGTACTGAATGAGGGGGCGACTTGCAGGCGAACCTTGTCTTTGTCAATCACCGTCGGAACAAAGGTCAGTTGGGTACCAAACCCTCGAAACGTGGTCGTGGCAGCTCCGACACCATCGACACCTACCACCGTTGGCACGGCGAATTCACCACCAGCAATGAACGTGGCAGGCTGGCCGCTTAAAGTCACCAGGGTAGGTTCGGCCAAAATCTTGCCGTAGCCGTTGCTGGCGAAAGCAGAGATGAACAGATTGACGTCACCGCCATCTAGAATGGCAGTGATGTTGCCGGCCCCGCCAATGAAGTTGGAGAGGGCGAAGTTGTTCTCAATGATGCTGAAGTCAGCTCCCAGGTTACGAGCGGCACTCCGCGAGATTTCAGCGATCCGCACCTTGAGCATCACCTGCTGCTCGCCAGGCACACGCAAAAGGTTGATCAAGCTGGTGGTTCGCAAGTCTTCGGCACCGGGCAGTTTGGCCACACCGCCCATATTCACAAAACGGCCGATGCTGCCAACTTGATTGACCGACTCCCCTCCGATGAGCGCCAAAATCTCGGACGCTTCTTTGGAGTCGCGAGCCTGGCCGCGGACGATGAGTTTGTCCGCGACGGGGATCAGTTGCACTTCGCTATAGGGGAACAATTCGTTCACCCGACTTTGCAGCATTCCGAATTCTACTTCGGCCCGGTATTGCTCCGCTTCATTGGCGGCAACACGTACAAGATAACGAAGAATGGTTGTCTGGCCGCCGGGCTGAGCGAACCACAATGTCATGGTTGTCTCGCCGGATTTTTTGCCGATGACTTCGATTTCGGTCGGGCCGAACTCGTTGACTTCGACAACGCTCGGATCCGTAATCGCCAGACGCGTGATGGGTAACTTGGTCCGGACTACCTTGGATTGGTTCGGCTCGACCCGAAACACGAGCTCCGGCTCCAAGACTTCCTCGATCAGCCCTGCTTCTTTCTGCCGGGTCTGAACGCTAGGCTGTTCGATGGCCTGCATTCGCTCAGGAGTTGATTGCGTGGCCCCTACTTGAGCATGGACCGCCTGTCCGCCCCACATGACGGCTGCGGTAGAAAACAGGTAAAGAAGGAGCCTTGTTTGATGCGTTGTTCTCATAAGGAGGTGTTCCCCAACCGTCGAGTAGTGAGCCGCAATTGGCTCGGTGTTATTCGCTTCGTATAAGCTGGCACGATACTGTCGGCCTTGATACCTGTATCGGTATGTCTTGTATTTCGACCTAACCTGTGGGGTGATTGAGTCAGAAGCATGTCATGATTCATTCATTCGGAATCATTGCCCAAAAGAATGTGAGGATGTAACGGTTAGGCCATCGGTCCACGACGCATCGGGTTTGATGTGGTGCCGATGTTTCGCGCCGGGAATAATTCCCAAAAAAGTTGCATTCGAGGTATTCGATTCGTGTGCCTGGCAGCAGGCATTCGCAGTCACTGCTAGCAACCATTCATGACGGGTTCAATCGTTTCGGACTGAAATCCAGGCAACCGAGCACGGCAGATGTCGGGGTTGCGCGACTGGAACGAATTGGAATTGTTGTTGTCGTCCGCTGGTGCGAAAAAGCCCTTCATCGAAGCCGTGCTTTCGAACTTCGTGCCGTCGACCATTGAAATTGATCGTCGCTGTAAATTCCGGCATTGATGGGCTACTTGGCCACTTGTTATTCAGCTGGTTTCGCGACATGTCGCCGGAAGTTTCCGTGTTTGATCCACCCGTTCACCCGCAATCGTCCGCGCCTCGATGAATTTGGTATCAACGGAGCGTACTTCCACGCGGTAGTATTTGATTCGTTCGCACCATTGACGTTCGCCGGGTCGAATAAAGAGCCGTCAGCAGCAAGGCTTCAAGCAGACGCTCAGGTGGCACGGATGGCTCGCTCGGCCGCCAATGATGCTGTAGGTGGCCGCGAAGACATCAAGACTTAAGATCCCATCATCGGTACGATCGAGCACCAAAGGAGAAGCTGTGACGGTTGGGTTGGCATTCCATGACGAATCGGATTTGATGTCCATGAGTATGATTCCGCTCCGAAGATAGTAACGAACCGGTCGCATTGGGGGCTTCCGTGGGAGCTAGCATCTGCTGGCGATCTAAGAACCCATTCCAATGCTATTCCAGCCCAATCCAATAACTCAGACTTCAGTTCGGGAGGATTCCATGGGGTTTTCGCTCATCTTGACGATTGCCATGACACTGCCCCTGGGGGGCGGCCACGGCAAGAGCTCAACAGCATGCAGTTCTTGCGAATCGTGCAACACCTGCCAGACATGCAAGACGTGTCAGACGTGCAACCCCTGCGGCTGCCAATCGTGCGACGATTGCAGTTCAGGCCACTGCTGCACCGTATGGTGTGCGTTGGGGTTGCCCCATCCGTGTCACCCGCCTGGGAACATGCATCAGCATCTTCCCTACTATGCCGAACCCAAGATGTATTACTACTTCCGCCCGTACAACTATCGGCATATCCCCATGCAGCAAGGTGAGGCGTTGAGCTTTGGCGCATCGCCAGGGCTGCCGTACTCGAACGCCATGTTCCAGCAAGTGTATGCCGAACTTCCGCCAGAAAAGCCCGTCGAGTTTGTCCCCTACGACTCCGACGAACCGGCCGCTCCCACACCACCAGCCGAATTGCCTGCCCCGTAGTCGGCCAGGTGCTGCAGGCTGTTGATCAAAGCCAATACGTTGCAGAAACCCCGGGATAACTCTCGGGGTTTTTGCGTTGGTGGAGCAAGAAATCCACACCCAACCCGAAAGTCAAGCGTTGACGCACTATTTGTACCTTGGCTACTTGGTGGCCTTGAGTCGCGCCACCATCTCGAGATCGATTTCGCCCCGGCGGATGTCGAGCTTCAACTCATCCCCCGGTTTCGCGGCGCGCACCATTGCTTGGAGTTCGCGGATCGATACGATCTTCTTGCCGTTGGCTGTCTGGATAATGTCTTCCAATTGCAATTGGGCATCGGCTGCGGCGGACCCTTCCATCACCTCAATGACCTTGATGCCTTCGACCGGCTCCTTGACGTCCTCAATCCGGACGCCCAGCGACGCCCTGGGTTTGGCTGGCCTGGTCTCGCCAAACAGATCGCCCAACAGCAGGTTTTCGAGTTCGTTGGACCCAGTGCGCTTGGTAAGTGGTTTCTCCCGCTGAGCCAACTCCAGCACCACGTCGCTCGCCATCAGGGCAATTCGGCGGATCCCGGCAAAGTTGATCTTCTCCACGTCGTCACTGGGTCGGTGGTAGTCCGCGTGCAGCCCTGTGAAGAAATGCAGGACCGGCACGCCATGCTCATAGAACGAAGCGTGATCGCTTGGTCCATACCCGCTGGGATCTTTTTGAAGTTTGAAGGTGTACGGTTCGGCCAAACGGCTGACCATCTCACTGAGTTCTGTGGCCGTTCCGACGCCCGATACGGTCAGCCGCTCGTTGCGCAGCCGGCCCACCATATCAAGATTGACCATCGCCATGGTGTTTTTCAATGAGAACAGCGGATGCCGCACATAGTAGGCGCTCCCCACCAAGCCTACCTCTTCGGCAGAAAAGGCAATGAACACGATCCGCCGCCGCGGCGAGGTGGCGCGGGCTGTCACCTGCCGGGCAATCTCCAGCAAGCCGGTCGTGCCGGACCCGTTGTCGTCAGCACCGTTGTGTACCGCAACGGTCCAGGGTGCCAACAAGCCGCCGTTCATGCCCAGGTGATCGTAGTGGGCTCCCACAATCACGGTCTCGTCGGCCAAGTCTCCCGTGCCTGGCAAGACCCCCACCACGTTCTTCAGAGCACCCGGCGTGCTGTGCAGCACCACGGTCGAGGCAAACTCCCCCTTGTCCACAATGAACGAAACCGGTTTCATGGTCCGGTCAATTTCGGCTTCCAACGCAGCGAGATCGGGGCGGTTGGTCTGGGCCAACAAGACATCTATCGCCAAACGGGTGACGTGCAACACCGGAATCTGTGGCTTGATTCCTTTGGGGCGAGTCCGGAACGAGAGGAGTTGATCACCGTTCGGCTTGTTCGCTGCGGCACCTCGGCCACGCCTACCAGACTTGTCAACATGCACCTTGTCACTGCAGAGGAGAACGGCCGCTGCGCCATGCTCCACGGCATTGTTGATCTTGTTCGTCAGGTACGCGTGCGGTGAATTGCCTGTCCCCGCAAAAACGCTTTCGGCATCGGCCTGGCGAGGTTCGTGTCGCAGCACGATGACGGCTTTCCCCTGAACGTCGATGCCTTGGTAGTCATCGTAACCCAAGTCCGGAGCCGTGATGCCGTAGCCGACAAAGGCCAACGGCGCGTTGAACTGTCCCGAGGTCCCGCTGGCCAGGGGAACGTAGTCCTGGCTCAGGTTCAACTTCCATTGTCGTCCGCCACGAATCGACAGCGTGGCTTCGTTCTCGTCGCCTAGACGCAGCGTTTCGTACGTTTGGAATACTTGAAAGGGTTGGCCGTTGAAATGATTGGTTTCCAGACCGACGGCCTCGAACTGCTTCACAATGTAGTCAGCCGCCAACTCCAAACCACGCGTGCGAATCCCCCGTCCCTGCATCTCGTCAGACGCCAGATACTGCAAGTCATCCAGCATCCGCTGTTCGATCGCGTCAGGGTCTTTCAGGTCGACCTGCGCCTTGGGAACTGGCTGTGCCCAGGTGACATGCTCGCCTGTCCAAAACCAAGCGGCGGCAGCAAGTACCATAACCAGGCACTGTTGGTGCCAACGGTAGACAACTGGATTACGCTTCATGAATGGCTCACGTTCGCAAGGCCTTGGCGGAAGCTGTCACGTCGAACGAAGTTTGTGATTGGGCACCCGTAAAAAGGAGAACTCGTTCAACTTGAGTCAGGTTTTTGTTGGGCATGCCGAACTGGTTGATCGTCCACTTGCACTCCAGCATGCGATGGCACTGACTCAAATGGTTCTCGAGTTCCTGCCTTGTTTGGGGCATCCTCTAGGCACCTTTCGCAATACGAAAAGCGACCTACGTCATCCCCTTAACGAACCGACCTGCCTGCTGTCTCAACGGTCGCATGTAAGAATGACTTCCAGCGTGAAACGCCATCCAGTTTGCGTGGGCGGCGGTGCGATGACGTTGCGTCCAAGAGCGTTGGTAGCAGATCTTCGTAACGGATCGTTTGCGGCATTCGCATCCCTGCAGCCAGTCGGTTCGGCGAACGCAGGACCAACACATTGCTTCGTTGGTCAGTTTTGCCAAGATCCGTGCTTGGGTCGGAGGAACTCAAGCCCACGACGGCCACCAACGTGCGGTTTGTCAAACCCAACAGACTGAGTTGGAGATCAATCTCTTGCAACACTCCGTCGATATCACCCAGCGCGTTATGTCTGGCACGCTCGGCTTGGGCACCGCGTGCCAGAGCCTCGGCGGGATCGACACGCAAGGAGAGACAAAGCAAGAAAGGACGCCCTCGACGACGTCGGGCCACGTAGGTGAGCGTCTCTTGAGCGAACAAACGTCGGGCAGAAACTCCCTGGCCACCGTCCGCGTTGGCTTTGAGCCCAATCTGACGACCGTTGCTCCACACCTTGGTGGGAAATGTCAGCGACTCATCCTCAGCCCGAAACCCCAGCCAAGAGTCCCAATCCGAAGCAGGGTCCGCTGCTCCCCACCAACTGGTCTCACCCATCACGGCGGTTTCGAAACTCGACTGCCAGAACGACTGCGAGATAGGAGCAGGGCCAGCGAGGCTCTCGTTGCTGACACTATGTAAACCGGTGACCAGCGAATACCGCTCGGCAGCAGGCTCGCCGGCAGCAATCTTCGAAACGATGCCTTGTTGACCCATCCAGTACAGGGCCGGCATGGTGTCGGTACTTTCGGCGGGATTCGGCTCGCCAGGAAGTTGCAATCCATCCACCGTGACCAAGATCACATTCGGTGTCTGGCCGCTGATTCGCACCTGACGATTCGCCATCCGAATGGCGTCCCGATTGTTCTGCTTGGACTTCCACAAGATCTCGTCTGCCTCAAGCAGGCTTTGCCCCAGTTCGCCCCCTCCTACCTGATCGAACAATTCGCGATTCGAATCGATCATGCTTCCCAGGCTGCGGGTGAGCGGATGCTTTAGCTCTGGCGCAATATCATCAGCCTGTACGTCTCCGGCATCTCCTGCCAAGTGCGGCAGCAGTGGAGTGGGGGCCGTGGGCAAAACTCCCGATTCCAGCGGTGACGAGCCAAGGACCACGCCCCGTTCCGAAGGAGAATTGCTGGCCCCAGGCACGTTGGCAATCTCCGCACTCGCGGACACTGGGTCCTTGGAGCCAAAGAGTTGAGTGGACAGCGCATAAGCCACGATCAGAACCGCAACTCCGCAGATCCCACGCAGCAAATAAACCTTGTTCATAAAGTTCCCTGCCTCAATCGTGCGCCAATAACCACGAAGCTTCCCAAGCCGGGCGTCGAACCCTGGTGAGGTAGAACCGCAAACCAATCGTTGGCAAGCTCGATTCAGCTCGCCAAGTCTGGCAGACGGTGTCAAACCTAAGGGTGTCAACCTAGATGATATAAGGTAAATGCAGGATTTCAATCATTTGTCTTAAATATGCCGATTCTAGAGAATACGAAGACTGCGACATAAGTAACTGGTAGATCACAGGTTTAGAGAATCGCGGCTTGCAATTGGCGAAAATGGCGGGCAGAAGTTCGGAAAGGAATCTCCGTTGGAAGAGCGAGATTCAGAGTTACCCACCTCGCCAACGGGGGGGCAGGGTGCCCCTGTCGGGAAACTCACTCAATTACGGCACGCTTAGACTTCGGGTTGGGCCATGGCCTCGCTCGCGTGGACATGCTGAAGTTGGGTCAGAATCGCCACTTGCATCCGATCATGCCCACGCAAGCGAGGGCGGTGGGACGCGAAAATGTTGCCGTGACAAAGCACGAGGGCTTGCCTTTATTCCTTTGTTCATTATGATGGTCAACTTAATGATCAATGGTTGATTGCGCCGATATGTTGTCTTATGGAACGGCCCAACGAGTGCCGTTTCAGGCAGCCTTTTGGCAAGCCGAACTACCTGTAACCAACTTCAATATAAAGAGTTATGTCTATGTCTTCGGACGGCTGGATCAGTCTCGCAGTGATTCTGGCGGTCTTCATCGGCCTGCAGCGCCGGCGTGGCGCGCCGGCCGACTTGTTGTTTCTCGGTGGCCTGGTATTGGTCACTCTGCTTGGCGTCATTGAGCCAGCTCAGGCATTGTTGGGTTTTGCCAACCCTGCAGTCATCACCATTGGCGCACTATTTGTGGTGGCGTCCGGTCTGCGGAACACTGGCGGATTGGATCTGCTGGGGCATCGCGTCCTGGGCCAAGCTCGGGACGAACATCAGGCATTGCGGCGTTTGGCACTTCCGGTGGTCGGGTTATCCGCCGTGATGAACAACACCCCGATTGTCGCCATGCTGGTGCCAATTGCCGTCGATTGGTGCCGCAAGCGGGGTGTGTCCCCGTCGCGGATGTTGATCCCAATCAGCTACCTGGCCATTCTCGGGGGAACTTGCACGCTGATCGGGACCAGCACCAACCTGCTCATCAACGGGATGCTGATCACCGCCAACGAGGCACCCTTGCACTTCTTCGAGATCGGCTACGTCGGCATACCCTGTGCGCTGCTGGGTTCGGCCTACCTGTTGCTTTTCGCGCGGAAGGTACTGCCGAATCGTACCGACCTGATTGAACAACTTGGCGAACACCGCCGTGAGTATTTGGTCGAGTTGCTGGTTCAACCTGAATGCCGCTTGATTGGTCAAAGCGTCGAACAGGCGGGGCTGCGGCACCTGCAAGGTCTGTTTCTCATTGAGATTGACCGTGACGGCGAGATTGTCACACCGGTCACTCCCGAGGACATGATCCATGTCGGGGATCGGTTGGTGTTCACCGGCATCGTGACCACCATTGTCGAACTGGAGATGATCCCCGGCCTGGTGCCTGCTGCGGATCTGGCCTATGAGGTACAGCCTGGTTCGGCCCATCAACGCCATCTGACCGAGGCGGTGCTCTCCAATACTTCCCCACTGATCGGTGAAACGGTTCGAGACGCGAAGTTTCGGCAGCGATACAACGCGGCGATCGTGGCCATTCACCGCAACGGAAAACGTCTGACCGGCAAGATTGGCGACGTCAAGTTCGAAGGGGGAGATACTCTCTTGCTGCAAACCCGCAGCGAGTTTGTCAGAATGTTTCGGCACAACCCTGACTTCCACCTGGTCAGCAGTGTCGAAGGCTCTCAGGCACGGCGGCATGATCGGGTTTGGGTGGCCGTCGGTTTGTTGGGCCTACTGGTGGCCTGGCTCAGCATTGGTTCGCTGCTGCCGGAGTCCACCACAGGCACATCTTACTGGGCCGCCTTGGCAAGTCCGGATACTCCTCCGATTGCCGCCATCGCGGTGGCCGGCCTGATGGTCGTCGCTCGCTGCCTGTCTATGGCCGAAGCCCGAAGTTCCATCGATCTGCAAGTGCTCATCACCATTGGTGCCGCGCTAGGTCTGGGGAAGGCTCTCACTGAGAGCAAGGCGGTGGATACCATTGCGCAGACGTTAGTTGCTGGGGTTGGTACTGATCACCCCTACCTGCTGTTGCTGTTGGTCTATTTGCTGACGCTGGTCTTCACAGAGATGATTACGAATGCCGCCGTGGCCGCGTTGATGTTTCCTCTGGCGGTTGCCGTGGCGGCTGAAGGGGGCGTCAGCCCTCGCCCATTTGTGATGGCGATCGCGATTGCCGCCTCAAGCAGTTTCGTAACGCCCATTGGGTATCAAACCAACCTGATGGTGATGGGTCCCGGCGGCTATCATCCGCGAGACTTCCTCAAGGCGGGCGCTCCGCTGGTCGTGATCGTGATGACCACGGCCATGCTGCTGATTCCCCTGTTCTGGCCCTTCATCGCTGCCGGCACATAAAGCCGCGCGTCTATGCCGCCATTGCCCTGCGGCCAACTCCCGAGCGTTTTCCATCAGCGGCCGAGGTCTGCACTTCGGCAAATCGCTGCAGGCTCTCGCGGGCCAACGGGGGTGGCATTCGAAGATTCCTGCGAGCAGCGCGGCAGTCCAGTGAAGCTTCTTGCATTCGGCCTTGGCCACGCACCGAGGCATTTTTCCAGGCGAATCTTCCCAAGCCCCCCGAAGCGGCCATCTCGTAGGCCCAACGAACCTGATCGATTCGCTCAGCTCCGGAGATATGCCACAAGCCAGCCGGCTGGAGATCTTCCAAACGCAAGATTCGCGCGGCCAGGTCTTCTACCAGAATCGGAGTGGCGAGTCGTTGGGGATCCAGCACGAGCGATTCGCGCTGGCTCATCTTCTGCCAAAGTTGTTCGCTGAAGTCCGCCTGCCCATTGAGGGGACTCCAGCCGAAGGCGTGCGTTCGCACCACTTGAAAACCTGCCGCCAAGACAACCTGTTCCACGGCCAACGCGGCCGACGAGTACGCATCGTGAGCGGTGACGCGGTGATGCGCAGCGTGAAACAGCCGTGGCCCTTGAAAAACCGCATCCGTGGAGAGCAGGGTCAGGCGGGCTCCCACCGCGAGCGCCGCGTGTACCAACTGCTCGGTGTCAGCCACCACACTCTGCTGATTCGCAACCTGGGGTGTGTCCCAACTGGAGGCGCTTGTCGGACCGCAATGGATAATCCAAGCCGGTTTGGCGGACTGAACGTAGTCCATCAGCGCGTCGGCCTGGTTGCCCTCGGTGTGGATCACTTCGACCCAATCGCACGCGATGTCGTGATTGCTGGTCAGGCCGGAGACATGAAACCGCGGGGCAAACTCACGGGCGAGTCCCGCGCCGAGCGCGCGCTCGAGGCCGGTAATTAGTACGTTCTGCATGGACCATGGCTCCTGGGTCTCAACGATGGTGCGCCGGCGACCAACATGCGCGCACCGTGGCACGGCGCGGAGCGTCTCGCGAGCTCGCCATCGCAGGCAAGTAAGAAGGTGGGAAATCTGCAAGGGGGGCAGCAACGATGCGTGACCGTCGGCCCCCCTTGCCTGTGTTTACCAACAGAATCTCGACGACACAGTTGTTGAGAGAAGTCGTCTGAACGACCACGCGACCCAACGAGTGCACCGTCACACCTGAAAATCAGGGTGGCACTGGCAGCTTGTCTGCCAGTGTTTTGACCTTACGAAATGTTCAATCTGAGTTTCAAGCGTTGACACGGCACTAGGCGACGAGACGAACCGAGGGAACTTCGTCCACGTCATCCATCTCATAGCCCTCTTGCGATTGCGGCACGGTACCGAACTTGGCCGCTTTGACCGCGTCGATGAATTCTTCAAAGATCCGCAGATCCAGGGCTGACGCCGAATCGGCTTCGGGGTGGAACTGGGTGCCCATGGCAATCCAATCAGGCATTTCGCTCTCAATCGCTTCGATCACACCGTCCGGGCAGCGGGCCGTGACGGCAAACCCAGGAGCCACTTCGTCAACGGCCATGTGGTGCATACTGTTGACGCGGATTTCACCCTCACCGTAGACGCGTTCCATCAGGCTGCCAGGAGCAACGTCCAGGGCATGGCGGTGGTTCTTGTCGATGGCATCCTTGTGCGGCAGCGCGGTGGGCATGTCTTCGGGCAAATGCAGGTGCAGATTGCCACCTTCGTGAAGGTTGAGCAGTTGCATGCCCGAGCCGACACCAAACACAGGCATCCGCCGTTGTGAGATCAAACGAACCAGCATCCGATCGAAATCTTCGCGCCGGCCATCTTGCAATCGAATGGAAGGATGCAGCATGAATCCATCGCGTCGGGGGTCGAGATCAGCACCGCCGATTAGGACAAAGGCATCCAAGCCATCCAGGATCTCTTCCAAGTCGGCTTCGCTGGTCTTGGGAGGAACCAGCACGGCATTGCCACCTGTCTTCTGCACCGCGTCGTAGTAGCCGGAGCAGACATAGCTGAAAGCGGGGTTGTCTTTGGAACGGGCGCGGTAGTCCAGATTCATTCCGATAAGGGGCTTGGACATCGTAGGTCCTTCCTTGACGCATCCTGCGTCAGTCATTTAGAAGATGCGGGAATCACGCACAACGCTGGCCGGATGAGGGTCCGTGCCTGGGTACTGGGTAGACGCCAAGATCCGGTGCGAAGATGTCGAATCACTTCGATCATCCAAGGTGCCGATCTGGGAGAGTGCCGTGGTGAGACCAAGTGCAGAGTCCATTCGTCCGCCGAACGACGAAGAGACAAGCGGCAGGAAAGACTTGGGGAAGCGCTGCATGCGCGTCGTCCTTGACGGCCTGGTTCTGACTTGAGCTGCTTGGACACCCATCCTAGGTAGTCACCAAGAAGCAATGTTTGCTTCACGCACCAAACTGATTGGCTGACTTGAGCAGGGCGACGGGCCGTTTGCTTAAGCCGGAGGGGAGTGTACCGCCGACGCTCGAAGGTGGCAAACAGTTGGTTCATTTAGTGCCGAACCTACGGTACTCGCACCATATTCAGTATCGCCACCGCTATCATCGCCTGCGCGAACGGATCGGTCAGAAGCCTCGGCAGAAGTTCTCTCTGGGGCGCAATTCCTTACTGTAAAACACTTTGTGATAACTCAACTGATTCGTCTGGGATCGTCCCACTTCGCTTCGCCAGATAGTTGCCACGCCCAAAGGGCCCGCTTGGTATCGACCGCCGGACAACCTGAGCGGATTCACAGAGACCGGCCACCGGGAAATAATCACCCCCAAGATCTCCAAGAACGTGGCATACTTGGGAATACTTCGATCCGGCACGGCAATTGCTTTGAGTTTTACGGCCATCGCCGACGCGAGTCCCAACCAGGAGAAGGACGGTTGTCACATCAAGCCCAAGTTGAAGAGATCCGCCGCTCAATGCAGCAGGTCAGGCATAGCATCCACGACGATGTGGAAGGCGTGGTTCACAACGCCCGACAAATGACCGATTGGAGGCATCATGTTCGAGTTCACCCTTGGGCAAGCCTGGCGTTGGCCGCGGCGGCAGGATACCTGGCAATCCCGCAGCGCAAACATGTGGTGAAGCCCGACACGGACAAACTGCTGGAACTGATGCGGGACAAGAAACTCGTGGTGCAACCCCCGAGCGTCCCGAAGCCCAGTTTGCTCAGCCAAGGCATGAGCATCGTTAGCGGTATTCTGATTCGTTCAGCAGGTGTGTACGCAGGGCAGCAGATCAGCAAGATACTTGAACAAACTCAATCTCCCCAGCAAGGGTCCAGCCATGATCCGAGTTCCGCAAAACCGCGATGAGCCCATGCCGCCCGAAAACCCCTCGCACCGATTCGGCCAGATGCTTTACCCAGAAGATCCGTCCACGGGAACTGATCGCACGCCCGATGGCGGCGCGGCAACGGATCAAGATGTCACGGCCTGGCTGGAAACCGCGGCGAATTTCGTCGGCAGTCGCCCTAAACTTTGTTTGGCCGCTGCCTTGGCCACAGGAGTAGTATTGGGATGGATAGTCAAGCGACGATGAACGGTGCGCGGCCCAAGCCGCGCGAAATCTGGCAGATCTGTTTCACGATCTGTCCAAACTGCTTGAGTTACAGATTCAATTGCTCACTTTCGATTTGAAAGAAGGAGCAAAACGCAGCGCCATGGCGGTGGTGATCTTGGTCATTGCAGCCGTGTTGTTGCTGGCTACCTTTCCGGTCGCCCTATTCGCTGTGGCGCACTGGATGGCGGCCGAAACCTCGCTCAGTCTGGCGGCATCGCTGGGGATTGTGTCCGGGGGTGGACTGCTGATTGCGCTCGGTATGGCAGCCTGGGCGTTTCGTCGCCTGCGCCGCAGTTTCAATGTGCTGGAGCGTTCGCGGGAAGAGTTCGTCCAGAACTTGCAATGGGTCCAAGCCGCTCTGAAGAGTCAGGGGGCCACCGGAAAAACCCAACCAGCGGAAGACCCAACTCGACGGTTTTGATGAGGCACGACCTCCCACCCTTCAAATCTATCCGTCTGTTACGAAGCCACCTTTGTCATCATCGATATCAAATTCCATCTGGAGCAAGAAGCCATGAAGACGACCTCGACCTCTTCGAATTCACCGGCCAATCCGCAACCGTCCGGTGCTTCAAAAACGCCCGTGCGACATGCCGGAGCGGGGACAGTTGCCCGACCAGGCGATCTTGATCCGCTGCGGGATGTGGCAGACTATCTCGGTGCGTACGCGAGGGCTAATCCAGGCCGCGCGGCCGCCATTTGCTTTGGCGTTGGTTTCGTACTCGGATGGCGGTTGAAGCCATGGTAAAACGAATTCTGGGAGCAGCAACGTCTAAGATGACTATGCAAGGACTACTGGCCTGATGAGCAGTTCCATCTACACGAGCGACTTGGAATCCAAGTTCACTCATCGCAACGATCCAGGCCATGGTCCTCCACGGCGGAATTTGCAAAGCGTTGCACTTGTCACCTTGGCCGTTTTGGGTGTCTGCTACACGCTGTACTTCGCCAGAGCGATCTGTTTTCCCGTCGCCCTGAGTTTTGTGTTAGCGGTACTCTTCCGTCCACTCGTCCGGATGTTGCAGCGGCACGGCTCCCCGCCAGCATTTAGTGCCTTGGTGATTCTCAGCACATTTATATGCGTGTCAGGGGTCCTGGTCGTGCAGCTCATGGGCCCGGCGCAGAAATGGTTGGCAGAAGCCCCGCAGAATATGGAGCGCGTCAAGAAGAAACTGCGGCAGGTGGAAGAACCCATCAAAGAGATCTCCGAGGCAAAAAGGCAATTGGATGCCTTCACCGATGGGGCAACCGGCGGCACACCCTCAGCCCTCAAGGTTCAGGTCAAACAGCCGGGGCTGACCGATTCTATGCTCGACTCGACCGGATCAGGGATTGTGATGGGGGGGATTGCGATTGTCCTCCTCTACTTCTTCCTGGCCTTTGGTGACACGGTGATTGTCAAGGCCGTGGAACTCGCCTCGAATGCCACCGATCTGACGGCGGCCACCTCGCTGGCGTATGATATCGAGCGGAAGGTTTCTCGTTATCTGGCCACCGTGACAGCCATCAATGTTGGGCTGGGCATTGCTATCGGCCTGGCGATGTGGGGACTGGGACTCCCCAACCCTGCGGCTGTGGGGAGTCATGGCAGGGTGTTTGAATTTCATCCCTTACCTCGGTGCCGTGCTTGGTTCTGGAGTGGTGTTTGTGGTGGCGCTGCTCGAGTTTCCCACAATGGGGCACGCGTTCTGGGCACCTGCGATCTACTTTGCCCTCAATTCGATCGAAGGCAACTTCATCACTCCCTGGGTTCTGGGACGTTCGATGAGCCTCAATCCTGTTTTGATCCTGCTGTCCGTCATCTTCTGGGGATGGATCTGGGGTATCGGTGGCGCACTGCTGGCCGTCCCGTTTCTGTCGATCGCCAAACTCGCTTTCGACCGAGTCACCCCGCTCGAACGCTACGGAAAGTTCCTGGGTGTGTAGTGAGCTAGGGCCTTGAACCAATGTGAGCTTTGGCTCGCAAGCAAGAACCGCTACCTGGCGCGCGATCATACGGTTGTCATCACGGCGGAGCATGATGACTACTTTTCCGCTAAGACACCGTCAGCATTTCGCAGGGCTGGGGCATGCCATTGGGAAACGTGCCTGCCGATGGGGCTTCTTCCTGACTCCAAGGGATGGACTGCCACAACTCCGCCAATACGGAGCCCATGGCGCACAGCCCGGCGGTTTCGCCATCTCCTGCTGAGTGCTGGAGCAGATGGTTTCGATCGAATTCGAACGGCATGGCATTGGATCCCATGTTGTGGTTCCTCCCGTCTCTCGACACCGCAAAGTTTGCATGTTGACATAGAACATATGTGCACTGTATACGCTTGAACAGGTTCAGTCCAGCAGATTTTTTCGACGGATTGCATTTTTGTGGTTTTACGAGTGTACGCTGCGGAATGCTGGCCGCTGTTGAGCCTGGCAAGTAAGATCGGGGGGGCTGTCCATGGAGCCAGCCACGTCCACGGCCCACTTGCTCGGTGAGGAGAAGCGACGGTGAAACTTCGGAACGCACGGCAAACCGGTTTGTTGGCCCTGGGCTGCGTGTTGGCATGCGCTGGGATTTGCCAGGCCGAAGCTCCGTTGCCATCGGCCCGGTTTCACCCACCGGAGGTGGTTGTAGGCCCGGAGTTCTCCGTCGAATTGGTGGCCAGTGCCCCGTTGGTGCGGCATCCCATGATGGCTGGCTTTGACGATCGAGGGCGTCTCTACGTGGCCGAGAGTTTAGGCGAGAACCTCCGCGCCCCGGCCCTGCTTGAGAACCCTCCGAACATGATCGTGCGTTTAGAAGATATTGACGGTGACGGCGTGTTCGACAAGCGAACGATGTTCGCGGACAAGATGACCTTCCCGATGGGAGCTCTCTGGCACGATGGCTGGTTGTATGTCGCCAGTCCACCGAGCATCTGGCGGCTCAAGGATACCGACGACGACGGCGTGGCGGACATCCGCGAAGAGATCGTGAATAAATTCAATTTCACCGGCAACGCGGCCAGCATCCACGGTTGTTTTCTTGGTCCCAATGGACGCATCTACTGGTGCGATGGACGCCACGGACATGACGTTTCGCTCAGCGAGCAAACCGCTGGCACCGCGGGGCATGCCGCCCGAGTCTTTTCTTGCGAACCAGATGGAAGCAACGTGGAGGTGGTGTGCGGCGGCGGCATGGACAACCCCGTGGAGGTGGCCTTTCTGCCGACAGGCGAAATGCTCGGCACCATGACGTTCTACAATCCGGACAAAGACCGGCACGACGCGATGGTTCATTTTGTGCATGGAGGTGTCTATCCCAAGCATCATCCATGTCTGGAAGAGTTCGCCAGGACCGGCGAACTGTTGCCAGCGTTGAGTCTGTTCGGCGTTGTGGCCCCGGCCGGGATGACCGTCTATCGAGGAAACCATTTAGGCGCCGATTTCCGCGGTGATGCGTTCTCGGTTCACTTCAACACGCATCAAGTCGTTCGCCATCACCTCACACGTTCAGGCGGCACGTTCGCGGCGCGGGACGAAGTGTTCCTGAGTTCGATGAGTCCTGACTTCCATCCGACGGATGTGCTGGAAGATGCCGATGGAAGCCTGTTGGTGATTGATACCGGAGGATGGTTCCGAATCGGTTGCCCGACATCTCAAGTGGCGAAGCCGGAAGTGCTGGGGGCCATCTATCGTGTCCGGCGGCGCGATGGCAGGCCGATGCCTGATCCGCGCGGCCGCCGCATTGCTCGGGAAACATCGACCGTGCCGGAGCTGGCAAACTTGCTCAACGACGCTCGCCCGGCCGTGCGAGATCAGGCCCAGCGCCGGCTCATTGCCGCTGATGCTGAGGCCGTGCCAGCGCTGTCTCAGCTACTCAACACCACGGAAATAGATCTACGCCGTCGCGCGGTTTGGGCCTTGTCACAAATCAATCAACCTGCCGCACGCGTCGCATTGGTTCATGCGTTGGCAGCGGATGCTGCCGATGTTCGCATCGCGGCGGCTCGAAGTCTCGGAACCGTTCGGGCGGATGCGGCAACCGCGGCCTTGGTGACCACACTGCAAGATGCCGAGCCAGCGGTACGCCGCGAAGCTGCCACAGCACTCGGACGAATCGGCAATCCGGCGGTCGCCAGGCGTGCAAAGCGTCCCCCCGTCCATGAGAGTGTGGTCCCAGCGCTGTTGGCTGCTTTGGCATTGCGCAATGACCGGTTCGTCGAACACGCTATCCTGTACGCGTTGATTGAGATCAATGCCGCGAAGTCCACTGCGGCAGGACTTGCTGCAAGTGCTCCGCAGGTGCGGCGGGGTGCGTTGATTGCTTTGGATCAAATGCGCGACAACCCGCTGACTCGCGAGATGGTGGCTCCACAACTCGACACCGATGACACGGCCTTGCAGAGCGTGGCCCTGGAGATCATTTCTCGTCACCCTGGCTGGTCCGAAGAGATCCTGGGATTGCTGACGAATTGGTTGCAGGCAGACGAACCTTTGGAAGGACGCGGGGCTTTGCTGCGCGGGGCGGTGTTGGCGTATCGACACGAAGCTGCAATCCAACAGGTGGTGGCCGACGCGTTGGCTCGCCAAAGTCTGCCTGATGGCACGCGCCTGCTGCTGCTCGAGACGATTGCCCGGAGCGAACTGGAGCAGCTACCAACACCTTGGAAAGCGGCCGTGACAACAGGGCTTAATGATCGCCGCGAACCGGTCTTGCGGCAAACGTTGCTGGTGGTGCGAGGTCTCACCACCGGCGAGTTTGACCAGAAGCTCCAGCAGCTTTCTTCGGACGATGAGCTAACTGCCGACGTTCGCACCGCCGCGCTGGCCGCGCTCGGCTCTCGACTCGGTCCGTTGAATGCCGCTCAGTTTGATCTGTTGTTCGGGCAACTCGCCGAGGAGACTGCACCGCTGGCGCGACTCGCAGCGGCTGAGACACTGAGTCAGGCGGAGCTTTCGCTTTCGCAGCAGTTGGCCTTGGTCACGGCGATTGGCCGCGCTGGCCCACTGGAGTGTGGCGCGCTGCTGGGCTGTTTCGAAGCAGCGCACGAATCAACGGTAGGGCAGGCGCTCGTGGCCGCACTGCTCAAATCGCCAGGGGCATTGAGCCTGTCCGAATCGCACTTGCGCCGGGCCTTGCAGAAGTTTCCCGAGGAAATTACCACGCAGGCGCAGCCGCTGTTCGCCAAGCTGAATCGAGGACTCGAAGAGCAAAAGGCGCTGCTGGCAAAGCTCGCCCCGGCGCTGGCAGGCGGAGATGTCCAGCAAGGCAGGCAGGTTTTCGAACATCGCAAAGCGGCTTGCATGGCCTGTCACCGAGTGCGAGGTACCGGTGGTGTGATTGGGCCAGACCTTTCGACCATTGGCAAGATCCGCACCGAGCGCGACCTGCTCGAAGCCATTGTGCTGCCCAGTGCTTCGCTTGCCCGAGGGTATGAAACCTTCACGGTTTCTACCACCACCGGACGGCAATTCTCTGGCGTGGTACAGCGAGAGACGGCCGCAGCCATTTATTTGCGCACGGCGGATCGTTCAGAGATTCGCATTGCCCGAGATCAAATCGACGAGTTGCTCCCCACACCCGTTTCGATCATGCCGCAAGGGTTCGAACGGGTACTGAGCCAGGACGAACTACGCGACCTGATTGCCTACTTGCGCAGCGTTCAATGAACGGTGGCGATTAACCTTCGACGGCCTGCTTGAAGCTCATGAGTTCGTCGATATTCGTTTCCATTTGCAACATCATGTCTTCCATCTCCGCCAAACGCCCTGTCAAATCGGTAACCTGTTGCTGCAACAGGTCGACCAGTTGTCGGAGCTGGGCATCCGCCAGACTGGGTGCCGCGCTGACGGGTGCTGCACTTGGGGTGACTGAGGGGGGACGATTGGTGGGGCCGTCGGCAGGAGCGACCCCTGCTCCCGAAGCGGCCAATGACGGCGAACCGGAAGCCGCTGGTGCCGCTGCCGTTTGAGCGGGCGCTGGGCTGGTGTCCGACTGCTGTTTGTAGCGAGCTTGCAGCCGCTCGAGTTCGGCAGGCGGATAAAGGTTGTGGGTGATCACATGACCGCGACCCGGCGGGGTGAGCGAAATGATCAGGTTCTTCTGCTTGAGTGAGTCCAGCACCGGCCGCAAGGCCGCCAGATCTGGCACAGGGTCCATGCGCGCGGCTCGCCCCCGGAGTTCTCCTTCGGTCTGCGCTCCCCGGAGCAGCAACTCGGCCATCACCGCCAGCTCGATCTTTTCGACCCCCAGCCATTGATAGCCAAAGTGGCGGTATTTTTGCACTCGACCCGAACCTTGAATCAAGGCCGTGGCCCCCATTTCTCGCAGGCGGTCCAAGGTTTCCTCCAGGGAGTCTTCGTCCACGTTCATGACGGGATCACGGTTGCTCTTTTGATTGCAACCGGTCTTGAGTCCGTTGAGCGAAAGTGGGTAGGCGTCCGGCGTGGTCTTGGCCTTTTCGATCAACACGCCCAAAGCGCGCCGTTCCAAGGCAGCCAAGGGACGCCATTGCGGCGGGGGAGGAGTGTCGGTTTGTTCTTCCATGGTGGATTGCCTGACTTGAAGAATGCTGCATTCTCGTTCCCAACGTCCGATCGGCTCAGCAGTCGTCCGCCGATCCTGGGAAGAAGTCTACCGACTTTCAGCGGATATTACCAAGCTTTGCCCAATGACCGGTGATGAGCGGTGATACGTGATGCGTTTCAATGATGCGTAGGGCCTGGTGCTTGCCGGCAATGCCAGCAGGCTGCACTGAGGATCGACCGCGAGGGCCCTGGGATGAGACCATGTGAGACCACTTGGGGACTTGCAAAATCCGGCAAAAAGCTTACCTTGCAGGATTGATTTATCGGTGTCGCGGTACGCCTTGAGGATTGGTTTTTCGGGTTGTTTGAGGTGTGACGAATGGTCAAACCTGGCAACTCGGTAGAAACCCAAGAGGTTGCCGCTTGGATCGACATGCAGCGAGCCTAGGAGAAGGGCGGGTCTACTGGACCGCCTCTTGGCAATGGAAGATCTGCTTTACCGCTATGAGCTCAATCCCACGACGTGGGTCTATCTTTCGTCGATTTTGACGATTGTCATTTTCTTCAAATTCAACCGCTTGTTGAGCATCCGTAATCTGGACCTGTTGGGGCTGATCGCGCTGGCCCCAGGGCTGCTGCTCGTCTCTGAGGGTCAGCACCTCCGCGATCAAGACGCCGCACTCCAGCAAATTGCCGATCAAAAGAACGCGGCTGCGCAAACCGATGCTTCTGCCGAATCCCGCCGGCAACCGAATCCCCAGGAGGCTCCCCCGCCACCGGCATCCCGCGGCGTGCGCATTTTGCAATGGGGATACGCCTGGCTGTTTGGGCTGGGGTTGTTGTTTCTGCTGCGTCTGCTGTGCGACCCGTTGATGGTTCGCCGGCCACTGCTTGAGCCCAATCTGAACACCCAGGCGTTGACATGCCTGGCGGTCTTTCTGTTCTTGTTCTTGATGACGAATGTTGTCACGGCGCGAGTTACTCAGGCAGATTTGGCCGGGGCCCAGGCTGCCGAAAGGCTGTTGGAACGAGCAGCTCCGGCGAACAACGAGCAGCCACTCGCGGCACATGGCCCTGGCTATCCACTCCTGTTCGCTTTGCCGAGAATCCCCAGTCTGGCGTTCGGGGACATTGGCCAGGGAGACCAAAGCTACGCAGCGACCGCCAGAACGATGGCGATTCTTTCCCATCTGGCCATTGTGTTGGGCCTGGTCACCATTGGATATCGCCACTTTGACAACATTTGGACCGGCGTCGCCGTGGCCACGCTGTACCTGATGCTGCCCGCCACGGCACAGATGGTGGGTCGCGTGGACCATGTCCTGCCAGCCGCCCTGCTGGTTTGGGCCATTGCTGCCTATCGGCAACCTTGGGCTTCTGGAATGCTGCTGGGTTTGGCGATTGGCGTCATTTACTATCCCGTTTTTCTGCTGCCGGTCTGGATCAGTTTTTACTGGCAGCGCGGGGTTGGGAAGTTCGCGTTGGGCGTGGTCAGCATGCTGGTCGTGTTGATGCTCCCGCTCGTTTTTACGTCGAGTTCGCTGCCGATGTTCCTGGACCAACTCAAGCAAATGTTTGGTTGGACCAGCTTTTCGCTGATGAATGTGGAAGGGTTTTGGGCGGGGCACGAACCGTACTATCGGATTCCGGTGATCGCGGTGTTCTTAGTGCTGTGTATTGGCCTCAGCATCTGGCCAGCCCAAAAGAACCTGGGCACGCTGATGAGTTGTTCGGCCGCGGTGATGCTCGGCACGCAGTTCTGGTACGCGCAGGGTGGCCTGCTGTACGTTTCTTGGTACTTGCCGCTGTTGCTGCTGACGGTGTTTCGTCCCAATCTCGAGCACCGTGTCGCACTGGCCAACATTGGGAACAGTTGGCTCCGCCGTCGCCGCGAGTTAGTAGCTGCCTGACCGTCGCCATGATTTAAGCCTGGCCAGGAACCTCTCCTCCCGGCAGATGGCCGGTTAATGCAGGAGCAAGATGTCTCCTTCGCCCAGCGTCGGCAGTGTCACCGTGAAGCCATCGCCATTGCTGCTAGGACGAACGGAAAGGTCCTTGCCAAGCGTGACTGAATGGACACTCCGGACCAGGGCTGACGTTCGGACAGTCAGCGCGACATTCTTGGCTGGCAGATGAGTAATGATTGGTCGCTCGCGGTCACCACCAGCAGACTTGGTGACGCGAACGCCTGTGACACCGTAAGCCCAGTTCATCAGAGTTATTGCCTGTTCGCCCGTCTCCGGATGGCGGATCAAGATTCCTTCGATGGTAGGCTCGCTGATAGCGACAACTGGTTTGACCTTTGACATTGCCGGCGCTGTAACGAACTGCCGGCGCGCGGCGTCGAAATCTTGGTGCATATCGAACCGGTCATGCATCAATGGCACAACGTATTCCAGGCCGGCAAAGAAGCCGATCGTAAAAACATTCCCCTGGCCGTAGTGATGGTGGATTGCCGCCGCGCCGCCATCGGCATAATTCGCAATGACTTGCGAGCCCTCGGCAGGTTGAAGGACTTCGCGCCCTACCGTCAGATCAAACGTTCCGTCCAGCAAACCCTGGCCGGTGACGCGAGTCACTTTTGGCAATGGGGGATCGCCCATGCGGCTAGACGTTCCGTACTCTTGCAAGCTTGTGGCGCGGTACGTCGTGGTGTTGTGCCACATCTCCGGCTCAGTGCGATCCGTAAGTCCCAGCACCGGCTGCATGAATTCCAGCGGTTGGTTGTATTCATCGCGCGCGAGGCCAAATCCCATGGTGACCAGCGTTCCCCCAGCTTCCACCCATTGGGCGAGTTTCTTGGCGGCTGCGCTCTCGAGCGCGGGGCCGTTGATGTAGATCACCTTGTATTGGGAAAGATCCTTCTCGCGGATCATCACCTGGTCGATCGGATCGACAGGCAAATGGGCATGGGTCAATGCCGTGTAAACCCACTTGGCGTTCTCCCATGCGGCTGTCCACATGGGGGCATTGCCTGAGAGGTGCATCCAGATCTCGGACGCCCTGGGCTTGACCACGGCTATTTGCGGCGGCACTGCCCAAGTGCCTCCGTAGAGCGTATCTTCGGCGGCGGCGACCAGGCGATTGGTGCGTGCGACGGTGGCGAGAATGTCGTCTCGGTGTCCCCAGGTGTCCCCTTTGGCATAAGGGGGGCCGTAGGTGTACCAGTTGATATAGCGTGCGCCGCGACTGACCGCGGACAGCCCTCGCTGCATGCCTGCTCCTCGATGCGGTTTGACGAACACGCCAAACAACTCTTGGCCCATCTCTGGCTGTGCCGTTACCACCCGCCCCACATCGCACAGGTAGCTATCCCAAGACCAGACGCGGGCGTCCCGGTTTGACGTTTCGTAAACGAAAGCGTTGTCCGCAACCCGATAAAAGTTGAAGAAGTCAAGGCTGTGCCCCCCCATCAAGAACGTGTTGCCACGCATCGCTCCAGGATAATGCCAAGGCTGCGTGGCGACATTGCTGGTCGTGTCCCCTGAGGCCAACACGGCACGCTTCTTTGCGTTCTGCTCTCGGGCTGTTTTCCTCAATTCGCTGAACAACTGCGCCGAACTGTAGCCGTTGAATCGCCGCGTCCAGTAGGCGAGCATGGCCTGCTGCTTGTCGTGCATCCAGGAGTTATCGTCTCGCCCCCAGACCATCAACGGGGCGATCTGCGACCACTGCTGGACGCCAAAATCTTCAGGCGTCAGACCGTTGTCCTGCAAGTAAATATGAAACGCTCGGCGACAATGCGGACAGACGGAGAGGTGCGTCTTTCCTTCCTTCGATTGATCGATGACGACACCAATCTCATCAACGGTTGTCCCGTAGAGCATGAACAGCCCACGATGGGCACGAAGCGTTGCCAAGACTTCGGCCGCAGCTGCTTGCTTCGCCGATTCGACACCTGGTGCAAAAGGGCAACCGGCGCGGTCATCTGAGACTGTATCGTTGACGTATCCGGGGACCGGGTAGCCATGGGCCGCAGCAGATACGTTCCGATCAAACGGAGCGCCAAGTCCTTCATGCCGCATGGCTTGTTCGACAAGGATCGAAGGGCCACTCTGAAAACCGTTGATCCCCATCGCCCTGAGAATTCGTGCTTCTTGCTCCACAATGGCGGGCTCCGCATAGCGTACGCCGAGTCGGTGCGTCGGTCCGTAACCGCCGAGATTGGTGACCATGGCAAAATGCTTGGGCTTGGGTCCCTCTGCCCAACTCTGGCTGGCCGCCCAATCGGCGCGTCGTTGAACGTAAGTCGCCAGCGAAGTCAGGTTGTTGAGAAACGCCGGGTCGGTGGGTTGGGTGGTGCCTGTTAGGGCACCATAAGGAATGACGATGGGCGCAATCGGCCCATCGGGTGCATCGACCGTGAACGCCTTGATCGGTTTGCCTTGGTAACGAAACTCGAACTCGACCTTAAAGTCACGGGCTGCCCCCACCCAATTGCGTCCTCCGCCTGAGGCTCTTCCATTGCCGATGTCTCCACCGTCTCCACCAAAGACTTGGAGAAAACGGGGGTTGGTTGCCCCGCCTGGCACAAACTGCGTCAGGGGTATCTCCAGTGTCCACTCGCCCAGCTCAAACAGTGGCGGCTTCTCGACCTTTTGACGCACGCGCGGATCGACATTGCGGCCACCTTTCAGCCCATCAAACTTGGGCTTAGGGTTCTCCACCTTCTTGGTTGGGCTGGCACCGTCAAGCAGGTCGTCGAGTTTCTCGGTCACGGTGACTTGCTTGGGATCAGACGCAGGTTTGAAGAAATAGCCATAAACGCGATCCCCTGGTGATCCCCATCCGCCGTACTTGTACTGAATCTGCGTCGGCTCAAACGGATCAAGTTGCAAGATTCGCACCCGCATGGTGAGCGACTCTGGGACATGAATCTCCGATGCTTCGGCATCTTCGATCGATACGTCAATCTGCGACGTGTCAGCTTGCTTGCTTTGAGCAGGCGACTCTTGACCGTTGACAGGCCGCACGTCGATCGCTGCGCCGGCAATCGAAGTAAGACCCACCATTAGCAACACAATCCGAGGGGAAACGAACTGCAACATAGAAAGCCTGATCCTTTGTTTCGGACCGCGTTGCCACTGGTTTCAGGCAACCCGTCCACAGGTAGGGTCTTGCGAACCGGAAAGTTTTGGTTGTTTTCGGCTCTTTCAATATACGCGGCCACCAGCGACGTGGGAATCTGCACCGGCGAAGTCGGCTAGCTCCGCAAAGGTACGGCAGGACTCTATCCATGTCCCCGGCGGAACGTATTTCTTCACCGTCGAAACGCATCGAGCATCGGGGGCAGCGACTGTTTCGACTGGGACAATCCAAGAGAAGTCAGGCGGCCTATGGGTGCTCGGATTCTCTCGATTGGATTCGTGGTCGAAAATGAGTAAGAGTACAGTAGGCTACTGCCTTCCTTCCTCTTGCAGCAATGCACTCTTCCGTTAGGCTGCAGTTAAGACGTTGACCATTTTCCAACCAAACTCCTTCGAGGCGAATCCATGCCCTCTCGTGATGTGGACCCTGATGAGCTCCGATCACTCGCCGAGGTTTTTCGGCGAGCCGGGGCAACGGATCCGGAATCTTGGGCGAATTCACAACTGGCCGAAGGGATTCCGCAGCTTGCGATCTTCAGTTTTGTAAAGTCGTTGTGGAATGGCGTGATGCCAGAGGATGACGATACGTGGATCAATCAGGAGATTCAGTGGGCCAAATCCCGGCCGAATGATCCATGCGCACAAAGCGGCTCAGCGCTGGAAGAGATGCTGGCCAAGGGCGTGAGCCGCAACGCAATTGTCGATCTCGTGCGAGTCTTTCAGTACAGCGCGCTCTATCACGCCTGCTCGATCCTTGATGGCACTCATGAGGAAGACGTGCCGATCACTGATGGGACGTTGCACCAAATGGACGAAAACGACGCAGCTGTGGCGATCATTCAGGGTCTGCATGAAGTCCTTTTGGGTATGGATCCGACAGGGCGCGAAATGCGTCCGCGTGGGACCAGCTAAGAAAGCGTTGCACTTGACCGGGCCGGCATGTCGCTAGTGGAACGTATTTCTTCACCGTCGATACGCATCGAGCATCGGGCAGCGACTTGTTTCGTCTGTGACGAACCAAGAGAAGTCAGACAGGAGCCTGACCTACGACGCTCAGTTTCGTCCTTGGTTCTGACCGCGACCGAGTGCGGGCGGACGCGAGTGCGAACGACCGTGCGGAGAGGGGCCGGCTGCGGCGGGGTCGAACTCTTGCAACCAGGCCCGCAGGGGTACGTCCTGGTCCGTGGGATCATACACGCCGTTGGCAGATTGCCCTGCGCCGAGGATCTGCCGGCGAATGGGATCCAACTGCGCGTAGAGATGTTCGACCGTCATGGCATCCTTGGGGCGCAGCCAGCGGTAGCTGTAGCCGTACCAGATGACCTTGCGGGTTTGCTTCGAGGTATTGGCGCTGCGGGAGTGCCAGGTCCGGCGATCCAGCAACACCGCACCACCTGCCGGAACGCACAACGGTACGGCACCCGCCGGATTGGATTGACCGTCTTGCGGACACTCGATCTCGTTGGACAGATGCGAACCGGGAACAATCAACGTGTTGCCGCGTCCTGGTTGGCTCACATCGGTCAGGTAGTAACCCACCTTGAGCGATAGCCGAGGGCGGGGGTTGGACTCAATCTCATCGTTCACCCGCATGCTGTCTTGATGCCAGGCCACGCTCCACTGCTGCGCGGCGGCGTTCTCTGTGGGTGTGGAGTCCAGATGCGAGTGATAGAGATAGATGTTCCAGCCGAGGATTCCCCAGACTTTCGGAAAGATGGTGGAGCAATCAATCAGGTCCAGTAGGGCAGGGTCTTCGTGAACGACATTGGAGACCGAGAGCAACTTGCCCTGTTGCGAAGGGAGTCGCTCGCGCGCGTCGACGCGGTCCACCACATCGATCAATGCGGCACACCGGGCGCGGTCCAGGGCGTTCTCGACGATCAGGTAGCCTTGTGTTTCGAGGAACGTGCGCTCTTCGGCGGTCAGGCAGTTCGCCACGCATTGTGAATCCATCGGTTCCGCAATCTCCTTTGCCGACTACTCGCCTGTCAACTTGGCGCGTTCTGCGGCGATGAGTTCTGCGATTCGCTGCGCGGCCCCTTCGAGCGGAATCATCTCAGGTTCCGCGACGGTTCGCCACTTGAGTTCGAGTTCCCCTTTGTCCAGTCCCCGTCCGCCAATCACCACGCGCAGGGGAATCCCGATCAGGTCTGCATCTTTGAACTTCACGCCGGGGCGTTGGTCGCGGTCATCCAAGAGGACATCGACGCCTGCGGCTTGCAACTCGTCATGCAACTGGCTGGCTGCCTGCATGACGTTTTCTTGCGAGACGTTGAGCGGGGTTAAAATGACTTCGTAGGGGGCCAGCGACATCGGCCAGATGATCCCGTTTTCGTCATGGCTGGTTTCGACCAGACCGGCGATGATGCGGTTCACGCCGATGCCGTAACAGCCCATGATGATATCGTGCTGCTGTTCGTTATCGTCCAGGAACCGGGCGGCCAGGGCTTTGGAATACTTGGTCCCCAACTTGAACACGTGGCCTACTTCGATGGCATGCCGGAGTGCGAGCGGCTTGCTGCATTTGGGACACGGATCCTTGTCCACTGCCTCGCGGAGGTCAGCAATCTGATCGGCGGGGATCTCGAAATCTCGCCCGATATTGCAGCCGACATAATGCTTGTCAGCCTGGTTGGCACCGACAATCAGGTTCTTCATGCCAAGGATGTCAAAGTCCGCCCACAGAGGAATCTGCAGGCCAACGGGTCCGGCGAAACCAACAGGCGCATTGGTAACCTGTTGGGTGACTTCCGGCGTGGCCATGGCGAGCGTTTGTGCGCCGATGGCGCGGCGGACCTTATTCTCGTTGGCTTCGTGATCGCCACGCACGAGCACGGCGAGCGGTTTGCCGTCGGCTTCGTAGATGAGTGTCTTGACCATCTGGTGCGGCTTGCACTTGAGCAGTTTGCAAACTTGCTGGATGGTGCCGACGGCCGGCGTGTCGAGCATGGTGAGCGGTTTCTCAGCCGCCTCGCTTGCGGTGGCCTCGCGTGTGCCGGTGTCCGCCCGCTCTTGATTGGCTGCATAACCACAACTGGCGCAGTGGACCACGACATCTTCGCCATTCTCGGCGGGGATCATGAACTCATGGCTGGCATCGCCGCCAATGGGGCCACTCTCGGCTTCGACCGGCAGGTAGGTCAGCCCTGCCCTGGAGAAGATGCGGCAGTAGGCCGCGTACATGGCGTCGTAGCTTTCGTTGAGTTGTTCGACGGAGGAATCAAAGCTGTAGGCGTCCTTCATCACGAATTCGCTGGTTCGCAGCACACCAAAGCGAGGGCGCTCTTCGTTGCGAAACTTGGTTTGAATCTGGTATAGCGTAATCGGCAATTGCCGGTAGCTGTTGATGTGATGAGCCACCAGATCCGTGATCACTTCTTCGTGTGTGGGGCCCAGGGCCATGTGGACTTCGCGGCCTGCTCGATGCACTTTGAATTTGATCAGCACGTTGCCAAAGGCGTCGACCCGTCCGCTCCGCTGCCAGAGCGAGATCGGTGTCAAGGCGGACATCAGCAGTTCGACGGCACCGGCCTTGTCCATTTCTTCGCGGACAATGCGTTCGGCTTTTTTCAATGCTCTCAATCCGAGCGGCAAATAGCTATAAGCCCCGGCCATGACCTGGCTGATCAATCCGGCCCTGAGCATCAGCACATGGCTGGGGATCTCGGCGCCCTCGGGCACTTCTTTGATGGTGGGGATCAGGGTCTTCGTCCAGCGCACGGTACAGGGACCTCAACGCAAAATTTCAGGAGCAATCAGCTCGGCACGGCGTTGTGCCTGAGGTTTGTTTTTCTACCGCATCGGTGCAAAGTTGGAAATAGGCGAGCGGCCGGAGGTTTCTCAGGTTATGAACTTTCCGGCCAGAATCCGTTGACTTCCCATTTCCATCAACATAGCCTGATCAATGCGCGGCTATCTGGTCCGACCGGCAAGCGTAGCTGTTGGAGGATGGCGGCCTGATTCCCTACCGGAAGGATTTCGCAATGGCTCAAGAGCAACGACCTGACTGCCCTGACTGTGATCTGGAGTTTTCGCGTCGAGCATTCCTGGCAACCACCGGTGCTGCGCTGGCCGCCACCAGCCTGGGAGCCCGAGCTTTGGCTGCCCCCAGTGCTAAGAGTGACGCCGAGCAGCACGTCAAGAGTTTGTTTGAGACGCTGACCGCCGAACAGAAGAAGGAAATTGTACTCCCCTGGAGTGACAACCGCCGGACTAAGATCAATGCCAACTGGCACATTACGAATGCCAGAGTCAAATCGCTGACCACCGATCAGCAAATGATTGTGAAGGACATCGTCAAGGGAATTACATCCGAAGATGGCTACGAACGGTTCCTCCGCCAAATGTCCGAAGATGGCCAAGGGCTCCCCAATTATGCCATCGCCATCTTTGGCGATCCCAACAGCGATCAGTGCGAATTCGAATTGACCGGGCGTCACCTCACCCTTCGGGCTGATGGCAACACCACCCCGGGTGCGGCTTTCGGCGGTCCCATTGTGTATGGGCATGGTAAAACCGGCAATGCCGAGGCCAACCTGTTTTGGTACCAAACCAAGAGCGCCAACGAAGTCTTCAAAGCTCTGGACGGCAAGCAGCGTAAAGAAGCCCTGCAAGCCAGGGCTCCGAAGGAATCGGCCGTGGAACTTCGCTCGGCTGATGCCATCAGTGGCATTTCGGGAGCTTCGCTAAGTGCTGATCAGCGCGAACTGGTCGCCAAGGCACTAGCCGACGTCCTCAAACCGTACCGGAAAGAAGATGTGGACGAAGCGATGGAGTGCGTCAAAGCTGCCGGCGGGATCGAAGGTCTGAACATGGCCTTCTACCAAACCGGCGATCTGGATGACGACGGCGTCTGGGACGTCTGGCGGATCGAAGGACCTTCGCTGGTCTGCCACTTCCGAGGTGCCCCGCACGTGCATGCGTACATCAACGTTGCCACCCGCGGTTAACGCTAGTTGGTGCAGCATTCGCTGGAAGCATATTTTGCGGTGTCGGCAAAGTTTCTGACTTTTCCGGCACCGCATTTTTTCGGATTGCGACGACCCCACCGCAAGGTGAGAGTATGATATTGAGAACTGGGTCCGGATGCCTCGTCCGCTAGATATCGATGCCGGCCCCCCTTGGCTGAACTCCCCCACAGCACAAACTGAATACACAGGAGACGATTGTGCAAAGCGTGATGCGAAGAAGTCTGGCCCTGGCCGCGCTGGCCATGTCACTGAGTCTGGCACTTCAGGCTCAGGCAGAAACCAACTGGTCTCGGTTCCGTGGTCCGTTAGGAACGGGCATCAGCACGGATACCGACGTGCCAGTCCAATGGGACAACAGCAAGGTTGCCTGGCGAACCGAAATACCTGGCCTTGGTCAATCTTCACCCACCATCTGGATGGACAAGATCTTTTTGACCAGTGCGGCTGCCAACGACCAAGGGGATGTCGAGCGCTTTGTGTTCTGCATCAATCGGAAAGATGGCAAGATTCTCTGGCAACAACTGGCTGGCACGAGTACCGGCGAGCCGCTGCATAACATGAACACTTGGGCCACGGCCACCTGTGCCACCGACGGGGAGTGCATGATTGCCTTCTTTGGAGCTGGCGGCATCCATGCGTATTCGCTCGATGGCGAGAAGATCTGGTCGCGCGATCTCGGCAAGTTCACTGGACCTTGGGGAACTGCCGCTTCGCCGGTGATTGTGGATAACCTGGTCATTCAAAACTGCGACGCCGATGAGAACGCCTACATCATTGGGCTCGACAAGAAGACCGGCAAAACCGTCTGGCAGACAGAGCGGTTCAACATTCGCGGTTGGAGTACGCCTGTGCTGGTGGATGCTGGAGACCGGCAAGAATTGGTACTCAACGGCGACAAGGGAATTCAGGCCTACGACCCCAAGACGGGCAAAGAACTCTGGTTCTGCAAGAGTTTCACAGGGCGCGGTTCACCACTGCCCGCTGTGGGTGATGGCCAGGTGTTTGTGGTCAACGGCAAGCCAGGCCCCATTTACTCGGTGCGACTTGGTGGTTCAGGAGATGTGACGCAAAGCCACATGGCCTGGAACACGCAGCGCCGGGTGGGTCGAGACCTGCCGTCTCCTACGCTCGTTGGAGACTTGCTAATCGTCAGTGCCATGAACGGTGTCACGGTTGCCTACGATCCCAAGACCGGCGAAGAGCAATGGAAGGGGCGACTCGAAGGAAACTTTTCTGCCGCGCCGATTGCCGCAGCCGGGTTGATCTACACCAACAACGAAGCTGGCCGAACCTACGTGGTTAAGCCAGGAGCCGAGTTGGAAGTGGTGGCCAAGAATGACATCACGCCAGGGGATGAGACCGAGATCTTCCGTTCGTCGTTGACCCCCTGCGAAGGTCAGCTTTTCATGCGTTCGAACAAAGCCCTGTACTGCATCGGTAAGTAATATCAGTAAGTATTATTGCCTTGGCTAGTACGGACGTCTCGGGTGGCCGGAGCTAAGCGTTTTCGTAGGCTTGAAATGCCACTGGCACACTTGTTGCCAGTGCCCCAGGGCCGAGCAAAGTCGACACGTTTTCGTGCAATTGCGGTGCCGGAGATAAGCTAAGGCGGCACTTCGTAAGTAGAGATCACTGGCAACAAGTTGCCAGTGGCACCCAACGGCCGAACAGTGAAAAGGTGGATGCTCATGCCACGGTTGCCAAATTCGCTCACCCGGCGCGATTTCCAGAAACATTTGCTTGTGGCGGCGTCCGGTGCGGCCTTGGGGGGGGTGTTGCCTCAAACTTCTCAAGCGGCGGACGCCCCCATGCCCAAGACTGGATTCATTGACGCCCACGTGCATGTGTGGACCCCGGACGTCAAGCAATTTCCGCTGGCCGTGGGTTTTCAGCAGCAGCAGATGCAGCCGGCAAGTTTCACTCCGGAGCAACTGTTTGCACACAGCAAACCGACCGGCGTGACGCGAATTGTGCTGATTCAGATGAGTTTCTACGGCTTCGACAATGCCTACATGCTCGATAGCATGCAGCGTTTTCCGGGCGTATTCTCCGGCGTGGCGATCGTGGACGAGAACGACCAACCGGCCCAGCGAATGAAAGCCCTCAAGGCAGGGAGTGCGAGGGTTCGGATTCGGCCCGGTTCGCGCCCCATTGCCAGTTGGCTGACGGGGCCCGGCATGGCTGAGATGTGGAAGACCAGTGCCACAGAGAATTTGGCCATGTGCCATTTGATCAATCCGGACTCGCTGCCGCACGTGGACGCCATGTGCAAGAAGTATCCGGAGACCCCCGTGGTGATTGATCACTTTGCCCGGATCGGCGTGGATGGTGAGATTCGCAAAGCGGATCTGGACCAACTCTGTGGGCTGTCCCAACATAAGAATGTGAGCGTCAAGATTTCGGCCTACTACGCTCTCGGCAAGAAGCAAGCTCCCTACTTGGACTTGGTGCCGATGATTCGGCGACTGTTGGATGCGTACGGACCCGAACGGTTGATGTGGGCGTCTGACAATCCTTACCAGGTGGTGGACGGACACGAGTACGCCCCGAGTATTGACTTGATTAAGAACCTGACTGGCATATCTGACGGAGACCGCGATTGGCTGCTCCGCGGTACTGCCGAGAAGGTCTTTTTTCAATAAGCTGAAGTAGAGCTTCGAACCAGGTTGAGCTACCGCTCACAGGCAAGTGCCTTGCTACATTGCGCGAGATGGCACCGGTTATCATCACGATGGAGCGTGACTTTCCCGCTGCGACGGATCTTCATTCAACACACACGACCGAGGTCTTGGCATGTTCCATCGTTGTTGCTGTTTGTTTCTGGGGGTGTTGGCTGCCGGAGTCGTTTTCGCCAATGGAGACGCTGCCCAAGCTGCTGAGAAGCCGAACTTCATTGTCGTCTTTTGCGACGACCAAGGTTATCAAGACCTGGGATGTTTTGGTTCACCGAACATCAAGACTCCCAACGTGGATCGTCTGGCCTCAGAAGGCATGCGATTCACCGATTTCTATTCGGCCTACTGCGTTTGCTCCGCCTCCAGGGCATCACTGTTGACGGGGAGCTACCAACCTCGGATCAACATGCGCAGCGTGTTGGGGCCGCATACCAACACCGCCCTGCATCCGGACGAAGTCACCATTGCGGACATGCTCAAGGAGCACAACTACGCCACCTGCTGCGTCGGCAAGTGGCACGTCGGAGATACGCCCCAGACGCTGCCGACCACACAAGGTTTTGATTCGTACTTTGGCATGCCATACAGCAACGACATGGCTCGCATGAAGGGCTGGGGGAACAACGCTCCGGACCTGGACAAGATTTGGGCTGAGAAGCGGTGGGACATTTACAACAACGAACTGTATCGCAACACCAAGGTGATTGAGTCACCCGTCAACCAGGAGACACTGACCGACCGTTACACCGAGGAGGCCGTGCAATTCATTCGCGATCAAAAGGACGGGCCGTTCTTCCTTTACTTGGCCCATACCATGCCGCATGTGCCGCTGTTTGTGCCTCCTCGCTTGTACGAAGAAGACCCGCATCAGGCGTACCGTTTAGTGATTGAGCAGATTGATGCCTCGGTTGGCAAGCTCATGAGTACGCTGGACGAGTTGGATCTGGCCGAGAACACATTCATTGTGTACACCAGCGACAACGGCCCTTGGCTTTCGAAGAACCATCATGGCGGGAGTGCCCTGCCGCTCAGGGCCGGCAAAGCCACCACGTACGAAGGGGGAATGCGGGTCCCTTGTGTGATGCGATGGCCCGCCCGAATCAAGCCGAATCAGGTTTGCAAGCAGGTGGCCAGCACGATTGATTTGATGCCGACGTTCGCCCAGATTGTCGGGAGCCAGCTTCCGGCAGATCGCCCGATTGACGGACTCGACATCGGCAGCCTGCTCGATCAACCTGAGAGTACCTCGCCGCATGACGAAGTAGGCTTCTTCTACTATCGCAGCGGCAGGGTCGAGGCCCTACGGTTGGGTAAGTGGAAGCTGCATTTCAAGAAGCAGCCAGAACTCTATGACCTTCGCGCGGACATTGGCGAGACCAACAATCTGGCCTCGGCGCAGCCGGACGTTGTAGCCCAACTGCGTGCCGTGGCATCCAAGTACGATGCCGATCTCAAAGCGCATCAAAGACCCGCCTGGTCTGCTGCAAAGTGAGGTGGCTACCCTGTTGGGCACCACTGCAAAACCCGGCGCAGGAGGAATTGGAAAGCTCACTCCGAGTCGCGATCAGCGTCTGGAGTCTTTGGCGAGGTGTTGGGTTTGGTAAGCGTGGTCCGTGGCGTACGGCTGGAAGTGGCCGCTGAAGGGGTTTGCGTTGCCAAGCCTGCGTGTTGGCGGATGACTTTGGCCCAGGGCCAACGCGAGGTGGTTCCCATCAGCCACATGACCAGGCCCCAGAGACCAGCCACGATGGCAATGACCATCGAGATGGCAATGGCCCCTTGAGCCAGCAGCCTCACGCGGAGGTTATCGACCGGTTCGAGCGCCGCGTTGCGCGGTTCTTGCACCACCACGGCCCAACCAGTGTGGTAGTCTCCGGTAGATTCACCACTGACCACCACCGGTTCGATAGCGGCCAACCACTCCCCTCCGTAGCTCTTTCCACCCACCGGATCTTGATAATGGTCAAGCGTGGAGACCACCGCTTCTTCGCCCCCGTCCGGCTGCATGAGCGCGCTCAGCAATTCGGTTTGCTGGGGGTTGAGATAATACTGCGGTAGCTTGCCGCTGTGGGTGCCGCGTTCCTTCTTCTCTTTGAGATCGGCCAGATGCGGATGCTCGAGCAGCGCACCGCGAAGACCTTGGCCATCTAGATTGCTGTCGACCAGCGCGGTCACTTGCTGCATGCCTGCGGTGTCCCGTTGGATTTCGGCGAATTTACCAAGTTCGACCGTCATGGCCATGACACCCACCACGCGCGATTCGCCCGGCGTTCCACTCCAGACCGGGACGGAAAAGGCCACCATGCGAAAACCGCTCGCGCGGCTGGTGAACACGATGGACAAATGCGGTTGGGTGATCGGAGGGGGGCGGGTGTTGCGCTCCAGATCTTTGCCCTGACCGTGGAAATAGTCTCGGTAAGCCCAATTGCGACTGATCGTTTTCTCGTCGGCAGGCACACGAGCCAACTGGAACCCATGTGCGTCCGTGATGAACCAACTGCTCGCCTGCAAGTTGGCATGCCGGGCGACGGTGGCTTCGAGCCACTTCTGGTACGGTGCCAAGTCCTCGGTGGAAATGGTTTCTTGATCGGGAGAGATCTCCAAATCAGCCCTGGCTTGGAGCATATCTCCCAAGTTGGTGGAACCCGTTTGGTCGCTGGGTTGGATCCTGCTGCTCTGGGCTTCGAGTAGCAGGTTCTGCCAGCGTTGATCAATTCCACGAGCGACGGTTTCGGCGACATACCAGGCCGCGAACCGGTTGCTCTCGAGCGCGCGTTGACGCAGCGCCCGGCCCGAGTCACCTACCGCCGTTTGAAACCCCCGATAGGCAAACACGCCAACCACCAGCAGCAACAATGCTGGAGCAACGGTACCCATCACCAACAATGGACGCCGGGCCCTTCGCCGTTCGCGCAGTTGCAGTGCATTGAGGGCTTGTTGAACGTTGGAGTATCGTAGGTGCGGATCAATGGCCAGGCAGCGGTCAATGATGTCAGCCAACGCCCGATCTACGCCGGGCACTTTTCGATGTGCGGTAGGTTTGGGAGATTCGGCGAGAATTTCGCGATAAGTCTTCAACCGGTTCGGTAAGTCGAACGCGTCATCAATCCGGTCGGTAGCTTCCTCGTTACGATACGGCGGCCGGCCGGTCAGCATGCAGAACAACAATGCCCCCAAGGCATACACGTCCCAACGTGCATGGGGTACCGCTTGAAGATCGGCCTGTTCCGGAGCCATGTAGAACAGCGTCCCCAACGCGGGGGTCTGTTCGTGCGAAAGCCGGGATTGTCCGAAGTCGCAAAGCCGGGGCTTTGAGTCCTGGTCGAGCAACACGTTGGCCGGCTTGAGATCGCAGTGCAGCACCCCTTTGGCATGCGAGTGAACCAGCCCAATGGCAGTTTCACGGAACAGCGCCACCGACTCTTCCACACTCAGCGCGCCCTCGCGAAGCCGGTCTTCGAGTGACCCGTGTTCAATGTACTCCATGATGTAATACGGCGGATCAGCGTCCCAGCCGACATCAATCAACTGAACCACGTACCGATCGGAGAACAGGAAGGCGAGCTTTTCCACTTCGCGCGAGAGCAGTGACCAGTCGAGACCGCCACGGTGGACGTAGAACTTGATGGCGACCCTGCGACCCGTGTTCCGCTCGGTGGCAACCCACACTTCGCCATAAGCCCCTTCGCCCAGGCAGTGCTGGATGTCGTAACCAGGAACCTGAGTCGGCGGGGTCGTTCGCAGCGCACTCAGTTGCTGGCTCTTGAGCCGCGCTTCTTGTCCCTGCAGCTGAGTCTGATCGAAATCCATTAAACACCTTACAGGAGACAAGTCGTTCCATTTGAGTCAAGTTTTGGTGTGGGTGCCATGCCCCTGCAGCTGAGTCTGATCGAAGTCTATTAGACACCTTGTCGGGGAGAACTTGATCATCGGAGTCAAGTCTTAGCGACGGGGCAGTTGATGAACTGCTGAACCACATCCTTCCATGCCCCCCAAACACCGCTTGAGTCTACCGGGCATTATACTAGGGCCGGGTCAACGCTTGAAACTCGGGTTGAGATTTACATAAGGCCGGGTACTTGTCCAATTCGTCAGGGAGCGAGTGTTCTTGCAACTCGGGCGAAAGCTCACCTGGGTGCGAATTCCTGCGCGATACAACCGGCCCAAGCAGTGCAGTCCACTTGCCTATCTGTGTATACGCATCGAGAGCCCGCAGCGGTCACTCGCTAGCATGCTGCCTGCCAGCAGCAATCTTGCTGTAACCCTAAACAAATTCCCATCTTGCGCAAACTGAACCTTGGCTGTCCAAGGGGCTTTAGAAAATTTCTAAAAATCTCGAATCGCGCAAATTCCATCCGCCATGCTGCTTAGAACGAGTCATCGCGCGGATGTTAAACTTTTCGGTTTGCACGCGCCATGACTGCACGCCAGACTTCTGGAGATATCTTATCTCCATGTCAGCGCGGTTGTTTTGGACGGCAACTCGCGTGGCACTCGCTGGACTGTTTTTCGACTTTGGTCTGATGTCGCATGCAAGCACACCGGACTGGATACAGGATCTTATGACGATGCGAAGTTTCATGTGGATCATTGCCGCTGGCCTTGTGGTCACGCTCGCACCCCAGGCCAAGGCACAAGTCTGTTGCTCGTCCGCGGTCGAGGTCTATCCGACCCAAACCTATCGACTCGTCTACGAGACCGTCTACGACGAGCGGCAAGTGACGTCCTATCGGCTGGAAACCAACACCGTTTACGATGAACGCCAGGTCACCACCTACCGGCCGGTTTGGGAAACCGAGATGCGCGAGCGACGGTATTCGGTTGCCCGCCCCATCTGGGAAACCAGCCAGCGCGAAGAACGCTACACGGTCCAGCGTCCCGTGTGGGAAACTCAGGTACGTGATTGCAGCTACGATCAGGTCCGTACGGTGCTGGAAACCCAGGAGCGCGAAGAACGCTTCACCGTCCAGCGACCGGTCTGGGAAACCGAAGAAAAACAAGAGTGTTACACGGTTCGCCGGCCTGTCTGGGAAACCGCTGAACAAGAAGTTTGCAAGACGGTGATGAAGCCAGTTACCACCTACCGTCCCGTGCAAGTGGATCGAGGCGGATACGTCGATCAGCAAGTGGTCAACCCAGGTCCTGCCCATACCCGTCTGCGTTGGCAGCGCGGTGGATGCCAACTGGACCCAGCTACGGGGCAAACGGTTTATCAGAATCCTGGCCTGTTCTGGGTGACGGAAAAATGCCCTGACACGGTGACGGTGCAGAAGGTCTGGTGTGCCAAGGTGGTCACCGAGTACGTTCCGCAAACCAACCTGGTTCCGGAAGTGGTCAGGCAGAAGGTTCCCGTGCAGGTTTGCCGGTTCGTTGAAGAGCAGCAGGTTCGCAAGGTGCCGATCCAGGTTTGCCGGATGGTTGCTGAAGAAGTGGTTCGCAAGGTGCCTTACCAGGTTGCCCGACAGATTACCGAGCGAATTGAGCGCAAGGTGCCGGTTCAGGTCTGCCGAATGGAAACCCAAGAAGTGGTGCGTCAGGTGCCGGTCACGTCTTGCCGGATGGTGTACGAACAACGGGTGGAACAACAGCCAGTTCGGGTTTGCCGGATGGCGGCCATCGAACAGACCGTGCGGGTCCCTCGCTGCGAAGTTCGCAAAGTTCCGGTGACCTATACCTGCCGGGTGCCGCGAGTCGTGGTGCACCGCATTCCCGTGAATCCTTGCCCAACTGGTTGTGCGACGCCTCAAGTCCAGTTGGCACCCATGCCGACTGTTCCCCAGACGCAGCAAGTTCCCACAACTCAACAAGTCCCTTCCACGCAGCAAGCGGTTCCGAAACCCTATTTGCAGAATCGCCCATTGGAGCCTACCCCTGCCACTCGTGGAAGCTCGGACAATCAGGTGCCGGACGAACGTTTGCAGCCGCAGAATCCCCAAACACCAGGCGGTTCTGATCCCAGCGAGGACCCTGAGAACGAAGAAACCGAAAAGCCCCGTCTGGAACCCATCCCAACCCGTTATCAAACCTAAGCACCTGAACCTCTAAGCACGCTCTGAGGTTTACTGCTGACTGTAGTGATACAGACAAATACTCGCGGCGACGACAACGTTCAGTGAGTCTGTCTTCCCTGGCATGGGGATGGTGACCCGCTGATCGCATTGAGCCAGCCAACGGTCTTCGAGTCCGTAGCCTTCGTGTCCCAAGAGAAGTGCCAACCGGTCCGGGCGTCTGGCTCGTGCCAAGGGAACCGCCTGATCTTCCAACGTGGTGGCGACGAACTGAAATCCATACTGCGTGCGAAGCGGATCCAGATAGGTTTCGAGCGAGTCCACATCCAGCACCACGGTTCGAAAGTGCGCTCCCATAGAGACTCGGAGCACGCGGCGAGCGAATGGGTCGACACTCCGGCCACCTACCAACACGGCATCGACCGCAAAAGCGGCCGCTGATCGCAAGATTCCGCCTAGGTTCTCTTGGTCGGCAATCTGAGGGCAGATCAAGATGGTTGCTCGCTCTGGCCAGTCCGAGGCAAGTTGAGCGAGCGAGGGGTTGGCTTGACGCGCGGCACAGGCCATCACCCCACGGTGGAATCGGAAGCCGGCGATTTCATGCAGTAGCCCTTCATCGCACACCAGCACAGGCAGCGTCTGCGGCGCTCGGCGAGCCCACTCTTCGGCGAATCGGCGACTGACCAAGATCGACTGAACTGCGTACTTGCTGGCCAACAGGCGTTCGACCACCCAGGCACTCTCAGCAATGAACAACCCGCTACGTCGGGCAGCTTTCGACCGCAGCAAAGCTCGATACGGCAACACGCGCGGATCATCGGCAGATTCGATCTCTTCCCAAGCCATCGTAGCAATGCCTCGATTTCGCGCGATCTTTGAAGCCGGGAAACAGGAAACCTTGGGCCCCCCGTTTGCGATAATCTTATTCGCACGCTGGACCAACAAGCGGTAATATAAAGCGTCCCCACCCTGGACTGCGTCTGTTGCTCATCACAGGGATGCGGCTTCAGACGAATCGCCATCCCCCTCAGCACCCCCGAGGCGAGCCGGCGCTCCAACTTCCCTCCATCCGCGGAATTGCCCAACATGCTCCGTCTGCTAACCTTGCTATCCATCGTCTTGACACCCACCGTACTCATCCATGCCGGGGACACAACCAGCGAAGTTGTAGGTTGGCGGACGGATGGAACAGGCAGATATCCCGAGGCGCAGCCGCCGCAGCAATGGTCGCCAGAAGAGAACATCGTGTGGAAGGCAGAAATGCCCAACCGCAGCCATTCTTCGCCGGTGATCGTTGGCCAGCGAATCTTCATCACGTCTGAGCCAGATCAACTGCTCTGCTTGAACGCCGCCGACGGCAAACTGCTTTGGCAGGCAACGCACAACTATACCGATGTGTTCGATGCGAACAAGGCGGCCGAAATTGATGAGCAACACGTCGCGGTCGAAGGGCTGGAAGCTCAAAAGAAAGAACTGCGGAAGCAACTGAGTGATTACAAGAAGACGCCCGATGCGAATGAACAAGAGATCGCCGAGCGCGAAACCAAGATCAAGGCCTTGGACGAAAAAATCCTATCGATCTCCAAATACCCTCGGCTCGAACAGCGCGGCCCCAACGGTTACACCACCAGCACGCCAATCAGCGATGGCACGCACGTCTTCGCGCTGTTTGGACATGGAGTCGCCGCCGCCTACACGCTCGATGGCAAACGGCAATGGATCAAGTTCATCGAACGCCCTACGATCGGGTTTGGGCACAGCGGTTCCCCTGCACTAATTGATGGGCTGCTCATTACTCATCTCGAAGAGTTGGTTGCTCTGGATGCTGCAACCGGAGAGGAACGCTGGAGAACGTCGCTCCCTGCGCGGCACGCCTCGTGCATCACGGCAACGCTTGGCGACACCGGGGTGATTGTCACTCCCATCGGAGCCATTGTTCGGGCCAGTGACGGAAAGGTCCTTGTCGAACAACTTTTCAACTGCAGCAACTCCTCCCCTGTCATCCACCAAGGGGTGCTCTACGCTCTGCAGCAAGGCAAGATCAGCGCTCACCGACTACCGGAAAGCGTCTCTGGCGACCAGATCACACCTGAGTTGATTTGGGAAGGGGACAGTTACCGTCAACGAAGTTTTGCTTCGCCATTAGCCCACGAAGGGCTGATCTACACCGTTACCGAGTCAGGCATTCTCACGGTTACCGATGCGGAGAGTGGCAAGAATGTGCTTCGCAAACGGCTTGATTTTGGGGATCGAGGGCGGGTTTTTGCCAGCCTGGCCTTGGTGGGAGACGCCGTCTTTGTCGGAGCGGACAATGGTGCCACATTGTTGTTCACCCCGGGAAGCAAATACACGGAGATCCAACGCAACGTGTTGGAGAACTTCAGCAGTTCGCCCGTCGCCGTTGGCAATCGCCTGTACATCCGCGGACGTGAACACCTGTATTGCATCGGGAAGTGAAAATTAGGAAATGAAGACTGAGAAGTAAATAGGGAACCCATTCTTGCGCACTGCCTTGATCAGGGCGAGTGCCAACTTGATGGAGTCGCCTTTCGCCATTGATCTTGCTCGTAGGGCTTCGCAGTTTTCACCCGAGAAACTCGCTTTGGACGTGTTCGTCGGTAGAACTTGTTGTTGCACGATTACGGTGCGGAGAATCTGGTGCGCAAGGGGCAGTCACCAGCCGACACGTCAGGTGTTTGAGTCCCCTGCCATGGCTGCAGGAACTCCCTGAAGTGCTGTAATCAGCCCGACGCTTTTCAAGTCGTTGACCGCGGATTCAACGAACGTTTTCAGAGCAGTCGCCTGATCGTCTTCGACCAAAAGCCATGGAAGTGGCTTGGTGAGCAGCACGTCCTTCCACCCAGAATCATCCGGTGCAAACACCATCCAATCAGGGTTTTGTTGCTTTAGACTCTCGGATCGCTCGCCGCAGATCTCCCGAAAGCGAGACTTCCAGGTGCAAGCGGGGCTTGACTCGATCCAGACACAGGCTTCGTCTCTGCGGATCCCAGCCATGAGAAGCATGCACGGCGCAGGTTTCGTTGCGGAGTCCCGGATCAAACTGCCATGGACCGTACTCCGCAGGTAGGATCGGAAAAGCGTCTGCTGGTGCTTTACAGCGGAGCAAAACTCGATACCGGAATTATTGAGCGATTGCACCAATGGCTCCACGAGATTGTTGATTCGCTTCTCACAATTCATGCCTTGCACGGCGAAGGCTCGAATCAAGGCCAGATCGTCAATTCCAATGTTTTGTGAAGTCATTTCTGTTGGGTCCCACAAATATTGCCAAACGAAACCTAGAAAATGCTTTCCGAACATCAATTCGAGCTGCGGCAAGGTTTCTGCTTTGATAGATTCCTCGACCCAGTTGCCGAGATCCGCCCAACGAAGGCAAAACCAAGGTTGAGTAAGCGACAGTGCATCAACCTCAGACTCCAACGAGGAAACTGAAATCACAATGCCTGCCTTGTGTTGGACATTTTGTGATTGCAGCCACACGTCGTAGTTGTTGAGTTGAGACACCGTTGCCCTGGGAACGTCCGATTCTTCTTCCAGTATCGAGGTTGACGAGTGAAACCCCGCCTGAACCTTGACTTCTACCGTCCACAAGATCACACGCCGTCGGTCGTCTTCATTAGCGAGATAGCCCTCTATTCTCAGGTCATCTCGCTTCCCCTGAATCGACTGTTCTGTGTCGATTTCATACGTGAGTTCTTCAATCGGAAGTGACGACCAACCGCACAGCTCCGCAATCTGCTCGAAAATGCGGGTCTTTAGGGTTTCGCAGTTGAGCAGCATGGCGCAAAGCAGTTCCGTACACTGACGTTCACGTTTCGGTCGGTCAGGAGCCGTTGGATCACGAATGATTCGTGTAAAGATATTGCTTGCAGGAGGTGGGGCACCCTCGCGACAATCGTCGGGCACAATCGTTCGAAAGATGGGAATGATCGCCGAACTCATTCTGACCTCAGTCTGCTGTGTGCAGTTTCCTCGGCGGTCGGTCCACTCGTGAGTAGATTGACCAATGTTGTTGAGAGTCTACCGGTGAAGCCTGGTTTGAGTCGAGTTTTTTCCGCGAATCGCGGCATGGAACGATTTATCGTTACCATCGCCATGGCATCCAATGCTCGGAATCACCGCGATTCGTTCCATCTGAGCAAATCTCCCGGTTGATGGAACCTTCCGAATTATCCAGACGTCAAAAAATACCTCGTGATCATTGCTGCCACTTTGCGGTAGAATACTCGTGGCGTGTCCGGTTTGCTCCGGCGGTCTGAATGGCACTTCTTTGGGGAGAAGAGAGCGATGGAAGAACTTCACAAGCATGTTCGGACGGCTCGACGTCGGCTGGCAGTGCAGAAATTCCTTCGCCTGGCAAGCTGGTGCTGTTTCGCCGTGCTCACGCTGGCTGCCATCGGGGTGCTGGCAGACTGGTACTGGAGTTTTGCTCAGATGCCCGTCGGGGTTTGGCTGGGGGCAGGTTTCGGGATTGGGCTGCTGGTGGCGTTGGTCTGGACCTGGGCCACGCGGCTACCGTTGATGGCAGCGGCGATTGAATTGGACCAGCGGTTCGGGCTGCGAGAGCGAGTTTCTTCTGCTCTTTCGCTGGCACCCGAAGATCTGGAAACCGAGCCGGGTCAGGCGGTCACGCGAGACGCCATTCGCCGGGTGCAGCATGTGCACGTGCCTGAGCATTTCGGTCTGTCGCTCGACCGCTGGTGCTGGCTTCCCATGATCCCTGCCCTGGTGGCGGTGGCTTTGGTGTTCTTACTCCCCGACTCACCCGCCGTGCAGCAGGCCAAAGCCAAGGCGCTCGAGAAGGAAGTGGTCCAGCGTTCTGCGGCCGCGCTGCAGCGCAAACTGGAAATTCGCAAGAAACAGGCCAGCGAACAGGGGCTGACCGAACTCGCAGACCTGCTGGCAAAGATCGAAAAAGGTTCGCAAGATCTCGCCAAGCAGCAAAAAGTAGATCAGAGCAAAGCCCTGGTCGAACTCAACGACCTCGCAGATCAGCTCAAGCAGAAACGGAGCAAGCTGGGAGACCCCAACGAACTCAAGAAACAATTCGAACAGTTCAAGGACCTCAATCCTGGCCCTGCCGACAAACTAGCCGATGCTCTCAAAGAGGGGGATCTTGAGAAAGCCATGGAAGAGATCCAAGACCTCAAGGACAAACTAGCCAAAGGCGAACTGGACAAGCAAGAACAACAAGCACTGGCCAACCAGTTGGACCAAATGAAGCAGAAGATGGAGCAAGCGGTCCAGCAGCACGAACAGAAGAAGAAGGAACTGCGAGAGCAGATCGAACAGGCCAAGCAGGCGGGCAATGATGCCGCAGCCCAGCAGTTGCAACAGCAGCTCAATCAGATGCAGTCCAAAGATGGACAGATGCAGCAGATGCAACAAATGGCCGACAAGCTCAACCAGGCGGCCCAAAGCCTGAAGGATGGCGATCAGCAGGGAGCCCAACAACAGTTGCAAGACATGCAGCAGCAGTTGGAGAACCTGGATCAAGAGATGCAAGAGATGGCCATGCTGGACGATGCCATGCAAGAACTCGAACAGGCCAAAAACGGCATGTGCCAAGAGTGCCGTGGCTTGGGTGATAAACAAGGCAGGGGGCAAGGCCGCGGCCAAGGGGACAAGCCTGGCAATGGAATGGGCGAAGGGCGCGGCTTTGGAGACCGCCCCGAAGAAGAAACCGATTCCAACTTCATTGACACCCAGGTCAAGCAGAAGGTCACCCGAGGCGCAATTGATCTGGCTGGCGAGGCAGACGGCCCCAACCGGGTCAATCAAGTTCGCGAAGAGATCAAATCGCAATTCGACTCAGCTGAGTCCGGAGCGTCTGATCCGCTGACCGACCGCAACCTGCCCAAGGACTATCGTGAACACGCGCGGAGTTATTTCAACAATCTCCGCGAAGGACGCGAGTAGCCTACCCAGAGCTCAAGGGTTTCGCGGGATCCGCAAGATCATCCCGAGCGCCGGAGCGTGAACGAGTAAATCAGCGTGACCGCACCCGTGGACATCAAACTCCAGGGAGCCCATTCTGGCAGCACGAGTTCTTTGTTCTTCAGGGTCGGCTCGGAGCCTGGGAACGACGCCGGCACGGACTCTTTTTTAGTCAACGCTACCCGATCCACCACCAGACATTGTGCGCCCAGCAAACAGCCGTAGATGCCTAAGGCAATGAAGAACGAACGCCACATGGATATTCACCTCCGGTGAGGGAAAAAAACTGGGAGCCTTCTGCGTCAGAACAAGTTGCCTGGTTCTGAGCGGAATCGGTGCCATCTGTTTCATCGCAATCTCAGCCTATCCAGCTTGATCCACACTGCCTGACGTAGGGTTGTTTTCGGATAGAAATCACCGCGCCGCCCGGTACGAACGTCGAAGGTGATACAGCACGCGCCGTGGTCCAGGTGAATTTACCCCTACACCGGGTACGCAGGGCTATAATCGGCACGTGCGAAACTCGGCCCAAGCTCCACACCGTTCGCAGTCCAAGCAGTCAAAATTGAGTACTGCCGCTCCCCAACTCCCGCCGCCCCCCACTCAGGCAAGTCTCCGCGCGCGGGCTGCCGAAGTGTTTTTCATTTGGGCAATCTTTTTCATCCACGCGGCCTGGCCGGTCCCGGACGTCAACGAACCACACTATTTGCCCAAGGCCCAACGTGCTTGGAACGTCGACTATTTACCGCACGACCCGTTCCTGAATTCCCCCAACGCACACTGCACGTTCAACATGACCACCGGGTGGTTGACCCGGTTCTGCGCTTTGGATACTTATGCCTGGATCGGGCGACTGGCAACCTGGCTACTGCTGGCGATCAGTTGGCATCGCTTGAGTTTTGCGTTGATTCCGATGCTCGGTGCCGGGCTCTTGTCAGCAGGTGTGATGGTTGCGCTCAACGAGCGAGCCCACATGGCAGGCGAGTGGATCGTCGGTGGGTTCGAAGCCAAGGGGGTGGCCTACGCGCTGCTGCTCATCTCTGCAGAACGCTGGGTGCGTGGCAAATGGAACACCGCCTTGGCGGCCATGGGCGCGGCGACCGCCATGCACGTTCTCGTCGGCGGGTGGGGCCTGGTCGCTTTGGCCATAGCATGGTTGCTGGACCGCTCACGCCCCAGAGTTTGGGAAATGCTGCCTGGCCTGGCAGTCGCTGGGCTGCTCGCAATGCTGGGGGTAATACCCGGCCTGCAGCTCTCGGCAGGTGCCGACTCTGAGACGGTCGGGCAGGCCAACGTGATCTACGTGTACCACCGACTCCGACATCATCTGCTGCCCGGGAGTTTTCGACCTTGGTTCATCGCTCGGCATCTGCTGATGTTGGTGGTTTGGGCCGGATTGAACTGGGGCTGCTTCGCAGCCGACGCGCGAGTGCGGCGGATGGCCCTGGCGGTGTGGGGTGCCGTTCTCATTGCCATTGCCGGAGCCTTGCTGGCCGCGGTGCTTTCGCCGTGGCCAACACTCAATGCCATGGTGCTGCGTTACTACTGGTTCCGCTTGAGCGATGTCCTGCTGCCGTGCGGAGTCTCGTTGGCCTTGTTGTGGCACCTGACGCGAACACGCGAGCAAGGAAGCCGGATCGCCCAAAGTTGGCACACGCCGCTGCTGATCATCTGTGGGCTGTGCGGCTTGCTCCACCTGAGTGCCAACATGCTCGACCGTTGGGAGCGTCCTGCTGCCCGGTCTGAGTGGCGGATGAAAAACCCTGTTGATTGGCAAGCGGTCTGCCGTGCCGCGCGCGACAGAACTCCACCAGACGCCCGATTTCTGATCCCTCGGCTTGGGCAAACGTTCCGCTGGCATGCTGAGCGGAGCGACGTGGTGAGTTGGAAAGACATTCCCCAAGACGCGGCCAACGTGGTCGCCTGGTGGGAGAAGAACCTTGACGTTTACGCGTTGGACCAGCGTCCGAGACTACGCTCTTTGGCCGAGCAGGGAACCGGCGAATTGCAAACTCTCGCTCAGCGCTATCACGCAGATTACCTGATCACCACCGTGCAACCGCAGTTGCGGCTCCCTTTGATTTACAGCAACGGAACCTACGCACTGTACCAGTTTCCCAGGGAGGCAGATGGCAACAGCAGATTGACTCCTTGACTGAGAATTTCGCGCACCAGAGGCTGGAGATGCGGAGAACTCTTACGGCTTGGGACGCTGTCCAACGCCGCGCGATCCGCCAAACAGCAGGCCGGCCTCGGCCCGACGAAATGCCTCGGGGTCTACCTTGCGCAACTTGGCCAGGTGCTGTGAAGCCTCAGGCAAGGGACAAACCTGCAAGTAGCGAATCACCGGCACCCGCAGGTACTGCGAGTCTTCGTCACTCCGCAAGAAGAGCTTGACGATCTGATCCATAGCGGACCAATCTTCCCAACGGGCCAAATCGGCAATCACCAGGTCAGCAATCCCCGGCCGGTCAAGCACAGGGTGCAGTGCCTGGGCCAGACGCTTTTGCGGAATGACACTCTCTTCCTGGCCATGGAAACGCAGGGCCATTACCACCGCGTTCACTTCCGAGGCGGTTGCCTTGGGGTTGTTGATCACCAGTTGTTCCAACAGCGGCAAGCCGTCGGGACCGCCGAGAGTCAGGAAGGCAGCGTAGAGGGCATCCAGCGCACCGCGCATGCTCTCTGGCGTTTGGCGAACCAGACGCTCCAGGTACTTTGCGTCCTCAGCCTGACCGACGGTCGCCAACAATGTGAAGTACAAACGACGGTGGCTATTGGTCACCTCAGGGTCACTGATCCACTTGAGCAACTGGGGACGGCTCAGATGCTGCCGGGCGGCTTTGACCTGCTCGTAAGAGGCCTTGGCAAACTCGTTGTAGGCATCTTGCTGAACCAACTCGTCTGGGTCTTCCAAGAGAGCAAAAAAAGCGCCCAGCCGAGCGGGACCGTCCGGCGGTAGGTGTTCGAGTTGGAGGAGGTGCCTGGTCGCCGCTTCCGTAAGTTCCAATTGGGCCGCCCACATCAACTCTGGAGGCTCAATGGCAAGCGCCCCGACAATGGTACCGCGCTGCCAGCGGATCGGCCAAGGTGGAAAACTCCTGGATACCGTCCAGGTGTGACTTGCCCTTGACGACATGCAGAATCCGAAACCGCCGGAGAACGGCTTCAATGCGTTTGGCTTCGGGCGGCGTTGGTGTCCGTTCGTCCGAGACTTCGGCCACCACCACAACTTCGACTCCCGCCACCCGCTCAGTCATGGTTTGCGAAACAGCTGTACAAAATGGGCAGGCAACCAACTCGCTCAGCGGACCTGCGGTGGCGAGATGCAACAACAGCACCGCGTTCACAAAACTTCGGCACCATATGGAATCAGCTACTGCGTGCATGGCGGTTGTACGATCAATGTCCGATTTAGGCGGTGCCTGTGCTGCGGGGCCGACACCAGACCACCACCGCACCCACGACCAGGCAAAGGGCAATGCTCAAACTTGCCACGCGCTCGATGGTGAGCCCATCGGTTGGCAAACTGCTGGCCTCGTCTGAGCCCTTGGTTGCCGCGCCAGGCAGGGCCGCGCTATCATCGGCACGGGGGACGGGCGGAACTTCGTTGAGATCGTCGTCTTCGGCGGCAGGCACTTTGGCGCGTGGAACCGGTGCCGGTTTGGGGCCTGCGGATGTGTCGTCTTCGCCACCTTTTGCTGCCGGGGCGGGGCGGCCTCCCAGCGGAACAAAGAAACTGGCCCTTTTGACCGAGTCTGGATCAATCTTGGTCAGCTCGGCAATCTTCTCCTTGGCCTCAGGCAGAGGGCACGCGTTCAAGTACTGAACCACCGGCACCCGAACCCAACTCGACTTCTCATCCGCGTTCTTGAACAACTTGACCAGCCGATCCATCACCGACCAATCTTCCCAACGGGCAAGGTCCGAAATCACCAGGTCTGCCAACTCGGGACGGTCCAGCATGTGCCGCAGTGCTTCCAGAATCCGCTCTTTCGGAATCAAAGACTCCTCTTGACCATGGAACCGCAAGGCCATGATGCAGGCGTACGTGTCTGTGTATTCCGCCTTCCGGTTTTTGAGAAACATATCCTCAATCATTGGCATACCGGTCGGACCCTTCAGCGTGAGGTAGCAGGCAATCATGGCGTCCAGGCCTGGCTTCGGCTCATCGTTGTCTGCCAGCAGCATGTTCTCCAGCAGAATGGCATCTTCCGGCGTCCCGCAGGTGCTCAACATGGTGAGATACAACCGGCGGTGGCTCGTGCTGACCTCGGGGTCCTGGATCCATTTCAGCAACTGAGGGCGGTCCATCCGCTTGCTCAGACCTTGCACGTCGCTGTAAGGTGCCTTGGCGAATTCGTCGTAGGCATCTCGGGCCAGTAGGTCATCTCTGTCCTCGAGAAACTTTTGGAAGAAGGCCAACCGGTCTGGGCCAGTCGCGGCCAGTTTGGGGAGTTCGCGAATGTAGTTCACCGCTCGCTCGCTGAGAGGAATCGGAGCGGCCCAATTCCACTTCGGCGGATCATTGCCCATGATCAGAAACATAGTGCCAGCCGGCTGTTGTCCGAAGTAGAAAACCTCCAGTTTGTCGCCCGGTTTGACTTCCCCCTTCAGCACATCCACCACTTCGAACTTGCCTTTGGAGTCGGAAAAATCCGTACCTCCAATCGCTCCGCCAACATCGCCAGGGGCTGCAGGGCCAGCCACTTTTCTCTTGGGAACTTCAACCAGCTTGGCGATCACGGTCCCATCTGAGTTGGCCATCTCTTCGCTGAAGGTCAATGCCACCGCCGCGCAGAACGGGCAAGCCACGACGGACCGCATGGGTGCGGTGCTGGCGACAAGCAGCAATGCCAGCATCAAGGAAATTCCGTCTTCGCCAACTTTTAGAAAAGCGCAACATGTTACGACCTCTGGGAATGCGTGATTATGTGGAATGCTGACAGCGCAGCACAAAGAAACGACGGTTCGCCTCACCCTCCATTCTTACCTCTTTCAGGGAGAGCATGCCATCCGAATTATCGGCAAACCCGCTCGAAGATCAAACGGCCGGCGTACCACTTCCGCTGAAAAACTGCCCGAATTCGTGGTGGATATTCCTCTCAAATCGCAACCCGTTGACTAAAAAGACGCCCAGGGCCAGGACACTGAGGAGAACCTTAGTAAGTCACAAGTGTTGCTACATCAACTGTTTACAGACGTCTGAGGCCACTGGGCGAGAGCGTACGGTGGACTATTCGGCAGAATCGCGCCAGGCTGAAGAATCCTTGCTCTGCGAACCGATATAGACTGAAATAGGCCAATAGTTGACTTTGATCAGAAACATTCGTATGATTCGCCATCCATGGCCGGTATTTTCGGTCAAGGGTTGTATTTGCGGGAGCGTTGCCGATGAATTCGCCGTTGAAGTCTCCGTCTAAATTGGCTGCCATTATGTCTGCAAGCAAGAGTCTTGGACCGATTGGTCCCGAAGGACCCACCGAAGAACAATTTGCCTGGATGGCTGAGCAGAGTCAATTGTTGGAGGACGCCAGCGCCGAGGACATCGTGCGTTGGGCCGTGTCTCACTTTTATCCCAAGCTGACCATGGCCACCGCCTTTGGCCCCGAGGGTTGCTACATTTTGTATCTCGTCGGCAAGGTGGAACCTCGCGTGCACGTCTTCAACTTGGAGACTGGTTACCAGTTCAAGGAGACGCTTGAGCTGCGAGATCGAATCACCCAGAAGTGCGGCATTGAGGTCAAATTCGAATTACCAGATACCACGGTCGAAGAGTACGAGGCCCAACACGGCGGCCCGTTGTACAAGACCCAACCAGACCAATGCTGCTTTGATCGCAAAGTCAAAGTGTTGCGCAGATCGGTGGTTGGTTTCAATGCCTGGATGAGTGGGATTCGCCGGGATCAAAGTCCAGATCGGGCCAATGTGCCGATTGTGACCTGGGACAAGAAATTCAAACTGGTCAAGATCAGCCCCCTGGCGAACGCGACCAAGAACGAAGTTTGGAAGATGATCACCGAGCACGAGATCCCCTACAATCCCCTGCATGACCAAGGCTACACCAGCATCGGCTGCCAGCCTTGCACCCGAGCGGTGTTGTTTGGCGAAGACGAACGAGCAGGACGTTGGAGCGGTTCGCAAAAGACCGAGTGCGGTCTGCACTCGCTGGAAGACAAAGAGTAGCGAACGAGAGTCTGTTGCCATTCGTGTCAGCCGATTTTGCTTTCCTGGGACTTTTAGAGGTGGCGAAGATTTCTGCCAAAGTCGAATACGCCTCATTGGCCATGTTTGAACTGGCCCTCCGCCATGGAGAAGGGGACCCGGTTCGGATTCGCGAAATTGCCGAGAAGCACGAGATCCCCTCGCGGTTTTTGGTTCAGATCTTGCTGCAGTTGAAAGGGGCAGGTCTGGTCACCAGCACGCGTGGCGCGAGCGGCGGTTATCAACTTGCCCGGCGTCCCGAGGAAATCTCGCTCGACGCGATTGTCGTGGTGATCGAAGGTCCGGCGGATCGTTACCCTGACGATTCCGAATCCAACTCGGCGGCCCTGCGCGTGCTGCGCAATGCCTGGAGCGAAGCGGCGCTTGCTCAGCGCGAAGCGTTGCAAGCGGTCACGCTGGCGGATCTGGTCGAGCTCGCCCGCAGCGAGACCGGCAACATGTACTACATCTAACGACCAACGGGAAAGTAGTCGTCACGCACGGTTGTGATGACTACCGTGTCATCTCGAATCCTGGGAATCGGGGCTTCCTTCGATTTCTCGTCGCAACCAGGCCCTGGCGTAGGACCATCGGCGTCCGGCCGTACGTGGCGAGATTTCCAAAGCCTGCGCGGCTTCGGGCAGCGTCAGGCCACCGAAATAGAGAAGTTGCACGAGTTGGGCCGCCTCGGGATGGATGTCGGCAAGGCGCTTCAATGCCTCGTCCAAAGCGAGGATATCTTCCGCAGGTTCCGGCAAACAGGGTGGGAACTCGTCCAGGTCGCGGCGCACAAGCTCACCCCCAGCTTTCAGCCGTTGTTTCTTCCGCGCATTGTCAATCAAGACACGTCGAATAGCCTCGGAAGCTGCCGCGAAAAAGTGCCCTCGACTGTTCCACAACTCGGGATTCGCCCCCCCGATCAGGCGCAGATAGGCCTCGTGCACAAGTGCCGTGGGCTGCAACGTCTGGCCTGGTTGCTCGTTGGCCAATTTCGCTGCGGCCAGTTTTCGCAGCTCGCCATACACCAGGGGAAGAAGCCGATCAGCAGCGAGCGGATCGCCGGATTCGATGGCGCGGAGAATCTCAGTAAACTCGCTCAACGAACCGACTCGCTATTTGGTGACATGCCGACTTCGTCTGCATTGCGTCCTGCTTCCAGCCCACATGGTACCTGACGAGGCTGGATCTCGAAAAAACTCTGAGCTGCGCTTGTTTCCTCGCTCACGCTTCGGGTTGTGTTTTGAACAGGATCGGTTTAGTGCTCCCATTCGCAGACGAAGCCTTGGATGCGTTCGACTCGGGCTGGTCTCAGAATCCCATTCAGGCTGCGCGTATTCAATGTGTTCTGATTCATCACGAAGGCAACGTACTTGTGTCCTGGGCGGATTTCCAGAAATCGATCGCTGGAGATCTCATCCTTGTTGAGCCACACCAAGATTCCGCTGGGATGTTGAAAACCGCCCACCCAAACGGCCTTGCCGTTCGTCAGACCTGCTACGCTGTTTTGCTCTTCGCGGGTTTCGAAACAGGCCAGATACCCTCCCATGCTGGCGCAGGCAGCCATGGCCTGCGTCCAAGATCGTGCGAAGTAGAACGTCTGGTAGTAGTGGTCGCCGATCTTGGTTGCCTCGGGCGCGAACTTCTCGCGCAGTTTCTGCCGTTTGGAATTCGCCTCTTTGCTGGTGGAACGGATTTCAGGGATCTGCGGAGTGGATTCGTCCCCCAGCTGCTCATCGAGACGGGCCAAATACCGATCGACGTCTGCTCCTGCGGACGCGGCTGAGATCAACAGCCGCTGGGCTTCTTCCGCATCGCCATTTTCGTCCACCGTGTGGAAGATTGCTTTGATGAGATCCGCATTGGGTTGAGATGCCAACGCCCGTTGCGCGAGCAAGATCCACTCGTCCGGCCGCAGCTGGTTGACGCTGGTCTGCGAGGTTCGACCAGCGCCGCCAATTCGGGAGACGACCATGTTCTTTGCCGGATCGTATCGGACGAACTCCATGTTCCCGATTCCGCGGATGCGAATCTTCTCGCCTGGCGAGAGTTGTTGGAGTCCGCTTTGCACCGCCGCCTGCAACTTCTTGAGCAAAGCAAGATCTTGCTGCTCCGCCTGGAGTTGTGCGGTATGGGCTTCATTCGCCGGATCCGCCAACCATTGTTCGATCTGCTGCGTGGCTCCGTCGTAATTGCGTGCGGCAAGCAGCGGGGCTAACTCCGGCCAGAACGGATCTTGCGCGGCGTCAGAATCTGCCGATTCGTCGTCAGCCAGCGGTGCCACCTGCACGTCACCTTGGATCACACGGACGACGCGGAAACCGATGCGATCACTACGCACACTTTGCGTTGCGGCACCACGAAACGCAATGCGGCATTGCTCGGCCCTGCTCGTTGCCTTCCCTCCCCGCAAGATCCGACTGCTCACGACGTCACTGGACTGCTCGCGTCGGACGGGGTCCACCGTGGGGCCAGTCTGATAATAGGTTCCGTCATAAAGGTCCTGACACCACTCGTCCACATTGCCGAAGAGATCGTAAATTCCGTACCGATTCGGCTGAAGCTGGCCAACGGGATGAACGTGTCCGTCTGAATTGTCTTTGAACCAGGCAACCTCTTCCAACTCAGGCGGACTGGCACGCATACCCAATCGACAGGCGTACTCCCACTCAGCTTCGCTGGGAAGTCGATAGAGCTGATTCTCTTGGACACTCAACCTTCGGCAAAATTCGTTGGCATCTTCCCAAGTCACGTTCACAGCGGGCGCTGCGTTGGAGATGCCTGCTGACGGCTTGCCCATCATCTGGTCCAACTCGGACTGCTGCACTTCGTACAACCCGATGTAAAACGGTTGGCTGATCGTGACCTCGCGCTGCGGACGTTCATCGTCCTGTCCGAGCGGATCATCGGCGGCAGATCCCATCATGAACTTGCCAGCGGGTATTGCCACGAGTGTCATTCCCAGTGAATTGGAAATGATCGCCGATGCCGGTTCACCCGTTTCCTTTGATGTTTCGCTTGTCGTAGTACTTGTCGTAGCACTGGGCGAACTATCGGGCGTTTGACTGGGCTGGGGCGTCTCAGAAGTCGGTGCTGGTCCAGACCACAGCGGGCCGCTGTTCGTCTCCAGCTTGGGTGATGTGGTCGGTGACTGGTGATTGGTAGGAACCGGCAATTCCGGCACACTGCCAACGGCAGTCACCGGGGGAGTTGGCACCGAATCGTTGCTGCCGGCCACCGTAGGCGGATTGGTCTCCGCACGCGCGACGCGCTGACCAGGGGCAGTTGGGTTGGTCACCTTGTTGGGTTGGTCTCCACGGCGCAACAGCGTAAACCCAAGACCCAGCAACACCACGGCACCGGCGAGTGCTCCTATTGTCAGCGAGTAGTTTCGATTCTGCTTCGGTTTGCCGCTCCTGCGAACCGGCGGAGTCGAAACCTGCGGATCGACCGATATCGGTGCGGCTGTCACGGCAACTGGTTTTGCCGAAGGTGGCTGTTGCGGACGAGTTCGCGCTGGCGGCACAACTCGGGCGGGCGTCAACTTGGCACGGAGCCGGCGATCGTACGCGGTTTTCTTCTCGGGGTTGAGAAGAGTCACTTTGGCCTTCGCAATCTCGTTGAGAAGTTTCTGCGAAAGCGCCGCGTGTTCGCCCATCCCGAAGGTTCGCACGTGTGCCATTTGCCGATGCGCGGCATTCTCGATCACGTCCAGGTCACTGACAAACAGGTCAATGCCCAACAGTCGGTAGCAGTTCGGCGGTTGATCCTTCGGATAGATTCCCAGCCATTTCTGATAAGGATCGAAAGGTTCGGTCATGGCCTGGCCTCAGCTTCAAGTCGTGGTTGAGCGTCGGTGTTTCGCGTCATGGCTCAATGGGTTGGCTGGTGTTGGTCGGGAGATGAGAGACGTTGGACAACTACAGTCTATGGATTGGAACGAATGCGCGTCAATTCGCCGTCACCTTGGTTGGTGACTCCATTCGAATACTGGCCCTTGAAGGTGAGATGGATTGTGTCTCCGGATAGACTCCCGTCCGTCGTCAGCACGTTGCCTCGTGCCTTCTCGGTCCAGTGCAACGAGTCCTCTTCGATCTCCCCTGCGACGTCTGCGCGATTGCGGCCTTTACCGTTGTCAAAGACATGCCCTTTGAATTGGGTGCCCTCGCGCTCGCGCACGTGTAGCTCGTAATGAACGGTGGTGCCGGCGTAACCACCCCGGCGATACGTCCGCGTGCCAAGCCAAGTGGTGCCGGCCGGGAGCGGGTTGTTCCCAGTTTCTGCATCTTCCGTGGCCGCATCCGGTGACTCCGATGCCACTGGGGTCAGCGTCAGTTCATGAATCGCGAACTCTGCTTGCGAGAAGAAGAACAGCGTCTTGGGGTCAGGCAGTTCGAGCTTTTCCCACAGCGTGAGTTGTTCGGGCCGCCCCTGCCAGTCAATGACCGTTTCGCCGTCGCAGAGAACCTTGATGCCCCCCTGCCGGACTTGCAAATCGACGGTGACCTTCTTGCCCAGTTGGAACCGTTTACCCTCGACGGTGGTCACGTTGCCATCCTGCATGGACATACCATCGATTCGGGAGATGCACCACTTCGGCGGCTTGCTGCCATCCATATCGAGCACCGCTTGCCGTCCGTTCATCAGGAACCCCAGGTTCAGGCCGAAACGATCCTCGCCCAACCGTACCGCAACCAGGCGAATGTCATACTCGGCGGGAACCTTGCTGTAGGGAATCACCACGCGGGTGTTGGTGCTGTTGAATCGCGGGGTGTAGAGGAGTCCGTTCTCCATGCGCACGCCAGGATCTAGCGCGTCACGCTCAGGTTCGATCAGGGCCAACAGATTCACCGCGCGGTGCTGCGTTGCCGCGGCAGATGCCTGTGATTTCGACGTCTTGATCGAAGCGGCCAAGCGGAACCCCAGGCCAGCGAACCGATGACCGGCTCGGTTGTACTCCCGAGACGCTGAGCGGCAGTAGTTGGCATGATACATCGCACAGCCACCTCGGATCGACCGGTCTGCGCCAGACACCGGACCGGTGGGATCATCCAGAGGTGAACTCGTGTAAAAGTCTTTGGCGAATCGATCCGCGCACCACTCCCAGACGTTGCCGTGCAGGTCGTAGAGCCCAAACGCGTTGGGTTTTAGTTCCCCAACCGGATGGGTCGTTCCTTGGGCGTGGCCGTGGAACCAACCGTACTGGCGCAGCGGAGATGGATCGTCACCGCATTGCCAGTAGGTTGTGGTTCCTGCCCGACATGCGTATTCCCACTGTGCTTCGGTCGGAAGAACGAAGCTGACGTTCTCGAACGAACCACGTTCGTTCAAGGCGGTCAAGTAGGGTTGGATGTCATTCCAATTCACCTGCTCAACGGGGCGAGCACTGTTGGTGTCGAACTTCGCAGGGTTGGTTTCCATCACCGATTGCCACTGAGCCTGAGTGACTTCGTACTTGCCCAGGTAGAACGGTCGAGTGATTCGCACCTGGTGCGGCGGTCCTTCATTGGGAATGCGTCCGGCAGCCCACTCGTCTTTGGCAGCTTTGGCGTATCCCTCCAAGAATTGTGTTCGTTCTTCGTCGCTGGCACCCATGGTGAACTCGCCAGGCGGGATGAGAATCATCGAAAGCGTGACGTCTTGGCCATCGGCATCCTGGCCAATCACCAGCTTCTTTTCGACCGCAAGCCGAGGTACTCAGCCCAGCGTTGTTGGTGCAACTTCGCTTGTTCAGCATCGAAGGGTGCTTGGGCAAATGTTGGTGCGTCCTCTGGCCAAAGTTCGCTCTGGCCGCGAGGTTTTTGAATAGGACGACTGCCGGGCAGCGGCGGTTCTGCTTCGCGACTCACCCGTACCACTTGCCGTCCGTTGGTGGTGACGGTGACCCATTCTTGACGCAACACCTTGCCGTCTTTGCTGGCCTGCAAGTGGTGCTGGCCCGGCTTGAGTCGAATCGCCTCCGCGCCGGTACCGATAATGACGATCTCTTGGCCGTCAATGGTGAGGCTGACTCCAGGGTCCTCGACTTCGACCACCAGCGTTCCGTCAGGCGAAAACAGGCGAATGACAGTTCCTCTGAAATTGGTAACCCCGGTGGCCTCGGTCATGCCGAGCCCCGACAACAGCAGCAGCATCACGGCGGCGATGGCCAGGTAGCGGCTCCGCTTGTTCCCGGACTGCCGGGCCGGGGTAGACGATTGGTTCTCTTTTGAAACGGAACTTTTCTCAAGCTGGTCATATCCCGCGACGTCTTTCTCGGCAGATGTCGGCGGTGTCAGCAACGTGTCAATGTTGTCCACCCTGCCATGTTGTTCAAACTCGGTCAGGCAACACGCCAGCAAATCGCTGACCTGTTGGGCTGACTCGGCCCGTTGGTCGCGGTTCTTGGCATGCAATCGGGAGACGATCTCGCAGAGCCACAACGGGACCTCCGGAATGATGGTCTGAATCGGCCGTGGCTGGTCTTCGACCACGCGCTTGAGAACCGCCATACTCGTGCCTGCTCGGAACGGCGGGCGGCCACTGCACAACACGTACAGCACGCTCCCCAGGCTGAACAGGTCTGATCGCTGGTCGATATCATCCGCCAGCGCTTGCTCTGGCGACATATAAAGCGGCGTTCCGGAGATCACCCCACTTTGCGTCATGCTGGCGTCATCAGTCGAACGGGCCAGCCCAAAATCAGTAATCTTGACGTGGTCCGTTCCCTCCTCCAACAAGATGTTGCTCGGTTTGATGTCTCGGTGGATCAAACCCTTGGCATGCGCGGCTGCCAGACCGCTGGCAATCTGCTGGCCAATCCGCAGCACGTCACGCGTATCGAGCGGTCCGGTCTGGTCGATCTTTTGTTGCAAGGTCAAGCCGCCGATGTATTCCATCACCAAAAACGGCAACGGTTGCTCCTCCACCGCGTGGATGTTGACCACATTCTCATGGCGAATGGCCGCGGTGGCTCGGGCTTCACGTAAAAAGCGTTTGCGGGCAGGAGACGTCGCGGCCAACTCCGGAGCCATCACCTTGATGGCAACAATCCGCTCGAGTTTCTCGTCGAACGCCTTGAGCACAATCCCACAACCGCCGCGACCAATCACCTCACGGATCTGGTAGTGCATGAGCCGACCCAGCGAACCAGGCACCGCCGAGGGCTGCAGGAAGGAGAGAACCACTTCTCCCTTCCAAGATCCTTCGGCACAGGTCTCCGCGTTGTCAACCGGGGTCTCTGCGCTGCCGGCCATCTGCTTGAGAGCCGGCACCTTGAGGAAATCGCCCGAGCGGTCGTGCGCTGCGATGAGCGCATCCACCTCTCTCGCAAGTCGGCATCTTGGGCACACGCCTGGTCCAAGTAAGCCCTGCGGGCGTCTGGATCCTCGATCTCCAAGGCAGCAAGAAAGATCGTCTGTTCGTTCATTGCAATATCACTCTGTTTACTGCCGAAGCTCTTTCTGACTCGTTTCAATCTTACCCGAAGCGTCAGCGAGGAATCACGGACAGGCGATGCCGCCACGGTTGTCATCACCATGGAGCGAGTTGACTACTTCTCCGTTGGTCGCCAAGAAATTGACTCCAATGAAACGCATGGTTACCACTCCTTGCTGAACGAAGTGTCTCTCGCCGTTTTCCATTGCCCGTCGGCATCCAGCATATACAAGTCGGCCTCGCCTGCATCGTTCATCACGAGTGCCATGGTGCGTTGCTCTTCATCCGACATCATCCTATCGACAGCGACTTCTACGGCAAAATCAAGCACCACTTCCACGATACTGCCTCCGATTGGAACCGGAAACTTCTGGCCCGTGGTGAACGTGATGCAATCGAATTCCGGTCGGATGTCGTTGAGTTGGATGACATGCTTCTCGAAGTTCTCGGTAACGCTCATCGACCCATCAAGAGTCCCGTCTTGGTGTTCGATGAAGGTGAAGCTGACGTGCTCCCAAAGTCCACTCTTGGCGAGCCAGAAGCCTTTCCATTGGCTCATCGGATTGAAGTCCCAAAGGAGCGTTTGGCCATCTTGCTGCTGGCAACCCATCACTGAGCCCATCAACAGCGGCAGCGCAACGAAAAAGGTCAACAGGTGCCGGGAGCGGATTCGTTCGGACATCGCCATTTCCCCTGAATCGGTCGCGAGAAGTTCACTGCGGTCATCAACCGCCTCTAATCAACAGTGCGAGATCCGTTGGAAGAGCTAGCCAAAAATTCTCAAGAATTCTCGTCAAGAAGGTTCGCCTGTCGATATCTCGCGGCCGCAACGCCGGAGGGACTCGCTATGACCTGCTGGAAGAATTCAACAACCCGGCCAGCAGCGTCGATGGTGCAGCACCCGGAACGGTTGAGTTCAGCCCGATCGACGTCCTGGTCAACGGCGACGAGATAGTGGGATCACGGTATCTACTCACGCCTGACCTGACACTCTTGTCCGTGGAGATCGCCAGCGCCGGTTCGTTGCGAACCGCATCTACTGGAGCGGTTGCGGCGCGCCGAGAATGGGTGCAGGTGTGTCACATTGCGTAGACCAGGATCACGGGGATTGCCACAGCGGCACGAACTCCCAAGTCCGCTCTGGCATGCAGTCATAGCCGGGCCGACGCACTCAGCTTGACCATTCTTGCGAGCGGTCATCCGGACGCGGAGTCGCGGCTCGCCTGTAAATTCTCCCACGTGGCATTTTTCGTCACCTAGAGCGGCCCCCTTCTATCGAACCTGAACCGAAGTTCCCCTAGGACACGGTGCGCCAAATTACCTACAATGCACCCACGAATACAGCGGAAGAGTCCGATATTGAGAGATTGAGTCAATTCCAATGAACTCATTCCGGCGTCCTGGCAAATCGATTCATTCTAAACGTTGCGACTGGGAGGCTTGGCTCAGTACTCACGCTGATCTTGTGGTCGCTGCTGGTCTCCCGGCGTCCGCGATTGAGACCGAAGACGCATGGTGGTACTTTCTCGACCGAACCTACACACAGGCCGGATACCTTGGCACCGACATCTGGTTCGATGCCGGCACAATGACGGCGGATCAACGTCGGTCGTGCATGAGCCTGATCGAACAATGGATCGCCGAACGCGGTGCTGATCTCGCGGAGTACACAACCCGTGCTCTGCGCATCACGTTTGGACCATCACAAGACGACGAATAACCAAGGCACGGCATGCATCGAAGTCGGGCTTGCGCGCGATTTGGCAATGGACCATCAGCGTTCCCAACTCGGGATGCTGGTCGTTCTGAATTCTTGATCAATCCAGAAACGCAACCGACGCCATCGCTCTCGATTGATTCTCCGTGTTCATCGCCACCCGATGCCAGTGGGCGAGATGAATGGTGGCGTGGTCGGCGTGAGAAACCTTGCCCCGGACGAATACCGTGGGGTCACGCTGCATCACCTGCCAGTTCCATTTCGAAGCGGCAGCATTTCGTTTCAGCAGCGTCTTGTATTCGTTCTCGGTCAGCCCGTTGGGAAATTGCCCACAGACATAGACCGTTGTTCCACCAACCCGGTAAAGAAGTTCGCACATGTGAGGCTTGCCCCGCCCTCGGCGCAGCGGCTCATTGCGGAGAACCAGCTTGTTGTCGGCCGCGACCCCGGTCGCAGGAACGAAGAACCACTCACCTTGCCGAACGAAGGTGTTGGTCTTGCGGCGGTGACGCTTCTTCCGTTTGCCCTTCTTGCCGCTTTCCAAGTTGCGAACGAACTCAGGCTTGAGAGCTTCTTTGGCAGTGACGACACTGCTGACCGCAGCACGCTCAGGCACTCCGGCGACAAACCAGTGTCGCTCGTCATGCCCACAAAGAAACTTGTCCTTGATGTCGGGCAGACCGGCACGCTCGGCGGGCTGGCGCACCATCAAGAGAAGATGACGGTCCCTTGGCTGAACGTCGAGAACGTCTACGTCAGCGCCCTCTTCGGCCTGGATGTCGAAGAACTCTCCTCGGCGGTCCTGACCGATATCGATCACGACGGGGCCAGCAGCTTGCCGCCAGCGGTTTTGCACCAGCGGGCGCAGCTTTGCCCGTGCGCCGAGCTTCTCGAATTTCTTGGTTAGCAGTGTGGTGTCCATGGGGATTAGGACACTGTAGCTGCGGGAAGGTTCGACTTTGCCACGTCGAAGCCGCAGGCGACTCGACGGCTATCGAGCTTAGTTCAACTTTGCGAGATCTAACCGCGAACGTTGTCGTCGCCACAAGTGACTTGCCAAAAGTGACTTAGCGACGGCGAGCGATCATCGGTCGATCTCTCCCATCACGATGTCCAGCGAACCCACGATGGCGGGCACGTCCGCGATGAGGCAACCGCGGCACATTTCGTGAGCGACGGAAAGGTTGCAGAAGCAGCTGCTGCGAGCACGCACGCGGCGTGGAATGGCGCTGCCGTCACTGACGATGTAGAAGCCCATCTGTCCGCGGGGAGCTTCGGTCTCGAGATACGCTTCCCCTTTGGGAAGTTTCTGCGTGAGCTTGACCGGTTCGCCCCAAGAGCCTGAGGCGGTGCTGTAGCGATCCATGGCCTGACGCACAATATCCATGGACTGCACCACCTCGAGCATGCGCACGTAGAACCGATGCCAGCAATCCCCCAGAACGGCTTCGCGGGGGACGGCAGGGTAGTTGTGGTCTTTGGGGTAATGCCCTTCTTTTTCGACGATGACTTCGAACGCGTAGCCGTCGTACATTTCGGTGTAGATTTCTTCACCATCTCGACGGAGGTCGTGATCCACGCCGGATCCTCGCAGGACCGGGCCGGTGCAACCGTAATCGATGGCCATCTCTGGCGACAACACGCCGATATCGGCGGTCCGCTTGATGAAAATGGCATTGCTGGTGAGCAGCGTGTGGAATTCGTCGATGACGGGCACCAGTTGTTCCAGGAACTTTTCGCACTTCTGCAGCCAGCCCCCTGGCAGGTCGTGCGTGGCTCCGCCAACCGTGAGGTAGCTATAAGTCAGTCGGGCTCCGCAGGCCTCCTCGAAGAGGTCCAAAATCTTCTCACGTTCGCGGAACGCATACAGGAAGGGGCTAAAGGTCCCCAAGTCCAGTCCATAAGCCCCCATGCCGACCAGATGGCTGGCAATGCGGCCCATCTCAGAAATGATCACGCGGAGATGCTTGGCTTTGTCACTGAGCGACATGCCGAGCAACTTTTCCACCGTGAGTGCCCAGCCTAGGTTCATGTTCATCGCCGCGAGGTAATCCATGCGGTCGGTGTACGGAATCCATTGGCGAGGAGTGAGGTTCTCGCCGATCTTTTCGGCGCAGCGGTGCAAGTAACCAATGTGCGGCGTGACTTCCGAAACAATCTCGCCGTCGGTGCGCAACACCAGACGCAGCACCCCATGGGTGCTGGGATGCTGAGGCCCCATGTTGACTAGCATCTCGTCGGTCCGGACGTCGAACTCAACGATGCGGGGATCTTCGGTGGTCGCCATAGTTCTTCTTAACTCTCGCTCCACCTGCGTGGGCGTTTGCAAACGTAAGGATCAGTTAATACGAAGATTCGCCGCCGAAAACTTGACACGGTTGTCATCACGACGCAGTGCGATGACTACTTGGGCCATCAGCGACCGCGGATCCCATGGTACTCCAGCGGCATCTCGTAATCTTTTCGAAGTGGATAACCTACCCAATCTTCGGGGCAGAGGATTCGCCGTAGGTTGGGATGTCCGGGAAAGTCCACACCAGATAGGTCGTACACTTCGCGCTCGTGCCAATCCGCTCCGCGCCAAACTCCAGTCACTGAGGGGACCTGCGGTAGCACGCTGGCCTGATCGTCCTGCCAACGCGGCAGCATGACCTTGACGACCAGGCTCGTCTTGTTCGGCAGGCTCCAGAGGTGATACACCACTTCCAGATGCGGATCGAAGCCCGCCTTGGCTGCCTTTTTGGGGTCAGGCTCGAAGTAATCCACGGCCGTTATGCAATTCAGCAAGTTGAACCGCAGATCAGGTTCATCCCGCAGGTACATGCAGACATCTACCAAGGAATCTGGCGCGACTTCAATCCAGGGATCCAAGGCCTCGAGGCTGTCCCCGGTTATGCCTGACCCAAACTGTTTTTTCAGGCGATCAAGAAAAGCTTGTCCACTCATCGCAAGCAGTCGTATTTCCGTAGGATGTGCAAGAAGACCAAAGCTCCGGCGTTCAAAAGTACAGGTTGGGTCGTCACGCTAGGACGACCCACGCTCTGCGCTTCACACCAACACCGGCTCCTCGGTTTTCTCAGGGGTAGGGTTAGGAGGGGAGGTTTGGCGACGTTTTTCCTGGCTGACGGCGCGAACCCAATCCAAATCGCCGCGATACCAGACGTAGGCAAAGCCAACCAGCAGCACGGCGAAAAACACCGAGATATCACCAAACGACAGCAGGGCCAGCTGCTGGGCCCCCTGTTCAATACCTTGAGCGCCGACACCTTGGGCCGCTTCCAGCTGGTAGGCCTAGCTCACGGTAAATGTTGACCGCTTCGGCAGTTGTGCTCCCGTCGGCCGCAATTTTGGCCACGGCCGGATTCATCAACTGCGTGGCTTTTCCGTAAACGGTGGCCCAAGGGAAGAAGAACGCCACTTCGACATCAAAGATCAAGAACAGCAGCGCCACGACGTAGAAGCGGAGATCGAACTGGACGAAGCTCGACCCAATGGTCGGCTCGCCGCATTCGTAAACTTCCAGCTTCTCTTTGTTGGGAAGCTTGGGCCGCAGGAATCGACCGACCAGCAAATTGATGAACAGAAAACTGCCGGCCGCGGCTAAAAACAGCGTCAGGTAACCGGCAATGGCAATCGGGCTCATGAGCGTTGGTTCGCAGGTTGGTTGCAGCAAAAAATGGACAATGGATCAGCCGCTCAGTTAGATTCGAGGGCCGATCTCGCTAGTTGGTATCATCCGAGGGGGCACCGGTCACATCCGCGGTCAGCAGTTGTCGGCCGCGGAAACCCGCGTCGAGCTCGTGCCAGTGCATGACTTCCGGTTCTCCCAACTTCCAGCACAGGTAAACCACGTGGTCATCAATCAACGAGGGGAAATCGACGAGCCCTTCGGTCGCGCTCTTGGGCTCAACCCCTAGCTCTCGCAGTTCTTCCACATACTCCTGGAGTTGCTCGGCCTCGCGCTCTAGTTCCGATTCGATGTCCAACAGTTCGGCCGAGTAGACATCGTCGGACGAAATCTTGCGAGACTGTCGCAATACGTCCAGACGTTCGCGCCGTTCAACGACATCACTCGAGAGAGAAACCAAATCCTTCACGATCGAGCGAACCAACGGCAACACGTTGTTGGCCTCGGCCACCGTGAACAGTTTTCGTTCGTTGGGCAGTCCGCTCATTGGTGCTTCCATCCATCTGCAAAAGGTTTTCGGCGGTCGCGGCAATGCCGTGCCTCGAGTGCCGTGATTGTCGTACATGCAACTACTGGTTGGGGCCTCCGTGCACCGGCTCAGCAATCACTTTAGAGTCAGCCACCGCAGTGGGGTTCAGAGTCGCACGCCCCCAGGCAACATCCGTCGGCAGGCGAGAAAAGTCCACCAAACATCCGTCTCGGCTGTAACAACTCAAATCGTGCGTGGCACCCATGAAAATGCAGTCCACAGGGCAAGGTTCCACGCAGAGAGCCGCAGAACATGCACTTCGAGTAGTCGATGGTAAACCCGGTAATCTTGAACCCTTTGCCTCCTTCAACCCGTTCTTTCCCAATGTAAATGCAGTCCACCGGGCACGCCTTGGCACACTGATCGCAGGCGATGCACGTGGTCAGGTCGTAACGGTGAAAACCGCGATATCGGGGCGAGACGGGAACCGGAAGTTCCGGGTACTCAAAATGTTCGGTAAAAGTCCTACGCTCCGGGTCGTACGTCCGCATCCAGTAGCGCAAGGTCACCCACAAACCGTAGCCGACGGTAAAAATGGCGGACCAAACATTATGAAACCACTGCTTCATGGCAGTTGCCTTACTAATTTCGAAAGGACGATTCCGATGAGTCGATAGCTTTGCAGAGTCGCGGTTGATGGTAGCCGACCGAAGGACTCACGAGTTCCACCCGATGTTACCAATCAAGAGACGCAGCCTCGGCGAGCTTGTTTGCGTTTGAATTATAGGTACCTGCCATTTGTACGCAAGTTGCCCCCTGCCAGGTTATCTGGACTTATCTGGCAAGTCTTGCAGGAAGTGGCCAACCGCGAAAATGCCGCCCGATGGCTGACGCCCCCGTTCTCACAATCCGCAAGCACAGCGCAAACCACGTACTTAGAATGAGTTACAGGGCCTCTTGATGCTGTAGAATGCCACTGCAGCCCGGTATCCCGGGGATGGGGGCTCAGGTGAGGCAAATGATGGTTTTCCATTCCCCAACATCCATAGGTTTCCGTTGGAAAGTGCGGCGATGTCAATCGTGGGTTGGCTTCAGGCGCAAGCCGCGAGGGACCAACAGCAGCTCGGCTAGTTCGAACAGACCTTGTACGAGCAGAGCCAACGCGGCCGCGGCCAGGGCCCCTTCCAAAATCAGGTCATTCCGCTTCAGCGTCAAGCCAGTGATGATGGGCTGTCCGTATCCGCCCGCTCCGATCAAAGCCCCCAACGTTGCAAATCCAACATTGATGACGGCTGAGGTCTTGATTCCAGCCAGGATCGTGCGGCTGGCGAGCGGAAGTTCGATCAGCCGGAGACGTGCCATGGCACCCAGCCCCAGGGCTTCGGCGGACTCGCGCAATTGCAATGGAATCTCGTGCAGGGCCGTGTAGGTATTTCGCACAATCGGCAGCAGGCTGTAGAGGAATAGGGCAATGATCGCAGGCGTTGAGCCAATGCTGCGGGCACCCAGGTACTCGAGCGGGACCATCAGCAGCACCAACAGCGCCAAGGCCGGAATGGTCTGGATGACCCCCACCGTGGCCAACACCACCTGACCGAGCCGGGGACGCTTGGCACTCAAGATTCCCAGCGGCACCGCCACCACCACCGCTGCGCTCAATGAAACTATCACCAAAAACAGATGCTGTTGGGTATAACGCCAGAACCGAGTCCAGGCGGACCGCCGCTCGATGGTCACGGTCATGTCGAACTTATCTTGAAGAAAGTCGGCAGCCACTTGCTGCTGTTGCTGCTGCCCTTCGGAATCGAGTTCGACGGCCGAATTCAGGCGAATCATCTCGGGGGCCGAGATCTGCCCTTGCAGGCGGAGCAAGGCTTCCACCACCGTCGGGGCCCGATCGGCCAACTCCTGCCGATACAACAACACCGCCTGATACTCAGAGAAGAACTGCCGATCATCTTCTAATACCCGAATCTTGAGCCGCTCAATCTTGGCATCCGTGCTATACTAGTCGGTGACATCGATTCCCTCAGTGGTCAAGGCACCGTAGGTCAGTGCGTGTTCCATTCCCAAGACTTCTGTCTGAGGCAAACGATACGCTCGCCGTAAAGGGCGCCAACCATCGGTCCGATCCAAGAATTCGCTACTAAAGCCCAGCACCAGGCTGGGGTGCTTTGTCAGATCGCTGATCGTGCGAATCCCCAATTCTTCTGCCTTGCTGTCCAACATCCCCAAGGCGTAGGTGTTGTTGAACCCCAGCGGCTGGCTCATCAAAATGCCGTCTTGCGCCAGGCGGGCTCGCATCTTGGCATCTGTGTCAATTTGCTCGCCGGCCAGGATCTCTTCGATAATGGTGCCGGTGTATTCGGCGTAGACGTCCAGTTCTCCCGTGCGGAGTGCCTCGAAGACAATCTTGGTTCCGCTGAGCTGTTCGAGCGGCGGCGTCTCAGCACCTGCCTGCTTGGCCATCAAACGGAGGATCTCCCCAAGGATTAGCGACTCGGTAAATGCCTTGGCTCCAACCTGAACCTGAGGGGCCGGTTGGGTTGCCTCCGGCGGGTTGGTTTCACCACGAACCTGGGAAACCAGCGCAGCCAGTTGCATGGTGATCAGCGTTAAACGCCCGCAGAAGAAGCTGCGATTCGGCATCTTGGCCTCACTCTGACTGGGTGGAATCGGACGGGGGCAAATCTGGCTCGGCGAACGCGAACGCGCCGCGCTGAGCCTGAATGAACTGTGACACGAAGGGTTCGGCAGGGTGGTCGGCCAGGTTCTGAAAACGGCCTCGCTGGACGATCCGGCCTGAGCGCATCAAGACAATTTCGTCGGCAAAGTACGCGGCTTCGCCCATGTCGTGCGTTACCATGACCACGGTCTTGTTGAGCGAGCGGAAGATTTCGCGAAGATCCGCTTGCAGCTCGCTGCGAATGATCGGATCCAAGGCTCCCAGCGGTTCGTCGAGTAGCAAAACCTGCGGGTCCAGCATCAAGGCCCTCATCAGGCTCACCCGTTGCCGCTGCCCCCCGGAGATCTGCAGGGGAAAGCGTCCTAGCCCCTCAGGCGGAAATCGGGTCAACTCGCAAAGTTCCGCCAGCCTGGCTTCAATCTTTTGACGTGGCCACTGCAGGTGCCGGGCCATCAGCGTGGCGTTGTCTCCGCAGCTCAAGTGAGGGAACAGGCCCCCTTCTTGAATGACGTAGCCCATCCTGCGGCGGGCGTCCAGCAAGCGGTCGGAAGTAAGTTGTTGATCCGCAAACATCACCTGCCCGGTGTCCGAACTGACCAGACCAATGATGACTCTCAGCAACGTGGATTTGCCACAACCGCTGGGGCCAATCAAGACGGTTGTTTTTCCGGTGGCAAACTCCAGGTCGGTGGCCGAGAGTGCTTGATGCTTGCCGTAACGTTTGCTGACCTGCTGGACCGAAAGCATGAAACCTTTTCAGGAATGGGGGGGAGGCAATCTGAGTTGGCCTCGTTATACCGGAAACCGAAGGCGTTCGCATAGAAACGAAAATGGCCCCACCCGCGTTGTCGGCGGAGCAGGGCCATCTTTGACATCATCCACTCTACCGCAAGGGATGCCCATCGCACGCCTGCGGGAGTTGGTCTAGGTCTCGACGTGGTTGGATTCGACCTTGACCCCTTTGGAGAAAGCCACGCAATCCGCGATGTGGCTCGCCTCGGGCTTGGGATCTCGGTAGCTCCAGGCTGCATCTTCGTTGGTCTGACGGCCCACGCTCAGGTGATAATATTCGGCCGTTCCCTTCCAGCCGCACTCGGTTTGCGTTTCGCTGGGTTGAAAGAATTCTTCTTTCAGCGAGGCGCGGGGGAAATAATGATTCCCTTCCACCACTCGCGTGGCTTCACAATCAGCGATCACTTCACCATTCCATGTAGCTCGGGGCATGTACCCCTCCTTTTTTAAAAGAGTCTCGTGGAGACTTCCATGCGTTTGAAGCATTGCCGACCCGAGGTCAGCTTGACCTGTTCTATTGTGAAGAGATCAAGCCTCCGCGCCTTCCCCTCAGATGAGGGAAGCACGCGCGGCACGAGCCGAGGAGTTCGGCACTGGCGCGCCAGACTTCCCAACGTCAGCGTCACAACCGCTATCATTGACAGGGTTTCGCGAGAAGCTACCGTTTCTCATCAGATCCACCGCAAGCTGATGGTCACCCGCGACGATTCTTCTGGTGATTGGTTGCTTCTACGGCAGCCAAATCCGGAACTTCACCTTTTGAACTCTCACCCGAGTTGACCATCACGATGCCACCGCTCCCGCCGCCACACCTGCTCGTCTCTGCCTTCGAAACCAGCCCTTACCTCTCGTTGCGTCACCTTCAGGTCGAAGAGCGTGACGACACGCTGGTGGTTCGTGGCAACGTGCGATCGTTTCATCACAAGCAGTTGGCTCAAGAAACCGTGCGTCAATTGCATCGCACCGCGCGGATCGTGAACCTGGTCGAAGTGCACAGTGACGCCCAACCCTCCGCATGGTCAACGGTTCAAGGTTCGTCGCGGCCCAAATAACCGGCGCCATGCAGATGCCGGCGCAATCAGTGCAGAGTGTGTCGAAGGCCCGCGTATTCGTTCCCGGTCGTCATGCTTGCGTGCGGCGGATGTAGATCCGTTGGGCTTCGCCAATGCAGCACTGTCCATCTGCGGCCAACGTGGCACATTGGGCCTGGGCTGAGCGAGACTTCTCCAGCAAGCCGCGAACTCTGCTCGGGGCCCCCTCCTCGATGTCGCGCTCGATATCCTCCAGCGTGAACCCAAAGCATGCGCACAGCGGTGCATCCAGATCCTTGGGAAACACCGGGGCTTTCAACTCCGTTACCAAAACGACGGCGTCAAACCAATTGAAATAGGCCACCTCGCACTGGCCTCGATTGCAAAACCAGGCACTCTCGGTCATCCGCGCGCGAGCCTCGTCAGAAATATGCCGATCGAGCGCTCCGGCAGTAACCGGCAACCCTAGTGACTGACAGCGCGGACAGTACGCTTTGTCGTCAGGCTCTGGTTCTCGCACGAACGCTTTGTTCATGATCCCGCTCCGGTGTAGAGGCCCGCAATCGGCGAGCCAGTGGCTATCGCGAAGGGACGGCTCAGTTGGTCCTGAAAATGCTGGCTCGGATCGACGCCCAGGGCGGCAAACATGGTGGCGGCCACGTCCCCCACGGCAACCGGTTGGTCTTTGACCGCTGCCGCCAGGCGGTCGCTTTGCCCATGGGTAGCACCACGCCGGACGCCGGCACCGGCCACGAGTGCCGAATACGCACCGGCCCAATGTTTACGACCCGGCGCGCTGCCGGCAAACATACCTTCGTAGGTGACCTCGGGCGCTCGACCGAATTCCCCCATGCAAACCACCAAGGTTTCGTCGAGCAGTCCCCGGTCGTCGAGATCCGCCAGGAGTGTCGAAAGGGTTTGATCGAAGCGGGGGAGCAGGTAGTTTTTCATCGCGCCGAAGATATCGTTGTGCGTGTCCCAGCCGTACCGTTCGATGTTGTCGGCTTCGAAATCCTGCCCCCGGTTCGTATGGTTGAACATGACGGTGATCCAGGGAACCCCGGCTTCGACGAGTCGCCTCGCCAGCAGGCAGGCCTGACCGGAGCGATAACGGCCGTAGGCGTCTCGTAGCGAATCGGGTTCTTGACGCAGGTCGAATGCTTGCCGGCAGGCGGGAGAATCCAGCACTTCGAACGCCTTGTCGTACAGCGTGTGCATCGCTGAGATGCCCCCACTGGCGCGCGTCACGCGATGACCCGATGGTCTACGATCAAAGGCAGCATCCACCTCCTCCAACAGGCTCCGCCGCCGCTCACGACGCGCCGTTGGCACGTCGCTTTGAGGCGCAAGCCCTGGCAACGCGACCGCCGTGGAGTTCACATCGCCCACGGTGAGTGCCTGATACTCCTGCCCTAGGAAACCGCCGAACTGTCCTGGCGAGACAATCGCTGGCACCACGGCCGGCCCGTTGACATGCACGGCCGTGTAAGGGAACGAACTCGCCGGCGCCACCCGTTTCAAAACGGCTCCGTAGGTGGGAAAGTCGTCGGGACGAACCGGAGGGTTGGATGATTTGCGAGGATGGAATCTTCCCGTCAGGGCCAGGTAGGCCGCCGAACCGTGATCCACATCGTCATGTGTCAGGCTGCGAACGATCGTGTAACGATCCGCCATCGCTGCTAGCTGTGGCATGTGTTCGCTCAACCGCACTCCTGGCACCGGCGTGGCGATTGAGTCAAACTCCCCGCGTACCTCAGCGGGTGCCTGCGGCTTCGGGTCCCAGGTTTCTAACTGGCTCTGGCCCCCATTGGCGAAGACAAGAATCACACTCCGGGCTCGTCCGAAGCCTGGCGATTGCACGCGCCCCTTGGCCTCCGCTGACCGGGTCCCGCCTGCCAAGCATCCGAGTGCCGAAGCACCACAGATGCGCAGCCACTCCCGTCTGGGGAGAGTGCGGTCGGTTGGGGAGAAGAAACGCAGCACAGCATCAAACTCCGCGGCACAGAGAAAATGGATGGAGAACCAAGGGGGAGGACCGCTCACCCCGAAGTTGGGCGGCCACCGCTCATTCCCTCGATACTGAAGCAAGACGACCCCGCCGTCAACTCGGATGCTGGCAACGCTGCCACCGAGTTTAACGATTATCTCGGATTTATGCTTTATGCCGATCGCGAGTTCTGCCGATCACTCCACGGAAGGGGAGGACTCCCCAACTGCGCCTGCCCAATGCAGGACGTGAGAGCGTTCTCTCACGCTAGCGCCGTACCGCTCACAGGTTCGACCGATATTTTTCCATTCATCCTTAGCGAATCTATGAACCAAGGCCACATCCAACCCCGCGTTCGCCGAAAAGCGATCATGGCTCGCATCAGCCTGATGGGCTTGATGCTGCTGAATGCTTGGGGATGCAACTGGAACCGGCCCAAGTACGAGTTCTACGAAGGTGAACTCGAGGCGTACCAGCACGCGGCGACCGAGATCGAAGATGCCAACCTGATTGACCATGACCGCTTTTCGCAAGCGGCCACGACACCCCCCCGCACGCTGCTGACCGAGACGCCTCCTGAGTATTGGGACCTGCACCTGGATGAGTGCATTCAGATAGCACTCTCCAACAGCAGGGTGCTGCGAGATTTGGGAGGGGTGCTGAGAGCGCCGGATAGTCTCCGGACGATCCAGAACCCGGCGATTCAAGAGACCGATCCTCGATTCGGTGTCGAAGCGGCCTTGAGCCTGTTTGATGCTCAATTCAGCACCAATGCGTTCTTCGAGAAGAATGACCGCGCTCTGAACAACTCGTTTCTAGGTGGCGGAACGCGTTTGCTCACGCAAGACGTGATTGCCATGAACGCGGAGATTTCCAAGACTTCCGCCATGGGCACCCAGTTCGCTCTGCGACAGGATACGGACTACGACGCCAACAACGCCCCAGGCAACTTCTTCCCCAGCGCGTGGACCGTTGTTGCCGAGGCTGAAGTTCGGCAACCGATCCTGCAAGGTGCAGGACTCAACTTCAACCGCATTGCCGGTCCCAATGCCACGCCTGGCGTGTACCGCGGCGTGCTGATTGCCAGGGTCAACAATGATGTCACCATCTCTGAGTTTCAAGAAGGGGTCCGCAATCTTGTCAGCAACGTGGAGAACACCTACTGGGATCTGGTCTTCACCTACCGAGACCTGCAGGCAAAGATCTCCGCTCGAGACAGCGCTCTAAACACCTGGCGTGCCGTACATGCCTTATACGTGGCAGGCAAGCGAGGGGGCGAAGCTGAGAAAGAAGCGCAAGCCCGCGAGCAGTACTTCCGGTTCGAAGAAGAAGTGCAAAACGCGTTGACGGGGCCACTGCTGGAAGGAACACGCACGAACAACGGCACCAGCGGAGGAACCTTTCGCGGGACGGTCGGAGTTCAGGCGGCCGCCCGACGGCTGCGACTGTTGATGGGTGTACCGATCAACGATGGCCGGTTGATCCGCCCGGTGGACGAACCTCCGATTGCCAGGGTGGTATTCGACTGGGAAGAAGTGTTGCTGGAATCGCTTGCCCGACGCGTGGAACTGCGGCGGCAACGCTGGATGATCATGCGGCGCGAACTGGAACTGACGGCCGCTCGCAACTATCTCTATCCACAGCTCGACGCGGTGGGTCGCTATCGCTGGCGAGGTTTCGGCAAAGACTTGATTGACCCCGACCGTAGCGGGCCGGAATTCGACAACGCCTTTAAGAACCTGACCAGTGGCGACTTCCAAGAATGGACCATGGGGGTCGAGTTGAACCTGCCGTTCGGATTCCGTCAGGCTCATGCTGCGGTGCGCAATTCGCAATTGCTTCTGGCACGCGAACAAACCATTCTTCGTCAGCAGGAACGGGACGTGGTACTCGGTTTGAGTAACGCAGTCACCGACGTGGATCGAGCTTATACCGTAGCCCAAACGAATTTCAACCGGCGTCTGGCTGCCAAAGAGCAGTTGGCGGCGCTGGAGACACAGTTTGCCAACGACAAAGCCTCGCTCGATCTGGTGCTTGAAGCCCAACGCCGGGTGGCAGACGCCGAAGGCCGATTCCACCGTGCTCTGGTCGAATACGCCTTGGCCATCAAGAACGTGCACTTCGAGAAAGGTTCGTTGTTGGACTACAACGAAATCTATCTTGCCGAAGGCCCTTGGCCGTCGAAGGCTTACGGGGATGCGGCCAAGCGTGAACATTGGCGAGGTCCCCCACGCAAATTGCTGAACTACATCATGCACCGTCCCACTCCGGTCAGTGCAGGGCTTGCTCCCCAGCAATTGGCACTGCCGCACGGTGTTGAGATGGTACCGGATCAGAAGCCTGGACAGAATGTCGAGGAGGTTCCGTCCCCTGATGATGAAGTGCTGCCTCCGATCGGCCCTGGCGACGATACTCCCCAAACGACACCGCCTGAGTTGCTGCAGCCGGTGAGTTCGACACGGCCGTGGTCTGAGTCCATGGTCCAGGCTCCCCTTGCTGGCAGCTCGATGGAACATCCTCCTCTGCCTGACAACGTCGGTTCGCCCGTTCAGATGATGGGGCGATCAGCGGTGCAGCGCGCAGCCATCGAGCCACCGCCACAAGTTGAACCACCTCCTGCGGCGGCCCGGTCTGCGGCGTTTACCGAAGTACCCATCCAACGCGATCCGCAACTGCGAGCGATCCCGGTGATTGAAGAAGCGTGGTATCGGGCTGACGAGTCGGAGAGTTACCCTCGCCCCGCGCCAGCGCCACAACGTACAGGGCTCGATCCGGCATTGTTGGGCCCCCCCATCGGCCTGCCATCTGGTCCGGCAGCGGAACTTCCTGGTAGGACGCCCAACTCAATGGGCACCATGCGTTCCGGCGGCCCCGTCTCCATCGGCCCAGTTTCGGGCGGCCCAGTCTCTGCCCCCTTGAGAGCATCGCGTCGGGCCGCTGGGGCAAACCGAGTTCCTCCGCCCCCAATGTAGAACAGTTGTCTCAACTGTTCACGAACCAAGAACAGCGTCTCGGCCACACTGCAGACCGAGATTGAGCAAATGAACAATTGGGGCAATTGTTCGACAAAGGGTGAATCATGCAAAAAAGCCGACGACATCGTCATCGGCTTTTTTGCTCGTTTGTTCTACATGTACCGGCGACTAGACCGGAGTAACGTTCTCAGCACATGGGCCCTTCTGGCCCTGTCCTTCAGTGAAGGACACCATTTGACCTTCTTGCAGGTCGTCGTACGAAGTCCCGACCACCGCTGAATGGTGGAAGAACAAATCCTTGTCTCTTCCAACGTCAATGAATCCGAAACCCTTGTCCGTCAGTCGCTTGATCTTACCTTCTGGCATTGAACTCAAATCCTAAAAACATCTGTTAGCGCGGCGTTGCCCAACACCAACGGTTCAGGCTGCTCCACCGCATCGCCCCCCATTCTAGCAAGTGAATCAGAAAAAAGATACCTTGACTGACTGATTCATCCCAATGGGGGGGTGAGTAGTAGCTGTCGATGCCTATCCGGCTCATTTCCTGCAACCCTCGATCGCCTGTTACGGCGAGGCACTGAGGGTTCGGCTGACATCGGTGCGATAGGCCGAAGTTGCGGGGATGTAGCCTGCCAAGGTGGCCAGGATGATCAAGGCCGGCAGGATCCACAACTCGTACTCGACGAATTGAAACGCGCTAATGGCCACACCGGTCCGAGTTTCGATGATGGGACTCGCCGCGCCAATTAAGAGGTGCCCAAGCAGGAATCCTGCCACCCCCCCCGCTAGCGAAAGCAAGATGGATTCGACCAAAATTACCAACCACACGGTCGTGCGATTGGCACCCAAAGCCCGCATCACGGCAATGTCTCGCCGCCGGTCATTCATCGAATTGTAAATGCTGACCATGATCCCAATGCCAGCTACCACCACAATCAGGGCTGTGAGGACCAGCAGCACACCTTGGATGGGCCCGACAAAACTCTCGAGCAATCCGTAGATTACCTTGATGGGCTCTACCGCCTGGGCCACATTTCCTTCGTTGATGGCCTGGTTCAAACTCATCGACGCGAAAGGGTCCGTGCACCGGACCAACATGGCGGTGATTTCTTTCTGTTCTTCGGGAAGCTTGGGAGGCATCTTGCCTGCGACGGCCGGAGGATCGCTGGCCGGGGGCTTCTCGTCCAAGTCAATCTTCGGTTCGTTTTGGGCGTCCTGAACGACTGCTGGATTGGCTGGATCCGTCTCCTCGACCGGCTTGGCATGCCCCTCGAGCAAATAGAAGCCTTCCATGTTGACGAACAGCGCCCCGGTCGTTGGGCGTGCCGGTCGGTGCCAAAATGCCTACCACGTCGAAGGCGTCATGTTTATGCCCTTCGGACCCAGTCACGCCATGCGTTGGCTGAAACTTGTCTCCCACTTTGAGTCCGGTGGACCGTGCTACCACCGACCCAATCACGGCTTCGAAGTATTCTTCATGCTTGAAATTCTGGCCGTCAGCAAACTCGTACGGGCGACTCTCGTCCCCGTACGGAACGTCAAAGAGTTCGGGAATGGTGCCCACCACCCGATATCCCTCGTAGTTGTCTCCCAGGCAGTAGGGAATGACGACATCGACAGCGCTCGAAAAGTACCCGCCAGGCAGGAACTCTTTGTAGAAGGCGTAGGGGACGTTCTCGACCGGTTGGCTCAAGTGATAGACGGTATTGAGCACCAGCTGCTCGCGTCCTCCCTTAGCCCCGACAATCAGATGAAAACCCTGCGCGTTGCGTTCGAAGGTGTCGCTGACCGTATTGAGCAGCACCAGCACGGCAATGACCAAGGCCACGCCAAGTGCCATGGAAAACGCGGTCAGCCACGAGGCCAACGCCCTTTGCTGCATGTTCCGCCAGGCGATTTTGATCTTACCCATGGATATCGATTCCGCGTAGGGATGCCGTAGTTAAGGGAAACTTTCAGCCAGCAACGAGTGCGGCTTGTCAAACGGATTGAATCTGGTTGACGTCTTCGAGTTTGTCCACACGTGAAAACTGCGACGCAACCTCAGGTGTGTGGGTGACCACAATCAGCGAAACCCCATCCTGTTCACAATTCTCCCGCAGCATGTCCACAATCTGCTGTTGGTGGCCTGGGTCCACGTTGGCGGTCGGCTCGTCTGCCAGCAGCAGCTTGGGTTTGTTGGCTAAAGATCGGGCCACGCTCACCCGCTGCTGTTCGCCCACGCTCAAAGCGGCGGGACGATGTGTCAGGCGATGACTTAGTCCCACGCGATCCAGCAGGCTCTTGGCCCGAGAAACATCCGGGCGTTGGCCTGTAAAGCTCATCCCCAGCAGTACATTCTCCAGAGCGGTGAAGGCCGGCAGCAGATTGAATGTCTGGAAGACGTAGCCAATCCGCTCGGCACGAAACCGGTCTCGCTGCGCTTCGGAGAGCCGGGTGATTTCCACCTCCGTGACCTTGACCGATCCCCGGTCCGGCCGGGTGATGCCGGAGACAATATGCAGCAGGGTGGTCTTGCCAGAACCGCTCCGGCCCATCAGCACCACCTGTTCCCCAGCGCCCACTTCGTAGCGGGGGATGTTCAGGATGGGCAGCTTCGTGCCATCCGGTTCCTGAAACGATTTCTGCAATTGTTCGATGAGCAGCATGCGTTGGCGTTGGGTAAGTGGCGGGGAACGAGGGGGCGTTGCGTCGGCGTTGATTCTAGCGATTCCCGGCCAGACCACAATTCCAGACCCACAGGCCACAGTCTGCAGCATGTTCGCCACCACCAACACCTCAAGACGCACTACGCAGCACCACGCCGTTTGGTTCGCCCGTTGCCACAAAGCAATGTAGAACAGTTGTCTCAACGGTTCACGAACCAAGAAGGACCTTTCCGGTGCCTCGGCAGGTGAACAGCTGAGATAGCTGTTCTGCACAACCCATGGCACCCACACTACGACTTGACTCAAACTGAACGAGTTCTCTCTTATAAGGTATCAAATCAGGGAGGACCTCGAACCAAACTGAGTTGACTGTTGACTTGTTGACTGTTGACTATTGGCTCCTATCTCGCTTCGACTCAGGTGTGTTAGACTGATCGGATGCTGATTCCGCACCTGACTCTGTCACCTGCCACGCTGCGCGCTGTCGTGTTGGAATTCGTAACGCGAGATGGCACGGACCATTCGTCCATCGAGCAGCGTGTGGAGACCTTGATCCGACAACTCGAGGCGGGGAACGTCGAACTCCATTTCGACGAGCAATCCGAGTCTTGCAACATTGTGAACGTTGCAGATTAGGCTGGCGTTGTGGGACTTCTTAAACCGTGGAATCCGCCAGGATCTTGCTAGCGATCTGCAGCCGGTGAGGGGGTTGGTTCGGCGCTTGGCTGGTAGAGCCCCTGGGACTGAATGTATTTTTCCACCGCCCGAGTGGTTTGGTAGCGAATGCTCTGTCGCTGGGCGATGCGGTTTCGAATCAGCGTGCTGCTGAGGCCGATGATGGGCATTTCGACCGTGTAATGGCGAATCTGAGCCAGCCGCTCAGGGGTGACCAGTTCAGCAACGTGGCTCCAGTCAGGCTTTGGCGAACCGGTCCGTGCCACGACCACGGGAATGGCCAATTCGCAGATCTGCTGCGGCTGCCGCCAGGTTGGCAGATCCACCAAAGAGTCCCCCCCCATCAAGAAAAATAGTTCGTCGTCAGGCCTCTCTGCGGCGAGCCACTGGAGCGTGGCGTAGGTGTAATTGACCTCTTGACGCGTGGCCTCGTAATCACATACCTCGAAACCTTGGTGGCCACCGATGGCAAGCCGCAGCATCGTGATCCGCTGCTCGACCGTTGCTTCGGGACCGTGCCGCTGTTTGTGCGGAGGAACGGCTGCCGGCATAAACCAGACGGCGTCCAATTCGCACTGTTCTCGACACATTTCGGCCAGTAGCAAATGCCCTAGATGAATGGGATCAAAAGTCCCTCCGAAAATGCCGAGCCGCATGGTGTTCTGCTCCTTGACTTGCCTAAGTGCGGTCCAACGGACATATTGCCTAGAGTCGCCGCTGGGTTGATGGGGACCTTGGTAGAATCGTTGTCTCAACGGTTCAAACTGCTCAAATTGCAGATGCAGCTGAAACAATTTTCTTGGTTCATGAACCGTTGGGACAACTGTTCTATCTGGCTGTAGGGTAACTCAAAAAGTTCATTCGTGCACGATGCCACAACGCTCACTCTTTGATGATTCGTCTGCCCCTTGGGAACTGGACGATGCCGAGTTGCATCGTGTGGCGACCGTGGTCTTTCCCAAGGGACCACACGGTGAGTTTGACTATCTGGTCCCATCACCGCTGTTAGAGTCGTTGGTCGCTGGCAGCCGAGTTCGGGTGCCACTGGGTCGTAGCAATCGGGCGATCGTTGGCTATGCGGTGAAGGTCGAATCCCGCACACTCGGAAGCCGCCGACTCAAGCCAGTCAGCAGCCTGGTCGATGACCGCCCGTTGCTCACGCCTGCCATGCTTCAGCTCACGCATTGGATTGCGGATCGTTACCTTTGCGATTGGGGGCAGGTTCTCGAAGGGGTCGTGCCGGTTGGCGTGCGCAAACAGTCCGGCACCCGGTCCAATACTTATTTGACACTTGCCGAGGGGGTCGCTGAGAATCTTCCCCAATTAACGGTCTCACCGAAGCAGCGGCAAGCACTCGAGTTTCTGCTCGAATGCGGCGAAGCGCTCACCATGCAGCAACTCGCCGAAGCGGTGGGAATCAGCACGGCACCGATTGCCGCCTTGAAGAAGAAAGGGCTGCTCAGCACGGACACTCGCCGGACCTTTGTTGCTGATCGTCCGCAAGCTGGTATTGCCGATGAGCAACCGCTGGTGCTCAATGCTGACCAACAGAAAGCCTGGCAGGCCATTCAAGCGGCTTTGGATTCAGCCCAACACCAAACCCTGCTATTGCACGGAGTCACCGGCAGTGGCAAGACTGAGGTCTACTTGCAGGCCATCAGCCACCTGCGGCAGTTTGGACGTCAGGCGATTGTGCTGGTGCCAGAGATCAGCCTGACCCCGCAAACCGTGCGGAGGTTTCAATCTCGGCTGGGAAACGTGGCCGTTTTACACAGTCACCTTTCGGACACAGACCGGCATGCCTATTGGCAGCAGATTGCCGCCGGCGAAGTCAGCGTGGTGGTTGGGGCTCGAAGTGCCATCTTCGCTCCGACACCCCACTTGGGTTTGATTGTGTTGGACGAAGAACACGAGGCCTCGTTCAAGCAGGAATCTGCGCCCCGCTATCACGCCCGAGATGTGGCCCAGTATCGAGCCCAGCACGAAGGGGTTCCGCTGATCCTGGGGACAGCGACACCATCACTGGAAAGTTGGCATCAAGTCGAGCGCGGCACAGCCCAGCGGTTGTCACTGCCGACGCGCGTGTTGGGCCGCCCGTTGCCGACGGTCCGAACCGTGGACCTGCGCGAGACGCACGGTTCGCGACTATCGCAAGGAGCGATCAGTCGGCCGTTGGCGATTGCCATGCAGGAAGTGCTCAAACGGGACGAGCAGGTGATTTTGCTGCTCAATCGCCGCGGCTACAGCACGCATATCCAATGCCCTGCGTGTGGCGAGGTGGTTCGATGCCCCAGCTGCGACATTGCCCTGACACACCATCGCAAAGAGGAGATCGCGCTCTGCCATTACTGCGACTACGAAGTGCCGGCACCGACGCATTGCCCCGGGTGCCAGTTCGTAGGCATCCGATACAGCGGCCTAGGAACCCAACGCCTGGAAGCCGAGATTCGAGCCCGATTTCCTGACTACCCTGCTTTGCGAATGGACACGGACAGCATGCAGCGTCCCGGCAGTCACGAAGTGGCCTTGAACGCATTTCGTCGCGGTGAAGTTAAGATCTTGATGGGCACCCAAATGATTGCCAAAGGACTGGATTTTCCGAACGTGACCCTGGTGGGGGTGGTCAATGCGGATACGTCGCTGCATCTGCCTGATTTCCGCGCTGCCGAACGCACCTGCCAGTTGCTGGTCCAGGTGGCTGGCCGAAGTGGCCGCAGCGAACTGGGGGGGCGAGTGCTGATTCAGACCTTCGCCCCAGAGCATCCCGCCTTGCAAGCCGCGGTGACGCACAACTACGAAGGTTTCATTGCCGGTGAGACACCGCTTCGCCGAGCGCTTCAGTATCCTCCGTTTGCTAGCATGATTCGCCTGGTGGTTCGCGGTCCGAAAGAGCCTCAGGCGTTGGAGTTTGCCAAGCACCTGGTTCAACGAACCGAGGCCGCGGCGGCTGAGCGGAAGCTGACCGATGCAATCCGGGTGCTGGGGCCAGCCCCCTGTCCACTTCCCAAACTGCGCGACATGTACCGTTTCCATATCCAGTTGCAAGCGGCGGACGGCCCCGCTTTGCGAGACATTGTGAGAGCAGCGTCCGCCGGCTTGAAACCACCGGATGATCTGCAGTGGATCGCCGATGTGGATCCCTGGAGCATGATGTAACTGGCCGGCATTTTGCCGTACTCCCTGACTGCTACGGCGCTTTGGTTACTGGGGGATTCGTGCTTTGGACTTGGGACCTGGGGGGCTGTTGCGTAAGATGACCTGGTCCGAAGTTCGACTCGCCGAGTCGAGTAAGCAGACACCAGCCCAAGTTCTTTGCGAACCAACGCGCGCATGTCGTACCGATCATTCAAGCACGTTCTCGGCGAGACGCACCTCGAGCGCAAGACGCTGGTGCTGTTCGGGATCTGTGCCATGTCGTTGACAGCGGCCAGCTTTTGGATTTACGGGAACCAGACGGAGAAGTTGGTCTACAAGCAGAACCGCAACAAGGGGCGGTTGCTGGTCGAAGCGATCAAGCTCGGCGTGCATTGGGAAGTGTTCGAAACCGACGCCCGTACCCAGGCGACGGATTTGGTCCGCGAACTCAGTCGCGAACTGCAGAACGAAGACTACACCTGGAGCGCTATCCGCCCTCACCAAAGTGCCGACGGCAAGGGGCGACCTCAGGACGAACACGATTACGCGGTGTTGGAAAAGTTCCTCAAGGCCCCGCCCCCCAGCCCTGGCGAGGTAGAGTTTGTCGAAAGGGCCGTGCCGGAGAACGGCGAGTACCATTATTACGAAGCGGTGCGAGCCACCGGCAACTGCATCATTTGTCACCGCACCTTCACCGGGCCGGCCGACCTGACCGAAGGGGACATTCTGTCCGTGGTCAAGGTTCGCATCAGTGACGAACCCACCCAGGCGGACATTCGCTGGAACAACGCCATCCTTTGGGCAACAGCCATCGTTACCGCGTTCCTGCTCGTGGTGGCTTCGTACGTGATCATTCGGTACGTGATCGTCAAACCGCTCAAGCACTTGCAAGACGTCAGCGACGCCGTCACCCGGGGCGATATTCAAAAGAGGGCCGAGATCCACACCGGCGACGAGTTCGAAGCCCTCGGCGTGGCTTTCAACCGCATGCTGCGCTACCTGGTGGACGCGCAAGAAGAACTCCGGCACGTCAACAAGAACCTGGACACCAAGGTCGACGAACTCGCTCAACTCAATATGCAGTTGTACGAGATGAACCGGCTCAAGGGAGACTTCCTGGCCACCATGAGCCACGAGCTGCGCACGCCGCTCAATAGCATCATTGGATTCAGTGACGTGTTGGGATCGATTGATTCGCTGGACGAGAAACAAAAACGCTACGTGCAGAACATTCAAAAGTCAGGCAAGGTGCTGCTCGACATGATCAATGACATTCTCGACCTGGCAAAGATCGAGAGTGGCAAAATGGAAATCCGTCTCTCGGACTTCCGCATTCATCACCTCATTGCCGCGCAGTGCGACATGGCCCGACCGCTTACCGAGAAGAAGAACATTGATCTGGACGCTCAGGTCGAAGACGGTCTGCCGGAGATGCACCAAGATCAAGGCAAGGTGCAGCAGATTCTCAACAACCTGCTGTCGAACGCCATCAAGTTTACCCCTGAGGGAGGGCGGATTACGGTCACCGCCCGCCGCAGCGATCGAGGGGACGCACTCACTTTGATCTTGGCAGACACCGGCGTCGGAATCGCGGAGAAGGATCAAACCGCTATCTTCGAAAAATTCCGCCAGGGCGAAATGGTGGTCCCCACCGGCGACGCCATGACGCGCGAATACTCCGGCACAGGGCTGGGACTCTCGATCGTCAAAGAACTTTCCATTCAGCTAGGGGGCGAGGTCACCGTGAAGAGCGAGTTGGGCCGAGGAAGCGAGTTCATGGTGACCATCCCTTGGCAATTGGAGCTTGATCCAGAATCCCCCCCTTCAACCGACCTGGACGGCAGTTCCATACCACCGTCTCGCGGCTTCGAGAACTTCCGCCGCACCCGAACCTCGACCGCCGCCGATACCTGATCCGTGCCCCCCAATGGCTCATCGCTCGGGGGCCAGGAGTAAGCAGGTACCGCCATTGGGTAGAGCCAACTACGAGTGCCACTTCCTAATGGAGGCAGTCTGTAAGGGGGGCATTTCTCATGGCGACTGCCAACGCGAGGAAACCATGTGGTTGACGAAACCTGCTGGGGGCGATAAGGTTAGGGAAAGTAATCGTCTTTATTTCCACGCCCCGATCCTCTTCCCGTAACCATTCCCACCGTGGCTGAACAACCTGCCGTCGAGAAAACCTTTGCCGACATTCCGCTTTCGGACGCAATGCGTTCTGCGCTTTTGGCGGCTGACTACACCTCGCCCACTCCGATCTGCCGGATTCATCTCTATGGGCATTGAAGGGGGAGACTATGTCGGCCAGGCGCGTACCGGAACGGGAAAAACAGCGGCATTCGTCATTCCCATTGTCGAACGCCTGAAGCCGAGACGTCCCAAAGGAGGTCCCTCAGGCGATTGTCCTCGTGCCGACTCGCGAGTTGGCCGTGCAGGTCCATGGCGAAGTGGTCAAGTTGACCAAAGGCAGCTCGATCCGCTCGGTGGCCCTCTATGGCGGAAAGCCCATCAAGGCACAGATCGATCGATTGAAGCGCGGAGCGGATGTTGTCGTGGGAACCCCTGGGCGAGTGCTTGACCATATTGGTCGGCAGACCTTGATTCTCAGCGATGTCAGCTGTGTGGTGCTGGACGAAGCCGATCGGATGCTCGATATCGGGTTTCGACCGGACATTGAGAAGATCCTCCGCAAATGTCCTACGGACCGGCAGACCCTGCTGCTGAGCGCAACCATCCCGCCCCCCGTCGAACGTCTCTCCAAGCGGTACATGCGAGAGCCAGAAACGCTGGACTTTTCCACCAGCCAGGTGGGCGTGGACACCATCGACCAGCACTACTTCACGGTAGATGCCAGTCGAAAGATGGAGCTACTGGCCCGTTTGATGCTCCGGGACGAACCGCGCCAGGCGATCGTGTTTTGCCGCACCAAACGCGGGACCGAACGTGTGAATCGTTCGCTCCAGCAGAAGCTGGCACACCACGACAACAACTGGGGAGTGGTCGATTGCATTCACGGGGACCTGGCACAAAGCGCCCGAGATCGGGTGATGGTCAAGTTTCGTGAAGGGGGGGTCCGCGTATTGGTGGCCACCGATGTCGTCGGCCGCGGGATCGATGTCAGCAGCATCTCCCATTGTCAACTATGATGTGCCGCAATTCTGCGACGACTACGTGCATCGTGTCGGTCGGGCTGGCCGCATGGGACGAGAAGGTGTCGCCTACACGTTCGTCACTTCGGAAGAAGGGAATGAACTGACCCGGATCGAAGTTCGCATTAATCAGCTTTTGGTGCGCGACGAGATTCCCGGCTTTCAAGCGATTCAATCCGTGGCCCCACCGCCGCAAGTTCCCGCACCTGCGAGCCAAGGGAATTCGGATGGTCGTGCCAAGTCCGCTGAACCCGCCGCCGATGGCGCAGCCCCCGCTCCCCCTCAGCCAGCCAAGCCGCTGCCGGGTGGACGTCGCACACGCAAGGTGCGTCGGGCACTTTGACAAGGCCACGACATGAGTGAGGATGACTCGGGTCGAATTGCGTGTAAGAATCGCCATGGAACCACACGTTCTCACGGTTCGCAGTTCGACCATGTTCGGCGGTCCCAGGGCATTAAACGGGTCGTAGCGGCTTCGGATGTGTTGTTCATCGGGCACCATTGAGGTTGACGAACTCAATGAACTGGCAAGCAGCTTTGGAACAATATGGCGCTTGGCTGTTGGGCATCAGCGTTGTGACGTTTGTCGCAAGCCTTGTACTGCTTCCCTGGCTCATCATTCGCCTGCCTGCCGACCATTTTGTCCGTCACGAAAAACCGCAGCAACGGCACCCAGTTGTTCACTACACGCTGCTTGTCGTAAAGAACGCCCTGGGCATCGTTTTGCTCATTGCAGGAGTCGTCATGTCGATCACGCCAGGCGCAAGGCGCTGGCAAGGATCTTGGTGGGGCTCAGCCGAGTACCCATTCCCGGCAAACGCGCCTGCTGCGCAAGACTGTATCGCAGTCCATTGCGCTGCGGACCCTCAACAAACTTTCGCGCTACTAGCCGGCTGGCCGCCACTCTGGTGGACGACGACGATGCGGATGATTCAACGTAGTCCGCAGGCCTTAGGGAGTCCGTCACACCTGGGCCGTATCACTGCCAGCATTCGGATCTCTGATCTTGTCAGGGGACAGGCAGCCCGCTAAACTCCCGCCCCCCAGATTTCCTGCTGTTGGATGCCTCGTCGGTCGCTGCAGTCACAGATGTTACATCTGGCACCGAATAGGGAAACAAGGTAGGTGGTGCGGGGAGAAATTTCTTGATTTGATGAAGGGGTCTTTTAGAATGAGGGAAAGGCCCCAGATATCGCCCAATCTCTCGCAGCAGAGGTAACTTATGCGAAATTTGGTCGTTGGCGGGGCCTTAGGTGCCGGACTTGTGCTGTTGGGCATGTGTTTGGCATCAGATCGGTCTCAAGTTCACGCACAGCAGGCTGGTTCTGCGGGACATGCGGCGTTCGGTGAATTGATTGCTTTGACCACCTCGGTGGCCCAGCATCATCAGCAACTTACCGTGGTGGACCCGCGTAACCGTGTTCTTTCGGTGTATCACGTCGACTTAAATACCGGCGAGATTGCACTCAAGAGCGTCCGGCAGCTGCATTGGGACCTACAAATGATAGAGTTCAACGGGGTTGAACCACTGCCTGGTTCAATCCGTACGATGCTCGAGCACCGGTAGCTCGGGGGGGGAGCCCTGGCTGAGTAGCCACGTGGCGAGCCTTGAGAAACCGGCTCGTCACCAAAGTTCCCGGAGAGTGTCATGGCTCAGCAACTGATCACGCAAGAAGACGTCGCCAAACTTTTGGGCATCAGCTCCGAAGAGGTGAATAACCTGCGTGAGAAGCGCGAGATTTATGGAGTTCGCGACGGCTCCATCTGGATGTTCAAAGAAGACGACATCAAACGCTATCGCGAAGATCGCGATGCCGGAGGATCTGGTTCCGGTTTGCTGGAAATTCCCGGCGAAGGGGATGATGACGACGACGTCCTGCTCAGCGAACAAGCTCTCGGCGAGTCCGAACCCAGCACGGCCAGTACCATCATTGGTAAGCCCGGTTCGGTCAAGTCCGGCGTACTGCAAGATAGCGACATCGAACTGGCTCAGGGAGGTTCCGCCATCCGAGACAGCTCGGCCAGCGATATCACTCCGGGCGGCGGCGACAGTGGAATCAGCCTGGTGCCTGCCGATGGCCCCGGCAGTGATGTGAAACTGGTGGCTGACGACCCTGGCAGCGGTTTGGAACTGGTCGACCTGGATGACGACGGCGGTTCGGATATCCCGTTGGAATTGGACGAAGACAGCGCCACCAAGGCAGGGAGCGAACTCACCCTCGATTCCTCGGGATCATTAGGGTCCGAACTTACCTTGGGGAGCGACAGCGAATTGTCGCTTGCAGATGACAGTGGACTCTCCAGCGTGGTCGGAGGATCGACCCTGGATCTGGGGGGAAGTGAATTTGAAGATGATGATCTGGTCCTAGGTGGCCAGAGCGGCATTGGCAGTGACATCAATGACAGTGGGATCTCGCTGGACTCTCCGGCAGATAGCGGATTGTCGCTCGAGGGGGATTCGCTCGCCCTGGGGACCGCGTCTGGTTTCATTTCGAGTGATGATGACTCCAACGAAGTTGCCACGGTCTCCAATGACGACGAATTCCTCCTGACACCGACTTTAGAACTGGATGACGACGGAGACGACGCGAGCGGATCGCAGGTGATTGCCCTGGACGAGGAAGGGTCGTTCGACGATTCTGCCGCTACGCAATTGGGCGTTGATGATGGGGGACTGCTCGAAGAAGACTTCGGCCCTGGCGATGATCTTTCGATGCAAGGGGATGCGCCGCTGACGGGCGGACATACCAGCACCGCAGGAGCCCAAGTCGCCGCGCCGCCGGAAGCTCCTTATTCCATTCTCAATGTGATGAGCCTGATTGCCTGCACGTTTGTACTCGCGTTGACCGGCATGATGATGTACGAACTGATTCGACACATGTGGAGTTGGGACGAACCCTACACCATGACCAGTAGCATCATGGATGGTGTGCTGGGACTGTTTGAAAACTAACAAGGCAGGGCCTCGAATCAATTTTGTGGAGAACAGTTGTCCCAACTGTTCAGGAACTCAGAAAAACGTTCGAGTGCTTCTACATAGCCCACACGAAGACTTGACTCACATTGAGCGAGTTCTCTGCTACAAGATATTCAACGAGGTAGAACCTCGAACCCATTTGAGCTTCCGCTAGTCTGAGGCCGAGCCTCGAGCGGCGCACAAGCCGCACCGATTCGAAAGGAGTCGAATCCATGCAAGCATCTCTGCTGCGTACCCTCCCGACGTGGGAAGCCGTCGGCATGCTGACGCTGCTGGTCTTCCTAACCGGTTCAGGCTGTTCTTACCTGGTTCCCAAGCATAAGGTGGCTGCGCTTGAGCGACAGTACCATGCCATGGAAGAAGAGAATCAGGCACTCCAAGGGGCGTTGCAAAACACCAAGGTCGCCCTGAATGAATCAACGCAAAAAACGGGGCAACTCGAGCAACAGGTCGCTCAGGCACAAGAATCCTTGAAGCTGGCCGCTGGGCTGCATCCGTCGAGCGGAAATGCCAGCCTTCGCCAGATGGCCGAACAGTACCCTGGCTTGGTCTACGATGAGGAGGCCGGGGTTGCCCGCCTGGGGGCGGATATTCTCTTCGAGCCAGGGGGGGTTGGTTTGCGTCCACGCGCTCAAGAGCTGTTGGACGAGTTTTCCAACTTCTTACAAAGTTCCGAAGGACAAGGGTTGCGACTCTTGGTCGTAGGGCACACGGACAACGAACCCATCACCAAAAAGCCTGCGCGAGAGGTCTTTCCGGACAACCTCTACCTGGGTGCCGAACGGGCGTTGGCTGTCTCGGACTTTCTGCAAAAATCTGGCGTCGAGCCAGAGCGTTTAGGTGTGCTCAGCTACGGCCAGCATCAACCTCTCCAACCCAACGACACGCTGGTCGACCGTCGCGCCAACCGTCGGGTCGAAATCTTTGTGGTGGATCACAACGTTCCGTTGGTGGGCTGGCGCAGCCTGAGATCACAACTGCGTTAGGCACCTGAGACAACTTCCGTAGTCATCACGCTCCGTCGTGATGACAATTGCGGCCGGCATCGTTTGTCACGCTTCCTTGACGCTTCCGGTTATGAATTAGCGGAACCTCAAATTGGGTCCACGTCCTACCTTGTGACGGTGCTACTCGGACACTTCCGTCTTCGTGGCAAACTGCTGCCAGGCAAGGCTGAGTCGCTTGACCACTTGCGGGTGTTGTGCGGCCAGGTTGTTGGTTTCGGTGCGGTCCTGCTGCATGTCGTACAGTTCCCACTCTTTGCCAGAAGTTCCCCACACCAGCTTCCAGCGTCCATCCCGCACTGCTCGATTGCCGTATAGAGCCCAGAACAGCATGCCGTCTCGTTTCCACTCCTTGCCTTGTAGTGCGGGGAGCAGGCTTTGGCCTTCTAGGGGAAGGATCTTCTTTCCGGCGAACTCGCTGGGATACTCACCACCGGTGATCTCCAAAACCGTAGGCATCAGATCAATCAAATGGCCTACGCTGTGATTGATACTCTTCGGCTTCACAACTCCTGGCCACCGAACGATGCATGGCGTGGCGATTCCACCTTCGTAGTTCCAGGTCTTGAATCGGCGGAACGGTGCACACTGAGCCCAACCCCAACCAGGGCCGCAGAAGTCGTAGGTATCGCCTGGCCCTGGCATTTTGCCATGGTTGTAGGCGGCCATCCCTTTTAGATCCGAGGCAATGGTTCCACAGCCACCGTTGTCTGAGAAGAACATCACCAGCGTGTTGTCGGCGATCCCTGCCTCGTCAATCGCAGCAAGCACCTGACCAATGCCGCGGTCCAGATGGTCTACCATCGCCGCATAGACCTCCATCCGCGCCTCTTCCCAAGCGGGGCCTCTTGCGAAGCTTGCCAGGCTTCGGTGTCGTAGTCGTATCGCGCAGGGCCGAGCTTTTTGTCCAACTCGGAGAGCTTCCAATTCGGGTCCACCACCCCAAGTTGCTTTTGGCGTTGATGCCGGGCTTTTCGCAGTTCGAAGTACCCTTGCTGATATTTGCCTTGGTACTTCTTGATATCCTCAGGCTTGGCATGCAGTGGAAAATGCGGGGCCGTATAGCAGACATTCAGGAAGAACGGTTTGTCCCCTGGTGAGAACTGCCGGATGGTCCTGGCCGCATGATCGCTGAACGCGTCCGTGGTGAAATAGTCTGCCGGGAATTCGGTAATCCGGCGATCGTTATGCGCGAAAGGGCGATGATTGCCGCCGTTGTAAAACACCGGGTCGGGCTGCGCTGGATTGAAGTAGTTGCAACATCCGCTGAGCAGACCGTAGTACTCTTCGAAACCTCGATCGATAGGCCGCCGTGGCGACTCGTGTCCCAGGTGCCATTTGCCGGTCATTGCTGTGCGGTAACCGGCGGCCTGCAGCACCTCGCCCAAGGTCACCATGTTGGGCCGCAACAATCCTCCGCTACCACGCCGAGGATACAGACCGGTATACAACGACGCCCTCGTGGTGACACACACCGCGTTGTTGTAGAACTGCGTGAAACGCGTCCCCTGTTGTGCCAACTTGTCCAGGTTCGGCGTGGCAATCTCTCCCCCATAACAGCCCAAGTCAGAATACCCCAGGTCGTCAGCAACAATCAGGACGATGTTAGGAGCCCGGGATGGTTCGGCAGATACGGCTGAATTGCCGGGGTCTACTGACGCCCCGGCGACCGTGGCAATAAGTATCAGCGTCGCGATTCGGCGTAGCCCACAGGGGAGTACGTCTCGGCGGATCGCCAGTGTAGGCAACGGCTTGACGGGTTTCATGAGGGGATTCCTGGGTCGATTCTTTGGTATGATTGGGCTCTAGTATCCGTGGAGCCAGGCTGGTGGTCAACTTTTCGACATGCGTCGAATCATGTTTGGACTGGCGTTGAAAAGGCTCAAGGTTCAAAAGTTTTAGGAGTTCAACATGAAACCATGCCGAGAACCGATGGCTCTCCTAGTCATGCTTGCGGCGATTGGGTTGCCGCAAAGTGCGAACTGTAATGAAAAGGCGAAGATTATTATTGAACCACTAAGGGAAGCATACCCGGCTGGTTCGCCAATAATCGTAAAGTACACATTTCAGTCACTAGCTGGGACACGTCTCATCGCGTCGGGAAGGCGGTTGGGAGTACCATTTGAGGTTATCGTGACAGATTCACGTGATCGTCGGATCCCCCCGAGCGGTTTCGAGTTTGATGTGCCGACGGCACATGCTCTCGCTGTGTGGGCTGGTCCTCGGGTGCAATTCGCCTTTGAACTGACCGAGCTATTCGACCTGAAGGATCCGGGGGCCTATCAAGTGCGCGCGACATGGGAAGGTCAAGAAATCTACCGGTCCGAGTGCGAGATTGTCGGCATGCAGGACTCTGATAAATTCGAAGTCAGCACACTTTGCGTGAATCCCGCGAATGTCGATCAAGTGAATCGGGGATTGATAGGGCCCGTCAATTGCAGTTTTGAAGTACGCAAAGGAAAGACAAAGGCAGGTCGAGATCTGACACTGGTTTCTGCGAATCAAGTTACGATGGATTCGAGCGAGAATGGGCAGAGAAAACTCGATTTCCCACCACTTGCGAGCGTTGACATTCAAGATGTGAAGGTGGTTCAGTACGAGCTTGATTTTCAGTGGCGGTTGTGGCTCATTTTGGAATCCGGTGGCAAGACGGCTCTGCGTGTCTTCGATTTACGTCATGGCTTTGTGCGAACTTTGGTGGAATGGCAATCTGCTGAGTTGATTTTGCAGTCCATTCCTCGAACAGTCTTCGTTCGAGGCAATTTGGTCGTTGCGGGGGCGAAGGGAAAACAGCAGTATACATCTTACTCGCAGGAATTGCGGCCGTTCTGCGATGCGAAGTAAGTCGACAAGACCGAATCTGATCCGGTCCGCTGGCTGGCTGCCTACTACTACCTGGAATCCACCATGATAGAATTGCGGTTGCCGAATCATGCCGTAGAATCCATCTCCCCCTGACGAAGTACGACTATGCCAATCGAAGTCTGGATGATCGTTGTGGCTGTTGTGGCCGTGCTTGGGGGAGCGGCGATGCTTCCCTGGCGTCGCTGGAAGGAGCGTCATGAGGCAGAACAGCGCCAGCGGGCTCGGTCAGGGTTTAGGCGGCAACGAGAACGACTCGAAGCCGTTTTCTTCGACAAAGCAGCCAATTCAGGAAAACCCCGAGGTCTGCGCTGGACCCGGTGCGATTTCTCCGATGCGGTGGTGTTTGCTACGCGGAAGTCCGGAGGCGGACTCACCGCTTTTGTGGCGGTCTCCGTCTCATTCGAGGCCATCGAAGGGGGACCGATGGAAGATGTTGAAGCAGTCGGGAACCTTCGGGCCGCGACTGGCGTCTTTTATCAACAGGGGAACGAGTGGCATACCGATGGACGGGTGGTTTTTAACCTGTCTCCCACCGAAGCGGTTGAACACTACAGCCAAGAACTTACCTTGGTCCACGAATAGAGTTGTGGCGAAAGCCCGCCATAGACAGCGTTGGCACAAAGGGAAGTTTCAATCATAATCATTAGATGTACGTACGCGCGAGTGTCTGGGGCAAACACTCTATTTTGATCTCACCACCACCAAAAAAGGTGCGGGGCATGAGCGAATTCAATCCATATTTAGAATGGCTCGGCGTTGATCGCACGCGGCCTAACTTCTATCGCCTGCTTGGCTTAGAGTATTACGAGCGTAGCCCTTCGGTGATTACTCGCGAGGCGGCCGAGCGTCTGGAGAAACTGGCCCCGCACCTCAATGGTCCCCGTGCCGAGTTGGCCCTCAAGGTGCAGCAAGAAATTGAGATGGCCTGCTCAGTATTGCTGGACTCCAAGCGGCGGGCAAAATACGAGTCATTAATGAAGGCTCAGCTGGAAAAAGCAGGCCGGGCCGCCACCCCTCCGGTTTCGAGCAATTTGGATTCGAGCAAATCGTCTGATGTGACCGATGACTGGTTGCCTCCTTCCGCCGTCGCCCCGTCCACGGACGCAAATCCTGATAGCGGAATCGTTTGCGCAGAAGGCAGCCTGGCCAGTGACGATGACTTGCCTCCGCTGGCCTGTACGAACCCGAGCGAAGACTTACCTCAATCGACTTCAAATGCTCTCCCTGAGTCTTCGCCCCCACCCTCTTCTCCGCCGATCACGGCACCGATTGAAGAGGAAGAACCCCCTGAGGCCATCCCTTTGGCCAAGCCAGCAGCCTCACAACCGGCACCCTACCATGCGCTACCACCTGACGAGCCTGCCTGGCCAGCTGCTCCGGCTCAGGCCGCTCCGGTAGAATCGTTGCCAGTTCAAGCGGAGCCAGCACCCCATGCCCCGCTGTCCCAGGATCCCCAAAGTGAATTGCCAAATTCGCTCGACGTGGATGACGATCTACCAGCGCCTTTGAGTTTCGCGAACCCAACGCCCAACGCCACGGCACCAGCGGTGGCGAGTCCGGCCGCACCGAGTCTGGCCACAACGAGTCCGGCCACAACGAAGCCTCAGCCTGCGGCGATTCGGCCGAGTGCAGCCCCACGTCGTCAACAACCGTCGCTCCCTTGGGGTACGATTGCTGGTGTTGCGGCCGCTTGCGTGGCGATGATTTTCGGCCTGCTCTTTGCGACGTCTTCGGGGCCGTTCGCTCCAGAGAAACCTGCCAGTACGCCGATCGCCAAGGCTGATTCTCCCCAGCCTGTTGGCACCAACCCGCCCGCAGCCGGCAAGGTAAAGCCCCCGACGCAGCCGGCAGTTCCGGTGACGCCCCCTGTTCCCAGGCCGGACGTCCCTGCATCGACGCCAACCACCAAGCCAGATTCGCCCCGGCAGCCGGAACCTGCGAACCCTGGCATGGCTCCTCCCACGCCCAAACCGGAGACCGAGAAACCGCCTGAACCCAAGCCGCCGGTCAAGCCGCCCGAGCCTCCGGCAAAACCGCCTGTGACACCCGAACCGCCACCAGCGCCAACCGCTGCGCCGAGCCCTGCCGTGCAAGAGTTGTTGATGGCTTCGCGCGTTGCCATGGCGAAGCGAGATTTGGAATTGGCCACAGCCAAACTTGACGAGGCCAAAGCACTCGATGCCCAAGCCGGAACCGCGGCTGAGATCGAACGGGTGAGTACGCTCCTGTACCTGGTCAAGGGTTTTTGGGACGGAGCGGAAGAAGGGGTCAAGGAACTGCCGATTGGCAGCGTTACGATTCAGGATATTACGGTCTCGGTGGTTGAGAAGAACCCTGAGTACTTCGTGCTGCGTCAGTCTGGCCAGAACCGCCGCTACTACCTGCGCACTCCACCGTCGAGTGCCAGTGTGGGCGGTTTGGAACTGGCGCCCACAGGTTTGGTTTACGGCTTGGCCAAGGGTTGGTTTGATGCCAAAGATCCTGGCACGCCGATGTTTCTTGGCGCGTTCCTGTGCGTGAATCCGACGAGCGATCGAGCCGAGGCACGGACTCAATGGGAGATGGCGGCCACCACGCGGTTTGCCAACGAGGTGGCGGTGGTGATGCCAGAGCTTGATGTGAAGATCCCCATGTCTGCCACCACGCCCATGCCAGGCGATATGCCAACCAGTCCTGTGGGAGATACCCCTCCTGCACTGGCCACAGCAGACGATGGCCGATACGAAGTCCCCGGTCCCTCCGTCTTGCGACAAGCCGAAACGCAAATGCGAAAGCAATTCGAATCGGACTTTGCCGCGGCCAAGATGCCGGCTGAAAAAGCTGCTTTGGCAGAAAAACTTTTTCAACAGGCTCAATCGGCAACCGATCCGCTCGCCAAGTACGTGCTGTTGGAAGAGGCAGGCAGTCTGGCCGTCAGTGGCGGCGACCTCAACTTTGCATTCATCGCAATCAGCGAGATCGAGGCCGAGTACTTCATCGATGGCCTGGAGCGCAAGACCGGATTGCTGGAGCGTGCGGTCCGTACGGCTGAAACGCCAGATCAACACAAACTGGTGGCCGAAACCGCCTTGGCACTGCTTGACGAAGCCTTGTTGTTCAACAATATCAAGTTCGCCACACAGAACGCGCGGATGGCCTTGGCAGCCGCCCGCAAAGCGTCCGACAGCGAATTGCTGATGAGAGCTTCGATGCGGGAAAAGGAAGTCCGCGATTTGAAGTAATCACTTGCCGTAGCCATCACGCTCCGTCGTGATGACGACCGTGGCGACAACGTGTGTCATGCTTCCTCGCTGACGCTTCGTGTTTGCGATAGGCAGGGTGGTAGGAGTACCATACGGAGCAAGTACTGCGACACTCGCAACGAACGACGTACGCCACTTCGCGCCAACAAGGCTGTGGGATCAGGTCATGATTCCTGCTCGCCATGGCCAGCGCCCAGAACAGGATGTAAGGAGACTCAGTCTTGGCGAATGATTCACGCAACGATGCTCTGCGAGGTTCGGAAGAACCGCTCATCGCCGTGTTTGTGGATTTCGAGAATCTGGCCATTGGCGTGCGTGAAATGAAAAACACCCGCCAGTTCCAGATAGCACTGTTGCTCAAGCGACTGTTGGAGAAGGGACGCATTGTTTACAAGCGGGCTTACTGCGACTGGCGAAACTACGAGTCGGCCGTTCGTGAGTTTCATGGCCAAGGGATTGAGCTGATCGATATCCCGCAAAGCAAGATGAGTGGCAAAAACAGCGCAGACATTCGCATGGTGGTCGACGCGCTGGACCTTTGCTACTCCAAACAACACATTGATGTGTTTGCGTTGATCTCGGGTGACAGCGACTTCTCGCCGTTGGTTTCGAAGCTCAAAGAAAACAACAAGCGGGTGATTGGCTGCGGCATCAAGAGTTCGACTTCGGATCTGTTGATCGGCAATTGCGACGAGTTCATCTATTACGATGATCTGGTCCGTGCCCAGAAGAAAACGCCCCAAGCCTCACGGCGGAAGAAGAAGGACGATGGGGACAAGAGCCCAGACAAGGAAGTGGAGACCGAAGCCGACAAGCAGCAAGAAGCCTGCGACCGCGTGCTCGAGGTGCTGCACTCGATCGAGCAGGACTACGATCCCCTCTGGGGTTCGACCCTCAAGCAAGCCATCCGCCGGATTCACCCTGGCTTTTCCGAAGGGTACTACGGGTTTGGCAGTTTCTCCGACCTGCTCGAAGACCTGAAGTCCAAAAAGCTCATCGCCTTGGAGTACGACGAAAGCCGCGGGAACTACAAAGTTCGCAGTCCCAAGGGAGGGTGAAATCTTAGCCCGTTGGATCACTGCGCAGCAGGCGAAGAATAACTTCCGCATTCGCACCGGAGATGCTGGAGCGAAGCTGCTACGCCCAACTCCCTCTGCGAATCTCGGCGATCTCCGCGGTGAACTTTGTTTTCCGGAATTCACAACCCGAAGCGTCAGCGAGGAAGCAGCAAACGGGGACGTCACCATTACCTCGCTAGTTTCTCTTCTCGGGCAATGCCCCCTTGGTCTGTTCCAACCAGCCTTGCAAACGCTGCTGCAACTTGTGCGCTATTTCCGGATTGGCTACCGCGAGGTTTGTCGTTTCGCCCAGGTCCTTCTCCAGATCGAACAGTTCGACCGAGTCATCGTCGTAGCGCAGGATGAGCTTGTACTTTCCCCAGCGGATGGCGGAGCCTGGGCGATTCGCTTTATGGAACGCAAAATGTGGATAGTGGAAGTACAAGGCGTCGCGTCGTAGCCGGTTGTCGCTGAACAATGGCCGCAACGTTTCGCCGTCCAGCAGTTCGTCCTTCGCGAGTGCGATACCAGCCGCGTCCAGCATGGTTGCGGTGAGATCCATCGTGATCACGGGGCAATCACTCACCGTGGCTGCTCGAGTCACACCAGGCCAGCGAATCACCAAAGGCACTCGCAGGCCCCCTTCGTAAAGATAACCCTTGCCCGATCGCAACGGGCGATTGTCGGTCGCGCCGGACCAGCCACCGTTGTCGCTGGTGAAAATGACGAGCGTTTCGTCGGCAATCTCCAGTCGATCCAACTCGTTCAAGACCCGCCCGACCGCGCGGTCCGTTGCTTCGATCTGTCCTCCATACACCGGATTCTTTAGTCCAGGCCCTGTTTTGCCTTGGTAGTGGGCGACAAGCTCGTCGGGAGCTTCGAACGGGTAGTGGGGGTTGTACGTCCAGAGGCAGACGAACATTGGCTTGTCTTTCTCGCGGCGGAGAAACTCAATGGTTTCGTCCGCCAGGCGGTCGGTCAGATACTCGCCTGGTTTGCGCGAAGGCAACGCCGGAATTCGGTACGGATCAAAGTACGTGGGGGGCCCGCCGAATCCACAACCTCCAACATTGATGTCAAAGCCGTGCTCGGTTGGCCAGAACCGCTTGTCGCCGCCTAGATGCCACTTGCCAAAGAAGCCTGTGGCATAACCCACGGCTTTGAGTCGCTCAGCCAGTGTGATCGTTTCGTGCGGTAACTCGTGACGGGTAGGTGGTGGTTGAACGCGGCGATTGTCAGGCCAGAACTGGGGCCCATCAGCGCCGTGTTGTGTGATGTGCAGCCGCGCCGGTGCCCAACCGGTGATCAGTGCGGCCCGGCTCGGCGAACAGACCGGTGCCGCTGCATAGGCATTGGTAAACCGAACTCCCTGTGTTGCGAAGCCATCAATCTGCGGTGTCCGCAGCACAGCGTTGCCCTGGACGTGCAAATCCATCCACCCCAGGTCATCTGCCATGATGCAAACGATATGCGGTCGTTCCGGCGCGGCACAGAGGGTTGTCGATACACCCAGCAGACACCAGACAAGCAGCACAGCACTGATTCGCATCCGTCGTCCTCGTTGTTTGAGATTGTGTTCAATCGGAATCAGGGTGACTAATTCAAGCGTCGAAGTGTCGCCTTAATATTTGGTGCGACGAGGCTGCGTTTCAACACCGATCGCGAAGCAACGGGGCCTGATCTATGAAAACGTCCTTTGTCGAGGATGTCCATGCAAACTCCTGCCTTAACCATAGTGCGCTGCTATTCGGGAGCGTGCGGAACGCTGTTGGCCGGGAACGTAGAATCTTTCTTGAGCGCCACCCGCGGCGGCGACCTGTTGATGCGTTGGGGGTGTGGAGCCCGGACGGCCGCTCCTGGGATTCTTCTTTGCACGCCACAATTTCCCTTGCTTGCCGTCGAAGAATTTGAATTCCTTCGTGTTTAACGGAAAATAGGATGCGTCGGTGATGGACAAGCCCCTCTCCAACAAGGATTGCCGGGCACTTGTCTCTTCGCTCTCCGCGAACTCTGCGGTGAGCCGCGCTCAAGCATCTCCGGAGCGCAAATGCGGAAGTTGTTTTTCGGCGGTTACTTGGAGCTGAACGTCACCCGTTGCTACGCTGCCATGCATCCATTCGAAACGAATAGCATTGTCGAATCTAACCAAAGCCGTTGCGAGGATCGTCTGGCGATCATCGACGGCGAAGATTCTGTGCTGATTGTCGTTGCGGATGGAGCGGGGGGAACCGGCTCCGGAGACCTGGCGGCAGAGACGGTCGTTCGCGAAGTGACGACTTCGGCTCATTTGCTCCAGACGCCACAAGCCTGCTGCGATTCTCTTCGGCAAATCGACATGAGCATAGGTGCCGGCGAATCGACCGCGGTATTGATCAGGGTCTTTGAGGATCGGTTGGTCGGAGCGAGTGTGGGGGACAGCGTGGCATGGATGGTCGATGGTGGTCAGCTTCTCGATCTTACGAGAAAGCAGATTCGCAAACCGCTGCTCGGTTCTGGCGAAGCTCAACCGATCGGCTTCGCCCATTCAGGACTTCGCGGAACGCTCATCGTTGCCAGCGATGGCTTCGCGAACTACGTCAAACGCACGGAGCTTCTCCAGCGGCTTCCCTATTGGGACATGATCGAGATTCCGCGGAAACTGGTCGGAATGGTGCGTTTGCCTTCTGGCGATCTCTGGGATGACGTCGCCGTTGTTGTTTGTCGGCATCGGCCCCGGCGCGCATCCCGGCAACGTTACGAACTGCTCTGAGGATCGATTCGTCCGAGCGGCGAGGGGGCCGCCTGGCACCGCCCAGGACGCAGAGCGGCTGTTCTTTGACAGGAAGCAGATTCATTCTCAGCGGGGAGTGTTATATTGAACACAGCCGCAGATCCCTTGGTGCCTGGTCACGCAGGCGACGGCTTCGGACTTACATTCAATCGCATTTGAGAATAGGCGTGCTACTTTGGGTTGGCTCAACAAATTAGGGTTTGGCAAAAAAAAGGGAGGTCCGGACAACCTCAGCCCGGTCAATTTCCTGCCAGAACAAGAGGAACTCCCCGAGTTGGATCCCCAGGTCGTGCTGGAAGCACGGGAGATCTTTGCCGAGGCGGTTCTGATGCGAGCTGAGGCGATGACCCTCTCCTGGTCAGGCGAGACTCCCTCGCTCCAGTTCAAAATTGATGGGATGCCACACGCCCGCCCGGAGCAGGATCCGCAAACGTTTCCCAGCGCCATGGAAGTTATGGAGATCATGGTTGGCATCGATCCCGAACAGCGCCGGGCCACCGAACAGCGCGAGTTCAAATTCCAATACGAGTTCGACAAGAAGAAAGCCAAACTCGTCAGTCAGAAGAACGCCGCCGGCGCACACAAGATGGCGGTCGAGTTCGAAGGGGTCATTCCTGAGGTCAAAGACCTCAAAGCGGCCGGAATGCCGGATGAGATGCTGGGGCGAATCAAACCAATCCTCAATGATTACGGTGTGATTCTCATCTCGGCTCCGCCGCGCGCCGGATTCACCACCGTTTACAACACGGTCTACGGAACCGTGGACCGTTACATGCGTAACGCGGCATCCGTCGAACCAGAGGGTTCCTCCGATCCGCCGATTGAGAATGTGAACCTCACCAAGTTTGACGAGGCGCTCAAGCAAACCCCGGCCACGGTCATCCCCGGACTGCTCCGGATGTACCCCGATGTCCTCGGTGTGCGCGAGCTCAAAGACGCTCAGACGGCTGAACTCCTGGCTGCTCAACCTGACGAAGAACGCACCGTAATTGTGGGGGTCAAAGCTCAGGATGCCGTCGAGGCAGTGCTGCGAACCCTGTCTCTCAAGGTCTCACGCGAGAAGTGGATCAAGTCACTCACCGCCGTTGTCAACCATCGCGTGCTCCGCAAACTTTGCGACAACTGCAAAAACCCCTACAAGCCGCCACCGCAGGCACTCAAGCAACTCGGCCCCACGGCGGCCAGGGTTCAGGCTTTCTACAAACCAGGGGAACCCAAGCCGCTCAATTACGATCCGCGCCGCGATGAAATCTTGAAGATGCCGCCTGAAGTGCGCGAAAAATTGCCCGCCAAAATGCAGCGACTCGCAGACGATCTGGATGTGCCAGAAGTCTGCCCTGTTTGCCACGGGATTGGATACGTCGGCAGGACCGGGTTGTTCGAGGTGCTGGTGATGACCAACGAGATGAAGCAGCTATTCCTCAAGTCCAACAACCTGGACGAACTGCGCAAGGCCGTCCGCCGATTGAAACACCGCCTCCCCTTGGACGAAGGAATCATCCTGGCCGCCAAAGGAGTCACTTCCATCCAAGAAGTGATGCGGGTGCTCAAAGGTTAAGCCACGCAGCCAACGGTATCAGTCGCCGCTCCCGTGCTCCGTGGTTATTGTCTCCACGATGGGTATAAAACCCTCGCCTTCAGGCGAAACCTTTAGGTTCTTCGGTTCTTGGCTAGAATGCTGGCATGGAGAACTACCGTACCAGCGCACACAGTCGATTTGACATCAAGTACCACTTTGTGTGGGTGACGAAGTATCGTAAGGGAGTACTGATAGGAGCTGTCGGCAAGCGGGTGCGTGAGATTGTGAGGGAAGTTTGCCGTACGCACGACATCGAAATCCTGCAAGGAGCCGTTTCTCGCGACCATGTGCACGTGCTGCTGTCCTGCCCGCCGAATCTGTCTCCCAGCAAGATTATGCAGTACATCAAGGGCAAGAGTTCGCGAAAGCTCATGATGGAATTTAGGCATATCGAAAAACAGTATTGGGGCCGCCACTTGTGGGCACGCGGCTATTTTGTGGCGACCAGCGGCAACGTGACTGACGAGGTGATCAAGGAGTACATCCGTCTGCAGGATGGAACGGAACCGGATGATGGTGGTGACAACTTCAGCGTGACTCCAGCGTGAGCGAAGGACTTCAGTCCGTAGCTCACAAGACCCTTCAACCTACCGGCTTCAGCCGGTAGTAGTTTAGTTCATGGGGTCGGTGATTCGTCGGTGAGTTGCTCAAGCAGCAAGTCAGAGAACCAGGCGGGCCCAGCGGTGACGGAGATCCGCAGGGCGGGAAACTGCGACTCATCATCCAGATGCGGAACCACTTGCAACAGTTGCTCTTCGACAAAGACCCACCAGTTCTCGGCCTGACGTTCCAGATGGACCACGTAAAAGTTTTGCGGACCGCGCGGTAGTGGGCGGACCTGGCCGATGCTGGAGAACTGCTCGCTGTCTGACGCATACTGGCCAAGCTGAACCCCTGCTGGCGTGAACCGCAACGCGTACCGCGCGGCGTTTACGCTGGCAGAGACCGCACCGAAATGCAGTTCGACCTCTGCTGCCTGATTCAGGCGAACCATGCTCGTCAGACGGTAGTGTTCGGCGATCGGCACCGCTGGCGGACTTGCGCTCAATCGCCGGACTATGAAACCACTGGTTCCCGACAACACCACCCCCTCAGTCGTGGAATCCACCTGCCATTCTCCGCGCGGAATCCAACCGTCGAGACTTTGTCCATCAAACAGGGGTTCTCCCCCCACCACCACGCTGTAAACCCGATCTTGGGGAACCGGCGGATTGGGACTCCGCCACAAGAACCAAGCAGCGGCCACCCCCAACAGCGCCAGGCCAGCGACTGTTAAACTTCGCCTGGTTCGGGCGGATATCCGAGACTCGGCGACCGAGGATGACTCCAGCGACGGTTCGTCCGGACGTTGCACGGCAATCGTCGGCTCATTGGGCCCCGCAGCCATCAGACGATGTGAGCCATCACCCACTGCGGGAGAGGTGTATCCCTGCGAACGGGATGTCCCCTTGGTTCCGAGAATCGCGTCGATTCGCTGCATCAATACGTTGTAATCTTGGACCCGATCACCGGGATTGCGAGCCATCATCTCCCGCACCAATTGTGCTGAAGCAGGGCTCACATCACGCCGGCGTTGCTCCAGGCCAGGCGGATCGTGCATGAGCTTTTCGACCACGATCTTGGAAACGGACGAATCCGTAAACGGCGGTACGCCAGCCAACATATGGTAGACGGTTGCCCCCAGCGAGTAGATGTCCGAGCGATAGTCAATCGACTCTCCGTCTATCTGCTCAGGTGACATGTAATGAGGGCTGCCAACCGCAATTTTGGTCGAGGTGAGACGGGTGCGGGTATCAACATCGGCAGTCAAGAAGGCCAGGCCGAAATCGGCAATCTTGACCATCGGCAAGTTGGGCGGAAGCCGCGAACCGGCCGGAGGTTCGACCAGCAGCAGATTGGCCGGCTTGATGTCTCGGTGTACCACGCCAAGTTCGGCTGCGTGCGCCAGTCCGGCGGCGGCCTGATGGGCCAACCCCCAGGCGGTCGATTCGTCGAACTGATTCGTTCGAGCGATCATCTGCTCGGAATCTTCCCCTTCGACAAACTCCATGGCGAAGAAGAGACGTTGCTGATGGCGTCCAAAGTCGAACGCCGAAACAATGTTGGGATGGCGCAGTTGAGCCACGGCTTGGGCTTCTTGTGCGAATCGAGCTTCGATATTCGATTCGTCCTTAGGGCCTAACAACACCGTCTTGAGTGCCACGATGCGGTTGAGGTTCTTTTGCCGCGCTTGATACACAACGCCCATCCCGCCTCGGCCGGCAACAGCCAACAACTCGTAGCCGGGAATCACGTCATGGGGCCTGAGCAGCGAGTCCACCATGTCCACTTGCCCGGCGTCCAGCAAGCCGTTTTGCAGCGCCAATTGAGCCACTGCCACTTGGCGAGCGCCGGCCTCCTGTTCCAATTCACCCGCAATTTGCTCCGTGAGCAACTGCATCTCGCAAGCTTGCTTGAGAAAAGGAGAGAGTGCTGGGTCCGTCATGTTGCGCGTTCTGCCGGGCGGGACTCAGCCGCGGGCTAGCCGGATGAGTGACTCGTGTTGTGTCGGAAGCATAGTAGCTCACCGATGACCGGGAGCAAGGCTCCTGTTGCATCATAAACAATCAATGAGTGCCGTGTCTGACGTGTGCTGCGAACCAGCGTGACGCCCTGCTTGGCGGCAATCCGCTTCATCATGACTCGAAAGTAAGGGAATGGATAGCGCGAGTTCTTGGCGGTTGCGGCTCGATACACCGCTTTGACCAGACCTTCGTCCAGTTTTCCTTCCCCAACGGCATCCACCACCTTAACGACAAAGGTTCGCTCATCCGGGAATCGAACTTTCAGCCCTTTCAAGAGGAGGTCGCGGAGCGTGATTTGCTGCCCAGGGCCAATGCCTTGCCCCGATACGACTGTCGGGCTCGCCCAAATCGCGAATAGCGCAAGGGACAACGTGATCAGCAAAGTCGTACGGTGTGGCATCGGTCGGTACTCCTGGTTCATCCCTGACTCCGCAACGTAGGCAAAGCTAGCACGGCGGGATCTAACACCTTGGGCATCGTAGATGGCAAGCCTGATAGGGCATATTACCCTGCGAAGCAAGCCCGACTTTGCCGAGAGATGGTGAATATCCGCCACAGGGCACCGGAGCACGGCGTCCCTCAGGTTGGTTCTTGAAGCGTTGGGACATGGATCCGGGCCGACGGAGTCCGAATGCAAGACGACTACGCAGCGGGGAATAATCGGCGCTGGGGTCGCAGCATTGCCGCAGCCATGATGGCGCTCCCCGCGCTCGAAGACAGCAGTCTATGGAACCAACACGGGCAAACCTTTGCCCCTGAAACGAATTGCCGCAGCCATAGGATTTTGGCCAGACACATTAGTTGGCGAACCATTGGGAGAACTGTTCTACATTGGTTTTGCGGCACCTACCTCATTAGAATCCGAAGCCGAAGCTGATCCGCGTGCCGCCATGGCCATGATGCCGATGGTGGTGGTGATGATGGTGCCCATGACCGAAATGGATCCGCGTGTAGGGTTGGTAATAGGGTGCGTGATAGTAGTGGTAGGGTTGCACGACCACCGGGGCAGGTTGGTAAACGCGGACCGGTTCGACAACCGTCGGGGCTACGGTTGCCACAGGAGCGGCTGCCGCCGGCTTGAAGGCACTCCGCTGCACCGCGTCAATGACGTAGGTGCTGACACCGCTCTGCTTCAGGTAGATCAGGTCTTGTGCCGAGAGTGCCCGGCCAACCCCCCGCTCCCCAACCGCCCTGGCAATGATCTCGTCACTCAGCCCTGACTGCGTCATGGCCACCACGTCCGTGAGCGCCATCGGGCCGGAAGTGGAGGTCGAGGCTTGCACGCCCTGCACACTTGGCGGAGGAGGCAACGTCTGTGGCTGGGTGTATTGGGCCCAAGCTGTGGTGCCCCCCAACCAGAGTGCCAATGCTGGCACGCCTGCTAGCAACTTCCTCGAAATCGAACGCTTGGGAGACTGAGGTATGCGGCAGAACATATGACAACATCCTTGTTGTGAAGATGCCTAAGGCCGGCAATGAGCCGCTGGTGGTGCTGGCACAGTTGCGGACAAATTACCGACATTGCGCAGCGCTACCGCGATCTACCAAAAATATCGACGTCAAGCAAAGGCGACTGCAATCTACTTCCAGCGATCGGCGTGCATCCACACTTTTCTGTGGCTTGGTTGGTTTTGCGTTTTCTGCGAGAAGTGGCGAAGGAATTTGCTGGAAGAGTTCGCATACCCACGCTGCGTGAGAACACTTACCCGTTGAATTCCAGCCCTCGCTCGTGGAGCATTTGCCGCAGTGCCGGGGCGTTGGTGAATTGAACGGCGTCCAAACCTACGCGGCGGGCGGACTCTACATGCCCTGGGGTGTCGTCCACATAAAAAATCTCACTCGGTGGCAGGTTCACCCGCTCGGCGGCATGTTCGAAGATGGCCGGGTCCGGCTTGACCGCCCCGAACTGGAAACTCAGCACCACCTGCTCGAACGCGCTGGGAATCAAACCAAACCGATCCTGCGAAACGTAGTTCCAGTGATCCACGTTGGTGTTGGAAAGCAGCCCTAGCGGCAAGCGAGCGGATGCCAGTTGGCCCAGCAGCACTTTCATCGGCAAGTTGACTGAGAAGATCTCGCTGGAAGCCAGCACAAACTGCTCATAATCAGGACGGGTATCGGTGTCGGCACAGAACCGTTCGTAAAACTCCGAGCTGGTGTACTTGCCTGCCTCGTACTCGAGTTCGAGCCCTGACTCGAACACCAGTTGCCGCACGCGTTGGGGATCCAGGCCAGTGAGCTGTCCGAGTTGCCGACACGCCTTGTCGTGGTCAAAGTTCAGCAGCACATTGCCGAGGTCGAAGTAAAGAAACATGCGGATGAGTCTCGTGGTCGTTCGCCGCGTGGCAGGCACCGCCGGCAGAGCCCCAGCATCGGTACGCTACCAACCGAAATACAACGAAGGGGGTCTTGCCAAGCAACCTGCTCCCGTTGTTGGTCGGCGTTGATTGGGCGTTAATCGAGTTCGACGATCGAAATGTCTTTGTACCAGGCTTCTGTTGGACCACCGGAGTGAATTTGCAGACCGATGATTCCGGTGCGATCAATGCCTTCTTCTTTCTCCGTATAGTCAACCGTTTGCACGCCGTTGAGCCAAAGCTGAATACGAGCGCCTTGGCAGCGAATCACGTATTCGTTCCAGTCGTTGGGTTTGAGAACCTTGGCAACCTCTTCAGCATCCAGACCGGCCAGCACTTTGCGGCGGCGGGATTCGTCATAGAGTTTTCCCCAGTAAGTGGGGCCCATATCCGCTTGATACCCAGAGACTTCGTGATGGTTGGGGATCCGCTTGGTACGGAACTGAATCCCGGCGTTGGCCTTTTCGCCTTTGAGTTTCACCTGAACACGAAGCTCAAAATCGCCGTAGGTTTTGCGGGTGCACAGAAACTCATTCTGCGGAATCTTTTTCTCCAGCGTCCCGGCCACGATGGCGCCGTCTTGAACACGGAACCAATCGAGATTGCCCTCCCAACCGGCCAATGTTTTGCCGTCGAACAGCTTGTGGGGTTTGGTCTCTGGCGGATTACCACCGGCACCCTGCACAAAGAGACCCAGCAGCAGCATGGCGTGTATGTAAGCTCGCACGTTGGCACCTCGCCCAAGATTCACATAAATAAGGGTCAAAAACGTTTGTATCCCGCCCTGCGACCAACAGGAGCGAGTTCGTCAAAACGCGAATGAGCTAACCTGAAATCGGCTTCAGGCTCTGCCACGTAGAATAACCATCGGCGTGGGGGTTGCCAACCAGCCAGTTTGCCCTGTTTGCCTGATGCAACCGGCATAGAACTCGCGGTCCAGGTTCCCGGTTTGGCGGCAACTGCCGCTTGCAACTCTCGCCTGGGTCGCGAAGATGGTGCCCAGGTGACCTGTTGCGGCGAGTGCCGCTGGTCCGTTGACTTCGCGCGTCCGTTGGGCGGTCTGTACGAGGAACTGCCGAATCCATGGAGAGACGCCCACAACTTCTGTTCGTGTACCTGCATCTGGCACGCACCTGCGACTTGCGCCGCCAACCGCGCGAGCGTGACAAATTGCTGGTGCTGGCCGGCGCGCTGGCCGCCAGGCTAGGGCTGCACCTGATTGCCAGATGCTGTCGGCGCCGGGTGTTGACCAACAACCCAGGGCATTTGTTGAGTCGATTTCCCACCTTGGCGCTGGCTGCCAACGACGAAGAGTTCCAGCACTACCTGCGTCAGCAACAACGGGCCTACCCTCAGGAGCGGGCGGAAATGATGATTGATTCGCTGGAAATCGATCTCGATTCGGAACGCGCCGCCTACGAGTCCGACTACGCCTACGCCGCGGCACTCTTGGGCACCACGCCTGAGGAGATCGAATCCACCCTGCAAGCGGCAGACGAAATCCCGCTTCCCAGTGACAGCCTCGCACCGCCCCCGGTTCGCACCACCAGTTGGCCGCGGGTGATCTTTTTGATCAGCGTGCTGGCCGCCGTCGTGGGCTTTGTCATCTGGCAGGTCGTTGCGAGAATGGGACGCTGACGCCAAGCGATCCTTGGTCTGCCAGCGGTGAGTGGACCTGCTTGCCGGGAGTGCTAGCAAGCAATCGGTCTTTGCCCGATGGGCGATCCAGGGCAGAATATGGCCTGTCATTGAACCGGGACAACCACCGAGGCGTTTCGTTCGAACAGGGCTTCCTGCCTTGTCCCTACGAAATGGTTCACGATTCCCGCGCTCAACAGACGCTGGTTTCAGAATGAGAACGGAAGCTCAAATTGGTTCGAGGTCCAAACCTCGCGAGCCAGGCAGGGAGTGCCAATGGTAAGTCGAATAGGCAACTACGCCGCGTATATCGTGGTGCGGATGGTGATCTGCCTGGTGCAGATTCTGCCGGTGGAATTCTCTGCCCGGTGTTGCAGCCTGCTGGCCACGCTCTTCTGCAATGTCCTGAAAGTCAGGAAACGGGTGGTCGATGAGAACCTGGCCCACGCGTTCCCCAACTGGACCGAGCAGCAGCGGCAGCAACTCGCTTGGAAGATGTGGGAGCATCTGTTCCTGTTGGTCTGCGAGGTGGCGTTGACGGATCGAAAAATCCATCTCCACAACTGGCACCGCTACGTGGACCTTGGCGACGAAAAGTACTTTGTGGAAGAACTGCTTGGCGAACGGGCCATCATGATGGTGACCGGCCATTACGGCAACTTCGAGCAGTGCAGCTACGTGTTCGCCTTGTTCGGCTATCCCACCTACGCCGTGGCTCGCCCGCTGGACAATCCCTATTTGGATCGGTACCTGCATGGGTTCCGGAGTGCGCACGGGACCGAGATCCTCTCGAAGCAGGCCGACTACGAACGGATCATTGACATACTCGAAACGGGGAACACCGTCGGTATTTTGGCGGACCAGTATGCTGGGAGTCGCGGCTGTTGGGTCAACTTCTTCGGACGACCAGCTTCGGCCCATAAAGCCGTGGCTCTGTTCTGCTTGAATCAAGACTCACTGCTCACCGTGGGAGCATGCCGGAGGACTGGCAAGATGCTGCACTACGAGATTCAAATGTACGGCGAAGCGGACCCGCGCCGGATGCCTGAGATCACGCCAGGCACGGTGAAGGAATTGACGCAGTGGTATACTTCCTGCATTGAGGAATTGATTCGCGTGGATCCCTCGCAGTATTGGTGGTTGCACCGCCGTTGGAAAGATCGCCGCGCCGAACATCGCAAACGCCGGCAAGAAGCGAGAGCCAAGGCGGCCTGATCCCTGCTGCCTGCGTATTCGACAGCCCGCCATCTTCGAAAGGCAATCTTCAAATGAAACTGGGAATCGTGAGTGATACCCACGGTCACGTCCCCTACGCCCAACAAGCGATACGGATGTTGGAAAGCCTGGGAGTTGACGAGGTGCTGCACTGTGGCGATATCGGGTCCGAGGCAATCGTGGACCTGTTCGCCCCCTGGCCAACTCACTTTGTGTTTGGCAATGTGGACCACCAAACGCACATACTCCGCGTTGCCATCGAGGTGGCAGGGCAAACCTGTCATGGAGACCGCGGCGTACTGCAACGCGAAGGACTCCAGATTGGATTCCTGCATGGGCATGATTCGCAACTCTTCCAAGAATCGATTGAGAGCGGAGAGTTTGACCTGCTCTGCTACGGCCACACCCACGTGGCCAAGCAAGAGGTGATTGGCAAGACCCTGGTCCTCAACCCTGGTGCCCTCTATCGGGCAACCCCGCACTCGTTGGCAGTTGTCGAACTGCCGCAGCGGACAGTCCTGGAAGTACCGCTCTAATCCTCTAATCCACGGGGCAACACTCGCGTTGCCACAGGATCGATGGGCACATGTTGCGGCATCATGGAATGCCGAGGTTTCGGCGGGCGTCGCCAAAATCCCAACAGATGCCCAACTTCCACCTCTTGGGCGTGAATCCAATCGGTGATCGCCGAATAGCTTCGCGCGCAAAGCGAGGATCGGGAATCTGCTGCAAAGCTAGCAGCAAACTCCCCGCGGGTGCGGTTTCCAAACCAAGACTTCCGCGAAAGAAGAATACAATCCGCTAAACTTCGAGAATAATACGCAGCGGACCTAGAAAAAGGGAAAGGCCGCGGGTGTTTAGTGCGGTTGGTTGCATTCTGCCCACGCTCACCTTAGGCTGTCTGCTCTTCTTGTCGTCCGACTTGCTGTTGCCGATCGAGCCTCCATGATGTCATCCAATGAGAGTTTAGCCCCCTCTTCCTCCGTCAAAAACCTGGGCTGGCGGGTAACTTTCGCCGGCCTTGGGATCAACCTGGCGCTGGGGATTTTGTACTCGTGGAGTGTGATTGGCAAAGGGGTGCCTGAGGACTGGGCGTGGACAGATTCTCAGAAGTCTTGGCCGTACGCGGTGGCCTGCTTGGTGTTCTGCCTGGTGATGGTCCCTGCCGGACGGATGCAGGATAGAATTGGCCCTCGGGTCGTCGCCACACTTGGTGGGCTGTTGGTCGGGGTGGGAATGATTCTGGCCAGCTTGACCACTACCCCGATTGGATACGTTTGGGGATTCGGCGTCTTGACGGGAGCCGGTTTGGGGTTCGGCTATGCTTCGGCAACTCCTCCGGCTGTAAAGTGGTTTCCTCCTGCCAAGACCGGCATGATTGCTGGGCTGGTGGTCTCGGGATTCGGCCTGGCGAGCGTTTATATCGCGCCGCTCTCAACATGGCTGATCACAACCTACGGTTTGTCGAAAGCGGTCCTCTTTATGGGGATTGCGTTTCTGATTGTGGTTGCCGCGTTGGCACAGTTGCTTCAGCCACCCCCGTCAGGCTATGTGGCACCGGGAACACCCGTGAGGGCAGCAACCACAGGACCACGCAGCAAGGAAGATTACGGTCCGCTCGAAATGCTGGCCACCTGGCAATTCTACGCACTTTGGTTGATGTACGCGGCGGGTGCCGGTGCCGGATTGATGATCATTGGCAAATTGGCAACCATCGCTGACATTCAGGCTGGCAACAAGCTCGGATTCATACTCGTTGCGTTTTTGGCCATTGGCAACGGTGGTGGGCGTGTGCTGGCCGGTCTGGCCTCGGACAAGATCGGACGTCGAGCCACGTTCTTTTGCTGCTTCGTCCTGCAAGCGGCTATGATTGGGTTGATCTCACAAGCCAAACCGGGATCGGCACTAGCGACTACTCCGGTACTGTCCCTGATCTCGGCCGCCATTGGTGCCAACTATGGGGCCAACCTGGCCCTGTTCCCCTCCATCACAAAAGACTTTTATGGCCTCAAGAGTTTTGGCACCAACTATGGTTTGGTGTTTACGGCTTGGGGTGTGGGTGGGTTCATGCTCTCGCTGTATGCCGGCAGCGTCTACCAGGAAACCAAGAGCTTTGACTTTGCCTACATTGCTTCGGCCGTCCTGTTGGGCTTGGGGGCGTTAGGAACGCTGCTGATCAAGCCGCCGGCGCATTTCGAAACAACCGTCGAGTCCGGCAACGAAGAATCGCTGGAACCCAAGCCAGCGCAGGCGTAGCGCGCAGACCTTACAGGGTTCCCGCCAGGTTGCGATTCAAAAGATCTTGACGCGGCCGGTTTACTTCCGACGCGGGCGGCGAGCCTCGTCGTCCCGATTCACCAACCCGGCACGTTCCATCAAACCTTGCTCGAGGATCTCCGAAACCTCCACATCAGGCGGCGGCCCCACGGCTCCCAAGTCGCTGGGAGAATAGATCAGCCGGTAGGGATGTCGGGCAATGACAATTTCATCGTCCGGATCCACGCGCCCTCGGTCGCAGAGATTCTGGAACCTTTGACCTTAACGCCGTTGCGGCTGTTGCGATCGGTGACATACCAGTAGCCACCGTTGAGTGTCAGCCAACAATGTTCGGCCGAGACATTGGGAAACCGCAGGACGATATCGCAGCTTTCGCGTCGCCCCACCAAGAGTTTTTTCTTGAGCAAAGGAATCGGGTCCCCGCCCCCTAATGGCACCAATTCGCCGTACACTCGATTCTCCTTCGTTCCTCTAGAAGCTTCGATTGCCCAAATTCGAAACGCCCAACTAGCAAAACTCACTATAATGCTGCCAAGAAGTTTACACCTTTACTCTAGGCACGAGCCTGCACAACGTCAAATTGCTTGATGTTGTTGGAAGAAGCCGCACAAACCAATCTGAACTTGTCCAGCATGCCCCAGCCCCCAGCCCCCATCCATCCGCGGCAGATTCAGCACCGACCATGCCCGAGTGGCGGCAGGCAGGGCTGCGGTACAATTCTTATAACCATTTCTTGCGCAAGAAGTTCGGCGCTCGAGTGCAGAAGGTCAGCATTGATGCGGGGTTCACGTGTCCCAACGTCGACGGCACGGTTACCACCGGCGGGTGCGTGTTTTGCGACAACCGGAGCTTTAGCCCCAGTCGGCGAATTCCGCGTCAACAAATTCGTGGACAGATTGACGATGGGATTCGGCGGCTGAAAATTCGTTACCGGGTCGAACAGTTCATGGCCTATTTCCAGCCTGCCACCAACACCTACGCCCCCGTGGATCGGCTTCGCCCGTTGTATCTCGAAGCGATCAGCCATCCACAAGTTGTCGGCCTGGCTATTGGAACCCGTCCAGATTGCGTCCCACCTGATGTGGTGGAATTGCTCGCCGAAATCGCAGAACAGACCTATCTCTCGGTGGAACTTGGAATGCAGTCCATGCACAACCGCACGTTGGACTGGATGAACCGAGGTCACCATCACGATTCATTCCTGGATGCCGTCGAGCGCTGCCAAGGCCAGGGGTTTGAGATTTGCGCGCATCTTATTCTCGGAGCCCCCGGCGAAACGCACGAGGACATGCTGGCCACCGCTCGCGAAGTGGCCCGGCTCGGCATTGACTCCGTCAAGATCCACAATCTTTACGCCGTCAAAAAGACGCCGCTGGCTGACATGGTCGAACGGGGCGAGGTGCAACTCATCGATCGAGAGTCGTATGTGCAGACCGTGGTCGATGTGATCGAATCGCTGCCGCCAAACTGCGTGGTTGAGCGGATCAGCGGCGAAGCCCCGCCAGACTATCTGGTCAGCCCTCAGTGGTGCTTGGACAAGCCGGCGATCCGAGATGCTTTGCAGCAAGAATTCACCCGCCGCGACACCTGGCAAGGGCGAACCTTTCAAACGTAGTCGGCGTCCATGGTCCGGGGCATCGGCGAGGCGGCCGCCTCCATACCACCGAAGAGTTTGCAGGTGCTGAAAAACACGATGACAACGACAAAGGCGATCAATGAGGTTGTTCAATCGCTCGGGTACCCTGACTATGACCGCAAACGACGCGGAGGCGATCGACCGTTTCCACTGGGAGGACTACCTTGAAGCGTGCGGATACGGAATATCGACTAAATCAGACATAGGATCGACTTGGAAGTATTCAATAGTACGTCGCGGGCGTCAGCATGACCTCGCAATATCTCGTCTTTCTGATAACTCAATTAGACTCGATGCGTCTTATATCAGATTTCCAGTCGCAAGGATTTTGGGATACGTTGGATTTAAAATAAACAATAGAGACGCAACGAGTGTCGCGTTTGAAATATTCGAAATTGACTTTGGGGATGAGCTTATCAAGGAATTGGGTGGCCTGTGTACTTCAATGGGTCCAGATACGAATACCGTACAAACAGACGCATTAATCGAACGGCTTTTCAGCGTATCTCCGAATCTGTTGCTGCCAACGAAGTTCGGTTCTCGCATTAGGCACGTGTTTGCGCATTTCGGAATTATTGACGGACTTCAATTCCTCGCTATCTCAAGTGACAGATTCAACTATGACGACTGGGGCGAGCGTGTCGAGTTTAGAGAGATCAGAAGGGCAATTGATCGAATGGGAGGAAAGCGATTGGAGTTCCTGACATCGTAAAGGCGAGGCGGCCTCCAGCACGCTTCCACCGAAGAGTTTGCCGGTGATGGTGCCGCCAAGGAGATTTTGTTGATAGAATCGCTAGAGCGATAGGGGCTGTAATGACGAGCCTAAAGGTTTTGAATTCCACGATTCTGGGACGTGCTGCATGCCGTGCTGGATACCGTCTTTTCTGATGAACGGTTAGATCGCGAACTGATAGATGCAAAGATTTATGGACATGCGCACGGTACCTGCCTGAAAACCAGTCGCTGGGCAAGTTGTTGGAACAATCGGATTGCGGCTAATCTCTTTGAGACGAGACGACTGCTTGACCTCTCCAACGGCAAGAAGATTCTTGGTTGGAACCAGCCGACTTTTGAGATTGCAGTATTGGACAACGGCCTTCTTTTTTGGATTACGAGCGACTCGATCGTTCAAACTGAAGGCGGTGTAAATGTCTTGCTCGATGCGGAAGTCTGCTGGGCACTAGGAGATACAGAAATGGCTAATAGAATCGAGAAGCAAATCGGTATGCACGGCAGTGCTGTCGGGAACTCAATCATTTCAACACTTACGAACAATCCCTCCTACGCAAACTTGCTGAATGTGGAGTTGAGACCGTACGACGATGATCCCGATGCGACCTACGATAGCTTGCGAAACTCGATATTTGAAGGTCGCATTCGATATCAGCTTCCGATTTTCGGAACAACCGCAAGGGAGATCACCGACCGCCTAAAGTTGAACTGATGCCCCGCCCGTCTCTATTCGTGGCAAAAATGGCGTTGATGCAAGAGCGGCAACCGATCGAATGACTCAGTCCCATTCGCGTTCTCGACATGTTTGGCAGAGCAATTCTATTAGCCGCATTGGACCAGTCGAGACAGTCCCTGCAACTACATACCTGCGTGAAGCAGGACGAAACCAACCGCACCTCGAGCAAGAAGAGCCGGGACTATCCTCGCAAGAAACGACACAAGTCCTGCGGCGCCCCGAAGATCAAGATCGCCACCCAGCAACAGGTACGCATCGCCAAGCAATTATTGTAAAATCGCTACCAGCGTTGAGTGCCGACCCGCCGTTGGGAACTGGAAGAGTGGCTGAGATCCGTGGCATCAAAGAGGAGCGATTGGGGCTCGAACCAGGTAACATTATCCAACTTGATGATGTGCTGATTGTGCGGCCAACCGGCGTGGAGTTACTTCGATGATTGACTGCGGCATTGCGGAATGCCAAGCTACGATTCATGCTGGCCTTGCAAGAATCATTGAACAAGATTTCTCATACCAGAAGAAAAGATTTTCATATACTCGAAAGCGGAAACCATGTACTGACGAGTTTCGTGTTGAACTGCATAAGATGACCGGATGGTACGTCGTTGCACCTTCTGTGTTCGTGATTTGTCGCGAAGTAAACAAGTTGTACAACACGATCTTGAACGTGAAGAGTCCCCTTGGTCGGGCTACTTTTGGTTTTGGCATCGACAATAGATTCACACGACAACGTGGACGCTACCACATTGATGAAGTGGCGGACTTCAGAGATGTGACCAAAGCAATCGAAGCCGATTTTTTCGACGTCGGACTACCCTGGTTTGCGCGAATTTATGATTCGCAGTCAATTGACGCGCATATCAATTCAAGGGACAGCACTGGCGAGTATCATCCGTTGTCAGTTAGCCAAGCATGCAAAGGCCTTATTGCCGCTCATTTGGCCGACAATCCCGCTTTCGACGACATAGCTGAAGCGTATTACAGGTTCTGCTGCAACGCACAAAGCCCAGTACTTGCAGAGCCAATACTTGAGACACGAAATTATCTGAAGCCGCAGCGGTAGCGCGAGCGCCTAGTCGACCGCGGGGTGGGCCAGGTTGCTCGCAACCTGGGTTTACAGGAGGCACACTTAGATGGCGATTTCTGCATTTAGATGGCGATTTCTGCATTCGGGCGGTTCCCTTGACGGGCCGCACTCGCAATGACCGGCGAGCAGCGTTGAGTGGCACCCGAAAAACCTGACATTTTGACAATACGAACTAACAGTGCCACCCGCCGGTCATTCCGAAGCCACCAGAGCCACCATACGGTCCTGGCGCATCCGGCAAGTTTCCGAAGTGATTCTATGGACAAGGACATGTTCAACCTAGTCTTCACAATCGGCGAGTGTCATCGTCAGTTGAAGGACCATGCGCACGCTGTCGCTTTGCGTTCGAGCGTAAAAACTGTAACGCACTGGTTTGACATGTCAAATGTTGGTCATTCATTTCGACTTGAAGAATTCGTGGATGCAGAACTTGCCAGCGGGCAAGCCATCTGCTGGTGTTTGGAGCTAACATTAACGGAGGATCGAATTGTGGTCGAAGCAGACGTGCGACAAAATCATGCTGAGGGGCAGGATGTTGTTGCGGAGATTGCGGACTGTGAATTTCAAAATGCGGCAGAGGGTTCAATTGGCGTTGCGGAGATTACGCGAAAACTGTGCGCCAGCAATCCTGGGTAGCGGCTGATCATTGCCATGTTCAGGTGAATTGGCGCAAAGTAGAAAGCGACTAGCCGTGGATCTGAATAATTTCGACAACATTGCTGCAATCAACGAACTCTTAGAATGCGTCGGAATTAAAGCTGAGTTAGTTAGGCGTGTTCTTGGGACAACATCTAACTGAAGTATTCCGTAAACAGCATTCTGATGTCATGATCCAATCAATTGAACTTCTGGGGGCCGGTGATTGCTCTGCGGATGGAAACCAGATTTCAGATGGTCAGATTATCGAAGTGGATTCATTTTGCATCCCGATTGACACGCGGGTAGTGCTGGTCAGCAATAGTCGCACTCATGATCTGGATGTTCATGTGAAGATCATTGCCAATTCCAAAAACGGCAACTTCGACATCAAGACTGATGTGATCATTCTACGTCAGTCGATCACTTGATCCTAATTCTTGCGT
>CALOEH010000084.1:0-26837 GCA_942492195.1 uncultured Planctomycetia bacterium | reverse complement strand
TCGTCCACATTTACCTCACGGACCGCCGCCTGCAGTTCCATGACCTGCTGGCAATTCAACACCGGCTGCAGTTCTTCGACAGGTTCGCCCAACCGGTGGCTGCGAAGGACCTGCATTTCGTCCTCGCGCCCCGGGTACCCAATGCTGGTTCGCAGCAAGAATCGGTCGAGTTGACTCTCTGGCAGAGGGTAGGTTCCTTCGAACTCAAACGGGTTCTGCGTGGCAATCACCATGAATGGTTGCGGCAGTGGATAGCTCTCGCCGTCAATGGAAACCTGCGAATCGCTCATTGCCTCGAGCAAGGCACTCTGGGTCCTTGGCGAGGTACGATTGATCTCGTCTGCCAGGACGATGTTCGAAAAGATGGGGCCAGCGCTGTAGACGAACTCGCCCTTCTTCGCATGAAAGATGTTGGAGCCGACAATATCACTGGGGAGCAGGTCTGGCGTAAATTGAATCCGGCAATACTTGCCGCTCAGGCTGCGAGCCATGGCCTTGGCGACGAGGGTCTTGCCGACGCCTGGCACGTCTTCCAACAACAGATGCTCACCGGCGAACAGCGCGATGACGCACAGGCGGACCACCTCAGGCTTTCCCAAAACAACACGCGAGAGGTTGGCCTCCAAATCGGCGACCAAGGTCCGAACCTCAGTGGTCATGTACTTCTCCATCCGGTGTAGCTACGAGTCATGGCATCAATCCTGCCATTCTGGTCAGTCAGTTGCCGTAAGGAATCAAACACTGGGGCAATTCGCCTGGTCCTCGCGCATCCCAGGCAAACCCATAACAAGATTCGACGACACTCCGACAGGCGGCATGGATGTGACTCGCCTGAAAATCTGTCCGCCATGGAAACTTGCCTGACTGAACGTCACAGAACGAGCATTCATGGTAACGGCGCGCACCACCGGCCACCAGTCCCGAGACATGGCCAAATTGCGTAACCGGCCAGCGGAACCATTGTTAACGCGATCGGCAGGGTGCCCCTTGCAGCATACAACCGACCATCCCTCCTTCGCTGGGCGATCCTTTCGCAAGGCTCAAGAAACACTCCACAGTGCGCGCTATCCTGAACCAACAGTCAAAAAGTTTCGAGTATCTGTTCGGAATTACCTCGCAAGGCGCGTGAGTTGCTCAGGTGAGGGGCAGTGGTGAAATCCCCTAAGATGCGTCTGAGGTCCCTCATGCAAAATTCGCCTGACACGTCTCCTCCCACCGAATCTGAGAATCCCCCCGTTGATGAAGTAATGAACAATTCAGGCGGAGAGGGCGAACTGGCCAGCACCGTGGATGCCGAAGTATCCGAAGCGTGGGCGTCCGTGGACCAACTCGTCAACGGCTTCTTCGCGCTGCTGCCCAAGATGGTGATCGCGAGTGTCGTTTTCATCCTGTTCCTGCTGTTGGCGTGGGGCGTGCGCATTCTGGTCTCCCGAATCACGCACCACCGACGCCGGGCCAACCTGGGGCAGGTTTTGGGAAGACTTGCGCAGTGGTGTACGATCTTCGTCGGATTGTTGGTCGCCGTGGCAATTGTTGCTCCCTCGGTCACACCGGCCAAACTGCTCAGCGCGCTGGGTATCGGCGGGGTGGCAATCGGGTTCGCCTTCAAGGACATTCTGCAAAACTTTCTGGCCGGCATCCTGATTCTGTTGCGGCAACCGTTTCGAGTCGGCGATCAGGTGATCCTCGGAGGCCACGAAGGGACGGTCGAGTCGATCGACACCCGCTCAACGGTCATCAAAACGTACGACGGACATCGCGTGCTGATCCCCAACGGCGAGGTGTACACCAGTCCGATGGTGGTGCTGACGGCGTACGAGGCCCGCCGCAGCCAGTATGACGTGGGGATTGGCTATGCCGACGACATCGGCAAGGCGGCAGCGAAGATGCTGGAGATCATGCAGTCGACCGACGGCGTGCTCAGCGACCCGGCCCCCGATGTGCTGGTCGTCGACCTAGCCGGCAGCACGGTCATCCTGCGTGCCCGCTGGTGGACCGACCCGCACAAGAACGAGGTCGTCACATCCGTGGCAGTCAAGTCATACGAGGGATCAAAGAGGCGATGGACGACGAGGCCATCGACATGCCGTTCCCCACGCAGATCGTCCTGTTTCACGACCAGACCGAATCGACCGACGGCGACCGCACGAAACAACGCGAAGGCTGGCCTCAAGGGGACGATCCTCCGGAGCCCGCCAACTTGCCGCGCGCCATGGCCCGCTTGGCAGAACGCCGCGAACGCCGCTCCGGCGACTCTGACAAAGCAGATTCGGCATCCAACGAGGCGAACCAAGACGAGTCGGCCACGGCGACGCGTTCCTCAGGCGATGGCTGAATTCGCTGCTGCGAATTGACATTCCCCGGCCATGTCGGTCAGATACACGTAAACATCTGATTCCTTCCTGCGCTTCGGGTCCCCCTATGCTGATGAAACGTTCCCTAATACTCACGGCAAGTGAACGAGATGCCATGCGCGCTGCTGGCAAGTTCAATGCCCAATTGATGGACTACATTCGCCCGTTTGTGAAACCCGGCGTCACCACCAACCAGCTTGACCGCCTGGTGCATGAGTACACATTGGACCATGGCCACACGCCAGCCTGCCTGGGCTACATGAACTTTCCCAAGAGCGTTTGCACCAGCATCAACGAAGTTGTCTGCCACGGCATTCCGGATGAAACGACGCTGCGTGAAGGGGATATGGTCAACGTGGACCTCACGTCCATTGTCGATGGATGGCACGGTGACCAGTCCGAAACCATCTTGGTGGGCGAAGTTTCACCGCTCGCCCGGCGACTCACGCAAATTGCCTTCGATTGCTTGTTTCGGGGAATCGACGCCATTGGACCCCACGGCAAGATTCAAAACATCGGTCGGGCCATTCAGAAACACGCCGAAGCCGCAGGGTTCTCCGTGGTTCGCGAATATCAAGGGCATGGCATCGGCCGGTCCTTTCACCAAGGGCCAGGCATTCCCCACTTCCCCCAGACCGGCAACACTCGGACCATTCCCCCCGGCGTCTGTTTCACCATCGAACCGATGATCAACGAAGGCGTTTGGAACACCGTGCTGGACTCGACCGACGGTTGGACGGTGCGCACCGCGGACAACAAGCTGTCTGCCCAATTCGAGCACACCATCCTGATGACGGAAACCGGGCCGGAGATTCTCACCGGCACCGAGCACGGACCGCAGCGCGGTCACCGTTTTAGCTAGCAGCGGATGCTTGCGGTCCACTAGGCGAGAGACCTTTGCAGTCATTCTTGGCGCTACCACTGCATTCAACCCTCTCCCTGCAGGGGGCTTATTCCCAGATTGCTTCGGCACCGAAGCGTAAGTAGAGCAATTGCCACGGGTTCTGCGTAGCAGTGCGGCAACGTGTCCCTGTCAGGCTTCGCATGAGGGGGGGTTCATTCTCGGAACGTCATCGGGGATTCTGAAAGAACTCAAAGAACTTTAGCGAGTTCTGGCCGGACTGATCTTCAGCGGCTTTCGCGCTTCTAGTAAGAATGATTGTAGCGATTGGGGAAGTAGTGCCGATCTAGGAGTCTGTTCCGGGCCGTTGGCGGTCCGCAGGAACCAACCGTCGTCCCGTCTAGAAATCCATGGAGTGATGCTGTGAAGAAAACTCTCATCTTGCCTCTGGTAGTGGCAACTGTGGCGATTGTGGCCGGACAAACGGCTGCCGTAGCCCAACAAGCAGGTCCTCCGTCCCCTGTGGCGATTATTGACCTGGCCTACATTTTCAAGAATCACAGCGGCTTTCAGAGCATGAAGGACGAACTCAAAAAGTCCGTCGACATGGCTCAGGCCGACTTGAAGAACCGCCGTGATCAGGCCCAACAGTTGGCCGACCAAGCCCAGGAGTATCGTCCCGGCACCCCTGAGTACAAGCAGCTCGAAGCCACCTTGGCTCAGAAGCAAGCCGACCTGAATGTCCAAGTCGCACTGCAAAAGAAAACCTTGATGGAACGCGAAGCCAAGATCTACTTCACCATCTATCAGGAAGTGCTGTACGAAGTGAAAGCGTACTGCCAACGCACCGGGATCCGCTTGGTGTTGCGATTCGATGGCGAACCGATGAACCAGGACAACCCGCAGCAGGTGGTGCAGCAGCTCAATCGCCAGGTGGTCTACTCGGACCAACAGATTGACATCACGCCGGCCATCTTGGACACGCTCAATCGTCGCCGTCCCGGCGGTAACAATCAGGTGACCAATCCCAGCGGGATCGGTGTTCCGCGCCCTCGCTAACTTTGCTTCTTGAACCCGACTTCAAGAGTCTCGCGTCCACAAAACCGGCTGGACGTCTCCATTGCGGAGACGTACGGCCGGTTTTTTTGTTGGCCAGGCAGATGCCAGTTGTTTTCAATTGGCCGCTCTCGGCCATTCAAACGGAGCGCACCACTTCTGTAATGTCACTGGTGCTGTCACTGAATCGCTCGGTTGGCCCCGCAAGTTGGTTGGCGATGGTCAGGAACAGATTCGAGAGCGGCACATCATCACGGTAGTGCAGGTGCGAACCATGCCTGAACCCCAGGTTCTTCCCTCCACTGAGAATGATCGGGTAGTTCGTCGCCTGATGCGTCTTGCTGGTAGCACATCCGTAGAAGCAGAGAGTGTTGTCGAGCAGGGTACCGTCTCCCTCTTGGATCGAGTCGAGCTTCTTAATGAAGTGGGCGTGCATCTCATTGAGGAACGTGATGTACTTGGCGACATCGGCGTAGTTTTTCTTTTCGTGCGAAAGATTGTGAGAGGAGTTCGAGATTCCAATAGCCGAGGGGAACCGATCCGTTGTTCCGGCTTCTTCACACGCCGTTTGGAACGTGGCGACTCGCGTCGTGTCGGTCTGAAAAGCCAAGGCGAGAAGGTCGTACATAACCGTGAGATACTCGCGCGGGGCGGTGGTATTTGCCGCAAGTTCAAGACTCTCGGCATCGACCTTCGGCTTTGGAGTGCTTTGCCAGTTGACGGAGCGCTCGGTCTGCCGTTCGACCTCGCGAACCGCATTCAGATACTCATCCATCTTTCGCTTGTCCCTGGCCCCCAAGCGACGATTCAAGTCTTTGGCTTCGTCGAGAATTTCGTCGATGATACTACCCCGGCTGGCCAGGGCATTCTTTTCTGACTTCGTGACGCCACCGAACATCCGTCGGAAGATCTCCGCCGGTTTGTTTTGGGCAGGAATCGGACGACCGCTGCGATCAAACGAAAGCGTTGACGAACGATACGGGCGGTTCACGCCGCCAAAGGACGACATCACCAGGGACTGAAAGCGAGTCTCTTTGCCCAACGCCTGCGCCAGGTGTTGGTCAATGGAGATGGATTGCTTGTCGTAGGTTTTGAGAATGTTCGCGCCCGTGAGAAAGTAGTCGGCACCTTTGTGTGCGGACGTGCCGCGCATGGACGGATGAGAGAGTCCTGACAAGAAGGTGATCTTTTCTCGCAGTGGCATGATGCTGTCGTGCATGACCGGTGCTTGATAGTCCCGCCCTTCTCCGACAGGAAACCAGCCATGATCCATTCGTTCCGGTGCGTCATCGGCAGGCATGGGAACGCCATAGGCAAAGTACCCCGCAAAGAACCGTTGTTTCTGCGGGACGCTCTTGTCGGCCGCCATACATTCCAACCACGGCAGCGCGAGGTAGACGCCAGCGGAACTCAACAGCGTTCTTCGATTCAGATGCCAAGATTTTTGGTTCATGGGATACTCTGGTTACTTCGTGAGAAAGGGATCCGAGATCACGATTTGTTCAATCAAGGTCTGGAAAGAATCCTGCTTGTCTGCCAAGGTCTCGCAGATGGAGTCGACGGCAGCTCGGTCGGAGAATTCGAGATAACGGCCAAGGCCGTAAGCCATGACCTTTCGAACCACCGCTCGCCTGAATTGCGATGATTTTTCGGTAAGCATGTAATGCTTCAGATCGTCGAGATGCTCGAGCTTCTTCCCGTTCATCAGTTGAGTGGAGGGATCAATATTGACCTTCTGATGCGGCCCACGAACGAGAGGGTCCAGGGAGCCTTCGCGCCATTGCCCTAAAGCGTTGTAATTCTCGAAAGGAACGCCCCAGGGATCAATCTTACGGTGACAGTCACGACAACTTTCAACTTGGGCATGTTGTACGAGGCGTTCTTTTAGGCTCAAGGTCGCTTCGTCCGTCGTCTCCGGCTCGGGGAGATCCGGGACATTCGGCGGCGGGGGCGGGGGAGGGTCGTCCAGCAAGCGTTCTAACACCCAAACGCCGCGCTTGATGGGGTGGGTTTCGGAGCCGGTGGAGTTACCGAAAAGCATGCTCGCCTGAGTCATCAGGCCACCTCGATGGTGCTCTCGACCGATTGCATAATCTCGAAAACCGCCACCGCTGATCCCGGGAATCCGATAGTGTCTTGCCAAGGCAGGATTCAGCATCGCGAAATCCGAATCGATGAAATTCGAGATGCTCAGGTTCTGCTGCATGACGTGCTGCACGAACTGAATGGACTCTTCTTCGAATAGATCTTTCGTTCTTTCTTCGAACTCAAAGTACTCAGGGTTGACCGCAAGCCTGCGAACTCCCCCCAGGTCGAGCCATTGAGAGGTGAAATTCTGGGAGAAGCCGCGAGATTTTGGATCGGCGATCATTCGCCGCACCTGGGCCAGCAACACCGCAGGCTCGTGCAGTTGCTGCTTCGATGCCAGGTCGAAAAGAGTTGCATCAGGCATCGAACTCCACAGGAAGTACGAGAGCCGCGAAGCCAGCTCATAGTCGTTCAGACGGCGCCGATTGACGGTCGATGCTTCGTCCACGAACTCCTCGGCAGGCTCAGAGAGCAAGAGGAAGTTCGAAGAGCAAAGCACGGCAGTGAGGGTCGAGATGATCGTGGTTTCGAACGAGCTCTCCTGGTCTCTTAGCCTTTGGAAGAGTGCGAGCTTTCGGTCCACTTCGTCACGCGAGACGGGTCGGCGGTAAGCCCTTTCCATGAACTTCGCAACGACTTCGCGAGCGTACAGCTCTTCGTCTTCCACATTGTCAGATTCGAAGAGGATGGCTTGCCTTGGCGGTGAGGGCCAAGTCTCGTAATGGTTGCTGGTGATCTCCACCCAATCAATATTCAGCTTAGGAAGTTCCTCGTAGGTGAGCTGGCTGGTGCCTCGTCGAAAGTCATTGAAGATCCTGAAATAGGAGGGGCGACTGGGCTTGTTCGACTGGAACGGGAAGTTATCTCCCTGGACGACAAACTCGTACACCTTCGGTTCGGTCGAGTCGATTTCTGAATTCGCGGCCTCTTTTTGATCGGAGACTCCGGCACCGCGGAATGAGCCGAGTTCGAACGAGAGCCGGGGAAAGGTGCCTCCTTTCCCTGGTATGGCCGAGCACCGAATCCGAACAAGAACCGGCGCATCGTATGGGACTTCGTACATCTCAACGCGAAATTCAGGCTGGTATCCCGAACGCCCATCGCCTCCTGCTCCTCCGATTTTCCGATCAGGTTCGAACGGATCTGCGACGCGATCACCGGGGCGGTTTCCGGCCAATAGGATTCCATGGTCCGACGGTTCGCCATGCTCTAGCCGGAAAAGCGGCGCTCTGGCCTGGTTGCCTGAGCGAAAATGTTGGCCGGTGGGGCTGAAGCCCTCACCTGTTCTCTTGCCCCGCTTCTTCGGTTTCGCAGTGGGATTCTTGGCGACAGCTTTGAACGCCAACTCCGGTTCGATGCGCACGTAGTAGGGAGCCGGCTGCTGCTGTGGAACCAGGATGATCTTCTCCAACGCGGATCGGGCAATCCGCTCGAAGTACTCGATGTGCAATGCCGAGGTTCCGAGAACGCTGCTGTTATTCTTGAAACCCTCTTTGGCGTTGCCTTCCGGAGGGAGATCCGCAGCGTATTGCAAGTCGAGCAGAAGAAGGTCGCGCAGCGTGTTGTTGTATTCGTAGGCCGTGAGGCGACGCAGGACGTTTCGGCCACCTGTGGATCGCTCGACTTCCATGGCTTGGCGAAGCGATGACGTGAGTGCATCCACCATGACTTGCCGTTCCGATGGATTCGGCTGAGCCGGCGCGTCCTTGGGGGGCATCTCGCCCAAGTTGATGCGGTCAAGCACCTCTTGCCACATCTCCGTGCGAGTCCCGCGAACGATGTCTGGGTCTAAGGTGTCCAGACGCAAATCAGCCTTCTGTTCGTCTGGACCGTGGCAACTCACGCAATATTTGGTGAGGAATGGACGCAGATGGGTTTCGTAGCTTTGTCCGTTTGCCATCGAAGGCAACAGAACCAGCAACGCGCAGAGACGAAAGCACCACGACTTGATCATCGGTTACCAATAGCTGTTTTGCAGAGGTGGCCAACGTCCAGGCAATTGTACCGTCTAGGCCACACTTCCGCCAACTTTCGTCCTTCAGGCTTCAGGCGTCAGGCGTAGGTCCGTGAGTTTTCTGGTCCAGATGATCCAACGTTCAGCAGGAACCATCCGGCTGGTAGCAACTCTGCCAGTGCAACGTTGCTAGCGACTGGCGTTCTCAAACTCGCTGCGAATTTTCTCCATCCGGCGACGATTGACCCCCAGGTCTGAGTGTCCAGTGCGCGAGGCGGATCGGAAGTGAATGACCTGCGTGGCCGGGTCCAGCAGAAACTCCACATCGTCTACGAAACGCAGCATTAGCGAGGTGAACTGCACGTGCAGGTATTGATCGGTGACCGTTACCGTCTTGGTCCGTGGTTGCCTCTCAACCACTTTCTGCAAACGCTGCCAGGCAGCCTCGGCAGGCTCACTGAAATGCAGCGGTTCGATGGCGTGGCCTTCCGAAACGTCTTGGCTGCAAACACAGTTGGGAGAGTTTGGACAGGGTGCGAGACGGCCACCTTGCAAACCTAAGTTCTGGGGCGAGTCTGCCATAACGTATAGTGCTCCTCGCAGGGCCATTGCGCTCAGCAAGAGGATTAAGAGAACTCTCCACCACCGGCGGCCACCCGATCTTGTGCCAGCGGATGAAGATGCAGAACTGGGCGTCATGGCTGCCCCTCAGTGGCCGGGATCAGCGGATCATGCCGTGGGCGTCAATTCCACTTCAACCACTTCCACGCCGCGAGCCCTAATCGCGTTCAGAGCAACCTGACTCTCTGTGTGCTCATCGGTAATCAGCAAATCAATGTCTGCCAACGTACACACCTGGCACATGGCCCGATGGTCAATCTTGCTGTGGTCCGCCAGCACGGCCACACGTCGGGCGTTGGCGATCATGACTCGTTCCAACTCACCGATGAGTTCGTTGGTATTCGAAACCCCTTGGGCGTTGATTCCCCCCACCGACAAGATGGCCCAATCCGCATGGTACTGCGACAGCGTCGATTGGGCACCAGGTCCCAATAGCAACCCTGACTTGGGATAAAGGAACCCTCCGGTCAAAAATACCTCGATGTTGCTGCGGTCCGCCTGATCGTCATCCAGTTCGGTGGCAAGATGAATGGAGTTGGTAATCAAATGGAGGGGGAAACTCGGCAGGCAAGCCGTGAGGTGGGTGGTCGTGGTTCCGCCATCAACAATGACCACCTGGTGCGGCTCGAGCAGTCTCGCAGCGGCCGCGGCGATGGCTTTCTTTTCGGCAGAAAGCTGCGTTTCTCGCTGGGTGTAGGGAACAATGCTGCTCCCACTGGCCAACTTCACCCCTCCCCGTACACGCAGCACGAGGTTCTTCTCCGCCAAATGGTTAAAGTCCCTCCGCACGGTAGCAGGACTCGAACCAAAGCGTTCGGCAGCCTCATCAACGGTGAGTAAATCGTGATCGGTCAGATATCGCAATATCTGATCATGCCGCGCAGCCTGAATCATACAGACACCTCGATTTCGATCAAATTCGCTCATGCTTGGGCGCTCTTTCTGCGTCTTGCAATCGTTGTGCGCCCAAACCAGGGCCCCCCGGAATGCCTAGAGGGGCAATTATGCCACACGATTCAGCCTCGTCAACGGTACAAACGAAGAAGGGCGCGAACTTCTTTCATCAAAATGAGTCTTGATTTACGGTCAGGAACCGGATCAAATAACAACATCGAATGATCGAAACAGACACAAGTGGTCATGTTCGATCATTTGTAATCACCAAAGTGGTTCATTGAAGTGTTCATTGAGCGGGCGATTTGCTCACTCTGTGAATACCCGGTGACCGAATGGTTCAGTGTTCCCCGTTTTGTTCTTGCTCGTTTTGTTCTTTGCTAGGGAGTTTGTGACCAATGGTCTCTTTAACCGAAGGGGCAGCGGCTGTAACGCCGAGCTCGGGTACCGAAGAGAAGTTGGCTCGACAGTTCAAACTGTTGGGTGACGCCACGCGTCTGCGGATTTTGGGATATCTCCGAGGAGACGCGGAATTGCATGTCAGTGCGCTGCAGCAACGCCTAGGGCAAAGCCAGCCGGCAGTGAGCCATCACCTGGGCCTGCTCCGCGAGGCCGGACTCGTCACCGTACGCCGGGAAGGCAAGCACAATTTCTACTCGCTCAGTGAGCCCAACATTGATCTTTTGGCCGAGCAACTGATGCACACACTAGGGCGCACCGAAGTGCTCGAAACCCCAGAGGTTGCTCCAGCGACCAGCGTGGCATTCAATCCTCGCTCGGACCGTCGCGAACCGTTGCTGACCACCGCCCCCTAGGGCGTAAGCAACTCGCCCCGTAGGGCGCAAGCAACTTGCTCCAAGTTTTCAGCATCCAACGGCGCGAAGTTTTCGTTTCGCCGGCGGAAGCTGGGCGTCGCGGCATGGCAATCCTGAACGTATTGCCGCGACGCGAGCGCGCTCCTGTCCAGGTTGACAGCCCAAGCTCTTTCAGGGATGGGCCAACCCGCGCGGATGGCCATGCTTGAGCCGTTAGGCATCGTCAAAGGTAATAGATTCTCGCTGACACGGAATCTTCAAATCATTCCGCGATACACCGAGCCATATTGGACGGGCACACCGTGGTATAAAAGCTTCGATCGTTCAATTTCCCAGGAAACCGAAACGAAGGTGGAACTGGACGAACAGGCCACGTGGTTCTACGAAGCGGCCACCAGGGGCAGGTCTACTTGACGACCAAATGCGACGGTGCCGGAAACCTTCTGAGGGCTGACAATCTCTATCGCTTACACGTCCCCAAGGACGTGCCCGTCGGCCAGTTTCGGGGCGCTCACTCTCTACAGCGAGAACACCCGCCGCCTTTACGAAAACGGCGAGGGTACCTTTCGGTCGCCAACCTCGACAGCCGGCTGAAAGATCTAAATCGCAGGGACGTCTCCGTCGATCTCTACGTTGGCCCTACTACCCCGAAGGGGTATGCGTCGACTTTTATGAAGACTGTGGACGACGACGGCTGGTTGATCTACTTTAGACTGTAACCACCGCTGCAAACGTACTTCGACAGGACGATTCAGCTGACGGACTTTGAATTAATAGATTGAACACTCTCAACAGCACTTCCCAATTCAAAAAAAAACATCCAAGGAAAGCAACAATGAGAATCCATCATACCCCGATAATGCTCGCTCTCTGTGGCGTATTGTTACTCGGTTCAATCGCCTCAGCGGCGGACAAGCCCAATATCTTGTTCATCGTCTCTGATGATACCGGCTACGGCGACCTAGGCCCCTATGGCGGCGGCGAAGGGCGCGGCATGCCGACGCCCAACATTGATCGGTTGGCAAGCGAGGGGATGACATTCTTTTCGTTCTACGCCCAGCCCAGTTGCACGCCAGGCCGCGCTGCCATGCAGACGGGCCGCATTCCCAACCGCAGCGGCATGACAACCGTTGCCTTCCAGGGACAGGGAGGCGGGTTGCCCAAGGCAGAATGGACGCTCGGCTCGGTTCTGAAGACGGCCGGATACAAGACCTATTTCACCGGCAAATGGCATCTGGGCGAGGCCGACTACGCGTTGCCCAATGCACAAGGCTACGACGTGATGGAGCACTGCTTCCTCTATCACTGTAACGCCTACACCTACGGCGACCCGACCTGGTTCCCTGATATGGACCCGAAGCTGCGCGAGATGTTTGACCGCGTAACCAAGGGTTCGCTGTCAGGCAACGCCGGCGAAGAGGCAAAGCAGGACTGGAAGGTGAACGGTCAATATGTCGACACGCCAGACAAGGGAGTCGTTGGCTTCCTTATATGGATAAGTACGTCGAGCAGTCCGGCATGAAGTTCCTGGAAGATGCCGCGAAGAATCCAGGCCAGCCGTTCTTCATCAACATCAACTTCATGAAGGTTCATCAGCCCAACCTGCCAGCGCCCGAGTTCGAGCACAAATCGCTCTCCAAGACGAAGTACGCCGATTCGGTCGTCGAATTGGATACGCGCATCGGCAACGTCATGAACAAACTGCGCCAGCTCGGCTTGGACAAGAATACCCTGGTGGTCTACACGACTGGCAATCGTGTGCCTGCGATTGCCGTTTGGCCTGGCAACATCAAGGAAGGGGTTCGGAACCATGATATTGTCGGAGGCTTGGATCTGATGGCCACATTTGCTTCCGTGGCGGGGATCAAGCTACCAGAAAAAGACCGCGAGGGTCAGCCGATCTACTTCGACAGCTACGACATGACTCCTGTGCTCACCAACAAGGGAAAATCAGCACGTAAATCGTGGTTCTATTTCACCGAGAACGAACTGACACCCGGAGCGGCCCGAGTTGGCAACTACAAAGCCGTCTTCAACCTGCGTGGCGACGATGGGCAGGCAACCGGTGGGCTGGCCGTCGATTCCAACTTGGGTTGGAAGGGCCCCAACAAGTACGTCGCCACGGTGCCACAAATTTTCGACCTCTGGCAAGACCCCCAGGAGCGCTACGACATCTTCATGAACAACTACACCGAGCGCACTTGGACACTGGTTACGTTCAATGAGTCCATCAATGCGTTAATGAAGACCTACATCGAGTACCCACCGCGCAAGCTTCAGAGCGAAGTCTACACCGGACCGATCACCATTTCCGGCTACCAGAGATTCCAGGACGTGCGGGAGAATCTCAAAAAGGAAGGCGTCCGGATTCCCTTGCCAACCGGGAACTAAGTTTAACAAGGGCACCGTCGAACCTTCGAGTTCTTCAAGGCCATTCCGCGTCGGATCAGTTACAACAGCACGATCGCCGTGGCCAAGAGTCTGCGTGGCCGAGGCGATACGCCAACCGTGAGTTCTTGCGACTTCAAAGCCCTGCAAGTCTCGGAACATCGAACGTACTTCGCCGCTGCAAGGCGACTGGGATGTGCTTTTACATAATTGGTGCAACGGAGAGGACGAAGAACTTGTACTTCACACGGAGGGAAGATGCAGAAGCCGACAAAGTGATTCACTGTTTCGGAAGTCCTGAAACCACGTCCGAAATCAGTTCAAGGTATTCTTCTTCGTCTTTGAATACGTCTGTTCCGCCATTGAGATATGCTGTCGTCAATTCTGCGCGTGCCTTCTCAGTATCGCCCGTTCGGTGAAACACCTGGCCACGCCGCAAACGAATGAAAGGATTAGCTGCCGCACCGGGACAGAGAAGAATGTCGTCCAGTGCGGCTTTAGCCTTCTCGAAGTCCTCAAGGAAGTAGAAGCAATCGGCCAACGCTCCAATCGCCTGCGTTGATTCAGCGAACTCGCGCTTGGGTTCAGGAATCAGCTTGAACGCTTCCTGATACAGCTGGCGTGCGCCTTCAAAGTCGCCGCCGTCAAAACAGATTTCGCCATCAGCCATTACGTTCTGGAAATGATGTTGCCAACCTTCCATCGCCATTCCCTCAATCACGGATCGATGTACGTTTCGCCAAGTTGCGCGCCCAATGACCGGAGTGTCGCTCGTCGACCTGGGTCTACAGGACATCCGGGCACCGCGCACGGAGAATGACCTCGAAACACTTCCACGCTACACTACGACTGTCAGGGCAACGTCACCACCAAAGGCTGCCAGTGATTTGCCCATGCAAGAACCTTAAGTACCATTGGGTGATTTCCTACCTCCGCGACACCTCGATTGGGGACGCCTCTTGTATATCCAGGTTGGCGAGCAACCTGGGCCATCCCGCGGTTGCGGCAGACGTTTTCCGCCTACACAAAGAATGAATCTCATGCTAACACTACGAATCCTCACCTGTGTTCTTGTCGTTTCCGCAATCGGTTGCGGTACGCCTGAACCATCCACTCCCAAAACTCCATCAACAAATGACGTGGCGCCCAACGTGAGTGCTAAAGCTGACACTGAGCCCGAACCATCAGCTAAACCTGCGGAGTCAACGACTGCAAATGTTTCTGGCAAACACAGTTCCGAAACACCTGCCCAGGCACTCGATGCAATGGCAGACTTGGTAAAAAACGGCGACTTCGAAACATTAGTTTACGAACGATATGCGGAGCGTGGCCGATTTAAAGAGACTGACTTGAAAAAAATGGTTTCTGAATTTGAAGGCAAGCTCAAGACTCGTTTCATGACGATGATTGAAAAGGCAAGAAGCATAGCTCCAGAAATCAATTCCGAAGGAACCGAGGCAATTTACAAAGGAGAACAATTCAGGCTCATGTTAACCAAGGGCGATGACGGTCGTTGGGGCTTTAATATGTAGTGGCCGTAGCTGAGTAGGGTACGCTGTGCGTACCTTATTGCGGGAGCTATGCTTTGTGGATGTCCAATTACCGTCGTGCACATATCCCTGGTCCGTGGCTGCGGACTCGTTGCCACCACGAGACGCGGGCTGATTGTCGACCGAGGCACTGGGATTCGTGCTGGCAGGGTCAGCAACCGCCGACGGGGGGGCGTCGTTCTGTGTTGTCGACGGCGGATCCTCATGCGCTGGGATCGGTGGCGCGTCTGGCTTCGCCGAATTGATTGCGAAGGGGTTATCCGTGATCGCCTTCGGCGGCGGACCCGGGGAAGGTGTGGCGGGTTTGGTTCCTGAAGAACTCTCTGCAACAGGAGTCGTGGGCGACTCCGAGCTGCAACCACTCAAAAAGAACCAGCCGCACGTTAGCAAGCCGGCAACGCTGAGTTCAAAATACCTGCGAGACATTACACACCTCCTGAAGAGTGAGTCTAACCGGGATTTCCCGTTTGAATTTCGAGCCTTCCGACTCGGCAACGCCGCAGAACCCGAAAGTTATCTTGACAAATCTTCGACTCGAACGCAAATCTCTCTCGAGGCGTTCATGGCGGAGTGGCGGCTCAACGTCGGATTTTGATTGATTGAGACGGTGCCGAAAGCTCTGCTCGCGTCGCCTCGCTGCCCGGGAAGCCTAAGCTTTGCAATCCGACGCAGCTGAGTAGGGTACGCTGTGCGTACCGCTGCAACCGTTCAAACCGGCACAGCCTGCGAAGATCGTAATGCAGAAGCTGAAGGCTTAATCGCATTCCTCCTTCTTTGGAACAGCAGCGTACTTACGCTCCACCCACGCTTCCCATTTGTCAATATCTTCGCCGAAGTCTTCGTCACATGTTTCCCTGAGCATCTGAAAAGCTTCTTCTTTTGTCATGTACTCACGCTCAGAGGGATGCACCTCGCCTCGAAGATTGATGAGAGCCAATTGTTCTGGGAACATTTGCATTTTCTGTTGTCCTTATCTTGCTATCTTGCTGGCCGACGAATGTGAACTCGTGTTCGCCAGTCCTGAATATATCGATTCGACCATTCGAGAGTCGAATCCGATAGTCTACCCAAATAGCTGGACATTCTTCGTTGAGCGAGTGTTTCAGCAACTACTTCGTCAACTGCATAGCGATAACTCATTGTGCTTTGGCTTTGGAATGCCCGACGAGCAGCGGAGACATCGCCTCCATGACGGGCGACCGCCTTTGCAAAATGTTCTGCATGCACTAGCTCGTGAGCCGCTTCACGCAAGAGCATACTGCGACTACCGCCATTCACGACACTGCTATCCAAATAGAGCTGAGTAGGGTACGCTGTGCGTACCTGATTGCGCGAGTGAGTGAGTGAATGGTACGCACAGCGTACCCTACTCTTGCTAGGCAACGCCTCCGAGACACTAAGGCCAAATATGGTGATTCCGATGCAGTAATGATGGCCAGGAAGAAATCGAAGCCCGGTGCGAAAGGCAAGGCGGGGGCGACAGATGTGCCATCATGGACGAAAGGAGAAGTCCCATTCGCCGGTGAGTCCGGTAAAGACTCTGCAAACCGGTTGCTGACAATAGGTATGGAGCAGGCAACTATTCAACTGGTGCAAATTCGGAGTTCAACAAGATCAAGAAGTGGGGTGATCGCCATTTCATCGATCCATAGACATGTGCGAGTGTAAGAATGAGCGATTTGTCAACAAATAATCTGTATCTCATTGGTTTTCGGATAGAGCCGGATATCTTCGATCCGCAGCTTTACACAATCTACATAGAAGGCGAACATCCCATTACGTGCAGTGGTCAACCTATTGTCTTTGCTAAGCCGGAGTTAGCTGACGCTGCACTCGCACTAAGCGATTTAGATAGAACACGGTTTGGGGCGACTCCAGAAGAACTTGACGCAGTTTTCGATATTGCCGAAGCGATTTATGTTCTTTGCGAAGAAGACGAAGTAGAGAATGGTGACCCGTTGGGTTGTATCAACATGCTTCTGGATATCGCAAACTGTGTCGATGAACGCACTCCATGCTCGCATCGCAAGACTCTCGAATCACTTGCAGACCACCTAACATTCAATACCGAATTCAAGAGCTTTATCGAAGGCAATAACATCACTCGACAGGAAATCAGTGATGCATTCTTTTGGGCCATTGGGATGGCGGTTTACCACATGAAGATATTGAAGTAGGTGATGGCTGATCAACACCTTCGTTCCGCTTCTGCCGCACCAGCTTCGCGGGGTGGCCCATCCCTGAAAGAGTTTGGGCTGTCAACCCGGTTCAGGTACATGTTTTTATCGGGTCGGCTTTTGATGCCGATTTTTGGGCTGTTTTGGTTGTGGTGAATGTGGTGGAGCATTGGCTGGCACGATTGGTCACGGTCGGGGTTCTGCGAGTTGGTTGCAGCCTTGTTTTGCTTGTAGCAGCTGCATCTCGACACATCCGCTTCGCTTGGCGCCGGCAACTGTGGCCGTCGCTCGAGCCGACGATAGGGCTCGATGCAAGTATTCTTAATGCGACCGCTTCTCGCTCAATGAGCAAAGGCTGATGCAACCTGCCAGTCGGTAATCCTCACATTCATGTTCTTTTCGTGCATTCTATTCAGAGTTCGCCTGGTGCAGGGCGGGAGAGCGGGAGCATCGCGACCCGAACCGCCTGGGCCTGTTCGGCATCCCAGGGTATTGATAGATGTTGTTTGAATAACTATCCGGTAGCATTGTTTTCGCCTGCGGCCGCCTCGCCCTTCTTGAGAGACGCCGATTTGCATTCGTTTCAATTTATGACAACGGAGCCGAAATGAAACTGTTGAATTGCAAGGTCCAAGGAACTCGAACTGTCGTGCTGTGTCTCCTCTGCACTGTGCTTGCGCTTCTGACCACCACAAATCAGTCACGGGCCGATGAACTGTCGGCGGCTCCCCAAGGGACGTTCAGCATTGTCGTCATTCCCGATACGCAGCATTACAAAGGCACCGGCACCGAGGCAGGACCGGAAAGTCAATACCCGGTGACGAACCCCACGTTCGATGCGTGGACGGACTGGATCTCCGCAAACTTGAAACGGCAGCGGATCGTCTTCGTCAGCCATGTGGGTGACATCGTTGACAAGAACAACCGCGAGCAATGGGCGGTCGCTCGGCGTTGCATGGACAAACTGCATGGATCCGTGCCGTACGGAATCTCGGTCGGCAACCATGACATGACCGGTTCGGGGGACTCATCACTATTTCAGGAAGTGTTTCCCAAGTCACGGTTCGAGGGCTTCGACTGGTACGGCGGGTGTTTCGTCAGTCCTGCTGGAAAACCAGCCATATCGGGGAACAACGCCAACAGCGTGCAGTTGTTCGAGGCGTCGAGCATGAAGTTCGTCGCGCTGCATCTGGAATGCAACGCTCCTGACGACGTACTCGAATGGGCCAACTCAGAATTGCAGAAACACTCGAACCGCCGCGCCATCATCACCACACATATGGGCCTTGGTCCACTTGAATTGCCGAAGACATCACGAGATTTCTTCGACGCCGTCAAGGGCCGCATGAAATGGACTAAACGTCACGGCAGCCGTGGCAACACGCCACAACAAATGTGGGACAAGTGTTTCCACAGGCACAAAAACCTGTTCATGATCTGCTGCGGTGATCAAAGCCGAACGCAGGCTCTGCGACAGCGTTCCGTTGCCGATCACGGCAACATCATCCACGAGTTACTGTCGGACTACGGCGTGCACGGTCTGCGTGTGATGCGTTTTGTGCCAACGAAGAATCTAATCGAAGTGCGAACCTGGGATCCGATCAAGGGAAAGCTCTGCGAAGCAACCAAGATCGTTCCGGATCGCGACCAGCATCAATTCACGTTAGATTACAAGATGTCGACGGATCATCAAGAAAGCGTGGAATAGCAGGCGTCGCAGGAGACAACGGAGACCGGGGAGCCGAAGGTTTCGAGCACTCGAGGCGAATTCCTGTCAGTCCTTGCCTTTGTGCATGATGGCAGGCCAGTAGGCGTCGAACCCTTGCTTGATGAATTCGGGGCTGTTGTCCAGGTCGTGGCATTTCATGCAGGCGTCACCGTTGCGCTCCTTGCCCTCTTCGTCTTTTTTGAGCGTCAGCCGCATTTCTCCGCGCACCTTGTCCCGTTCGTCGTCGCTGACTTCGATGTCGAATTCTTCAATCGCCACGTGGCGGGATCCAGGACCGTGGCAATTTTCGCAGCCGTTGCCGTGCAGCAAGGGAGTCTTTTCGAGCGATTGGAAACCGCTCTTGAAGGGGAAGTATCGTTGTGGTTCCCAGCCGGTGACGTGGCAACTGATGCACTCAGGGTCGAACTGCCGGTGCGGTTCGAGTTTGACCAGAGTCTCCGTGGCGTGTGCGTGGGGGGTATGTTCCCAAATCTCAAAGGCTTTGGTGTGGCAGTCACCGCACTTCTGAGAGCCCACAAACGAGTGGCCGCTGGGGTGGCTGACCTCACGCAGTTCGAGACCTTGCCAGCCTAGCTCTTCGAATTGAATCTGCATGGCGGCCATCTTCAGACGGATGTTTCCGGCATCTTCGAATCGTGAATCCACCGGCACCCGTTGAAAGCGCCAAGGAGTTTCGGTGGAGTCGTAGACGCCCAACACGCTGAGGTACATTCCTTTGTGCCCCACCTCGACGATCAGGGTTTTCGAGTTCTTGAGTTTCTCAGGCTCTGCCGGCGGCATCTCGGCACCTCCTGCCGAGACGATGATGTCGAACTCCGGGAACTGTTTGGCCAAGTCCCTGGCTTCTTGCATCGTTCCGAAACTCAGCAAGATGCGGATGTCGCATTCTTTCAGGTCAGGCAGGACTTGCTTGAGCCCCTCGGCTGCTGGCATGGTCGGGATGGACTCGTTGCGAACATCGGCACGATGAGCTTCTCCCAGAATGGACGTGATACCGACTTGGAGCCCCGACCGCTCGACGATCTTAAACCTGGCGGGAAAGCCTGAGTCAGCAGCCAACAGGCTGATATTGCAGGACGCAAGGCCTGAGGTCTCATCGGCCACTTCGTTGAGTAGCGAGTCGACCGGGAGCCGGAGGTCGTCAGGGCCGAACCCGATGGCGTCGTACCCCATGGCTCGATAGGCACTGACCGAGGTTTGATACTTGATCTCGGCTTGTTTGCCGAAGCGGCGAATCAAGTTGCCCAGGTCCACGGCCACAACGGGCCAGCCCTGGTCACGCATCTGTTTGATACAAGAGAACCTTCTTCCCAGGCCCCCCTTCTGATTCTCCAGGCCGGCGCATCCGCAGGGCTCAAGATATCCATTCTGCTCGCCAGACATCACGATGGCCAAACGGGGTTTCGGCCAGCCTTCGAAGATTTTGCCGTTCGCTTCGATCGGGTCGAGCGGTTCCTTCTTGGAGACCGAATAACGGGGCGGCGAGGCGGGCTCGTCGCCGGGGGTTGCTGGATCAGCAGGTGTATCTGCCTGATGAACCGGCGTCACTTGCGGGGCAACCGGAACGTCGTCTTGAGGAGCTTCTGGCGAAGTTGGCGGAGCGTCTGGCTCTGCCACCGGAGGATCGGTCGCCGGCAGGGCCGGTTTGGGGTCTGGGGCACTGGAGCCTGGTTCGCTGGAGCCGGGCACGGGCGGATTGTCAGCCGGCGTGGCTGGCGAATCTTGCCCTGTGGCCACCGTGGGAGGCTTGTTCGGCTTCGGTGGTGTCTCGGACTGAGAGCAACCCCAGCTTACGCTGGCGAGCAAACTCACCACAAAGATGGCAGAGAGCCGACGATTCATGAGACGTTCCTTCTCGTTCAAGGTCCTGCCTCCGTGCAGGTGAGTCGCGACGGTTGTCGTTGCGTCGAATGGCTCTGGCGAGCCACCCGAGACGTCACCGGGTGACGTTAAACACCAGAGGGATATTCATGTCCGGATAGCCTGGGTTGGACGATTTCACCAGGATGTTTCCTACGTCATCCCCGGTTACTCCGGGGTAGGTCATTGACTTGGAGCCAACGGGAATTTCAATGGTCAGCGGGAATCGCACGGCGATTCCTTTTCCCAAGGTGATGGGTTCGCCCAAGGTGACCTTCAGACCTGCCGGAGTGACTTTGCCAATGGTGAGCTTGGTGTCCGCGTGCCCTTCGCCACGGAGCAGCACATCCATCTTTCGGGTCAGTCCTTCAGAGCTGCTGATGGTCCCCAGGTGGAGTCTTTCGTTTTTGGAATCCCAGCCACGCCCCACGACCAACATCTGGCTTTCGCCACCGCCGTTGCCGGTGATGACCATTTCGATCGGGGTATTGAGGTCAGGCACGGTTACCAATCGAATTGTCTGTTGAAACGGACCCTGGGGCAAGCCGGGTTTTATGCTCAACGTGCCGTGGAACGCACACAGGGCGTCCTCGGCGGCTGCTTCCTCTGCTGTCATCGGCTCAAATTTCGCTTGAAAGAAGGCCCCCAGGTCGGGGTTCAGCATCAAGTACTGCGGGATTTCCAGCTTGTCCGTGTGGTAGACCAGCACCTTGAACTTCTCTTCGTGGATCACATCGGAGTCGAGCTCTGGGAAGGTGAGCTTGGCTGGCACGATCTTGGCGGGTGCCCTGACGATGCCGGAGACGTTGAGCGTGAACTGAGGATACAAGGGATCGTTGGTGTGCAGTTTCCCCCACTGCCGGGTAGCCCCGTCGCCACGGACGTCCCAATGCAGGGTAATGGTGGCCTCTTCGCCTGGAGCCACAACATCCTGACTCAGCTCTCCGATGGTGCAACCACATGAGGTGTCATTCTTGCCATGCTTCAGCGTCAGCGGAGCATTCCCTTCGTTCCGCACCACAAAGCTGTGGGTTCCACGGCTGCCGGCTTCCATGATTCCGAAGTCATGCTCAAGGGTTGGCATGACCGCCTTGGGGCGGGGACCTCCCCGTTGGTCCAGGATCTTCTCGTACTCTTCGTTGGTTACCAGCTTTCGGGCGTCCCAGATATCGCCACTCTCCGGGGTACCCAACTCGTTGACGGCCAGACCAACGCCTGTTCCAACCCCAGCCACGGCTACGACGAACGCGAGAATCCAGATTTTCATAACTGTTTATCCGAACAAGAGTTTTGCGATGCTGGAACACATCAGACAGGCCACCAACAACTATCCCGCTGCGCTCTTCTCCCCAGCTAGCGTACGCTGCCAAGCTGAGTTTGGTTCGTGGAATTTTGTGTAGCGGACACTAATTCAACAGCGCCGCACAACCAGGACTCCGTGGCAGGTTTGCCAATGCGGCCACTATCAAATGTATAAGCAATCCATCTGCGATTGGCAAAGGACTGCTGGTTGGCGCTGGCTGGAACCGCAGGCTCAGGTATTGCCGTGCAGTCTGAAGGTGCCGGGCTCCGTTACTTCGCAGATCAGACTCAGCAACGTTTGAGCGCTACGAAGAGCCAACGCCCAAAGCAGCACGAGCAGGTAGAGATGTCCCCAGGTGCTGCTGCCGAACAACCGTGCCCAAGGCCCCCAGGCTTTGAATACCAAGTTCACGTTATCACCGGGAGGCGTGAACGCCAGCGAGGCAATCAGCAAGGTCAGCAAACATGCCAAAGCGGCCAGCCAGCTACGGCGAGGAAGCCCCATTTGTCTGGCACCTAGGATCCCGTAGCTCAGCCCTCCTACGTGCGTGAGAATTGAGGTGGGGTAGAACGTACCTCCGGCCACAAGGTTGATGGCCCAGAGTGGCAAGCCTACCAAGAGAATCAACGTGCCGCAGGCGTTCACCCACGGCTTCTGTAGCAATAGCCCCAAGGCGATCAACGCCGCACCGCTGTGGCATGCCCAAAACAGATTGGTGGCCTTGCCGTCCATTCCTTGCACCACCGCATGAGCGGCAAAGAAGAAACCGGCGACCGTGCCCAAGAGCAACAGGTCTTTGCGATCAGGCGCGGGTTCGTGATTGGCGATTGAGCGATCCATGCGAAAACATAGCTCACCGGTTCGCGCGCTAACTGAGGCACCATGTATCAATGGCACGGCTTGGCACGGTTGTGCTGCGTACGACTTCGAACCCTGCCGAAGTGCCAGACTTTGGAGACGTTTTTCTCATGTTTTGAAGCTAGATACCTTATAGGAGCGAAGTCGTTCCATTTGAGTCAAGCTTTAGTGTGGCACCCGAAACATCCTGCTTGGTTCGTGAACAGTTGAGACAACTGTTCTACATTGGTTTCGTGGCACGTGTTTTCGTTGGTCTTCCTTGGAATGCCGCTGACGTACCACAAGTTGAATGCGTGCAATACAGCTATCCCTGCTGTTCACCTGTAGAGGTGTCAGAAACATCCTGCTTGGTTCGTGAACAGTTGAGACAACTGTTCTACACTCCGCCGCCTGAACATGCGGCAGTTCTTGCGATTCATACTCAGGAGCAACCACAATCATGCCCCAGCAAAAATGCGACCGTCGTCGCGGACTCGGCAGTACCGAAGTCGCCGTCATTCTCGGAGTCATCGGGCTCGCCGTCATCATCGGGATCAACTCTCTCGGTGGATCCGCGTACCGGAAACTCAGCGAAACCGTGTCCATGGTCGGTAACCCCTCCGCGTACACCAGTGGTGCGTAACACACTTCCGGAAACACAGGCGGTGGGAGCGATGGCTCTGGAAGTGGTTCGGACGGCGGCTCAAGTGGCGGTTCCGACGGAGGTTCAAGTGGTGGATCAAGCGGCGGATCTGACGGTGGTTCCGATGGCGGTTCTGACGGTGGTTCCGATGGTGGATCTGACGGTGGATCCGATGGTGGATCCGATGGTGGATCCGATGGTGGTGACTCAGGAGGCGGACTTTGCCCGTAAGCAGTTGGGCAAGAGTCCTTACCACCGATGCCTTGCTTGATCAGGCCAAGTCGAACAGCAGCAGTTCTGCATTCTCTTGGGCCTGCAGCGTGAGTTGATTTTCGGAGCTCATCGCGATGCCGTCGCCAGCGGCGAGCTGCAACTCGTTGAGCGTTGCCTGGCCACGCAGAACTTGCAGCCAGACGTGCCGGCCAGAGGGAATGCGATAGGTCAGTTCTTCTCCTGGTGCGGCCAAGGCCAGCAAGATGTCTACGTCGGATTGGATCAAGAGCGAACCATCTTTGGCATCGCGCGATGCAACCAATCTCCACTGTCCGCTTCGTTCGGCCGGCGGAAACGCTCGTTGCTCGTAGCTTGGCTCCAAGCCTTGCCGCTCTGGGAACAGCCAGATCTGATACAGATGCACCGGATCGGTCTTCGACGGATTGAACTCGCTGTGGGTCAGTCCGGTGCGGGCGGACATCCGCTGAAACTCGCCTGGCCGTAGGACTTCGCCGTTGCCCATCGAGTCCTGATGCTCGAGGGCACCCTCCAGCACGTAGGTCACAATCTCCATATTGTCATGGGGATGCATCCCAAACCCACCACCAGGCGAGATCCGGTCTTCGTTCATCACGCGCAGCGCGCGAAATCTCGTATGCTTGGGATCTCGATATCCGGCAAACGAGAACGTGTGATAAGAGTCCAGCCAACCGTGGTCAAAATGTCCCCGGTCGTTGGCCTTGCGCATTTCGATCATGACCCGCTCCTTTGCTGATCGTGGTTTCAGATTGTCTGTATGGAAATAGTTTACATGTCGTGTATTTGGATAAAAAAAACAGCTGGGTGGTACGCGGGAGATCATTCCCCTGGCGAGAGAGGAAGCCTGGCTTTTTCCAGCAGTCGGGTGAGTTCTGTTAGTTCGCTTTCGGTGAGGTGCCCTAGCAATTGTTGATGCAAGGCATTCACCGGTTCGTCCATCTCAGCAAGTACTTTGAGCGCCTTGTCAGTGATCTCAATGTAGATCACCCGGCGATCCTCAAGACAGCGACGCCGGTTGACCAGATTTCCCTTCTCCAAACGGTCAATCAAACCGGTGATGGCAGGCACTACCTGAATCATCCGGTCCGCAATCTCCAGGCTCGGAAGCGGCTTTCCCTCACCTCGCAAGATGCGGAGGATGTTGTACTGCGAAGACGTCAAACGATTCTGGCGAAACAACCGGCCGAAACGGTTCTGGAACTGATCACTCGTCCGCAGGAGATTCAACATCGCCTCCTGCTCGAGTGATTCGAACGGGTTGCGCTTGCGGAGTTCGTTCTGTAGTTGGCTGTTGGACACGCCGGAGTTTTATCCGCAATAAGTAGGGGTGATTGCTCTCTGTTTCACCAATTAAATTACATGACAACTATTCATATGTCAACCTTCTTTGTGAGCAGAAGATTGGCAATGGGAAAGTAGCCGCCCCGCGCCATGTCGAGAGGTTCCTGACTGTGAGAGCGGGAAGCTCCAATGGGTCCGAGGTCCTACGTCGCTAGCCGTTTCAATCGTTATGTCTTCATCCCATTGCCCGCAATGTGACGCGTTCTCGACTAGCAATTAACGGCACCCACCGATAAAATAACATGGATCCAACAGTGGATAGGTTGCCTTGGCAACCTCACCCCAACTGGCAGTTTGTCGGTCCCACCTTGCTTCGCAGATTGGCAGCACTCCTAAGGTTTTGCACGGAGAGAACTGATGGCACCTCCAATTTCTCGACGAACCGTTTTGCAGGGACTAGGAACCGCCGTGGCATTGCCGTGGCTCGAGGCCATGTCGAGCCGGTCGTTGTATGCCGCCCCAGGCTCCGACAAACCGCCGCTGCGCATGGCCTACGTGTTCACGCCTAACGGCGCGATCATGTCAGACTGGACGCCCGAGCAAGAAGGGCGGAAGTTCGAACTTGCACCCACCATGCAGCCGCTGGCTCACCTCAAAGATGACTTGCTAGTTCTCAGCGGGCTGACCCACGACAAGGCCCGATCCAACGGCGACGGACCTGGCGATCACGCCCGCTGCTCGGCCGCCTTCTTGACCTCGATGCAGCCATATAAGACATCAGGAGCTGACATCCGGTTGGGCATTTCTGTGGATCAGTTTGCCGCGCAAAAGGTTGGCCATTTGACCAAGTTGCCATCACTCGAAATCGGCTGCGATCGCAGTCGCATGACAGGCCGTTGTGACTCCGGCTATAGCTGCGCCTACGTCTCCAATATCTCTTGGAAGAGCCCCAATACTCCGGTTGCTCAGGAGGTTAGTCCCAGGCAGGTCTTCGAACGATTGTTTGGCGACGCGGCCAAAGAGGGGGACGCACGCTCGCGGGCTAAGCGAGTGCAGTATCGGCTCAGCGTGCTTGATTTCGTGCTGGAAGACGCCCGCAGCTTGCAAAGCAAATTGGGCAACAGTGATCAGCGGAAGATGGAAGAGTACTTTACCAGTGTGCGCGAGATTGAGCAGCGAATTGCCCGCAGTGAGCAATCCAACGAGTCCACAGCCCCTGTTGCCGCACAAGGATTGCAGTTTCCAGACTCGGCACCCAAGGAATTCTCAGAACATGTCCGGTTGATGTGCGACTTGCTGGTACTGGCCTTCCAGGCGGATGTCACGCGGATTTCTACGTTCATGCTAGCCCGGGCTGGCAGCAACCGCAGCTATCCTTGGCTCGATGTGCCTGAGGGTCACCACACGCTCTCGCATCACGGCAAGAACCCTGACAAGGTTGCCAAGCTCAAGAAGATTGATCGTTTTCACCTTGAGCAATACGCCTACCTGCTGAACCGGCTCAAGTCGATTCCAGAAGGGGACGGCACGCTGCTGGACAACTGCATGGTGCTCTACGGCTCTGGCATTAGCGACTCGGACCGTCATTCGCACCATGACCTGCCAGCGATTCTAGCCGGCAAGGGTGGTGGTCGGGACACCGGGCGGCATCTTCGGTTCGCCAAAGAGACCCCATGGCGAATCTCTTCGTGTCGCTGCTCGATGTGTTCGGCACGCCAACCAAGACCTTCGTGTGACAGCACCGGCTATCTCGACGGGGCTTTCCTAATAGGGACAAGTCCTGCCGCGTGAGGCCTCCGGCGATGTCCAGGATTCAACCGAACCGTTATAGCCTAATGCACCTTCACACCTGAGAATTGTTATAGTGTGGGTGCCGTGCTCATAGGCATGTTCGAGCGCATGGGGACGATCAACCAGCAATTCGGCTATGCCCAAGCGACGGCGGAAGCGTGCAGAACAGGTATCTCAGCTGTTTCCGTGCCGTGGCACCCGAACATCCTTCTTCGTTCGTGAACAGTTGGGACAATCCGTTCTACATTATTCAAGGCAAGGCCTCAGCCGAAACTCGGTGCGGTAATTTGCTCTGTTTCGAGCCTCGTCCCACGTAACGTCAGACCTTGGCCTGTGTTTGCACGTCGATCGGATCGCTGCCAATATTCTCGGCGTGGTGATGATCATCTTGCTGGTAGCGCTG
>CALOEH010000083.1:0-11678 GCA_942492195.1 uncultured Planctomycetia bacterium | reverse complement strand
ATTGGGGAATATCTCCGAGACGAAGACCTGCTGCCGGATGTCATCGTCTCATCGACGGCCCATCGGGCCAAGACAACTGCCGACCTGTTGGCTGCCACGGTCAACTTTTCTGGCGATCTGGTCACGCATTCAAGTTTGTACCTGGCAGGTGTGAGTGACCTGCTGGCCGCGCTCGCCCAGCAAGACGATCGGCACAGGAGCCAGATGGTGGTTGCCCACAACCCTGGCCTGGAAGAACTGGTCGAACACCTGACCGGTCAGCAGGTTGAACTGGTGACTGCGGCGCTGGCTGTGATCGAACTCCCCTTGGCATCCTGGTCGGAGCTTGATCGCAACACGTCCGGCCAGTTATCGCGATTCGTCATCCCCAAGGACTTGCCTGAACGACTCGAGTGAACGTTCGGTGGCACCTGCCAGGTTGGTTCTAGTTGGCTGGATCTGCCTGAGTCTACGAGCGGCGAACGGTGCCACTCACAAACGATCGCTGGCCGCCAGGGCCATGGACCAGCAATCTTCCGCTGCGGTCAATGCCTGAGCAACGGCCGGTGTAAGTCTCGGTGGCCTGGGTGACGGTTACCGTATGACCTGTGAGCCAGCAGCGCCGCGCCCAGCGCTCGGCCACGGTACTTTCGCCAGATGCCAATTGTCGCCAGAGCGTATCGATCGCTCCGAGCAGCGCGACCAGAAGTTCAGAAAGATCGCAAGCAGTTGGCAACTGATCGATGAGCGCGGCGGCCGAGGCTTGCAACTCGTCAGGGGCTGCGAGGAGAGAATTGTTGGCATTCAACCCAACGCCAATGATCACGCGATTGCTGTTGGCCTTGCCGTTCGATCAAGATCCCGGCCAGCTTCCGGTCATCCAGATAAACATCGTTGGGCCACTTGAGCTGCAGGTGAAGTGTTGGGAACATCTGCTCCACGGCATCACACACCGCCCAACCCACCACCAGCGGCACCATCAACATCTGGTCAGAGTGTGCCAGCGGCGTTCCGTCGAGAACGAGCGAGAACGTAAGCGCCCCCTCGCCTGACCACCAACGGTTGGTGCCGCGGCCACGCCCCGCTGTCTGCTCGCGGGCGAGTACCAACAGCGGCAGTTGGTGCTCGTCCGCCCGAGTCAAACGCAGAGCGAGGCTGCTGGTCGAGTCGACTTGGTCCGAGTACACCAAATCGCCGAGCGCGGCCTCGGCGCCGGATCCATGGCAAGTCGAAGATTGGTTCGGCCATCGGTCAGGAAGCGAAGATCCGGTCCATCCGCTCGGCAATGTCGGCCAGGCGTTTGCGATCTCCTCCGCGAACTTCGGCGGTTCCCCAACCTTGATAACCAATCTTGGCAAGCGCGGCCATCACCACCGGCCAGTTGCAATCCCCTTCGAGCAGTTCCACCCCAAAGCCTGACCGGGGCCCCTTCTCGTTCTGCAACTTGCGGCTGTATTCCTTGATGTCCAGTTTGATGATCCGTTTGTTGAGCGCTTCGATCCAATGTTCCGGCCACCCGTATCGGACCACATTGCCAACATCGAAATACGCGCCGATCATCGGGGAATCGAACTCGTCAATGTAGCGGGCGGTCTCGACAGGGCTCAGCAAGAAGTTGTTCCAAACGTTCTCAAGCCCAATCTTGTTGTTGAGGTCTTCTGCCAGCGGCAGCACCTTGCGAATCTCAGCCTGCGATCGGGTGTAGGCGTCACCGTACGAAACCTGATCGTTCACGACGGCTGGAACCAGCAATACCGTGGTAGCTCCCAAGGCCTTGGCGTCTTTGACGGCGGTCTCCAGAGCGGCGACACCGGCGGCACGCACGGCCGGGTCTGCGTCAGAGAGCGTTTGTTTCCAATGCGCCGAATCCACCAAACCATGAATCGGCAAACCCGTGGCGTCTTGGGCCTTGAGTGCTTCGTCCCGGTTCAGGCCAGGGCTGTTGAGCTCGATCCCGTCATAGCCAAGTTCCTTGACCAACTGAAACTTATCGTGGAGCGTCTTCCCCTCCCCGACCATGTTGATCTTGACAGCCTTCTTGAATCCGTTGGGCGTACCCGCCACTGCGGTCGAGGCCTGCCAGGTGGCTGACGCAGCGGTTACCGCGGCCAGCGACGTCTGCATGAACTTGCGGCGGCCCAACTCAGAACTAAGCATCATGTTTCCTCTATATTCTACGTTTAGGAATTATCTCGAATTAACGGTCATGTTTCCAACGAACCGGCACCCCGCGGTCGTCACGACGGAGCGTGCTGACTACTTTCCTGCTGGCCGCTGGAAATTTGACTCAATTGAACGACTTCTCTTCGATAAGATGTCTAATCATCCAAACGAAGCTGTTTGAAGAAATCGCCCAGGGCTTCGTCCCCCTCTTCCGCTTCGGCATGCTCAACTTGCTCATCATCGCGAGCACGCTGCTCTGCGGCATCTTGGTCCTCGGAATCGTCATCGTCGCCTGGGAATTCAAATGTCGGACCCATCTTCTCTGCTTTGGAATCGCCAGATTCGACGTTGTCAGAATCCAGGTCGTCAGAGAGTTCGGAAGGAGTTTCGTCGGGCGACTCCATAGTCTCAAACGACAACGTCTGTGGCGACTCGTGGACAACGTCCAGCGACTGCGGATCTTCGGTCGTGGAGTCGGTGTCGTGTGGAAGAATCTCGGTGGCGTCTTCGATCGGAAACTCCACGATCTCCTCCTCGCCGGGATCACTCACCGGTTCCGAAACAGCCGTCGGCAGAGCAGCTACGGCCGGTTTGTTCGAACCGCCATCAGATGACTTCTTCTTGGATCCGAACCAACTCTTGGGAGACCACCACTTGCCCCCTGAAGTACCTGCCGGAGTCGGTTGACTGGACTGGTCGCCTGTGGCCGGTGAAGTCGCCTGATCGACAGGGAGTTCGAAATCTGGCGCTTCGCCGCTTGGGCTGGAAGCGGCCGAATCGTCAACCGCAGTATCGTCATTGCCAGACGCTTCAACGAAATCGAACGCAGGTGCCTCGTCTTCTGATTCAACGTCCTCTCCAACGTCGTCAGGTGCAGTACTTGCGGCTGCAGGGGCGATCTCGTTGATGGCATCGTTTTGAGCTTCAATTTCTTCAGCATCAACATCTTCAACACCAACATCTTCAACACCAACATCTTCAACGCTGGTGCCCTCAGCCACTTCCGGAGTTTCCGCGGTCGGCTCGGGATTGGCAGCAGGATCGGCTGCTTGCGGATCGCCGACTTCAGCAACCGCGAGCTCGCTCAAATCCAGGTCGCTCAAATCCAGTCCACTCGATTCCGTGGTCGGAACATCCAGGTCCACGGCGTCATCGGCGATGGCATGCTCTGCCGTGCCTGATGCTGATACCGGTTCACTTTCATCCAGCGAAGGAGACGGATCCGCGGCTTCAATCGGACGTTCCATTTCCTGGGGTGGTTCGTCCGCCGGCGGGGCTTCGAGCGGCCAGATCTCTTCGTCGTCTGAGAACTTGTCGAGGTCTAGTTCTCCTGCATCCGTGGTCGCCAGGGTAATGTCATCGTCGCCGTCGGCATCTGGACGATGACCGCCTGGCAGCGGATGCTGCGTGGCCGCCTCGCCGGAGAGGATTGCGGTCGTGGCGGGTGCCGGAGGTTCTTCGCTCGAGGACTCTTCCACCGTGACCTGCTGCTCTGCCGAGACCACCGCGTCATTGTCAGTGGGGTCTTTGGCAGCCGTGTCCACATCTGCGATCTCAGGCTGGTCCGCAGACTCGATCGCCTCGGCGGCGAAAAACTCCTCATCATCGTCCGGGAGTTCAGTCTCGCTTGGCTCCCAGGAAATTTCACCGAGATCGGAGTCCGACGGTGCGGCAGTGTCCAACTCAGGCGGGACCTCTGGGGTCCGGTTCTCAAGTGGCTGCGTCTCAAGTGGCAGCGTCTCAAGTGGCAACGCGTCTGCCATACCGCCGGGCAAGTCTTCCACCGGAGCCGCGGGTTTCGGCTCAGCGGCAACCGGCTGCTTGGCGGCCGCTTCTGCGGGAACCGGTTTGCCAGGGGGAGTGGTCGACGAGGAAGGACTCTTCTTCCCACCGGAAGCTGCACCGTCGCTGGGGCGGGGCTGGCGGTCCCGTCGGGCTCGTTCCGGTTCTGGTGCCGCGATCGTAGGGGCTTCGTCAAACCCGGCCGCTTCCATTAATGAAGGACGCTTGCCGAACGCCCCGTCGCCGGCTTTTTTCGGCTTTGGCTTCTTGGCCTTTGGTTTCTTGGATTCTGTGGTTCGCGGGGCGGCTGTTGAAGCCGGCGCCGGCTGTTTGGTTGGAGCCGGTTTGCTGGCCGGTTTTTTGGCGTTCGGCTTGCGGGTTGCTGGTTTAGAAGCGGCTGGTTGAGCGTTCGGCTTCTTCTTCTGCAGGGCCTTCTTCGCAGGAGCTTTTTCTGCGGCAGACGCAGGGCTTGATGCCTTGGCTGCTGGTGGTCTTGACCCGGTTTGCTTGGCCTGAGGGCCTGAGTCCTCTTCGTCGTCGTCCAGCCAGCCGGGGTCAAAGTCTTCGCTTGGATCGGCACTTGGAGCGGTCGCCTCGAAGTTGGGGACCTCGTCGCCGTCGTCATCATCATCGCCGGCAAGGAAGTCGAAGGCGGCCTCCTCACTCTCGTCCCCTCCGCTGGCCGCATGTCCGAGGGTGGGGAAATCTCCGTCGTGTTCGTACTGGACTTCGAAGGTGAGAGGACCCACGGTCAACAGATCGCCAGGCTTGACCACGGCTTCGGTGATCTTTTGATCGTTGACCAACGTGCCGTTGAGCGACTTGTTATCTCGGACCGCCAAGGCAGTCTCGTACTCGTAGAGCTCGCAGTGTTTGCGGCTGACCTTGGCATGTCCGATGGTCAAATCGGCTTCACGACTACGTCCAATAAACGCCGGAAGAGTCAGCTTGACCCCGCGCCTGCTTGCTTGTCCGCCAACGACAATCAATTTTACGAACATGAACAAACCCAGGTAGGGGCTACAACTCGAACTAATTGGCTACCGCTTTTTCAATCTCAATCCGAAGCGTCAGCGAGGAAGCATAACAGGCGTTGTCGCCACGGCAGAGCGTGACGACTACTTTTCCAACTTGTGCTGAACAGTGGGGAAACTATTCAAATAGAAACGTTTCTCTTAGTCCGTGAACCGTTGGGACAACCGTTCTGCATTGTCGAGCGCACGCGGCACTTCGCCTTCGCTACTTTGGATCGTGCCGCGCAGCATGTGGCGACATTCACGTCGGTAAATCGGTGCGGCCCCAAGGACCTAGAGCCTACGGATCGGGCGAACTGCCAAATTTACTATAACTGCCGAATTTTCCGCTCGCAACGATGCGTATTGCCGTAGGGCTGGGAAATTGGCAAGTTAGGCAGCATGCCCAGCCTCCCAAGAAGGGGGTCGGACGGACAGATTCCCCATCGACCGGGACGATTCGCCAGCCGTGACGATGCCTGGCGGCGGTCGCCATCCATGGAGCGAATCGTGCAGGTCAGGCAAACGAAGCGGTCAGTTCGTTCGCGACAGATTCCACCAACGGGCGAGAGATGGACGTGGCTTCCTCGCCAAATCCAGCGAAGAGTGCCATATCCGCCAAGCGGTTGATCCGGCGTGCCACGCCAGCGGTATGTTCGAAGAGCGCGTCGAGTGCCTCGGGAGATTCGAACACGTTCCAAGGAGCTCCGGCGGCCAACAGCCGATGCTCCACGTAGGCTGCGGTCTCTTCGGCCGAGAAGGCCTTGACCAAGGCGCTGGTATCCAATTGATTGACCAACTGAGCGTCTCGACTCAGGCGGGTTAAGAGCGTTGGCTGGCCAACCAGCAGGAGTGTGGCGGCAGGTTCGGCAGATTCCGTTTGCAGCAGTTCCAGCAACGTTGGAACCTGCTCAAGAGAGTCCGCTTCGTCCAGAACCACCAGGCCATGGCGACCCGCCTGAACGTTCTTTTGTACGAGTTCCGCAAGCTGCGCTGTGGCTTCGCCCAGGGAAATTTCGATGGCCGACTCGGCCGTCCACTCGCCGGTCTGGTTGCCCCACTCCTGGACCAACAGCGAGATCAGATCGCCCAATTCCAGGTTGGGCCAACGGACGTGAATCACCGGACGGTACGACTCAGAGAGATCATGCTCCAGACGGAGCGTCAGGCGTGTCTTGCCGACGCCTGATGGACCAGTGAGCGCTGCCAACGCGCGGTGGCTCTCGATGCCGTAGCGGAGTTTCATCAACGCCGCTGCAAAGCCTGGCGTGTTGAAATAGAAACGATCGTCGCTGTTGGGCTCAAACGGCTTCTGCGACAGCTGCCAGTGGGATTCGTACATTTCAATTCGCCAGAGGTACGGCTTCGAACCATTTTTGTAGAACACTTGTCTCAACTGTTCACGAACCAAGAAAAACGTCTCGGGTGTTTCTGCAGGCGAACAGTTGGGGACAACTGTTCTACAATTCCTCGCTGACGCTTCGGGTTGTGATTCCAACGAGGCCGCGATCAGTCGATCCCGGAGAAGTTCTCGGTGATGGACCAGTTGCGGATGCCAAGGGTTTCCAGGTGGCGACCCGTCTGCATCACTGCAGAAATCTCGGTGTTGCGAACGTCTCGAACGATCAACCCCCGGGCGTCTGTCAGGCGTCGCCAAAAGTTATCGCGACCCGCCGTTTCTTCGGTTTCCCAAGGTCCGGCATCAATCAAGACATTGTCCCAATGGAAACGGACTCGTTCGATCAGAGAGATCAAAGCCATCTCGCCCTGCGCGTGGGGGCGTGTCATCGGCATTACCGTGACGGCTTCGGCCAGCGAGAGGATCAACGACTCTTCGATCGCGGTACGGTTCTGAAGAACATCATTCCAGCCAGCCACAGGGCTCAACCGCAGCGAATGTGCCAGTCCAGCTTTGCCGAAATCGGCGTCGACAAGCAACACTTTGCGACCTTGTTGGGCCAGGCGTTGGGCCAGGCAGCAGATGACCGTCTTTCGCCCCTCGCCACGATGCCGGCTGGTGATGAGACACGCAGGATGTTTGGTAGGTCCTTGAAAGAGACGTTCCGCCATCGCATCAAAGCCCTGGGGGCTCAACTGCAACAGGTTGCTGCAAACCTCCGGCCAACGGATCTTGTCCACTTCGTAATGTGGCTGTGCCCCAGTACCAGATGGCAACAATTGCTCAGTGGGTGCGTTGGCAGGTGCCGCCGCTGGCACACCTGTCGCCAGGGCAACCGGTGGCGTGTTGGTTGCTTCCGCCTGATGCTCAGGCGCGGGCACCGCAGTCGTGGCAGGCGCCGCTGTCGGTTGGACGCGCAGCGTTTCCAGGTGGGGCGCTTCGGCCATCGGATGGACCTCGTCAATCCGCACGGCTGGAGATTCTGTGGGGGCCTTGTTGCTGGCCGGTGCGACGGTAGCCCAAGACTTGACGTGAGGACTGGGGACCACCGAAGGTTTCTTGCTGAGTGTCGGCACCTCGTCCCCAGGCGGCATCAGGCTGACCTGGGTGGACAAGGAATCTTGCGCAACGCCTGACTCGGCTGTCGAGTTCGCCAGGCTGGCCGTGTCGATGCTCCAACTCAAGGAGATCGCAGGGTCAACGGCAGCGCGCGGCGCAACTTCCGGGGTTGCATCGGCGGCCGGCACCGGTTGTGGCTGGCGAATTTGATAGGCTTTAATGAAGGCGCGATCGAGAACCGTCATGGTTGGCTTCCAACGTGGTCTTTTGGATAATCCCTTGCAAACGTGCCACTCCTGGGACTTCTGTGTCGGTCTCCCCGGAGCGCTCTTCTTGATTCAGCGGTGTGAGCGAATCGTCGGTTTCGACGGCCTGGCTCGGAGCAGTTGCATGGTCCTGCGCAACCGCATGGTCCTGGGTCGTAGGATACAGGCCCTCAGCAGCCGTCTCCGTTGACTGTGGAGATGGCACCGCATCCCGCTCTGGCGTATCCATCTTGGGCAACTCAACGGTCGGCGTTTCTTGTTGCCAAACCGGCGGAGGCCCAACATCCCAGCTGTCAGAATCGGTCGAAGATCCGCCGATTCCTCCCAGCTTCAACGCCACCACCAGTAAGGCCATCGCCAACACTGCCATCGCCAGCACGATCAATGGCTTTCGCCATCCCAGCCCTGGCGAAGTTGCACGGGCCTTCGGCTGCTGGTGTTTGCCGGCATCTGCCGTGGTGCCTGGTCGTGTAACAGGTTGGGTTGCAGCTCTCACCCGTTTCACGTCAGCTGCAGATTGCGTCCGTGTTGGGTGTTGCTGTGTTGCGTGCTGCGGCATCCGTGGTGGTGGAGGAATCTTGTGGTCCGGCAACCTGGTCCGCTCAGCCAACAGCGCACCGTCGAAACGAGGTTCCGCCGGGCGTGCTTCCTTGGGAGTTGCCTGAGCCGGAGTCGTGTTCAACTCCGATGTCGTCTTCATCTCTGGCTTATCGGCCAACGCTGGCTTGGACTCAGACAAAGTTGAGGGCAGATCGGTGGCCGGTGGCGCAGCGGCCACTGCACGACGAGTCGGACTCGTGTCTGGTTCTATCCGTTGACCAGCGTCCGGAATCTTCGCACAGACATTGTCCGTCGCGTTGATTCGACGTCGGGGAACGATAGGTTCGTCGGAAGCCCGATTCATGGTGATGGCGCTCGCACGCTATGATTCGCGTGTTCTAAGGTTCGGTTCGAATTGCCGACACTTCTCGAGTTCTCATGTAGGCAACGTGCCTACGAGAGACCGCCCGGTCATGCCGTCTCGTTGATTTGTATCGGTTCGATCGACCAGAAGGCTTGAACCTACGCAACCGCTACAACCAGAAGAGGAGAATTGGCGCCAGGCGAATGCTAGCCGTGCCTGCGCAGGCAGCAAGACGGAAGCATGTGTGCCCGTGGTCACGTGTGGTTACGGGGTAGGCTCTGGCAGGAGATGTGGAAACCGCCCGACTGCTGCAGGACCGTCGGCTTCGCCTTGAGTCCAGCCTCGCACGGATTCGAGCGTCCGCGCCCCTTTAAGAAAGTACAAGGAGTCCAGCCCCGCAACATGCGTGGCGTAGTCGCGCTCGGCCACCGCTCGCCATTCACCAGTGGGTTGTGCATGCCCTAGCTCGGCAAGCCAGTCCACCATTGCCAGACCCAACTTCTGATGTCCTGCAATGGTTGGATGGACGTGATCGATGAGTTGTGCGCTCCCCAGGATGCCAGTTTCGCACTCCGCTTCCAACAGTGCGTGAGCATCCAACACCGAAACCCCTTGGTCGCTGGCGACGCGCCGCATGGCCGTTTCCAAAGGGCTGATCATTCGCAGCGGACAGATGTCCTGGTCGCGAGCTTGCACGTAGGCTTCCCTTGCCTGCGCGTGCAGTCCGAACAGTTGGTAGCACTTGCCCAACTCATACCATAAGCCGGCATGTTGATTGTCGATTTCCAGCGCCTGCTTGAGCAGTCGCAGGGCAGCCTGACGATCTTGGCGGTAGCTGCCTTGTGCCGTGGCAATCAGGTCTTCCCATTGCGAAGTTTCTGCGAGCGTCAAGCCTGCCTGATGCTCGGCTTTCAGAGGGGGCGTATCGGCCAGGTTCGAAGGGGGAAGCATCAACACCAGCGGAACCTGATTCGCCTGGGCCAGCGACACCATCCGCCGCAGGTTGAACTCGAAGTGTGCCACAATCGCCGAACGCCAGGCGTCGTCCCGCGTGTACGCCTTGAGGCTGTCGTGATAGTCCAGAATGGGATCGGCCTCGGGACCTAGTAGCGGTTTCGCCATGTCAGAAGTTGGGTCAGACTGCGGATCTTCGGTCAGCTGCAACATCGCCTCGCGAAGCAGCACGAAGGTTCGCAGCCTGCCTGCCACGTGCTGCGACGCCCAAAGCGGGGCACTCGGATCCTTAAGGTGTGCGTACGTTCGATCTTCCAAAAACTCATTTTGGCCGGTGCACACGACGAACAGGTCTGGCTGGTACCTCAGGCACTCTTCCATGATCGGCACCAACCGATAGCTGGCGTACGAGATGCCGCCGCAGTTGATGACTTCCCAATCGTAGCGCGGATCGGCCGCGTTGAGCGCCATCTCCAGGAAGGTGGTAAACGAAGTTTCTGGAGCATAGGGCCGGCCTTGCACGGTCGAACCCCCTAAGCAGAAGATCCGAAACGTCCGCGCCGGCTTCTCCACCGCAAACGATTCTGGCGCAAAGAATCGCAATCGCGAAGGACAAACGTGGTACTCGCTGCGCTCAGCATCCGCTTCGAACAAAGGATGGATCTCACTGAATCCGACGAACGGATCGTCAAACTGAGTCGGCTCTCCCCAACCACCGCACCAGCAGATCAGTTCCAGGGCAGGCAACACCGCAAGTCCCAGCAGGACCGCACCCAGCCGAAACAGCCACCGCTTCGCCCCGCGCGGCGCGGCCGTACGGCGTGCGTCAACGGCCGAATTTGCCGGAGTCGGAATTGGATCGGACCTGGAATCTAAGGGCTGAGACATACCGCGGAGCTTCTAAATTTTAGCGAGGTTCGACCTCGAGCGAGTTGGAGTGTTCGTGTTACCACTGAGACGTTGGTAGCTGCACCTATTCTATGGTACGTGTTCTAGGATACGAGGTAGGAACTCGCAGCCAATTTGAGCTATCTGTATTTCAATCTTAACCTGCAGCGTCAGCGACGAAGCATGTCAGACGCTGCCGAGCACGCTGCATTTGGCGAGATGACACGGATGTCACCACAACGGAGCGAGATGACTACTTTTCCGATGGTCGCACACACGTGAATTCGGAAATTTTGTCCGCTTCACGGGATATTCTTCGAGCGTCGATACGATACCAACCATTGGGAAGATGGCACTCGTTGCATTCAAGCCAAACGCTAGCACCTCGCCTTGAGCCAAGTACGAAAGACCGACCGAACCATGACAGCAGTGCATTTTCACTGGACCACGGCAGGTCTGATGCCGGTGGTTGACGCCTTGAGCCAGCAGGGCCACACGGAGTTTGGTGTTCGTTATTGTCTCCACGATGGGTATAAAACCCTCGCCTTCAGGCGAAACCTTTAGGTTCTTCGGTTCTTGGCTAGAATGCTGGCATGGAGAACTACCGTACCACCCACACAGTCGATTTGACATCAAGTACCACTTTGTGTGGGTGACGAAGTATCGTAAGGGAGTACTGATAGGAGCTTGTCGGCAAGCGGGTGCGTGAGATTGTGAGGGAAGTTTGCCGTACGCACGACATCGAAATCCTGCAAGGAGCCGTTTCTCGCGACCATGTGCACGTGCTGCTGTCCTGCCCGCCGAATCTGTCTCCCAGCGAGATTATGCAGTACATCAAGGGCAAGAGTTCGCGAAAGCTCATGATGGAATTTAGTGCATATCGAAAAACAGTATTGGGAATACTCCCGCCATGAGGCACGTGGCTATTTTGCATGGCGACCAGCGGCAACGTGACTGACGAGGTGATCAAGGAGTACATCTGTTCCTGCGGGATGGAATGCAACCCGATGATGGTGGTGACAACTTCAGCGTGACTCCAGCGTGAGCGAAGGACTTCAGTCCGTAGCTCACAAGACCCTTCAACCTACCGGCTTCAGCCGGTAGTAGTTTAGTTGAACCATCAAACCGGCGACTGGCAGGCATTTGCCAGCTACACCACCTGCGACATGGCCAACCTTTGTGCCGTACGACTCACGCGTGCAGGGTTTGACGCGCAGGTTGTTCCATTGGGCGGCGAACGATAAAGTTCCGGCGAACTAGGGCAAACGTGT
>CALOEH010000082.1:0-4450 GCA_942492195.1 uncultured Planctomycetia bacterium | reverse complement strand
GATCTTGGTCCCGGCCCTGGCCGCGTGGACGGTCACACGTTTGGAGTTCGCCAGGCTCTTCTTTGGCCGGTATCTGGTTGTCTCGGCGGTTGCTCCGGCAGTGGCGGGGGGTTGGCTCTGCGCTCAGTTCTCAAGCCGCGCGGCTCAGGTGACATTCGCGCTGGTGGCCATTGCAGCGGGTCAGGGGGATGCTGGGGTTCTCCGCACCCGATACGCTACCGGCGTTTGGCACAGCCACCACTTGGAAGATTGGAAGCAGGCCGTTGCATTGGTGCGCCGGCAGGATCCTCAAGGAGAACTGCCTGTGTTGGTCCGATCCGGGTTGATCGAAGCCGAGGGCTTGCGCAACGCGCAGGATCGGCAGCTACGCGACTACTGCCTGATGCCTGTCAACAACGTGTACGACTTGTCAGCAAGCCATACATTGGTCCCGATTCCCAACCATCGGACCGTGGCGGAGGATTCTCTTGCCGTGGCGACTTGCGAAGATGCCAACGGTGCCTGGCTGCTGTATCGCGGCACCGCGGCCGATTGCAATCAATGGGTCCAGAGCATGGCCGCGCAGTTGCGCCGAACCGGCAAACGATTAACCGTCACCCACGCCTGGGACTTGCAGGGGGTGAGCGTCCGCCGTTTTTATTGCCAAGTAGTCGTCACGCTTCGTCGTGATGACTACCGTGTCGTCTCTCGCCGGCACTAGCTGCCGCGTTGAAAATCACCACCCGCCCGTGAACAGTTGAGACAACTGTTCTACATTGGTTCGAGGTCCCACCTAGAATCCCAACCCGACTAGCGAGTCACGTTGACTCCTGGAATGGCCTGCTTGAGTTTCTCAACGCCGGAGTCGGTGACGCTGGTGAAGCTCAGGTTCAGGCTCTTGAGATTCTTGAGGGGTACGAGTTTTTCCAATCCGGCATCGGTAATCTCGTTGTTCGCCAGATTCAGATCGGTCAAGGCGGACAGCTTTGCCACGTCTTCCAACGCCGCATCGGTGATTTTGGTCTTATCGAGACTGAGCCACGTGAGCGACTTGATGTTGCTCAAGTGTTTGGCCCCGGCGTCACCGACGTCGGTGAACCACAAGTCCAGCGTTTCTAGCTTTGGCAGATTCTGAATTGCTTCCAGCCCTGCATCGTCAACGTCGGTCTCGCTGACTTCCAGCAGTTCAAGATTCTCGCAGTTTTTCAAATGGGCAATCCCTGCTCCAGAAATCTGGTTGTCCCGCATCCGCAAGACCTTCAACTCGCTGAGTCCGGAGAGATTCTCCAATCCCTTATCGGTGATCGTGGTCCGGCTCAGATCCAGTTCTTTGAGTCCTTTCATTTCTTTCAAATAGGCCAGGCCATCATCGCCCACTTGGGTATCGACAAACTCCAGCGTTTGCATCTTGGTCAGCGGTGCCAAAGCTTCCACACCATAGTCAGAAACGCCAGGGCTGCGAAGCTTGAGGCTGACCAGATTCTCCAATCCAGAGAGATGCTCCAGTCCGGCATCGGTCACACCGTAGCATCCGCGGAGGTCCAGCAGTCGCAACTGTTTCATGTCCTTGAGATACTCAAGACCGTCATCCGTCACAAACGTAAACAACAAATAGAGACGCTGCAGCTTGGGGAGTTTCTGGAGATATTGAAGCCCCTCATTGGTAATATCCGTACGGCGAAGGTTGAGGGTTTCAATAGTTGCCAGCTCCGAGAGTTTCTCCAAACCAGTATCGCTCACCGTGGTGTTGAAAAGTTCAACAACCTTCAGTTTCTTGAGTCCCAGCAGCGGCTCAATGCCTGCATCGCTAATCGTGGCGCCGTACAGGACCACACGCTCCAGGTTGGGAAGCTTGGCCAAGGGGGCCAACTGTTCATCGGTGGGCTGAGCGTCGGTAAAGTCGATCCCCACCACGCGCCCTTGGTCGTCGTGCGTGAACTTGGCTTCCAGAACTACGGTGTCAACGCCCTCCAGCTTGGACAGTTGTTCCAAGGCAGCATCACTCACCGTGGTATTGAAGAGCCTGAGGACATTGAGATTCTTGAGACCCAACAGCGGCTTGATGCCTGCGTCGCTGAGTTTGGTGCCGTTTAGGGTAACGCGTTCTAGATTCGGAAGCTGGGCCAAGGGTGCCAGCTGGTCGTCGCTCGGTTGGAAATTGTCGACATCGATCGTGACCCCGACGACCTCTTTTTTGTCACCGCGTGCGAGCATCAGGGTTTCTACGGTCGTTTGCTCGGTAGGGGCTTTGGAATCCGGATCGCTCACCGTATTCGAGAGTTTGAGAACCTCTAGATTCTTCAGGTCCAGTAGCGGGAGAATCGCTGGATCGCTGATCTTGGTCTCGTGCAATGCAACGCGCTCCAAGTTGGGAAGCTTGGCCAAAGGGGCCAACTGTTCATCGGTGGGCTGCGCGCCAGTAAAGTCAATCCCCACCACGCGCCCCTGGTCATTGCGAGTGAACTTTGCCTTCAACTCCTCGAAGGACTTGATGGCCTCGGCATCGTCTTCCGGCGCAGGGGGCTCGTCCACTTTGACTGGCGGAACCGGCATGTCCGGAACGGATGGATCCGTCGCTTTAGTAGGATCTTTCGAGGAGTCCGGGTCGGTTGAATCGGTGCCGGGTGGCGTTGGAGGGACGGCTGGTTTCTCACTGCTGGGACATCCAACTGCCGTGGCCAACAGGGCGACCATCAACCAGATGCGCGTATTCATCGTCTAACGTCTCCGTGGCTTTCGGATCAAATCGAAGGGTTCGCTCGGGCTCGAACTGTCAACTCGCACGCTATGTGAGCGTGCGTCTGCCCTCTAAGGTAGCGAACGCAATGCCGGGACGTAAGGCGGGAGCCTGGACAAGCTCGCAATCATGGCCGGACTTACCGAAATTTGAGTTGCGTGAACTCCGCCACCCGATCACGAATGGCAGGCTCCACCGGAAGTCGTTCCATGCTGCTCGCCCCGTAAAAGCCTACAATTCCTGAGGTGTGGTCCAGCACATATTGAGCATCGGCCGGCTCGGCGATTGGGCCGCCGTGGCAAAGCACCAAGATATCGGGATTCACTCGCCGAGCGGCGTCGTGCATTTCTTGAACACTCTCGGCAGCTTGTTCCAGCGAAACGGCGGTCTCCGCGCCGATGGAACCCTTGCTGGTGAGCCCCATGTGTGGGATCAAGATGTCGCAGCCAGCGGCGGCCATCGCGGTGGCTTCGTCGGGGTTGAAACAGTAGGGGGTGGTCAGCAGCCCTAGATCGTGGGCGGTGCGGATCATGTCCACTTCGAGCCCAAAGCCCATCCCTGTCTCTTCCAAACCTTGCCGAAACGTGCCGTCAATCAACCCTACGGTCGGAAAGTTCTGGACACCGGAGAAACCTGCCTGCTGCACCTCTTTGAGAAACAACCGCATGATGCGGAACGGGTCGGTCCCGCACACGCCAGCCAGGACGGGAGTCTGGGGGACGACCGGCAGCACCTCACGAGCCATCTCCATGACAATCTGGTTGGCGTCCCCATACGGCATCATGCCGGACAGTGATCCTCGCCCCGCCATGCGAAACCGGCCGGAGTTGTAAATCACCAGCAGATCCACGCCGCCTGCTTCCGACATCTTGGCGCTGATGCCGGTCCCAGCCCCACCGCCGATGATCGGAATACCGCGAGCTACCTTGTCGCGAAGTCGGGCCAGGATCTCGTCTCGGGCAAAAAGACTCATGTTCCACTCGTCGGGGGAATTAAAAACAAAACAGCGATGGTGTGTTGTTACGTTATGGTTGTCGGGTGCACTCACACAGGTCGCGGCGCTTTCTTGGGGAGATCAGGATCAATCCTGGTCCTTCTTCTTACTGGCAGCTTTCTTCTTGGTTGCGGCTTTCTTAGTGGTTGTCTTCTTGGTTGTCGCTTTCTTGGTTGCGGCCTTCTTCTTGCTGGCCTTCTTTTTCGGGGGAGTTGCTTCTGGCTCGGCTTCGGCGGGAGCGTCGGCCTCGCCCATGGCGACCCGTTTCCAACCTTGCTTGATGTTCTTTTCGACGAACGCGTCCCAAAGCTGCTTGATTTGCAACTCCGAATTGGAAACGCGAACCTCGCGATCCAGAGGGCTTTTGCGGTTGGGACTGTAGTCTGTGTAGTACAACACGTAGGCGGGGAACTCGTCGCCGGTGGTTTCTTTGTTGGTCTTCCAGATCATGAACTTCCGCACCATGGTCTCCCCTTTGAGAACCTTGGTGTATACCTCGCGGCGAACGATCGCACTGCGCGGCAAGGTCATCTGCCGTGCGTCCTGGTCCACGTGCGAGATTTCTACGATCGCCGAGAGCTGATCAATCCGGACATCCTGCGGATTGACCTCTTTGTCTTCGCGCCGGCGGACGAACTGGGGACTGATGACGCTGACCAGCGGCAAGCGGCGAACCACTTTGTATTGGTTTTCGCTGGCACTGTAGTCCAGCACCATGCGATTGATCCAGCGCAAGCCAC
>CALOEH010000081.1:0-12743 GCA_942492195.1 uncultured Planctomycetia bacterium | reverse complement strand
CTGGCAGACCATGTTCGACCTGGTTATTGTGCTTGTGCTGCAAACGGATATGACCCATTGGTCACGTACATGAATGGCGGCAAGGTCAAAGGGCTAGCCCATTCTTGAGTTGCAGATCACGCAGGTACGGCACAATCTCTCGCACCACAACGGCGACCCGGCCGTACTTGAAAAACTCGCCAATAGTGACGCCTACCTGATGGAGCAGTTCGCCCACTTTTTGGATCGGCTCAGAGACGTCAAGGATGGAGACCAGCCGCTGTTGAATAGCACCACCATGACTCTCCTCGGCAGCGGCATGAGCTACGGCCATAGCCACAGCAACAGCAACCTGCCGATCCTGCTTGCTGGCGGCAGTGGGCTGGGGCTCAAGCACGGCCAACACATTGACTACAACCGTCCCCATTTGAAGGGGGACTACACGCTGGACTACGCCGAGTGGCGCTCGCTTTGTGGCAAGCCGAAAGACGGCAAAGCCCGTCTCAGCAACGTCCTGCTCACCATGCTCCAAAAGATGGAAGTGAACGTCGAATCATGTATAGACAGCGTTGGGCCAGTCAGCGAAATCCTGTAGTTCAGGCATCCCGGCAAAGTTCGGTCGTGCAAGTTCTCTGCAGTGCGCCTTCCTCCAAGGTGGGCTTGCTGCTATTGCTCTGGGCGTTGATCAGTAGTGCGCCGAGTACCAGCAGCGCCGCGCCGCCACGGTTTCCGCCGTTGGACACCGCCCGCAGCATTCACGGCGAGCTGGTCAGTGCAGACTTCATCCACCGCACCGGTGAGCTGCGCAATACAGCCGGGGAGCTTGTCAGCTTCAGCATGCCTCCTTACGCAATCATGACGTATCAAGGGGCCGAAGCGGATTTGCGAGATGTGCCGCTTGGCACAGAGTTGGAGTTTCTGTTTCTTCCCGACGATGAGGGGGCTTTCACGCAGTTGGTCGCTACCCGGCTTGGACAAACCCCTGATGAGGCCGGGCGAAAGCAGTTCATCGCATTCACCAAAGAACGAGGGGTGGCTGGCTGGATTGACGACACCCAAGGCAAAACAGTGACGGTGACCTTCTTCAGCGGGGCGCCGGAAGATTTCGCCAACACTTGGGGAGATGATTTCAGCGCAGGGCAGGATGTGCGAGTCTGCGTCGCCAACGACGAACTGCGTACCTGGAATGTTACTTCGACTGCCGAACGGGGCAAGATCCTGCGTGCTGAGAAGGTGCCCATCACCGGCTATGGATGCAGCGGCTGGCGCGTCGTGGTTGAGGTGAGTCACATGCTCGAGGGCTTTCGACAAGGCCGCATTGTGCGAATCTTTGGACCGGGGTGGAAGGTAGAGAATCAGTTGTTCAGAGAGTGCCTGGTCAACTACGGTTATCAGGCTCCGCGCAGTCCGTATCAGGATCCGGATTTTAGCGAGTGCGAAGCAAAGCATTACCCCGAGCACTTTCCCTATCGGACCGATTACAGCAACAAGCACCTTCCCTGGTTCCAATACTCCGGTGGCGAATTGCTTCCGCTGCACTCCGAGCATCGCATGCTCGGCGAGTTGACCAAGGTGGACGCGGAAACGCAGAGCGGCGAGTTCAAGACCGAACAGACAGGCAAAGTGGTGAAGTTCACCATGTTTGGTGTCGATCGAAAGACGCCGGTCATTCGGTTTCAAACGCTCAGCCGACAAGGAAGAAAAGGCCCAAAGCTGGAAGATCTACCCTTGGGCCTACGCTATCGGTTCCACATGTACCAGGACGCCAATGGCAACTTCAGTCGCTGCATTTACATCAGCGATGAGGCCAGCCAACTGGTGATCAACAGCGTCAACTACCAGATCCAAGATATCGACCTGCCGCACGGACGTATCGCCGTGACCTGGCAAGGCCTGCTTGTCCAAAACTATCAAAAGGAGAAGGTGTCGCCACCTCCCTACGGGCACAGTTTGCTGGCAGTCACTCCTCAGACCCGAGTCTGGAAAGACGAGGCTTCTGCGTCTCTCAAAGACCTTCGCAACGGGGACAAGCTCCGAATTAACCTGACGAGCGAACAGCCCAACAAGCCGGCGTATTGCACGGACCTCTGGATTGTGGAGGACAAGTAAGCATCCACGGGAAAATTGCTGACATATTTTCAGATCTGTGTGCAGGAGAATGGAGTCCAGCAGGCGGCTGACTTGCACGAGCGCGCCCGGTCCGTTATCACGATTGGTATCAAGCCTGAAGAATCGCTGGGTTCTTCGCACCAACCTTGCACACCTGGTATCCGGCTCGTTGTCGGTTTCCGCCACAAGCTCTTTGGAGATCTTCGCATGTATCTGCCAGACCGGCGGGCCGGCGCCAATAGTTTCTTGATCCTGGTCGGCGGTGCCGTCGTGCTGCTGTTGGTATTGGGCCTGGTGCTTTACAACATGTCGGGTTCGAATCAGCCCACCACGACCGGCAGCGACCAGGAGGCCAACGAGCTGTTCATGTACTGCGCTGCCGGGATGCGGGTGCCGGTGGAGAAGATCGCGGCCGAGTATCAACGCGAGTACGGAGTGCCGGTCCAGATTCAATGGGGCGGGTCCAACTCGTTATTGAGTCAGATCCAGGTCGCCAAAACTGGAGATATCTATCTTGCCGCTGACGATAGCTATACCCAACTCGCTCAAGAGCGAGGGCTGCTGGATGAGACCATTTCCATTGCCACCATGCGACCGGTGATTGCTGTCAAGAAAGGGAACCCCAAGAAGATTCAGAGCATTGATGATCTGCTGCGAGACGACGTCACCTGCGCTATGGGGAACCCTGATCAAGCGGCCATCGGCAAGACGACCCGCAAATTGCTGCAACAGTCGAAGCATTGGGATCAGATCGAAAAGCAGGTTACCAGCACCGGTGTCTTCAAGCCGACTGTGCCTGACGTGGCAACGGACGTGAAGTTGGGAAGCGTGGATGCTGGGATTATCTGGGACACGACCGTAGCCCTGCACTCAGATCTCGAAGCAATTCGGGTTCCTGAACTGGACGCTGGCGAGGTGGACGTCACCGTCGGAATCTTGACCAGTTCTACCCAGCCGACTCAGGCTCTCAAGTTTGCGCGGTATTTGACATCTAGCGACAAGGGACTGGCCACGTTCAAGGAGAATGGGTTTGAGATTGTTGATGGAGACGAGTGGGCAGAAATTCCAGAGATCACGTTCTTCTGCGGATCGGTGAACCGCCGCGCCGTGGACGCCGTGATTAAAGCCTTCGAAGAGCGGGAAGGGGTGACCGTCAATACGGTCTACAACGGGTGCGGCATGCTGACCGCCCAAATGCGTACCATTCGCGATCAACATCAAGGCCAGGGATTTCCAGATACCTACATGGCCTGCGACCGCTACTATCTCGATACGGTCAAAGACTGGTTTCAGGACGATGTGGATATCTCCGACACCGAAGTGGTGATTGCCGTCCCCAAGGGCAACCCTGGCAAGATTCAAGAACTCAAGGACCTGGCGAAACCGGGGATTCGCGTGGCGGTGGGCCAGCCGGATCAATGCACCATTGGCGTGTTGACCAGGCAACTACTCGAGGCCGAAGAACTCTACGACGACGTCATGAAGAACGTGGTCACCCAAACCGCATCGTCAGCCATGTTGGTGCCGACCGTGACCACAAGTTCGGTGGATGCGGCACTCGCCTACGCCACGGACACCAGGGCTGAGTCCGACAAGGTGGACACCGTCCGCGTGAACAACGAGGCAGGCAAGGCCATCCAGCCGTTCGCCATTGCCCGATCGAGCGAGCACAAGGAGCTGGCGAGTCGGTTGTATGCGGCAATTGCCGGAGCCCGTGAGAACTTCGAATCAGCCGGGTTTCATTTTCGCGTGAATGACGCAGCCATTCGCAACGCGCAACCCGTGCCCAAGGCAAACCCATGAGTGCCCCCACGGTTCAGCCGAACACGGTGGCGAAGCCGAAGTACGTGCCAGCCTCGGATGTGCCGTTCTACCTGATCCTGGGAGTGATTGGCGGGACGTACGTGCTGCTGCTGGTTGGCATGCTGTTGGCCGATGTGGCTTATATGGTTTCGTCGGATGCCAATGCCAGGCAATTGCCAGAGTCGCTGCGTGGGATGCAAACGATTCTTCGCCCAGTGCTGCCGATTGTCGAAGCCTTGCGAAAGCCGGAGATTCAGTACTCGGTCTACCTGACCATGGTCTCCTGCACGATCACGGCCATTCTTTCCCTGGTGGTGGCTGTGCCGCTGGGTTACGCGCTGTCGCGCTATCGGTTCCCCGGCCGTAATCTGCTGGATGCTGTGCTGGACATTCCCATTGTATTGCCGCCTCTGGTGGTTGGGTTGAGCCTGTTGATTCTGTTTCAGTACTGGCCGTTCAGCGAGTACAGCAGGTACGTGGTGTATCAGATCCCGGCGGTGATTCTGGCACAGTTCATGGTGGCGGCCGCCTTCGCCGTGCGAATCATGAGGGCAACCTTCGACCAGATTGATACGCGTCAGGAGAAGGTGGCACTTTCACTCGGTTGCAACCAAGGGCAAGCATTTATGCTCGTGGTCTTTCCGCAATCTCTGCACGGTTTGCTAACCGCCGGCACGTTGGCTTGGGCGCGCGCCTTAGGAGAGTTTGGGCCACTGCTCATTTTTGCCGGCGCGACGCGAAACAAGACCGAGGTCCTCTCGACCACCGTGTTTCTCGAACTCAGTATCGGCGATATCGAAGCGGCCGTAGCCGTCTCCTTGATTATGGTCATGGCGGCCGTCATCGTGCTGGTCATCGCACGCATGTGGGGCACGCGTAGCCTTTCGCTGTAGCAAGGTGCGTTTCGCGAGCGAAGCCGAGGCGAAGGTCGCATCGGCGACTGCAAACATGGAACTCGGCAATTTCGGCGATCACAAAGCGATCGGAGCTGGTGTCTGGGAACGTCGCATCAATTTTGAGAAGGGGTATCGACTTTACTACGCAAGGGATGGCAAAGACCTGGTGCTGCTCTTCTGTGGTGGAACGAAGTCTCGGCAGCAGTCGGATATCGACGAGGCCAAGCGATACTGGATGGACTACAAGAAGCGGAAGAAGCAAGAGAGGATGGCCGAAGACAAAGCCAACCCAGCCCCGGGTTCAAAGAAGTCGCGGAGAAAGAACTAAACTACTACCGGCTGAAGCCGGTAGGTTGAAGGGTCTTGTGAACTTCGGACTGAAGTCCTTCGCTCACGCTTGGGTCATGATAAACTCGAAGGTCACAAGCCTCTCTTCTCCTTGCAAGCCAGGCAATCGGTGTTGAATGTTACGGAAACGAGGGCGTGTTCCATAGTCATCCATTACCTCCGAATTCCCGCCGAGAACCGAAGAACCTAAAGGATTCGCCTGAAGGCGAGGGTTTTAGACCCATCGTGGAGACAATAATGCCACTGACCCGAGATTTTAGAGAAACCGTAAGCCGTCGGTATCGGTCGAAGCGGGAGCATCTGGCTTGTTCGCCGGAGCCGATTCTCCCGTGCATCCGAGAGTTCCCACAGTTGCCAGCGCCAACACGATCAACACATACAACGATTTCATCTGCCAATCCTCGCGTGAACACATGTTAAGGCGAACATGCTGACGGTGCCCAACGTGCCCGTCACAACCGGTGTGAATTGTACCGGCAACAACAAGGACTTCGGTGAACCAGTCCACAGATTTTTGGCTGCGGCGGGTAACCCGTTGGCTCGCCATCGGTCAAGCGTCCAAATCTCAGCTTTCCCCGCTCCTGGCAAAGGCTTATACATAGGATGGCGCTGGAATGGTTGGACGTGGGGAGAATGATCCCCGTGGCGTCCTGGAAGTTCGCAAATTCTGAGGATTGCTTGCGATACCGCCCACGCCTCGTTAGTTTCACATTTGTTGGATTGTCCAAGGCACCATTGTTCAACCTCCTTGGGTCAAACGATGCCCGAAGGCGTGGAGGCACCTCTCTATGGCAGCGGACGAAGAAGCCATCAAACGGCGTTACCGTGAGTTTGTTGATTTGCTTCCACTGACCATTGCGCTGGCCGGACTCTCGCAAAGCGAAGGTCAGCGGAATTTTACAACGGACCAACTCGAGGCACGCTCGCACGTGGTCATGAATGCGTTCAAAGTGGCCCGGCAGATTGCTCGAGACGCGGCAAGAACATCATCGCAAAGTTCTGGCTGAACGGCCGGGCGGCAGCGATCTCGGCGATGAGCCGAACCCTCAAGAACGACGAGGAGCTTGAGTGAACAACGAACTAAATGCACTGGTCGACCAGGCTCTTGCAGGCGAGCAAGATGCGATGCGCTCGCTCGTTGACCGTTTCAAAAGGCGGGTGTTCGGACTTTGCTTGCACCTGTTGCGGCACCAGCAAGACGCCGAGGACACGACGCAAGAGACCTTTGTCCGAGCGCTGCGAAGCCTTGGCTCGTGGGATCGGACGCGAGAGTTGTCTCCCTGGCTGCTGGCCATTGCCGGCAATTGCAGTCGGAGCCTACTGGCGAGACGCCTCCGCCGTCCCCAACCCATGCGATTGGTGGACGCTGTGCCGGATACGCATGCTGAGATCTTAGAACAACGGCATTTGCGAGAAGAGGTAGATCTGGCGCTGAGTCAACTGCGACCAGAACACCGGGATGCCTTCCTGCTGTTCCACGAACAACAGTTCAGCTACGCCGAGATTGCAGCTGCTTTGGGTTGCCCGCTCGGTACCGTAAAAACCTGGGTTCGCCGTGCCAGGCAAGATCTTGCTCGGCAGTTGGTACGCCGCGGCGTGGTGGAGGAGGTTGCCTGATGCACTGCAACGAATTTTGCGACCGACTCGATGACTTGCTTGACGCCCGCGAAGATATTTCGAGTGATGCGGCGATTGCTGCGCACATGAACCGTTGCGAGCGCTGCGCGCATTACTTCGACATGCTCCGTGATGCACTCGACTTGATCGAATCGCAGCGGCATGCTGGAGCCGACAGGCATGTTGAATGCTCAGCCGCTAGCCAGGAAATTGCAGCGGCCGCCGTCGCTGGGGTGAGGCAGCCTGCCGAGGTTGCTTCTTCCCGTGGCTTGCCGACATGGACCCACGTGCTAACTGTCATCGCGGCAACCGTGGTAATTGGCCTTTTTCTCGCCAGATTCGCACATTGGGAAGACCCGGCCGTGGGGACCAAGGCTGCTGAGCAGCAGTTGGCCAGTGATGCCCCTGCAGACCAGCCGCAACCGGCTGCGGTTGGCACGATCCCAACAGAGCCTGAAGTGTTGCTGGTCCCGACGGAACCACCGCTCCCCCCTGCATCAGAACTCACGGCGGAGGAACTCGAACCCGTTGAGGAAGTGGCGGCGGGAGAAGCAGGATTGGTTTCGATTGGACAACTCGCCAAAGCGGCGACTCAAGGGAGTTGGCAGCTGGTGCGCGAGAGTCCTCGCTGGACCGAGGCATTCAAGGCGATGATCCAAAGTGACCAAAACGCCGGCTGGCCAGATATTCAACCTCTGGCCCGCAGCACGGGGGAAGCCGTTGCCTCGATTTATGGAATGATTCCCCAGCCCGTTTTTCGGGGATCCCAGCTCAAGATAGATGCGAGCGACCCTAAAACGCAACCGGCCCCCTAACGGGAGCCATGTTGGTGATTGGGTGCGTTTGCTTAATCGCCCATCGCCTCGATGGTGGAGTACATGGATCCGGCACAGCGGTCGATGAGTCCATCTTTGCCGTAGGCGTGGATTTGGTCACGTTTGAGTTCGGCGTGTTCGAGCGTGGTGGTCAGCACAATCGCTTTGCCGCGCGTGTCCACTTGCCGAGCCAGTTCGTAGCCGGACTCCAGCGTGTGCCCGAACAGATCACGGAGCATCACCATCACGTACGCATACGTATGGTCATCATCATCCCAGAGGATGACTTGATAACGGGGTTGCCGCTTTGGTTTGCGTCGTTTTTCTTGACGCGGTTTTTGTTTCGGTTCAATGACCGCTGCGGAGGATTCTTCTGCCACGGTAGATTCCTTTACCCAAGCACTTGAAGAGGCGCTTCTTGAATGTCCATTATAGGATACCCTACGGCAGAAGCAAAAACGACTAACTCGGAATTTCTGACCGGATTTCGCCAACCCGCCCCTGGCACTTCTGGCGTAGCACCATCACTTTCGCTATCCGCACCCACGAGCATGACCGTCATGACCCTCGAAGATTACCTCCAAGACCACGCGTCCGAGTTTGAAGCCAGCCTTTGCGAACTCCTGCGAATTCCTAGTGTTAGTGCCGATCCGACGCACAAGAAGGATGTCCTGCAGGCGGCAAAATGGATGGTGGACACATTCGAAAAGATGGGGCTCGACGTCGAGCTGGTGGAGACTGCTGGCCACCCAATCGTGTTGGCCCATTGGCTTCAGGCGGGACCGCAAGCCCCTACCGTGCTGGTGTATGGACATTATGACGTCCAGCCGCCAGACCCCCTGGATGAGTGGGTCACGCCGCCGTTTGAGCCAACCGAGCGAAACGGCAACTTGCACGCTCGCGGGGCCACCGATGATAAAGGGCAGATGCTGACCCACGTCAAGAGCGTGGAGGCGCACCTCAAGGCACTCAGCACCCTCCCGGTCAACGTCAAGTTTCTCATCGAAGGGGAAGAGGAAGTTGGCAGCGAGCACCTGGAGCAGTTCATCGAAGAGAACGTCGAGCGTCTCTCCTGCGACTGCGTGGTGATCAGCGACACCTCGCAATTTGGCCCAAACCAACCGGCAATCACGTACGGACTCAAAGGCATTGCCTACTACGAACTTCGCCTGTTCGGTCCGAAGCAAGATTTGCACTCCGGCACGTTCGGGGGCGCAGTGACGAATCCGGCCAACACGCTTGTCAAAATGCTGGCCGCTTTGGTCGATGGCCAAGGGCGTGTGCAAGTGCCTGGCTTCTACGATCAGGTGGTGCCTGTCTCGGACCAAGAGCGCCGCCAGATGGCGGATCTGCCATTCTCCGAAGACAATTTTATGAAGAAGATTGGCGTCGATGCCGTCACTGGGGAGGAGGGCTATAGCACGCTCGAGCGGCGTTGGGCACGTCCGACTTGTGACATCAATGGGCTCACCAGCGGTTTTCAAGGGGAGGGAGCCAAAACCGTGTTGCCAGCCAAGGCGAGTGCCAAGTTCAGCTTTCGTCTCGTCCCGAACCAAGACCCCAAGCAACTCACCGTGGCACTCGAGGCAATGCTTCAAGACCTCTGCCCTCCTGGTATTCGGATGGAGTTGATTGATTTCCACGGTGCCCCTGGCGTGGTCGTACCTCTCGATAGCCCCTACATGCAAGCGGCCAAGAACGCCATCGAGCGTGCGTTCGGCACAGCGCCGCTGCTCATTCGCGAAGGAGGTTCGATCCCGGTCGTCAACACGTTCCACGAGAAACTCGGCGTGGACACGCTGCTGCTGGGTTGGGGGCTGGATGATGACAACACACATAGCCCTAATGAGAAGTTCTGCCTCGCGGACTTCCATCGCGGAATCAAAGCCAGCGCCTACCTTTGGCAAGAACTCGCGGCCTTGGGAGCGAGGGGGAAATAACTTCGCGGTTTGCACAACTCCGATGACGAACCCTGAGCGGCAAGCCCCTCATGCAAAAATAACGGGCTTGCTCTCGGATGCAGGTGGAAGCCAGTGGCGGGCGGGTTGTCCCCTGGCGAGCGATGTTCTACAATCCGCCACCAAGGGTAAAACTTAGGTTCCACTGGCTGTTGGTTGGGAGAAAATCCAGCGATGGAGCGAACGCTAATCTTGTTCAAGCCGGACTGCGTGCAGCGGCAAATGGTCGGTCAACTGTTGAGCCGTTTCGAACAGAAAGGGCTGGCCATTGTTGCCATGAAGCTGATGCAGATCACCCCAGAGATCGCCAAACAGCACTACGCCGAGCATGTGGACAAACCGTTCTACCCCGGCGTCGAGAAGTACATCACCAGCACTCCGGTGGTGGCCGCCATCCTCGAAGGGCTCGAAGCCATTACCGTGGTCCGCAACATGCTCGGTGCCACCAATGGCCTCAAGGCCGCCCCCGGCACTATCCGCGGTGATTTCAGCAGCAGCCGCCAGATGAACCTGGTCCATGCCTCGGACGGGGCCGAAGCCGTGGAGCGCGAAATCGCCCTCTACTTCCAGCCCAACGAAATTCTCTCTTACGAGCGAACCATGACTTGTTGGTCCCGCGCGGATGATGAGTAGCTGACTAAAAGAAGGTCAGCGAAGCCCGTGGGGGGGGCGAATTCAATCCATCAATTGATCGGCTGTATTCGCATGGTTATCAAGGCAGGCGATACTGAAGACCTAGACGCCCGATTCCTCACTTCTTGAAGTGTCGATCGGCGAAGTCGGCAAACCGCATCCAGTCTGCGAGCGTGATGTCGTGTTTGCCGGCGCGGATGTAGTAGCCGATGGTGCCGCTGAGAACCGGCGCGTCTACCTCAGGCATCTCATCGGTCGGGAGACCTGAGGTGCCTAGGAGTCGGTAGACGCCGTTGGCGTTCAGGCATGAGAGGAACTCGCCGCGTGGGTCTGCCCACTGGTCTCCCTCAGCACTGGCCACCAGCACAGGGCGGGGAGCAACCAAGGCGATCAACTCATGCTGGTCGATCGGTAGTTCGTTTTCGTTGCCGTTGTACTTGACGAAGTTGTCATTGAACCAATGGGGGAACGACGTGTTGATCCGAGCCACGGTCTCGCCATAGGCCCGGCGGCTGAGCGCAGCACCGCCGCAGCCTGAGTTATTCGAAATCACGAGTGCGAAGCGTGGATCCGTGGCACCGGCCCATAGCGACGTTTTGCCGAGTCGGGAATGCCCCAGCACGGCGACATGCTTTTGATCAATATCGTCGTCGGTCTCGAGATAATCGAGCGCGCGACTCAAACCCCAGGCCCAAGCTGAAATGGTCCCCCAAGCTTCTGGAGGTCGGGCTGTGTTGGGTTTGCTGTACAGGGCATGGACGCCGTTCTCGAACTGGTCGTCCATGTCGGGATCGATATCGCCGCAGTACATGGTGGCCACGGCGTAACCGCGGTCGATCAGCGCTTCGAACGGCCATCGTGACTTCGCCGCACCTCGGGCTTTATCCGTTGCCTGATTGTTCTCCACGCCTGGCATTCGGTTAGGAATCCACTGCTCGGAAAGCAGAATCTTAGGGTCGTCGCTGGTGGTATGATTGCCACCGAAATTGAGCCCTAGGAAGCAGGGGACGGGCCGTTTGGCCTGTTTGGGCAGGTAGATCAACAGATCCAGGTTGGCACCTCCGGCGGCGGTTCCCAAACCGATTCGGACCTGTTTGCGAATGGCTTTGCCCCCCAGTGCGTGGTCACTCGTTTCCAGCAGTTTCACGGTAACTTCTTGGGGCGGAGCGGGCGCTTTGCCATACATGAACTCTTCGAACAAGCCCAGCACCTCAGGCCGCCGCTGGCTTTGCCACATGCTGGCGTCGGTCACCTTTCGACCGTTCTGCATCGTCAGCGGGTCGGGCAATTGGTACTTGGGGACATTCGCTTCGTCGTAGTTCGCCTGGGCATGCAGGGATCGCTCGATCCAAGCAGATGCGACGAGAATCGGCAGTGCGAACACCACCAGCAGGCGGAGTTTTGATTTCAAGGCAGCCAGCATGAATCGGTTTCCAAAGTACATGGACGTGAACGAGAAAGTTCGTTCGTCTTGAGTCAAAGCGAGAATCCCTACTTGGATGCCAGTTCTTTGCGAACCTGCTCCAGCAACTTCCTCGTGGCCACGACTCCCTCGAGTTCGCCAAGTCGGCCTCCTTCGTACTCGATTCCGACATACCCGTGGTAGCCAGCGTCGAGCACAATCTGCATCATGCGTTTGTAATCGATCGTCTTCTCCTGCCCTGACTCATCGAAGTCGTAGCTCTTGGCACTGACCGCTTTGGCAAACGGCATCAGTTCTTTGACTCCTTGGTACTTATCGTAATCCTTGCCCCCTCCGAGCCTAAAGTTGCCAAAGTCGGGCAGCGTGCCGCAATTGGGGAGATTGACATTCTTGATCACAGTGGACAACCACTCACCGTTGGAGGACAGCCCGCCGTGGTTCTCGACGATCACGTTGAGGCCACCGTTTGCTTGAGCGTATTCAGACAGTCGGCGGAGGCCGTCGGCGGCAAGTTTGAGTTGTTCGTCATACTCTCCGCCACTCCGAGCGTTGACGCGGATACTATGGCAGCCGAGGAACTTGGCGGCCCCGATCCACTTGTAGTGGTTTTCGATAGCCGTGGTCCGTTTGCCGCTGTCGGGATCGCCTAAGTTGCCTTCGCCGTCGATCATGATCAGCAGGCTCTTCACTCCGGCATCTGCGGCGCGCTGCTTCATCTGACCGAGATACTTCTCGTCGTTCGCCTTGTCTTTGAAGAACTGGTTGACATATTCAACCGCGCTAATGCCGCATTTTTCTTTGGTGAACGAGGCGAAATCGAGATTGTCCAGGCCGCCGTTGCGGAGCATCCGGTGCAGCGACCACTGGGCTAGCGAAATCTCGTAGAGCGTCTTCGGTTTTTTCGGTTTTGCTGCTTGCGAAACGCCGGGCAGTGTGGCAGCCAAGGCGGTGGCGGCCAACGACGACTTGAGAAACTGACGGCGAGTGGAAAGGTTGCGAGGCTGCATAGTTCCGAATCCTGATCGCAAGAAGGTTCGTTATAAAACGTGCATATCGAAGTTGACCGGGATCCGCGCTCCATTGGCACCATCCCGGAACGGTTCAAGATGCCTGCGAGTATAGTTCGGCCACCACGCCCGAACAAGCTTGCCGCGGTGGATCG
>CALOEH010000080.1:0-3869 GCA_942492195.1 uncultured Planctomycetia bacterium | reverse complement strand
ATCTGTAGCACTCATCCTGAAAGTCTTCGGCAGCATCCTCGTCCGTAATCGCATCCCAGAACGCAGCACTCATGTCGAGAAAGAACTTGTGCCATCCGCAGCGATCAAAAAACTTCGCGTAGAAGACGATTGGACCGGCTCCACGATCCTCTGCAACAGATGCAGTGACCAACTGATCGAGGCGGCAATCAGCGATCGCATCGACAGTGAATTCACGATCTTGGTCGCGGCGGTTCATCACTTCAGTCTGATATATCGAATTGCGAACCTACCGCCTGCAGGAGGCAGGCGTGAAGATAGTGCGTTGGAGCTTAGTCGCCGTTGCGACTTCTATATCATGGATTTTAATCTTTGCTGGCCACCGGCGGCAAGCGTTTAGCCGCTACTGGAGGTCGCGTACCAAGACGGAGGTGCCAGTGAGTCGATAGTTTCCGACCACGGGCGTTTGTCGCGAGTCCCTCGCGGCCGTGCGGTCTGCCGAGGGATTAGCACTTCTCGCTCTTGCGAAGATTGGCGCTCCGGGTGATCGCGCTCTGCGAGATGCGATGGATGCCGCTGGAATTCTCTGACGTGCTAACTTAATCCGGCAATGGGATGTGTGTCATCCAGCAAATGCCGGGGGCGTCCATCGAGGTCAGGGATGGTCGTGGCCGGATCGATGCCCAGGTGACGGTAGATGGTAGCAAAGACATTCTGGGGAGTATGCGGATTACCTCTGGGGCGAGCGCCCAAGCGGTCGGTCCCGCCAATTGCTTGTCCCGTTTGCAACCGCCCGCCTGCGAGCAAAGCAAACCCGGACTCTTGCCAATGATCGCGTCCGGCCTGCCGATTGATTCGCGGCGTTCGTCCCATCTCGCCCCAGGCCACAACCAGGACGTCTTCGAGCAAGCCGCGTTCGTCCAGGTCGGTTACCAACGCGGTGATTGATCGATCCCACCACGGCAACATCTCACTGATCTTGGAGGCGATATCCGATTCCGGCCCGTTGGATTCTATACCGTGATGATCCCACTCGCCGATGTTCATCGTCACGACCGGCACGCCGGCTTCCGCCAGTCGCCGTGCCGCCAAGAACTTGCTGCTCTGCCAGACGAACGGGCGGCGACCCGGGAAGGTGTAGAAATAGTATTCCTGATCGGGACCATAGCGCTGACGCACGTGTTCAGGTTCTCGGCTTACGTCCAGAGCTCCCAGCACATCAGGGGACGTCATCATCGCAAAGGCGCGCTCGGTGAACTCGTCCATAGCTTGCATATCGCCCCGTTGGTCTATCTCACGGCGAATGTTGTCCAGTCGGCGAAGCAAACCGCGTCGATTATCCAAGCGCCCCTGCGGTAGTTCCACTCGCAGGTTGTCCATGTCGCGTGAGATGGGAGCAAATGGCCGATGTCCCATGCCGGCGTAAAGCGGGTCTTCTGGATGCAGTCGCTCCGCAATGGCTGCTTTATGCTTGCAGAGACTGACATAAGGTGGCAATGCCAGTGACTTGGGCGGCTTCACACGGCTAACAATCGACCCCAGCGGTGGCCTCCGAAACTTAGGCGGAAAGCCGGAGAATACTTCGTGAGGGTCATGGTCAAATGGCAGCTCGTTGTGGAATTGCAGATCGCGGAGAATGGCAAACTTATCCATCATTTTCGCCTGCATCGGCATCAATTCACTGATTTGCAACCCCGGTACATTGGTGGCCACTGGCTTAAAATCGCCACGATATTCCACCGGCGCTGACGGCTTCAAATCGTAAGTGTCGATGTGACTCGGTCCGCCGGTCATATGTATGAGAATCACCGACTTGTGGCAGCGGACTGGATTCTCCGCAGCTTGAGCCCGCAGTACATTGGCGAGTGACAAGCATCCCATCGCCCCGAGCGTTAGAAAATCTCGCCGGTTGGTGCTTTTGCGCGCTTCCCCGTCGCTACCTAGAACTGTGAGCATTTGATTCGTCCTAGTCCCAAAAGTTGCGGCTTCACCGCTTGGTCGAAAATCGCACGGTAAGTCTAACAGAAAACGGGCACGTTGATCCTCACATCTTCCAATTGCCCCATTCTAAGCCGGGGACAAACCTGGGCGAATCTGGCCTGGCGCACCTGGCACTCCCGACCAGTCACAACCGGATCATCCAGGCAAGGCAGGGCCGCATGAACTGACGCGCACGTTCAAGCTTTTCGTGGTGTGGCAAATCGCGAGTGCCTATAATCAGCCGGAGTGATCACCACCCAAGTACCTTTTCATCCGGCGCCCTTACCAACGAGCCAGGAGTTCCATTGATGCGGCAATCTATCACGCGACGTCAGTTTGTAGCCCAATCCGCTGCTGCCGGAGTGTTGGCCGCAGGTTTCCATACAAGTGTGGCTGCCGCGGATTCGAAATCCCCCAATGAGAAAATCAACCTGGCCTGTATTGGCACCGGCAACAAAGGAGGGCACAACATTGGCCAGTTGAGTGGCCAGAACATCTTTGCCCTGTGCGATATCGACGAGCAGTTCTTGGGCAAGGCCGCGGAGAAATACCCTGCGGCGTCCAAGCACCGCGACTTTCGCAAGATGCTGGATGCCCTGCACAATAACATTGACGCCGTGGTGGTTTCGACGCCGGATCACATGCACGCTCCGGCCACCGAGATGGCGCTTGAGTTGGGCAAGCCGGTCTACTGCGAAAAGCCGCTCACGCACACCATTGAAGAAGCCCGACGTATTACCGAGTTGGCTGCCAAGCAAGACGTGGCTACGCAGATGGGGACGCAGATCCATGCCACGGACAACTATCGCCGAGTGGTCGAGTTGGTGCAAAGCGGAGCCATTGGCACGGTTCGCGAAGTCTACACCTGGTGCAACAAAGGTTGGTTCGATGGGCGCTACAACCCGGATCCTAAGGGAAGTCCCCAGCATGTGGACTGGAACCTCTGGCTGGGAGTGGCCGAAGAGCGTCCCTACTCACCTGGCCTGCACCCGTTCTTCTGGCGACGGTTCTGGGATTTCGGCTCCGGCACGTTTGGGGACATGGCCGCCCATATCATGGATCTGCCGTTTTGGGCCTTGGGGCTGAAGTATCCTAGCAGCGTGGTGGCCACCGGCCCCGAGGTACACCAGGACGGAGCTCCCCAGTGGTGCATGGCAGAGTACACATTTGCCGCCACGGCAGACCGCCCCGAGCTCAAATTCTATTGGTCCGATGGTGGCAAGCATCACAAGATTGTCCAAGGGCTTACAGACGCCAGCGGCAAACCGCTCTCGAGTTGGAGCCCCGGCGCACTGTTTGTGGGCGATGACGGGATGTTGGCCGCCAGCTATAGCCGTCGGCAGCTCTTCCCGCTGGACAAATTCGAGGACACCACCCCACCCAAGCCAACCATTGCCGATTCCATCGGACACTGGAACGAATGGGTTCAGGCGGTTAAGACAGGGTCCCCCACCACCTGCAACTTCGGATATGCCGGACCTTTGACCGAACACATCTTGCTAGGCGTGGTGGCTTTCCGGACCGGTAAAAAGATCATCTGGGATCCCAAGACCCTGACGCCTGGAGGAGCTCCGGAAGCTGCCCAGTTCATCCAGAAGAAATACCGCGCCGGTTGGTAAAGTGACGACACCAACCGATTCACCAGAATCCAGCAGTGCGAATGAATTCGATCCAGCATTCAGACCGCACAAACGCATACTTCGATTCTTTCGCACGACCAGCCTTCAACCATGCCACCTCGGCGTACCGTGAATTAGAAAGAAGGCAATTAATACGACACGTGGCAAGGGAAGATGGAAGAGCCTAAGTAGGAGGAAGTAGTCAGGAGTTCGAGTTGCGACTGGCAACTTAAGATCCCTCCCGGTTGGTCCAACTTGCACGGACCGTGGATGCTGAGAGCTGAGCGAACA
>CALOEH010000079.1:0-9369 GCA_942492195.1 uncultured Planctomycetia bacterium | reverse complement strand
GTTCAGCGATGTTTCGAACAGCCAGTATGCTGGGATCGGTCGGTTCGGGTATCAGACTGAGTCGTACTGATAGCGCAGTTCGTTTTGACGAACACCGTCCAGTTGCCGATAGATCTCTTCGTCACGCGGTTACGATTAGATTCATCAGTGCATACCAGATATCCTGTCCTGGAAGGGCAATGATATCCCAGGTAAACGGAATACTCAGAAACGCACGCGTCTCGTCCTGAAATTGCCGGTGCCGTCTCCCAGCAGCACCATCCCAATCAAACGCTTGCCAGACTCCCGCCGCAGGACTTCTTCGAGAGCGAACCCGATGGCGGTCTGGCCACCGTCCGCAGTTTCAGGAAGTTGCCACACTCCAGACTGTTGCTCGAGCGGGCGGACTTCTTTATCAAAGCCAAGCACCTGAACCTCCAGCCGCCTTCGCTCAGGCGGGTCAAGGTATCGCTCGACTCTTCGCCATACTCTTGCCGGAGCCGGGCCCATTGCCGGATTCGCAGGCTACGTCTTCGACCTCCATGCTCCGGGATGATCCACTAGCAGCACAAGCGTGGCCGCCTTCTGTTGTATGATCGTCCAGACCAGCGTCAGGCGGCGCATGCCCTTGATCGCCAGGAAAATCACACGCACCCGAATCCCGACCAGCACCACCGCCGCCCTCGCGTCGTCTTGCGACGCAACGGCGTCGACTAACAACCCCAGCAAGACAACCGCCACCACGGCTACCAACAGGTAACTTCCGACCGGAAGCAGTGATAGTCGAGTGAATGTTGGCAAAGAGATATCCATTCGTAAAAATACAAAAATTCAGGCAGCCCGACGGCTCAACTTCGGAACGTCACTTCATGCGAGGCAGCTGGATTCATGACATACGGAATTGATTAGCCACAGAGGTCACAGAGAACACAGAGGAAACGGGCGATTCGCCAACTTGTGCTACGAACTGAAACTACGGGGAATCGAATCGCAGCGGCAAGTCGACGTGGATAAGGGCGTTACCATTAAGGGTCAAAAAATTGACATCTTGGTTGCATTGCAAGTTGTGGTTGAACTGAAAGCAGTCTCAAAGTTGCCGGAGGTTGCTGTTGCTCAAGTGCTCTCGTATCTCAAAGCGACCAGACTGAAACGCGCCTTGCGAATTAACTTTGGAGAAAAGTTGCTCATTGACGGCATCCAGCGAATTTCCTTATAAGATCACACATCGAACGTCCTCCAAAAAAAACCTTGCTAGTCAACAATCCCCATTTGATCTCTGCGGCTTCTACTTGTTTCCACGGACCCAATACCTCGTCTTCTCTAATACGCATCACGTATCTCGATAGAACCTGTTCGAAAGCACCTGCTCGGCGGCGATCACCACGGCTACGAGCATGATCAACAGGGGGAACATTTCATATCCCAGGCGGTTGGTGTTGACGTTGCGTTCTATCTCTTCCTGCTGTCTGGCAACATCGAAGGGAGTTTCTTCAAACCAGGTATCAAGTTCTTCGCGCGGCATCCGGGTCAGGTCGCTTTGGCTCGCAGCCACGTTGACACTGAACCCTGAGTCGAGGTTGATCTCGCTCGCTTCCACCCGGTAGTTGCCAATCTCGGATATAGAGGAGATGGCAATCCGAGGTTCGGCCAGATTGGATTTGCGAATGCTTTGATCCCCTGAAGGGCTGGTCAGCCGATACCCTGCAATCCCATGATCCGAGTCCAACGGAATCTCCGCCGACAGGCTGTTGGCCGCCACGTAGTTGAACTGCTGGTTGGAACTGCCGGCCAGGTAGGCCGCCATCTCTCGAGTGAGAATCACAGAGGGAAGAGGGTCGAGCCCCGTCGGCAAGATGTTCCAAGCAGACTCGTCCAACTCATCGGAGACGGGCGTGGTCATCGTGAGCACCAGTCCCCGTCCGACGGCTCGTTCGAGCAAAGCCGCGTCGTTGTTCGAGTAGGGAATTACGATGTCAACGCCAGGGTTCAGATTCGCGGCCAGTTGCCAGTAGCGAAAGACAGGGAACCGGTCCCAAGAGACTTCTCCTTCAAGCCCTCGGAATCCAGCCAGCATAGTTCGCTGATAGTCTGGCGGTGCCAGATGGAGTTTGCCCTCGGGCCAGTGAGCCTGTTGCACCAAGGGAGCAGGGAGCAGGGCTTGTGCCGCGGGGCTGTTGAATGACTCAGTTTGCGCCGCATTGCGACCGAGAAAGATGGCCACACGTCCTCCGCCCGACGCGTAATCGGCCAGGCGATTCCAGGATTCCACAGAGAGTGGCCGAGGATCCAGAAGATACACCGTGGAATAGTTGCTGAGTGCCAAGTCGGTGTCCGCCAGCTTGTCTTGCGAGACCACCTCGCAGTCGAAAGGTGCCTTGTTGTCGTCCACCAAGGCCTTGGGGGCCAGGACCATCATCAGGTCCCAGGCGTAGGCTTCTGGTGGATCGGGAGCCGCGACGAGCACTCGCCAGGGAGCTTGCACTTTGACGGTAAAGTATCGGCGGTCATCCACGGCCAGACCGTCCTGTCCCAAGACCCGGACCTCACCTTGGTGGACCCCTTCACCCAACCCTGCGATTTGAAACTCCAGTTGCTGAGGCACGCCGTCTCCCACGCGTGCGCTGGCCTGATTTCGCTTCTGCAGGACTCCTTCGGAATTAGTGACGCTGACCTGGACCGTCTTTTCCTCTTCTGCGCCAAGTCGCGAAAGTTCGGTGATCAGCGTGATCGGACTGTTGCGCGCCACCACCTGATCTGGCAGGCGAATGTTGCCTAGCGCCGTGTTTTGGGGATCCTCAATGCCAACGTCCACCACATGGATTCCCAACTCCCCCACCTGTTCGAGCAGTGCAGCCAGTCGCGAACGTCCCGCTGGAGACCACCCGCTCCGGGTGAGATCGGTAAACAGATACAGTTCTTTGGCGGGATGTTCCGCTTCGGTGAGAATCTCCAAGCCCGAACCGACCAGGTCCACCATGTCTCGTGGGGCGGGGGTGATCTCCAACCGTTCGATCCGTTTCTCCGCCGCCGCGGCATCCACCTGAAACACGGCCGAACTTAACGAAGAATCCAGCACCGCCACCTGGCTATCGGCGGGAAGTTCGTTCACAAGCCAGCTGCCAATTTGTTGGGCCTGCTGCAGCCGGGTTTCGCTGTGCCGGAGGTAGAGCATGCTGGGGGAGGTATCAAAGATCAACACCGCCGAGACGGGGGCTTCTCTGCCTGACGAAATTCCGCTGGAGTTCAAACTCGGCCGGGCCAGGGCCAACGCCAACAGGCAGAGGGCAGCGATCCGCAACAACAACAGGATCAAATGTCGCAGGCGCATCCGACGCTGGTTGACTTGTTGCTGTTGTTTGAGAAACCGAAGCGCAGGGAACACCACATGCACCGGTTGCTGCCGCATGATCAAATGCAGCACCACCGGCACCGCCGCCGTAGCAGCGAATCCGAGCATCCAGGGATTCAGGAATTCCATGAAGCTTTGGGCTGGGGATAAGTGGACGTTATTCGGGAGATGGCATCAAAACCGCGCACGGCGGCTGTGGAGGTATTCGATCAAGGCTTTGTCAAACTGCATGCTGGTGTCAATCCGGACGTAGTCAATACCTGCCTGAAAGCAATCTTGCCGATACCGTTCGCAGAAGGCTTCGATCTGTTTGAGGTACTCGTGTCGGTAGCCGCTGGCATCGAGTTGCAGGTGGTCATCGGACTCGGGGTCTTCGAAATCCACCATGCCGTCGAAGGGAAACTTCACTTCCGCTTCGTCCAGGATATGGAACAGGATCACGTCGTGCCCTCCGTGCCGGAGGCGATGCAGAGCACTCATCACGGGTTCGGGGTCGGCCAACAAATCAGAGAACAGCATCACCAGGCTCCGTTGGCGAAGCATAGCGGTCAGTTGATTCAGGCAATGTCCAATATCCGTGGGCCCGGTGGGCTCGAGCCGGGCCAGCAAACTGAGGATATTGCCCAACTGGGTCCGCTTGCTACGAGGCGGCAAGCTGTAACGAATTTTTTCGTCGAAAGCCACCAGGCCGCAGGGGTCTTGCTGGTGGATCATCATGTAGCAGAGGGCGGCGGCCAGGCAGATGCCGTACTCAAACTTGCTGAGTTGTTGCTGGTAGGTGTAGGCCATCGAACTGCTGAGGTCCATCACTAGGTAGCCGGTGATGTTGGTCTCGGCCTCAAACTTCTTGATGTAGTACTTGTCCGTCTTGGCGTAGACCAGCCAGTCCAGGTCTTTGATATCGTCCCCGGCCGTGTAACGCCGATGCTCGCTGAACTCCACCGAGAACCCATGGTAAGGGCTCGCATGCAGCCCCTGCATGAACCCTTTGACAATAAACTGTGCCCGGAGATCCAGCCTGGCAATCTGCCGAATCACGTCCGGTTTGAGATATCGTTCAGCGGTAGACATGCCAGAGATGACTCACTTGTAGGGCAGGCACCGCCTGCCTTCTGTGGATGCACGGTCCGGGTCGTGCGAATTTGATGTTGTGTGTTCTGCGAATCATGGCAGGCAGGAGCCTGCCCTACGTTGTTAGGCTTTTTCGTACTTCTCAATGGTTGGTGTCGGTACGGCTTCAATCACTTGGCGAATGACGTCTTCGTTGTTCATGCCTTCGGCTTGCGCCTGAAAATTGGTGCTGACGCGATGTCGGAGGACCGGGATGGCAACCTTCTGGACATCTTCAATGGCGACCGAGAACCTTCCGTCCATGGCGGCCAACGCTTTGCCACCATGAATCAAGAACTGACCCGCTCGGGGACCTGCCCCCCAGTCGACGAGTTCCTTAACGAACTTGGGGGCCGAATCATCTTTGGGGCGAGTGGCACGAACCAGAGCCGCCACATACTTCACGATATACTCACTCACCGCCACCTTGCCGACGAGTTCCTGCACCACCGCAATGTTTTGACTGGTGAGCACCTTGCGAACCTCCGGCTTTTCTTGCCGGGTGGTGGCCGCCAAAATGCGCTCTTCTTCGTCCAGCGTGGGGTAATCAATCTTGATATTGAACATGAACCGGTCAAGCTGGGCCTCAGGCAGAGGGTAGGTCCCTTCTTGTTCGATTGGGTTCTGCGTGGCAATGGTGAAGAACGGCTCGGGCAGTTTGTATGTCTGCTGCCCCACCGTCACTTCGCGCTCTTGCATTGCCTGCAGGAGCGATGCTTGGGTCTTGGGAGGGGTCCGGTTGATTTCGTCGGCCAGCAGGATGTTGGTAAACACAGGGCCTTCGACAAACCGAAAGTTCCGCCGGCCGTGTTCATCTTCGTCCAGCACATTGGTGCCGGTAATGTCTGATGGCATCAAGTCAGGCGTAAATTGGATCCGCTTGAATTTGATGTCCAGAATTCGCGAAAGCGTACTGACCATCAGCGTTTTGGCCAGTCCCGGCACCCCCTCCAACAGGCAGTGCCCTCGGGTGAAGATGGCAGCGAACAGTTGCTCGATGACTTCGTCTTGGCCGATAATGACTTTCTGAAGCTCTTCCTGCATCAACCGGCGACGCTGGCTGAAATCTTGCAGGACGTCGCCTAGACTGCGAGGTTTGTTGGTAGCCACGCGGTTCGCTTTTCTGCTTGAGTTCCGTTCAAAGTGAATGCCAAAAGCCACCAGCGAGGCGCGAGCCGAACAATCGTCCTAACCGCGTAGTGCGTCTCAATTGCTAGGAATTGGACAACGTTTCCTACGGCGGTGATGCGCGGCAAGTGGTTGCTCTTTTATGACCTACATATTCTATAGCCCGGGGTTTGGACCAGCAACGCGGTGAACCGCGCGTTGCCGCGGTAACTATTGACCTCTAAGATAGTTGAGTCTTCTACGCTTTCAGGGTTCTAACAGCAAGGATTGGTGGGACATGGCCACTTGGCGGATGTGCAAGGCCCCGTCCTGGGTAGTTCCCCCAGTTTCACTACGGATGCTTCTGGTTGCCTGGCTTGGTGCTACTTGGCTTGGTGCTGCCGTGCTGCTGGCCGGTGGGCAATCGGCAGAGGCCGCAGACTTGGACCCAGAGAAAGTACGCCGCTCCATTGAGCAGGCCGTAAAGTTTCTCAAGCGTGAGCAAAACAACGACGGCACCTGGTCCATTTGGCGGAATTATGACCTCACCCCGTTGTGCACACTGGCCCTGCTGCATGCCGGGGTGGAGCCGCACGACCCGCAGATTCAAAAAGCCCTGGCCCATTTGCGAACCGTGCCGCCTGGGAAAACATACGAGACGGCCCTGCAGACCATGGTGTTTTGCGCGGCCGAACCCAAGGTGGATCTGCTGCTGATTCGCCGCAACGCCCAGTGGTTTAGTGCCACGCAGGTGCGGACTGGCAGCATGCGCGGGATGTGGTCGTATGGCACCAAGTCAGGGTTGGCAAGCAAGGGAGATCCATCAAACGCCCAATTTGCCCTGCTGGGGATGTACGAAGCCGAGCGAAGTTTGGAACGGTTCGGTCAGCAATCTCCCATACCTGCCGAAACCTGGCGGCTGGCCCTCTCTGCCTGGACGACGTCTCAGAACGGAGATGGTTCTTGGGGTTATCAGCCGAGTGTGGCGGGATCCGGCAGCATGACCTGTGCCGGGATCGCTTCGATTGTGATTGCCTCGGGACGATTACACGGCGGTGACTCCAAAGTAATCGGGGACCGGGTCCAATGCTGCCTCGAACAGCAAGACAATGCTGCGGTTGCCCGCGGTCTGGCCTGGCTGGGCCGCAACTTCTCGGTACATGCCAATCCCGGTAGCCCAGGGGGGATGTGGTGGCTGTACTACCTGTATGGTGTCGAGCGTGTGGGCCGACTGACGGGTCAACGGTTCATCGGCGGACGCGATTGGTATCGTGAAGGGACCGATGTCTTGGTCTCGCATCAGGACCAACTCTCAGGCTATTGGAAAGGGGTTGGCCAGCTCGGAGACAACAACTTGATCTCCACCAGTTTGGCGCTGCTGTTCTTGGTGAAAGGACGCCGCCCAGTACTGGTCAGCCGGTTGTCCTTTGGCGGCCTGATGGACGAAGACTGGAACGCCCACCGCGCCGGCATTCCGAACATCACGCATTACATCGAAAGCAAGTGGCGGCGAGACCTGACCTGGCAAACCATCGACATGAGTCGGGCGACGGTGGATGATCTCTTGCAATCCCCTGTGTTGCTCTTGAGTGCCAAGCACGCGCCGCAGTTCTCGGACGATCAGGTCAAGGCTCTTCGAGGTTATCTGGACCGTGGAGGATTTCTGCTGGCCGAGTCTTGCTGTACCGAAGGGCAGTACGACGAAGACTTCAACCACTTGATGGAACGTGTTTTTCCCGAGCCTGAGTTCAAACTCCAACAACTCGAACCGGACCACGAAGTCTGGCTGTTTGAAGAAAACCCCGGCACCTTTTACGCAGGGCAACTGTACGGCGTCAGCGTCGGATGTCGCACGGCAGTGATGTATTGCCGGAAGCCACTGACTTGTTACTGGGAACTGGCTGAAACGGGGCGCGGCAACGAACTACCCCCGGCCGTGGCTCCCCAAATCGAGTCCTCGCTCGCTTTGGGGATCAACCTGTTTGCCTATGCAACCAACCGCGAGCTGAAGAACAAGTACGAGATTCCTAGCCGGATCGTGCAGGACAAGCTCGAGAACAAAGTAGATCGGGCCAAGTTGTACATCCGCAAACTCCGGCACGGCGGCGGCTGGAACGCGGCACCCGGCGCGCTGGTGAACCTGCAAAGGGCACTCAACGAAGAGACCGGCATTGCCGTGAGTACGGACGATCTGGCGCTGGACATTGATAGCCCTAAGATCTTTGACCACCACCTGCTGTTTATGCACGGACGGAACCGATTCAGTCTTTCCACAGCCCAACGTCAGCAGTTGGCCACGTATCTGCGGCGAGGCGGCATGATCCTGGCCGACGCGGTTTGCGCCAGCGATGCCTTTGCCGAATCGTTCCGTCGTGAGATGAAAGCCATTCTACCAGACCAGCGGCTAGAACCCATTCCTGCGGACGATGCCATGTTTACAACCTCGTACGGAGGGTTCGACCTGATCAACAGCAAGGTGCAGCGGCGCGAGCCGGCCGCCGCAGGCAACGGACCCCGGAGGTCGAGCATTCGCGAAGTGGCCCCGCAGCTAGAAGGGCTAGCCATCGACGGCCATTATGCGGTGATCTTTTCTCCCTTCGACCTGAGCTGCGCGCTCGAAAGCCACGAAGGGGTCGAGTGCCGCGGCTACACGCGCGATGACGCCGCTCGGATCGGCATTAATGTGGTGTTGTACTCTTTGCACGAATAACCGACGGCGGGCCCCAATTCAGAGGTTCCAACCGGCGAGCAACGGACGGTTGAGAAAAACCGTCTCCCAAAAAGAAATCAGGCTGCCGAGGAGGACTCGCTCTGGGCAGAAGCGATTGTGCCGCTAAAATAGGCACCGCACTCCCATTCCGCAACTTGGATGGACCAAAGCGGTTTGGATTAAAACGTCCGCGTTTCGTCACGCAAATTTCACCGGCACGCGTTTCCCACAAGCGCGCTACCAAATTACCAACAAGGACGAACTGTCATGGCGATCATTGGGATCGATGTCGGCGGCGCCAACCTCAAGGTAGCCGACGGCAGCGATTTTGCCGCTACCCGGTATTTTCCCCTCTGGACCAATCCAGCCGGACTGGCCGCAGAGCTGAACTCGCTCTTGGCCGAAGCCCCAGACTTCGATCAAGTGGCTGTCACCATGACCGGCGAACTGGCCGATTGCTTCGAAACCCGCCAGGTGGGGGTTCAGGCAATCGCCCAGGCGGTGGTAGAAGCGACCGCCGGCAAGCCGCTCCACTTCTATTTGACCGACGGAAGTTGGGTCAATGCCGAACAAGCCCAAGCCCGCTGGGAACAGGCAGGCTCCTCGAATTGGCACGCCTTGGCGAGCTATGTCGTCAGGTATCTCCGCCATGATGGCGGGATGTTGATCGATATTGGTTCCACCACCACCGATTTGATCCCCCTGGCCAAGGGAGCACCTGCGACCTTGGGCAAGACCGACTCAGAGCGTTTGGTGCACAACGAGTTGGTCTATACCGGAGTGCAGCGGACTCCTGTTTGCTCTTTAGTCACCAGCCTGCCTTGGGGACGGCAGCAATGCCCGGTGGCGTTGGAGGTTTTTGCCACCACGTGGGATGCCTACGTGCTGCTGGACGAACTGCCTGAAGAGCCACAGAGCCTGCACACGGCTGACGGCCGCCCGGCGACCAAAGCCGCCGCCCGAGACCGCCTTGCCCGCTGTATTTGCGGGGACCGCGCATGCTTTTCCGACGAGGATGCCAAAGCGGCCGCCGTGGCGATTTCTCGCGCTCAGCAGGCCAAGCTGGGAGTGGTGGTGCAAAACCTCTTCCGACGGCTGCAAAATGAGCCGGAAA
>CALOEH010000078.1:0-80925 GCA_942492195.1 uncultured Planctomycetia bacterium | reverse complement strand
TTGCGAAACCGCACCGCTTTGGCCTGTTTTGCTCCGTCGGGTGTGTTGCAATGGAAACTGCCCCCTGAGGGCTCAGACTTGCGAGCCTGGCCGCTGAGCGTGACGCACTTCGCCACCGACCAAGCCGGACGGCGAATGTTGCTGCTGGCCAGCCAATCTTCGCAAGAATCCACACCGCCAGAAGTGCCGAGCCCTGGAACCGTTTGTCTGGTGGATGCCACACAGGGCGAAATGCTGGACCAACAGGCCATCGCACCCCAGACGCCGGAGTTCGAACGGGTGGAATCTTGGGACTCGGTCAGCCTGACTGCCGCTGGCGGACGTGGGGTGGTGGGGCTTGTCGATGGTCGGGCGATGCTGTTCGACTGCGCAGAGAAGTTGAAGCTGCTCAAGACATTCGACTTGGGGACCACGCTCAAAGTCGGCACCATCCCGGTGGCCGCGCCGGCCAGTTACGCACGGTTCGCCGGAGATTGGCTGTTTCTCCAGACGCAGAATTCGCACATCCCACGCGGTAGCGCTCAGGCGGCTCAACAAGCCCCGTCACCACACTACGGTGAAAACATGCTCACGGTGGCCAATCTCCAAGGCCAGGCCGTTTGGAAATACCACGGGCCGTTTGCACTCTCAGGCATTGAGTGTTCTCAGCCACGTGACCCAAACACCCAGAGCCCAGCAGGGCAGGAGAGTGGCGCAGGCGATTCGACAAAATCATCTGGCCCAAGATGGTTGATGGTGGAATGTCGAGAACGTCCTGGCATGGCGACCGCCCGACAGTTTGGCTTTCTGCTGTTTGATTTAGACAGGGCAGGTTCTGGCAACGAAAAACTCGTATATTACTATCCCACGCCAGGCCCTGTGGTCTTCCAAGCTGGCATGAGCTCCGACGGCGAGTTGATCGCCCTGGTTGAGCACCCGGTGCCTGCCGCTGATGGTGAACATATCGAGGGTCAGTATCGTTTGCATGTCGTTCATTAGTTCGTTCGCCGCGCGTCCGGCAGGTGTCTTGCTGCTGGCAATCTGCTGGCTCTGCATCTCAGGCTGCCGCACGGCGGAGCAGAGCGTGCCTCAGGCGGTGCTGTCCGGCAGTGCGAGCAGTATCATCATCGAACTGTCAGAGCCAGCGGTGCTGCGTCAGGTGGTGGTCCGCCGCGCTGATGGCTCGCTGCTGCAACGGCTGCCTGTCGCTGGCATCCAGCGGCAGATCGAACTTCCGGTTCGGCTCCAGGCTGACACCGACTATCTCTTCACGCTTTGCTTTTCCCAAGGAAATCGAACCATCGCGTGGCGTTCGCCACCTGCCGGCGGACCGTTGTTAGGATTGCTTGAGATCCCCCTGGGACAACGGGCCGTCCGGTTGTTGGGAGATCAGCGGGCGATTGCCATGGCCTCGCCGGAGGGAACCGTTTCGCTGGCGGCAGTGCTAGAGAATCGCGAACCCGCCAGGCTGCGTTATCGGCTCACATTTCAACTTCCACCCCAGATCAAATTCAGTACTTCCGACAAACGACTCGATCTTGCCGACGCCTCCCAGCCGCTCCTGGAAGGGGAGTTGGCCATTGCGGGTGATTTCGTCCAGGTCACCGCGCAACTAACCCTGAGCTCAGGGACTCAGTCCGCCACGCTGGTTTGCGAATTGTCCGTTGCTGACACGTCCATTCCGGACGGCGATGGTTGGAAAATGCTCGGCACCACACAGATTGAAATCAAGCGCGGCGATATCGAGCAACTGCGGCAGCAGATTGAACTGGTAGCCATTGAGTTTCCCAGCGATCTGTCTGGAGACGCGCAGCCGCAGTATCCGCAAGACGCCATTAATCTTCCCAATCCCTGGTGGAACGCACTTCGCCAAACCTTGCGGCCAACCTCGACGGCCAATCCGTACGAAGCCTACGGTTGGCAATCGGTGACGTTGCGGAACAGTGGCGATGCGGCCTTGAATCTGTTGGTTGAAAGCGAAGTTGCTCCAGGCCCTGGCGAGGCAGCCTCGCTGCAGTTTGCCCCGCCGGTTTGGTATTCGTCACGTCGCTCGGCCACGCTGCAGCAAGTGCTAAGGCTGAGCCCACAGTCCACCGGGATGGTGCGGTTTCCCCTGCATGTCGAACCAGGAACAACGCCCGGGGAATATCTTCGCCGATTGCGAGTGATGCCGCTGGGAAGCACCGACCCGCTGTTGAAAATGACCCGCCCTTTGAACGTCAGGGCAGGTCGGCCAACCGTGGCGTTGGTCACCTGGGCAACGTGCCTGATCTGTTTGATTGTGTGGTGTCTGGTGCCGTGGCTTGCCAGACGTTGGCAAAAGCCGCTGGGGACCGAAGGGCTGGCGTTGATTGGTCTAGTGGCCAGTGTGCACTTTGCCATCTCGTTTGCCTTCCGGCTGGTGGGAGATGTCTCGGCAAGTTTGCTCGGCCCTCTGGCGATCTTCGTAGCAGGCATAGGGCACGAGGCCCTCTCGACGGCCATCGTTGCCGCACTGTTGGTCCTATTGCCGCGGCCAGGAACGTTCAGCCTGAGCGTGCTGACGCTGTTTCTGTTGAATGCCATGTTTACGGGGCAGTTGGGGATTTCGGATTTCGTGTTTGTGATGGTCAGCATGATCTGGGGAGAATGCCTGTTGGCCCTGTGCGGCGTCACGCGCGGAAGTGCCTTCAGGCAACCGAGCAGCGACGCGCCGGCCGCGAATCTCTGGCGGATGGCCGTGGCTCTTGGCGTTGCCAACTTCGGCACCTTGGTCGTGCAGTTCTGCCTGGTGCAAGTGCTGCATCGCCTGTACTACGCGGCCTGGTACGTGGTGGCCGTGGCATTGATTACCGGCCTTGTCTACGGTGGCATCGGAGCGGCACTTGGCACGCGGTTGGGTTACCGAATTCGGAGAGCCACGCGATGAACGCCATCGAAGCCGCAGGGCTCACCTACCGCTATGCTGGCCGAAATGAACCGGTACTCACGGACATTTCGTTCGTGCTTCCTCCGTCGAGTTGCTCGCTGCTGGTCGGCAGTACCGGCTCAGGCAAGAGCACGCTGCTGGCCGCGCTGGCAGGTCTTGTTCCCCATCATCGCAGGGGAGAGATGCACGGCACCGTACGGATCTTTGGTAGCGATACCCGGGGCCTGCCCCCCGAGCACAGGGCCGCGCAGATTGGCCTGGTCCTGCAATCGCCGGATGACCAACTTTGCACCACGCGCGTGTGGGCCGAAGTGGCATTCGGACTCGAAAGCCTGGAGGTCCCGGCCGAAGAAATTCCTGATCGCATTCAGGAAGCCTTGCAGATGGTCGGCCTGGCGGATCTACATGACGCCCGAACCAACGAACTCTCAGGCGGTCAAAAGCAGCGTCTGCTGTGGGCGGCGGCACTTGCCATGCGTCCGAGTCTGCTGCTGCTCGACGAACCGCTCAGCCAACTCGATAGCAACGCCGCTCGCGAGTGCGTGCAGTTACTCACGCAACTTCGTGCGGCAGGGCAAACGATTGTGGTCGCCGAACATCGGCTCGAAGAGATCCTGCCGATCTGCGACGAACTGCTGGTGCTTCAGGCCGGTCGCCTGGCTCAACACGCAAACTGCCGCGATCTCTCGGCAGTCGCGTCCGCGCTCACCGCGGCGACGCTCCCACCTCCCGAACGGTTGGCCGTGGCCAACGGGTACGGTTTCGCCACACTGCCGGACGTTGCCCAGCTGGCCGAGACCATCGCCCTGCGGGCGGCGCAGAGTTCGCCCATTCCAACTCCACCCAGCCGAGACAACACGCACCCGCCAGGCTCTTCGTCGCCACTGCTTCAGGCCGAACAATTATCGTTTCGCTTTGCCCAGACTCAAATGCCGGTGTGGGAGGGGGTCGGCTTTGATATTTGTCCCGGTGATCGAATTGCAGTGATTGGCGGAAACGGTTCCGGCAAAAGCACCTTGCTCGCGGTCTTAGCCGGACTCATGACTCCCGGCACCGGCGAGTTGCACTGGGCACCTGCCGAGCATGCCGGGCGACTGGACGCAGGCCTGGTGCTGCAGAATCCGGACCTGATGCTCTTCTGCCCAACGGTGCGAGACGAGCTCGCCTTCGGGCCGCGGCAGTTGAACTTCTCGCCGACCGAGCTGGACGAAGCGGTAGCCGACGCCACGCATCAACTCGGACTCGATGCTTTACTACGCGAACCACCTTTGGGACTCTCGCAAGGGCAGCGGCTGCGCTGCGCCGTGGCCGCAACGCTCACGGTTCGGCCGAGACTGCTCTTGCTAGACGAACCCACCACAGGGCAAGACCCGGCTCACATCGTGCGAATGATGCACGCTTTGACCTCGGGACTCACCACGGGGCAATCTGCCCAGGCCGTGATGTTTTCCACCCACGACCTCCGCACCGTGATGCAGTTCGCCAACCGAGTGCTGGTGCTAGGACAGGGGACTCTGCTGGCCAGCGGCGCTCCGGACGTGATCCTGGCAGATGACCAACTGCTGGATCAGGCAGGACTGCGCCGACCGTTTTGGGAAGAACTCCGGCAACAGTTGCAGCGCGAACATGGATTGCACCTGGCAAGCCAAACCCCGGCCGAACTGCTGGAGGTCTGGCCATGAATCTTGCCTGGTCGCTAAACAACGTTCGGCCTCGCCCCGGGTGGGAGAAGGTGGATCCCCGGTTCAAACTGGCCCTGCTGTTTTGGATTTCTTTGCTCTCTGTGTTGATCGATGCGCCGCGCAGTCTGGCCGCGTTGGCCGCACTGGCCTTGTTGCTGTTGACCGGTTTGCGAATGCGTTGGCAAGCCTGGGGAGTGATTGCAGGCTTGCTGCTAGCCGTGGCTTGGGGAACGGTTTTGAGTCAGGCGGTGTTCTATGGCCAGTGGCCGCGGCACGCCCCGGTAACATTCGTGCCGGCCGGTAGTCTGTGGGGCTGGGAACACGCAGGGCTGCATTTCTATGCGGAAGGGGCCCGATACGGACTGATGCAATCTCTCCGGATGGTGGCCGTGATGTTGACCGGATTGTCCGTCTGTCTCTCGACCAGTCCCGAGCGGCTCCTGGTGGCATTTGCCTGGCTCAGGCTTCCCACGGCGTTGAGCTTCACCACGGTGGCCGCGTTGAGGTTCCTGCCCTTGGCGCTCGCCGATTGGTCCACGGTGCGTCAAGCCAGACGGCTGCGCGGTGCCGGACAGCGTGGCCAAGGAGTTTGGAGACGCGTCACCGCAGAGGTCAGCTTGATGCTGCCGGTCATGGTATCGCTGGTTCGCAGGGCAGGCTCACTGGCAGATAGCATCACGCTCCGCGGATTCGACCCCGTGCGGCGTCGCACGGCGTTTCCTCCGCTCCGGTTCCGCAGATTCGAACGGCTCTTGCTCGTCCTGTTGGCGGTCTCGTTCGTGCTCGTTGCGGGTGCAAAATTGCTGTTCTGGATGTATCAAGCAGATCTGTACTACCAGAGCCAACTCCGCTGGGTGTACGATTTTGTCCGCCGCCATTTGTGATCGGGGGGCGTTCCACCGACGCTCGGCGTTGACCCTTGCGAATTTGGTTTGTTATAGTGCCATACCGTCCGAGGGGTTGGGCTTGCGTACTGTAGGCAACCTAATCTCTTTCACCGGCGCACATGCTCGGACGCAACCACAAGTTGCAAGGTTTTCCGTTCGTCGATTCATTCAACAGATCAGAGGAACTGCCATGTCTACTGCTTCGCAATCCGGAATCCGGGACGATATCACCCAGTGCATTGGCAACACGCCGTTGGTGCGGCTGCGCGCAGTGACCGAAGGGTGCGTGGCAAGGTGGTCGGCAAGATCGAAAACATGAACCCGTTGTGGAGCGTGAAGGATCGCATCGGCCGGGCGATGATCGACGCCGCCGAGCGCGACGGCAAGATCAAAAGCGATACGGTCATCATCGAGCCGACCAGCGGCAACACGGGCATCGGCCTGGCCTACACGTGTGCTGCCCGCGGCTACAAGCTCATGGTCACCATGCCGGAGAGCATGACCCTGGAGCGCCGCCGGATGCTCAAGGCCCTGGGCGCCGAACTGGTGCTCACCCCGGCGACCGAAGGCATGCCCGGCGCGATCCGCAAGGCCCAGGAACTGGTCGCCGCCAATTCCAACTACTTCATGCCGCAGCAGTTCAAGAACCCGGCGAATCCCGAGGTGCATCGCAAGACCACGGCCGAGGAAATTTGGCGCGACACCGACGGGCAGATCGACATCTTCGTGGCCGGAGTCGGCACCGGCGGCACGATCACCGGCGTGGGCGAAGTGCTCAAGGCTCGCAAGCCTGCGTTCCAGGCGATTGCCGTCGAACCGGCCAACAGCCCGGTTATCACGCAGACGCAAAGCCGGCCAGGATCTGCAGCCCGGCAAGCACATGGTGCAGGGCATCGGGGCGGGCTTTATTCCCGACGTGCTGAATGTCGACGTGATCGACGACGTGGTGCAGGTGGCCGACGAAGACGCCGCCGAGACCTCTCGCAACCTGGCCAAGCTCGAAGGGCTGATGTGCGGCATCAGCTGTGGTGCCGCCGCCTGGGCCGCCATCGAAGTCGCCAAGCGGCCCGAGAACGCCGGCAAATTGATTGTCGTCGTCCTGCCTGACCTCGGCGAACGTTATCTCTCCACGACGCTCTTCCCCGAGTAGTTCGGGAAGCTCGAACGCCCAAAGCGTGATCGGTTGCCGTCCGCGCACGTCAAGCTGCGTCTTGGCCAAAACGACGGAACCGATTCGCTGCTGCGCTCATTCCATTTCCGCGCAGACCGTCATCTTCGGAGGTGTGATTCGGTGTATCATCAATTACTACCCTGGGCCTTCATCCTCGTCGGTTGTCTCACCGTCAGTGCCGGGTGCGGTGCGTCAACACCGGTTGGCGTGAGTGAACAGCCCACTGACGGGGCGTCTGCCGAGGATGCGAACGGTGACGTGAAGCCAGGCGCGAAGTATTCGGCTGCGGATGCGATTGCCATTTTGAAGACGACCGATGCCAACCAGAATGACCTTGAAGCGGCCGCTGCTTCGATCGTCTCGCTCGGCAATCCAGGGCTGGATCAACTTTGGACCGAGTACGAAAAGAACTCAATGGCTGCTGTGTTCCATGGCAATGGGATACCACAGTTCGAAGAACGGTGTGAATCGCTCGTCGTTGACGCCAAGGAGAGCGGACTCCGTTTTCTGGATGAAAAGATAAACGAGTATCGCCAGAATGAACTGAACGGCGTGGACAACAAGCTCTTCGAAAGCATCGGCGGCACGGATATCGACCGCCTTACCAGCCTGCATATCTGGAAATCGAAACTACAGAGAGACACCAATGGTCTGCGTTATCGAATATGTGGAATGCTCGGCGACTCCGACGCAATTGCCAAGATGGACCAGGAAAACGAATCGCACAGAAAACGCTTGCTAGAAAAGAACAAATAGCCAGCCGGTATCAGTGGGCAACCAACTAGAGATCTGCACACTCCCCCAACATCTCACACATCTTTTAGCCATAGAGAGAATGAATCAACAACTTTCTACTTTTTCTCTGTGTTCTCTGTGGCTAAATATATCTCACAGATTTCCGAATTCAGAAATGCACGTTGACACTAGCAGTTGAGCGAAGTTGAAATATCCGGCTCAGTACATGTCAATGCTCTTGACGATGCCGCCGCCGGCACTTCGGGCTGCATAGAGACAGCGGTCAGCGGCTGCTACCAACTCGCGTTCGCGAAAGTTTCTTGGTGGAACATCCGCGCAGGCAATGCCTACGGCCAGTGACACCGGCCAGGCATGGTGCGGTTCGCCTTCTGCTTTATGCTGCATGGCGGAGATGAGTGCCTTGCCTAAGTCGACCGCTTGTTGGCGTTCGCAATCTGGCAGCATCACGGCAAAGTGCCCCTCGCGCGTTTGCAGGCAATTGGCCCCGGCGGGACCCAACAGCGCGCATTGTTGCTGGAAGTACGCGAGGCAGTCGGCCACTTCGTTGGCTCCAATGCCAAATGCCAGATTTGCCAATCCATTGATTTCCGCCAGCATCAAACAAAGGGGGGTGCGAACTTGCCGACAGTGAGCGGCCGCCACCGCCAGCGAGCCTAGAAAACTTGGGTCGTCGTCCGCGATTGGGGCAGGCTGCGGTTTGCCAACCAGTGGCGCTTGACGCACCGGGCGCGTGGTTGCACTGCCTGAGTCACGCCGCAGGACAGGACTCTCTGAGAACTCGGTCGGTGCGAACTTCGCCGACCTGCCTGCCTCGGGCTCAATCTGCTCAGCAAGGTTCGTGTTCGGGGTTGCCGGATTCTTGCGCACTCGTTGGGCCAGGTTGCGGACGGCCTTGTCCAGCGTCCGTACCTCGTCCCGATCTTCTAGCTGTTCTCGCTGCGATTTCAACGCGCGATCGTTCAGTTCTGCAGCCGCGTCTACGGAGATCTCAGACATTTGCCGTTGCGCTAACGCCAGAATCTGGTTAAGGTCGGATTGCCCTGCCATCGACAGCGACAAGACATCGGCCAACTGGTCAATCTTTGGTTCAAGATTCTCAATCAGCGAAGTGAGCCGATCCGTTTCTCCGAGGTTCAACGCTTTCATGGTCAGGCGAATCTGTGCGGCAATGCCGACAGGCCGGTGAACCAGCATCTGAGTAATCAGTTCGGCCAGGTACAAGATGCGCTGGAGTTTGGTGGCTGCCAGGCTGCGAATCTCGTTGAATTCAGCAGATGGAATGGTTGCCACCAACCGGGGCGGCAGATTCCAGAAGCTCAGCAACCGCGCGGTCAACTCGGTATGATCGAACCCGAATCGCCGGCGTTCGGCATCCAACAGGTCCGCCTGATCTCGTTCGACACGGTTCAAGAATCCTACCATCGGCTCGCCCAACTGCTGAATCAATATCAACAGGCCGAGGTCTTGCAACATGCCAGCCAGAAAGGCTTCGTCCCCGTCGAGCTTCCACCACTGTTGGCTCAACTCGCGCGCGGTGATGGCTTTGGTCAACGTGTGCCGCCAGTAGACGCCGAGTACATCCCCTGCCATTTCTGCAAACAGAGCGTCAGGCAGGCTGAACCCCAGTACCAGGAGTTTGAGCGGTTTGACTCCCAGCAACGCCAAGGCTTGAGTCAGGTCATCAACCTGGCGGCTCAGGCCAAACAGCGAACTGTTGACCACCTTGAGCAACTTGGCTGTCAATGCGGGATCTTGCTCAATGCATGCGTGCAACGCCCGAGTGTCCACGTCGGGGTTGGCCGTCAATTCCAGCACCTGCATGGCCACGCGGGGCAAGGTATAGAGCGGGCCGCACTGTAGGATCAGATCGGCAAGCATGGTGGAGTTGGTGGCCATAGGACCTGATGGCAATATGGTTGGAGGTCGAAGGAGTGAGACCGCTCGGTAACTGCGTAGTTCTACCCCTCAACCATAGCTTGCCAACAACCGCACCGACGGGCCAATCCATGTAGAACAGTTATCCCAATTGTTCAGGGACGAAGAACTACGTTTCACCTGCAAAAGGGCCACGATGGAGCGCATGGGGCGATCACCCAGCACTCCAGCATGCCTACGCAAGCGAGAACATGGCACCATGCCTGATCCACGAACCGAAGTGAGGGCTTCCCTCCTTTCCCGGACAAACGATATATTCGGCATCATCACTGCCAGGGTTTCTTGTTGACTTGATGTTGGAGTACGAACTGGATGCCGTTTGCCGATCGACTTGCTGCTGCTATTACGAACCGTCGCTCGCCTGCCATGGTGGGGCTTGACCCTCGGTTCGAGCTGCTGCCTGAGCCTGTCAAGCAAGGTCTTCCGACAACGCCGGGCGGCCAGGCGGCTGCGTACCTTCGGTTTTGTTGCGAAGTGATCGATGTCGTGGCGCCGCTGGTTCCGATTGTGAAACCGCAGGTTGCTTTCTTCGAGCAGTTGGGGCCCGCCGGCTGGCAAACTCTGGTAAGAGTAGTGCAGCACGCCCGACAGCGCGGCCTGCTGGTTCTTATGGACGCGAAACGAGGGGATATTGGTTCGACGGCTGAAGCGTACGCGGATGTCTTTCTTGGGGAAGTCAGCCCTCTGGCAGGCGATGCCGTGACGGTCAGTCCGTATCTGGGCCCTGACACTCTGGAACCGTTCTTCTCGGCCGCAGAGAAGAGTTCGTCCGGGGTCTTCGTGCTGGTCAAGACGTCCAACCCTCAAAGCGGCGTTTGGCAAGACCTCACCATTAGCGGCCAGACGGTGTATGAGCATGTCGGCAGTCACTTGCAACAGTTGGCCGCTAAGCACGCCGGCCCTGCTGGCTACGCGCATGTGGGAGCCGTAGTGGGGGCAACACACCCTGAGCAACTGGCGGCACTTCGCGCACAACTCCCCAACTGCTGGTTCCTGGTGCCTGGCTACGGTAGCCAAGGGGGGACCTCGGCGGACGTGGCCGCGGCGTTCGACGCCCAAGGGCTGGGAGCTGTGGTGAATAGTTCACGCGGAATTCTTTTTGCCCATTCGCGAGATCCGTATCGTGAGAAGTTCAACCCAGGGCAGTGGCAACAAGCCGTCGAGGCGGCCACGCTGGACATGATTGCAGACCTCAGGGCTCACACCCCTGCTGGGAGCCTTTGCTAAGAATCGGGGGATCTCGTAAGCTCATGGCAGTGGGAATTCGTAGGCTGACCGCAACTTGCACTCCAGCATGCCCACGCAAGCGAGGGCATGGCACCCGCGCCTGTTCACCTGCCGAAGCACCCGAAACATCGTTCTTGGTTCGTGAACCGTTGAGACAACTGTTCTACATTGGTTCGAGGCACCGTCTCGTTGGAGAAGTTGATGGGCGACAAGCAAGCACTCTGGAATCGCTATTGCGAGTGGCGATTTGCCGATCCGCAATTGGGACTGACGCTTGACATCAGTCGAGTGCGTTTCCCCGATGGCTACTTTGACCAGATGGCCGCGGCAATCAGCGACGCGTTGGCCGCCATGCAGCAGTTGGAACAAGGGGGGCTGGCCAATGCGTCCGAACAACGCATGGTAGGGCACTACTGGCTGCGCGCACCAGAACTGGCCCCAGAGGCTTCGATCACTCGTGAGATTACCGAGACGCTGGCGACCATCAGCAGCTTCGCCCAGCGAGTGCACAACGCAGAGTTGCCATGGGGCGAAGTGCACCATTTGCTGCACATTGGAATCGGGGGTTCCGCTTTAGGGCCGCAGTTGGTGGCCCAGGCACTTGCCAGTACGGATGACCGTCTCCAGGTTCACTTTCTGGATAACACGGACCCAGACGGCATTGATGAGGTGCTTGGCAAACTGAGCGAGCACTTCGAGAATACGCTGGTAACGGTGGTTTCCAAGTCCGGCGGCACGCCTGAGACACGCAATGGCATGCTCGAAACGCAAGCCGCCTTCCAGCTTGCCGGCGTGGACTTTGCCGCCCACGCCGTCGCCATCACCCAGCAGGGAAGCCGTCTGGATGAGATTGCCGTTCGCGAGAACTGGCTGCAGCGGTACCCCATGTGGGATTGGGTGGGGGGGCGAACCAGCGTGATGTCTGCCGTGGGCTTGGTGCCGGCTGCCCTGCAAGGTATCGACATCCAAAGCTTGCTCGATGGTGCCGCCGCCATGGATCAGCTAACGCGCGCGGCTGACGTGAAGAACAACCCCGCCGCGATGCTGGCATTGATGTGGTACTTTGTCGGCGGAGGCGAAGGGAAGAAGGACATGGTGATCCTGCCCTACAAAGACCGGCTCTCGCTGCTCAGCCGATACTTGCAACAACTGGTGATGGAATCGTTGGGCAAAGCCACCAATCGCCAAGGCCAGCCGGTGCAACAAGGCATTGCCGTCTACGGCAACAAGGGCTCCACCGATCAACATGCCTACGTGCAACAACTGCGTGATGGGCTGGCCAATTTCTTTGCCACGTTCGTCCAGGTGTTGACGGACCGCGATGGTGACTCGCTAGATGTCGATGGCGAAAACACCGCCGGTGACTTCCTCTTCGGGTTCTTGCAGGGGACCAGAGCGGCACTCTACGAGAATGGCCGAGACTCCATCACCATCACCATTGACGAACTGACGCCAACCACGCTGGGTGCGCTGATTGCCCTCTACGAGCGAACCGTTGGCCTGTATGCCGAGCTTGTCGACGTGAACGCCTACGATCAGCCGGGTGTCGAGGCCGGCAAGAAAGCCGCGGCGGGTGTACTCGAACTCCAGAACAAGGCGGTGGCCTGGCTCAGGCAACACTCCCAAGCCGCCACGGCCAGCGAGGTTGCCACGGCCGTGGGGTGTGCCGAAGACGTCGAAATGGTTTTCAAGATTCTCGAACACCTGGCCAACAATCCCACGCGCGAGATTGTCGTCGAGTCCGGCACCACTCCCAACGACACAACCTTCGCCGCCAACTCCGCAGCAGCCACTGCCTGATGATGGTCGAAGCGAAGTGGGGCATCAACCGCAGCTCTACGGCTACGGCGCTTGCCGAGAGTTGTTGACTCGGCAAGTCAGGGCTCACTTGAATATCGTTCGCGTGTTCGAACGCTGAACGAACCGCTCGACGATACCGTTGCTCAGGCCCAAACGGCCTTCTCGGTGGTGCCAGGTGAGCTGGAGCGAATCTCTCCCAACTTCCAATTCTCAATGCCTGAGTCGGCCAACTGATGGCGAATGCTCTCCGCAAAGTATTCACTGACCACCAGCACCAGGCCAATCCCCATATTGAACACCCGTTCCATCTCGGCATCTTCTACTTCGCCAAGTCTCTGTAGCCAGCTGAAGACAGGCGGAACGGGCCAAGAGGTCTTTTCAAGTACCGCCTGAGTGCCATTGGGTAGGATCCTTGACAGGTTCTCACGCAATCCGCCCCCGGTAATGTGGGCGATTCCATGCACCACGGACTTGACCCGATAATGCGCGAGGACCTCGCGAACCGGCCGCACATAAATCCGCGTCGGCTCGAGCAGCACCTGTTGCACGGTGGCGCCCAGCTCCTCAACCTCATCGGTAGGTTTCAGGCCGGCAACTTCGAAGACGATCTTGCGGATCAGGCTGAACCCATTGGAGTGCAAGCCGGCGGAAGCGAGTCCGAGAACCACGTCGCCTGCGGCGATGGCTTCGCCGCGGATCGCCCGACGTTTCTCAACGACGCCTACGCTGAAGCCAGCCAGGTCGTATTCCCCTTCGCGATAGACCTCCGGCAAGATTGCGGTTTCGCCCCCCAGCAGGGAGCAGTCGCTCATCACACAGCCGGTCGAGATTCCCGAGACAATTTGTTCCAACTGGTCCGGGTCATCCCGCGGGACGGCGACGTAGTCGAGGAAGAACAGCGGTTCGGCCCCGCAACAAATGGCGTCGTTGACGCACATGGCCACCAGATCAATACCGACCGTGTCATGGATGCCAACCGCCTGGGCCACTTTGAGCTTCGTGCCGACGCCATCGGTACAGGCCACCATGACCGGGTCCACATACTTCCGGGCAAACAGTGGACTGGGGAAATCCAACTGAAACAGGCCGGCAAACCCGCCCGCCAACGGCATCACCCGGGGGGAAAAGGTACGCGCTACGTGCCGAGTGATTCGCTGCATCGACTCTTCGTAAAGGTCGAGGTCAACTCCGGCATCCTTGTACGTTAGCTGAGGCATATTGGGCGAGGGCTAGAGGACGCTGGCAGGGGGCACTCAGGCGAATTGTAGACCTCGACCGCGGATGGTGTCAAACGCCTGATTTGCCGATCGCAAAACGGTACGTGCAGCGGTTGAGGGTAACTGGGAAGACGTGAAAACGGGACGTCTCCACGCGCGTTTCCGACTGGGTTAGGAACCGGCGAAAAATAACTTCCGAGCGATGCGGCTACGCCAAACCGCGAATCGCCAGAGTTTCTTTCGTGCGTCATGTAGCGGACTCGAACCGATCGGAACTTCCGCAATTTCAATATCAACCCGAAGCGTGAGCGAGGAAACATGGGTGGAGATGTTCCGTATCATCCTGCGGAGAGTGGTGTCATGTTTCCGCGCTCACGCATCGGGTTGTGATTCCCGGCAAGACCTCGCTCCTGCTGGTCGCTAGAATTTGAGTCCATCGAACGAGTTCTCCTATCGGGTTGCTAAACAGGTCCATGGTTGAGATGACACTCGAAACCTTGTGCGAGCTGATCGATCGCGATGGTTTGGCGATTCTGCCCCGCGTATTCTCCGAATCGGAAGCGGATGAGATCAACGAGCAGCTAGGCCAGGCACTTTTGAAGTCTCCCGATGCGGCCGAGTCGATCCGCAGCCGTGGCGGTGTTTACGCTGCGCGAAATGTGCTGCGGCTGTTTCCGCCTGTGCGGACGCTGTGGCAAAAGCCCCGTTTGTTGGAGCTGCTCGGCGAGATCCTCGGTCCGCGGTTTGGGTTGGTGCGGGTGTTGTTCTTTGACAAACCCCCGACCCAGAGTTGGTCCTTGCCTTGGCACCAGGACAAGACCATTGCAGTGCAGCGCAACGACTTGCCTGGCCAGCGATTCGGCAAGCCAACGTTCAAGGCAGGCGTGCCGCACGTGGAAGCACCGCGAGAATTGCTCGAGCAGATGCTGACCCTGCGGATTCACTTGGATGAAGTCACCGGGGACAACGGGCCGTTGCAGGTGATCCCCGGTTCGCATCACACGGATATCGTACATCCGGACGATGCCTCGTCGCACGGGGGGGTCCGTCAAGTACTCGCCGGTCGGGGAGACGTGCTCGCCATTCGGCCGTTGGTATCGCACAGCAGCGCCGCATCTGCGCCAGGGACAGCGCGGCATCGCCGTGTGCTTCACCTGGAATTCTGCGGTCAAACGGAATTGCCGGATGGGTATGTGTGGCACGATTTCGAAACGTTTGCCTGACCTCCGAACACCGTCCGTAGCTGATCACAACCCGAAGCGTCAGCGAGGCGGCACGGGTGGCGACATCGCCTGTCATGCTTCCTCGCCACGCATCGGGTTGTGATTCCTACGAGCGTCTACCTTCCCGTCAGCGTGAATGCGGCCCATTTCAATGGATGGGCGGCTCCGGCGTGCTTACGCAAGGCTTCGATCCGTTCGATCTGCGCGAACCGGAGAGCTTGCGATCGAGGCATGCCGGTGGCCAGTGCGGCGAAGAAGTCATTCATCAACCTGGCGGTATCGCCGTCCGGCACATTCCAAAGCGAGGCCACCACGGCGTCTGCACCTGCTAACTGGAACGCTTGACGCAATCCGGCCACCGCCATCCCCATTGCGGGTTTCGCCCAGGCCGGTTTCGCAGGCACTGAGCACCGCGAGTTCGGTGCCGCTGAGGTCGGCAGTCAGGATCTCCAGCCCAGTCAGGATTCCATCATCCACGCCAGAACGGTTGGCGTCGTTGCGGCGATTGCAGCCTGCCAGCAGCAAGCCGCATCGCAAGAACGGATTTTTCTCAGCTTCGGTCGAATTGCCTCCGGCCAAGAAGTACCCATGCGTGCTCAACACAACCACCTGGGGACTGGGATGTGACTTGAACACCGCCTCCACGGCATTGCGGCCCAAATAGACCAAGGGATCGGTGCTGGCCAGTTTGGCGAGATTGGGAGCAATCCGGCGAGCCTCTTGGGCGGTGAAAGGCAGACGCTGCACTTTGGGAAACTGCGCGTACGTTCCTATTGAACGGAAGTTGATGGCCGACACGCTGCGCAGTTGCTCGCTCGTCTGGGTCCCGACGGTGCGCGGATCCAAATCGAAGTCAGGATCTGCCAGCACCAGCGGTTGGGCGGGTTTCGTCGCCTGGGCACCTTGCTCGGGACGCAACGTGCGACCGCTCAAGACGTAGCGAATCTCATACTTTTCAACAGCATACCGACCGTCCTCGAGCGGCAAGGCATTCCAAGGAGTCAACCACAGGTTTCCATCAGGGCTGAAGATCAGCTTCTTCGCGTCCTCAAAGTGTGGCACCAGCGGACGAAAGGCCAACGTCGCCAAGCGGTCCAGCTCGCTCTTGATCTGCTTCTCCGCTTCTGGCTCACCTCCTTGTTCTAAAGCCTTTTTGATGCTCTGCGTATCGCCGATCATGCTTCGCACGTTGCGAATCGCCTGATCAATGGGCGCGGCCGGACCAAGATCAATCATCTGAACCGGGGGGTTCGCCCCCTGACGTAAGACCCAGGCAATGTACCGTGCCTGGGCTCCCTGGGGATCTTGAAGCCGGGGACCAAACGCACTGGGTGAAGGCTCACTGCGGTCTAAACGGACAATCTCCACCAACGCCGCGTCGTCGGGAAGATGCCTGACAACGTCGGTCAGTTCTACCCAGCGGGCATCGCGGGCAGCGTGCTTGGTGTAAAGGCCCAGTTGTTGGGCAAGCCGTGCCTCTTGTTGGGCGAGTTGATTGCGAATGTTTTTCTGTTCGTCACTGCTACCACCTGCCACGGTGGCGGCGGCCAAACGTTGACGAATGGCATCGACCGCGGCAATCGCTGCGCGCAATGCCGGGCTCAGGGCAGCGTCCCTGCCTAACAAGAGCCGCTCGGCGACCGTCTCGTGAATACGTCCTTTGTCATTCAGAGTCCACTCGAGCGAACGCCCTACGGCATCCGGACTATCTCGATGCTGCAAGGCGACGGCAATCGCGTCCATGTATCGATTGCGTTCTTCGGTCAAAAACCGCAACTGCTCTTCTTGCCCAAGACCTTGCAACGCCTGACCAATGTGATTGTGAATGCCTCGTTGCGTGGCATCCAGGAGTTGAACCGCCGCGTCAATTTGTCCGGTGCGATGGAGCATGAGTCCAAAGTCATGTTGCTCGTGGGCAACTTCTACGTGCGCGGTTCCCCAATAGTTCTCCAAGGCTTCGAGAGCCGCGCGATGCAACGGCCGTCCCAGATCATCTCGCCCCAGACTTCCATACACCGCGGCCAGCATCCCTTGCGTGTGCCCTACCAAGCGGTGTCCTTTGCCGAGGTACTTGAGACGTTGCTGGAGTGCCGAGCGAAACAGTTGTTCGGCGGTTTGATTGCGTCCTTCGCGATAAGCCACCATGCCCATCCCGTGCTGGCACGAAGCCAACTGCAGCAGCGAGTTCTGGTCGGTGCGGTTTTTCCAAACTTCGGAAGACTCGGTGAACCACCGCCGCGCTTCGTCCGGACGTTCGATATTCATGTACAAATAGCCCAAGTTGAGGGCTGTGGTCGCCCTCCCTTGCAGGTCTTTATCTCGCCGGACCACGTCCAGGTACATGGCTTCCGCCTGATCCCATTGGTTGAGCCGGCGGTAGACCAAACCCAAGTTGCTGAGGCAGCGAAGCTCCATGGGGCTGTCGGCCCCTTCTTCCAACTTGCCGACCTCAATGCAGACGCGCAACAGCTGCTCGGCCTCGTGGAGGCGGAAAGTCTCCAGGTAACAAGTGGCCAGAAATTCCTTTAGCTTGGCGGTATCGAGATGCACGTTGCCCCGGTTTCCCCGACCGAATGCGCTGGGGGCGAGTTCTGCTGCCTTTTCGAACAGCGGCGCTGCAGCACTGTAGTTACCCAGCTTGTAGAGTTCGTTGCCACGTGTGTAGGCCGACATCAGGTCTTCGATAGCGCCTGCGCTGGCCATCGGTGCCGTGCTGCAACACGTGGCCGCCAGGACGAATGCTCGGATCAACCAGGGGAACACCCTAGATTGGGCGGATTGTTGACGCGCGGTGTTGGATGTGGCAATCGACATGGTTCTACCTGGTTGAAACGGCGTGACAAAGCAGAGGGTCAGCTCAAGGCCTTGGACAACAAAAAGACTCGGCGGCCCGCCGCTCCGAACTGGGGCAGGGACCGCCGAGTTTGCCCTTTGAGTGCGAGTTACGGACGCAGCAGTCTGTTGCCTTCGACGCGATTTGGGTTGTCCAGCCCGGGACGGTTCCCGCCTGAGGGACCACCCAAGCCGCTTCCACCGTTACCGAAGCCGCCACCTGGCCGAGTGAAACCCACGCCAGGCGTTTGGAAACCTTGGCCGCCGCCGAACCCACCACTGGGCCGCCGGAAGTCTTGTTGTGGTTGAGCGAATCGCCCCGACTGCGATTGCGAGAACGAATCGAAGTTCGCCTGGGGCTGCAGTTGCTGTGGTTGCTGAAAAACGGATCGCGAGCTGGAATAGGAAGAGTAGGGGCTGCAGCTTGTTCGGCCGTAGTGCGAGACAGGAGCCGAGCGGTACGAGTAACCGTAGTGGCTATATCCGCGGTAGCCGCTGGAGTAGTGACTTCCGTAACCACCCGAGTAGCTGCTGGAGCCTCCCCAGCCGTCACATGCCAGAGCAGAACCAGCGGTCGAAGCCACGATACCAGCGAGAGCCAGACAGAAGAGCGAGCGGCGAGTCATGGGACGGTTCCTAGGTAAGATTGTGTTGGTTTTGGCCAACGGATGAGTGAACTGGATACTTAGCTCATTGCGCTTTGGGCCCGGTATCCGACAACTTTCGCATAAAATTTGCAAAGTTACTTTTCAGTGGAAGAATTCCAGCGAGAATACCGCCCAAGAGTTTCTCTCCCTCTCGGCTGGTGAAGCAGCCAGTACACCTCGCCTGAGTTACCCTAAGGAACCCCGATGCCAGACTTTGCTGCCGAGCGGTCAATCTGTTTGGATCAGTTGCTGAAGCTTGCCGGAGCGGCTGGCACCTGAGGTCAGGCGAAGCTGATGATTCAGGCCGGAGAGGTCCAGGTCAACGGTCAGGTAGAAACCAGGCGACGACGTAAGTTGACCGCCGGTGACGTCGTGGACGTGGATGGTCAGCTCCTTTCGCCGGCCGACTTTTTAACGGACGATTGACCGGCCAGGCAGGCTGCCTGGTGTTGCCAGCCGCAGGGCCTACAGACATGGCGGCAGGCAACCATTAAACTTGCCAATGGTCGCGCCGCTGTGTCGGTGGGGCGAACCGTCGTTCGTTACAACAGTGCGGCCATGAGCACGCCGTCAGGTACGAAGCCACAACACGGATGAACGCCTCCCCTTATCAGGCCGCCCTGGATTTCATTTGGAGCCGCATCGACTACGAGCAGGCGGCGGTCATCCCGTACAACCGCCGCAGCTTTAAGTTAGATCGGATGCGGCGGTTGCTCGCACTCTTGGACCAGCCAGATGCCGGACTGCCGATTGTGCACATCGCCGGAACCAAGGGGAAAGGGTCCACCGCGGCCATGGTCTCCGCGATCGGACAAGCGGCCGGCTTGCAGGTGGGGCTCTTCTCGTCACCTCACTTGGACAGTGTCGAAGAACGGTTCCGCATCAATGGCCAGCCCTGCCTGCCTGATCAGCTCACGGCATTGGTCGAGCGGATCCGGCCAGTGGTGGGCAAGATGGACCATGAGGCCGCCCAGCAACAGCTGATGGGGCCAACCTACTTCGAAGTAACCACCGCGTTGGCCCTACTGCACTTTGCCCAACAAGGGGTTGATCTGGTGGTGTTGGAAGTAGGGCTAGGGGGGCGGTTGGACTCGACCAACGTTTGCCAAAGTACCGTCACGGCGATTACCAGCATCAGCTTCGACCACACCAAACAGCTCGGCAATACCTTGGCCGCCATTGCCAAAGAAAAGGCCGGGATCGTGAAACCAGGCGTTCCGCTGATAAGTGGTGTGACCGCTGAAGAACCGCAGCAAGTGATTGCCGAAGTTTGCCGCCACGCCGCGGCCCCCATGTGGCAAGTTCAACGCGATTTTGACTTCGTCTACGAACCCAGCCCGACCAACGAGGCGTCTGTCGCAGGACCGGGCGCTGGCCGGATGCACTTCCTGCCTGGTCCTCATCTCGCCTTGCCGGAACTTCGCGATCTGCAACTAGGGCTCTTGGGACGGCATCAGGCATCCAACGCGGCGGTGGCCTTGGCCATAGTGGCACAGCTCATCCAGCAAGGTTGGAATCTGCCGGAGTCGGCCATCCGCGCCGGTTTGCGAGACGTGCGTTGGCCGGCACGTGTGGAAGTGGTCGAGGCGGAGCCGATGGTGGTGCTGGATGCGGCCCACAACGTGGCTTCGACGGTGGCGTTGGTGGAAACGCTGGACGCGAGCTTTTCGAGTCGAGCGAGGATCTTGGTCTTCGCCACGTCGAAAGACAAAGACGCCCGCGGCATGCTCGAGGTCGTCTTGCCGCACTTTGATCAGGTGATCTTTACCTGCTTCACCAACAACCCCCGCGCGACACCGCCGAGCGTGCTGTTGTCACTCGCCACGGAGATCACCTCCGGCTGGAACTCGGTTCGACCCCGGCCTGCCTGCTGTGTGCAGGCAGACACGCGCTCCGCCTGCGAAACGCTCCGCCGTTTGCAAACCCCAGGCAGTTTGGCCTGCGTCTGCGGTTCGTTCTTTCTTGCGGCTGAAATGCGTCAACAACTGCACCTCCAGCCGCGGTTGACGACCCCTGTCTAACGAGCGAGTGAGGTAGAACTCAAACCAGTTTGAGTGCGGGTGCCATCCTAAAGTTCGAGGATGCCGAGTCCAGTGTGCCAACTCGCTGACGCTGCGGGTTGGGAGTTTAAAGACCCCGCTACGTTGCGCGACATGACACGACACGGTTGTCATCACAACGTGAGCGTGAAGGTGCCTTTCGCTACACGGTCGGCGCTCAATATCCAATGTGCAGACCGGCGCTGATGCCGTGGACGAAGTAGTCGTTTTCGACAAAGCTGAATGGGGCGTCGAGATTGGTGTTGATCTGCTCGCCTGGCAGCACCACGTTGCTCCAGTAAAGGATGGAATAGCCAAGGCTGACGGAGACCAGCTTGCTGGCTTGATACTCGATTCGCGCGTTGAGCTCGGGTACTACCGCAAACTGGTTCCTCTGATGATTGCCGATGTTGTTGGGGTTTGCCAGCAGCCCTCGGCCAGGGGCATTGGTGCCGATGGAGCTACCGTTGACATTGACCGATTGCTCCATGTTGCCGATGCCGACCTTGGCGAGCCAGTGGATGGACCACCAGTCGTAGCAACAGTTGCCTTTCATGCCTAGCACGAGACCATGGAACTCATTGGTTGCGTCGAAGATATCGGTTTGGTTGAGTGTCGCGCCTGGGTTGAGGCCAGCCGTGAGCAAGATGTCACGGCGGATCGTGACCCCTTCGTTGATACGCGAATACTGATAGCCAGCGATCAGGTCGAATCCCCAACGGCAATCTCGCATGCCGATGACACGAAGGTAGAGGTCACCTCCCACGATCTCGGACGTCGTTTGCACGTCGATCCGCCCCACCGATCCGTCGGGGGTCGTGTTGGGGAAACCGACGACTTCAGAGTTGGGTATGCCATTCTGAGTAAAAGGGGAAGCCAAAATGCGGTTGCCGTTGGCCTCTTCGGAATAGTCAATGTCACCATTGTCGATGGCAAAGAACCGTCCCCCGAGTCCAATCAAGTGGCATTCGTCAAACCAGAGTCCAAGTTCCACCCTGCCCCCGATCTGTTCGGACGGCGTTGGACTATTGTCACCGATGACAACCTGAGTGTTGGGTCCCAGCACTCCTGCGTCTTCGAACGGAGTGCCTGGTGTACTGGTCGTGGCTAGCGGCGGCAACGGACGATCTCGTTGCCACCAGACAATTCCTTCCACGCTTCCCCACACCGAGCAGGCAGTTCGGCACCCGCATGTTGTGCGAGGGCACGAGTTGCACGAACACGCGTCGCATTCGGTATCGCAGCACGAAGAATCACCGCAACTCGAGCAAGATGAACTGCCTTGAAAATCTCCGTGCCAGCCGTCGTCAATCCAGGTTGGATCATGGCTGTACGTTTCACCTTCGATCGGCCCTACGACCTCGGAATGCTGAATCACTCGAGGCTCACCTGGGAGCTCCATTGGTGCCTGGCGGTGTTCGATCACCATCTCGCCGGATACCTGCTGCACCCGTTGAGGATGGCGTTGTCTTGGTCGATGCGCTGGTTGCTGAGCCAGGGCCAACGTGGAATGCAAGACCAGCAAGACCAATGCACATGCTGGTGCTAGATACCGATGGCTTGGTGACACAGGCCTAGAACTCACATCCATGTTCAGACACCTTGTAGGAAAGAAGTCGTTCACTTTGAATCAAATTTCCAGCGCCCACGGCAGTCGACTCGGCAGCCGGAGCAATCGCTGGGGCGGCGTTGAGGTCAGCCATCGCGGAAGAATGGAATTGGTCTACGTGTGCGTTGGGTGCAACCGCCCGTCGTGCGAAACTCTCCGCGCTGCGGCAAGCGTTGGGGTGCTCATACGCCCTTCGCGCTGAGAACCTACCGGTTGCCGTAGATACTTCGGCTATCCGGATTGTGCCGGTTGAGAAAACCCGGCGAACCGCGTAAAGATTGCCGGTTATGCGGATCATCCGCTGACGGCATCGCTGGCGCTGGCGGCAGCCAGGACGTAGAGCCAGGGGCCATACCCATTAGGTTTGCGGCTGCGCCACGTGCGATTCGTGCTGCGCCGCGCGAGCGAGTGCCTTGGCAGAATCTTGGGCAAACCGCTGTTGCAACCGCCACAGCACCGGATAGCCGCACTGCGACACAAAGTGATTGGGCCAGGAGAACGAAAAGAGATCGTACACCACCTGGTCCGTCTCTCGGTTCCACTCCACCAAGAACCGCTCTTCCCCTGCCACTACATGATCGACCAAGGTGCCGTTGGCGAATCCGAACCGAACGATCGGGCCGTCACACTCGTCCACCGTGTACACCACGCGGCAACCCACCAAAACCCACGCGCCTGCCTTGCCAGCATAGATAGCAACGTTCTGCCCCGTGCTGACTGGGCCAGCATCCGCCATGGCTTGAGCCCAAGGAATCTCAAACATTCCCCACTGGCCCAGGGCCGCCTGAGCACGCAAATACGCAGCCTCGCCGGTGCCAATCTCTTCTCGCCAGCGATTCACAAAGTAACCCTGCGGAGCCGCGCCGGTGCGCGTCAGCCCCACGTCGGCATAACTGAATTCTCGGTCTGCAAGGGTTTGCAGAAACCGGCGGGTGGCATCGGAAGTAGGTTGACCAATCCGGAACATCAAATTCCTGTCATTCTCTGCATACGCAAACTGCCCGCTCGCCAGGAGGTGCGGGGGCCTGGAGTCTCTCGCGAATTCGTAAGCAATTGAAGTCTTACCAACTCGCAATCTAGGGTGGAGCCGATCTGTTGAATCAGGAGAGGTCCCCAAATCTTCAACCGCATTCGGCTTCGGCGCATAACCCATCTTGACGGTAGCGCGGCAAGACTTTGTATTGTACTCGCTTGAACCCTGCTTGTTGAATGTAAAAAACTTAACCATGTTCCGCCCCCCAGACAGGCCCACCCTTTGATGTTTCGCTCATTCGACCTGCAACAGTTCCATCACCATCTGGTCAGCGGGCGCCGTCAGGGGGTGCTAGGAACCGTGCTGCGGGGGGTGCTCCGGTTGGGCGAGGTCCCCTATACCGCGGTGGTGCAAATCCGCAACCGCCGTTACGACCGCCGGCCGCAGATGATCGAAGCCGTGGATGTACCCGTTGTCAGCGTTGGGAATCTCACGATGGGGGGGACTGGCAAAACCCCCATGGTGGAGTGGGTTGCCCGCTGGTTTCGGCAGCGCGAGGTGCGTGTGACGCTCGTCAGCCGTGGCTATGGTGCCAAGCATGGGAGCCAAAACGATGAAGCTGAAGAACTCGAACAGAAACTTCCAGACGTGCCCCACTTGCAAGACCCAGACCGGGTTGCCGCAGCCCGCATGGCCGTTGAAGAGTTTGAGTGCGAACTCATCCTGCTCGATGATGGGTTCCAGCATCGGCGGCTCTGCCGAGATCTGGACATCGTCCTGCTGGATGCACTGCAACCGTTCGGGTTTGGGCATGTCTTTCCACGTGGCATGCTCCGCGAACCTTTAACAAGTCTCCGTCGTGCAGATGCCGTGGTGCTGTCTAGGGCGGATGCTATCACGGCCGAACGCCGTGCTGAGATTCGACAACTCGTCCAACCCTATTGTCCTGATGCCGTTTGGGCTGAGGCCAGCCACCGACCGGTGGAACTGTTGGCGTCTTCGCAACGCACGGCACCGTTCGAATCCCTGGCCGGAGGGCGCGTGGCCGCCTTTTGCGGTATCGGCAATCCAGAAGGCTTCGAGCATACGCTCAACTCGCTGCCCTGCGAACTGGTCGAACTACGCACATTTCCCGATCACCACGACTACGGGCGGGCGGATGTCGAAAGCCTCATCCAATGGGCCCGAGATCTCAAAGTAACCAGCGTCCTCTGCACGCACAAAGATCTGGTCAAGTTAGGCATCGATCGGCTCGGAACGTTGCCGCTTTGGGCAGTCCGGATCGGCCTGACCTTCACCGACGGCGAAGAACGACTCACTCCGCTGCTCGAAAACCTGCTGCCACTCGCCGATTCGGAATAGTCTCGAACGCTTGGCAGTCAGGCAATCACTTCTTCAACCACTCGGCCGTGGACGTCGGTCAGGCGGAAGTCCCGACCGCCATGGTTGAACGTCAGCCGCTGATGGTCCAAGCCGAGCAAGTGCAGGATGGTGGCATGCAGGTCGTGGATGTGCACCTTCTGCTCGACCGCTTCGTAGCCGTGCTCATCGGTATTTCCATGTTTCATGCCTTGTCGAACTCCCCCGCCTGCCAGCCACATCGAGAAGCCCTTGTTGTTGTGTCCCCGTCCATCTTCGGTGGGATCATCCGGTGTGCGGCCAAACTCGCCCCCCCAGACAATGAGGGTATCTTCCAACATCCCGCGACGGCGAAGGTCCGTCAGCAGACCGAATAGCGGTTGATCAATTTCCTTGCAACGCTGCACCATGTTGCGAGAGAGGAACCCATGGTGATCCCAGTCTTGATGGGTCACCTCAATGAACCGCACACCAGACTCCGCCATCCGCCGGGCAAGCAAGCACTGGCGGCCAAAGTTGTCCGTGGGACTCTTGTCCACACCGTACAGGTCCAGCGTCTCTTGGGTCTCTTGAGAAAGATCCATCGCCTGGGGAACTTCTTGCTGCATACGAAATGCAAGTTCGTACGACTCAATGATTCCTTCTAACCGCGCATCGTCAGGTTGCTGCATGGCGAAATTGTGGTTCAGCTTCTGCAACAGGTCCAGTTGCTGGCGTTGACCGCTGCGCGTGAGCCTGCCGCTAGCCAGGTGTTCGATCCTGGCATTCTTGATGGATTTGCCAGACTCGCCGATCAGGGTTGCCGTGTAGGCGGCCGGGAGGAACGAACTTCCGTAATACCGCAATCCCCCCAAGGCTTTCAAAGGGCTGATGGAAATGAAGCCAGGCAGGTTCTGGTTCTCGGTCCCCAGACCATACAACACCCAACTCCCCATCGAGGGTCGGACGAACTGAAAGCTGCCAGTGTGCATCTGCTCCAAGGCTTGCGGATGGTTCTCGTTGTCGGTGTGCATGCTGTTGATCACGCACAACTGATCTGCCAGCTTTGCCAGATGCGGGAACAGTTCAGAAATCCACAAACCACTCTCGCCATGTTGTGCAAAACTCCAGCGCGAACCGAGCAGCTTGATCTTCTCCCCGCGCCGCCCCGGCTTGCCATGATCTTTGCTCAACCGCGGCTTGTAGTCGAACGTCTCCATGTGAGACGGCCCACCACGCATGCAGAGAAAAATCACCCGCTTGGCCCGGGCGGCAAAGTGGGGCCGCTTGGCTGCCAATGGCGATGGTTTGCTCGGCTTGCCCAGCTTGCTCGATGCCGTCTCTGTTTCAGAGGCCAACGCACCTTGATCCGCCAGCAATCCTTGCAGCGCCAGCATCCCAAACCCGGCCGATGTCTGCTTGAGCCAGTTGCGCCGCGAATAAGGGTACGTGGTCGCCATGTTGAGTGTCCTTACGGTTATTGGATATAGCGGAACTCGCCGCTCGCCAAATAAGTTGACAGAAGCTGTTCCAGCGGCTCGAGGGCTTGTTGCTCGTCCGAAGGTGCTTTGGCTTCGCTACCTAGCAACTCCTCCGTCTCCTCCAAATAGGCGAGCGAGTCCCTCCGTTCTTGGTCGGTCGGCAAGCGGCCCAGCGCCAACATGAATAACCGATCGACACGCGCCGCGTCGTTGGATGCTTCGCTCAGGATTCGCTCGGCCGTCCAGGTGGCCCTCTCGATTACCCAAGGGCTGTTCATCAAGAACAACGCTTGCGCCGGCACAGTACTCACTTCACGTTGTCCCACGCTCCGGTTGGGATCAGCAAAGTCGAACAGTTCGAACACCTCCGGCAACACCTCTCTCAGAACCGGCAAGTAGACGCTCCGCCGATCATGCTCGACCGCATCGGCCGTGATGAAAGGCTTAGAACTCTTCACCTGGTCCTCTTCGTATCGATTCCATTGATCGAGCAACTGCGCCTGCGGTATGGATGCGTCCAACCGGCCAGAGACCGACATGACAGAATCGCGAAACATTTCGGCCGTGAGCCGCCGTGGCCGAAACCGCCACAGGTACACGTTGCCTGGATCAACGGCCAGCCCTTGAGCATAGGGCGAACCGGCATCGCTGTCGGGCTTAGTCTCTTGGGAAGCAGTCCCTTGGGAAGCCACCTCCTGCGAAGCCAACTGGTAGGTACGGCTGGAAACAATCCGGCGAACAAGCCCTTTGATGGACCATCCGTCGTCCACAAATTCTCGCGTCGCTAGGTGCTCGAGCAGTTCGGGGTGCGAAGGGGGGCTTCCATTGATTCCAAAATCATCCACGGTGGTTACAAGCCCTTGCCCGAGCAGATGCATCCAGACGCGGTTGACCGCCACGCGCGGGGTGAGCGGGTTGGAATCGTCAGCCAGCCAATCGGCCAGGCGCAAACGGCCAGTTGGTTCAGCACGGGCCGCCTCGGAGGGCTCCAGCGAGATGGCTTGCAGCACGCCGCGCGGAACGGAGGGGCCGAGGTTTGTTGTCTCCCCCCGAATATGTACCCGACAGTCCGTGGGCTCAGCGAGTGCGCGAACGCCCATGGCCCAATCAGGCTGCGGCGGTGGATTAGCCCTGCGGTCTTCTACTTCCTTCTGCATGGCCGCAATCTTGGCGTCCCACTCCTTGACGTCGGCTTCCATCTTGGTGATGTCCGCCTGGAGCTTTTCGACATCGGCACCTGGCTTCTCAAGTTTGAGTTTGGCATCGGCCACATTGCGGACCACCCGATATCGGGCGGATCTGGCGGTTTGGAAAGCAAGGTTCTGGTCGATCAACTCGGTTCGGTACGCCAAGGCCGCTTCGCTCAACTCGGCCGCCTTGGGGCCGATCGGGATCAGTTCGGTATGCGGCGAGTTCTTCACTCATCCGTCCGAAACCGTAGAGGGTTTCGGTACTCTTCAAGATGCCGGCCGCCGCGTAGTAATCGGCGGTGGGAATCGGATCGAACTTGTGATCGTGGCATCGCGCGCAGCTGATGGAGAGCCCCAGCATCGCCCGACCAATCACGTCAATCTGGTCGTCGATGGTATCCATCTGGAACAGGGCTTTGTTGGTCTCGCCAATCATCTTGGGAGTCATGGCCAGCATCCCAGTGGCAATGATCTGCTGGTCGCGCTGCTCGGCATTGGCCGCTGGTAGCAGATCTCCGGCAATCTGTTGCCGTACGAAGTCCGCATACGACCGGTCCTGATTGAAGCTATCAATCACCCAATCGCGATACCGCCAGGCATCGTACCAAACCACGTTGACATCACGCCCGTTGGACTCGGCATACCGGACGGCATCCAACCAATGCCGACCCCAATGTTGTCCAAACTGCGGCGAATCCAGCAATTCGTCAATCAATGCCGTTACCGCCTGTTGCTGACCCTGGGCGGCTTGCTCAAGAAACAACTCAATCTGAGCCGGCGTCGGCGGCAGACCGATCAGGTCAAAATACAAACGCCGTACCAACGTGCGAGGGCTGGCGTCACCCAGCGGCGTCAGGTTCTGTGCTTCGAGTTTGGCAAGCACGAACTGATCCATCTTGCCGCGGGGCCAGGACTGCTTCAGTTTAGGAAGCGGTGGCTGAGCGATCGGGCGAAGCGACCAGAACCGGCGAGCCTGGGCGAAATTGATCTCTGTCTTCGCAACCGCTGCTGCCCCGTCGCGCGGGTCGGCAGCACCGTCGGCAATCCAGGTGGCAAAGTGGTCCACCATCTGTTGGGACAATCGACCATCCGGCGGCATTTCGTACTCTTCGTACCGCAGCGCGGCCAGCAACAGGCTCTTGTCAGGACTCCCAGGCACCAGGGCAGGTCCCGAGTCTCCCCCTTGCAGTAAGCCTGCCCGAGTATCGAGTGCGAGCCCCCCTTTGAGCTTGCCTGCCTTGGCAGCTTCGGCCGAATGGCACTGGTAGCACTTGCCGACCAACACCGGCCGGATATGTTTTTCGAAGAACTCAATCTGAGCCGGCGAGGCTGGTTCGGCAGCCTCGGTCGAGCTTGGCGACACCAAAACCAGCACCACGGCAAGGCAAAGGAAATGTTTCACGGCACTCGCAGGCGGAAAATACAGAACAGTAGTCTCAACTGTTCACGGACTAAGAAGGATGTTTCACGGCATCTCGGCAGGTGAACCGCTGGGATAACTGTACTACTTCCGGTTCTCAATCCCAACCCAAAGTGTGAGCGAGAAAACTCCGGCGGCGGCATCCTCTGTCATGGTTGGGATTGAATGACATGGGGTTGGATGCTGGAACATGCTGAGCCAACGGTTCACGTGCAAGTGTACCCAAAATCGTTTCTTCGTTCGTGAACAGTTGAGACAACTGTTCTACATTGTACGCGAAATTGATTTTGGTTCGTGAACAGTTGAGACAACTGTTCTACATTAGCCGCCAATTCCTTTGAGGAAATCCCCCAAGGCGTCGTCTTCTTCGTCGTCGTCATCGTCATCCGCGTCGTCGTCGGTGACAATCGTGGGGGGTTCGAATTGCATGGGGGGTTCGAACACGTCCCCTTCCACCTCTTCGTCCTCGTCTTCTTCGTCCCCACCTTCGAGAAAACTGAACTCGGCAGACGCCGCCCCCTCTTCGGTGTCTTCGTCCTCTTCGCCGGCGTCATCGACTTCGAACTCTTCCTCGTCCCCTTCAGCGTCCTCAGCCTCTTCTTCGTCTTCATCGTCGAACTCGTCCACTTCCTCGTCCGCCTCTTCGTTGGGGAGGAGGTGACTGCTGGCGTCGAGACTTTCCTCGCCGTCGTCTTCTTCGTAATCCTCTTCTGCGACTTCTGAGCCGGTTACAATGGCAGGAGCTTCGTGCAGGTCAGGGACGTCTTGATCCGCGTCGTAAGCTTCTTCTTCTTCGGCGGCTTCGAGAATGATCCCTGCGGCAATCCGCTCGGTCCAGTAGGCCATCGCTTCGTCGTCGAGTCCGCTGGCCCGTTCGATCACGGTCTTCTCTTTGCGGTCGATATCTGGCAGGGTTGCCTGAACCTCGAGTCGTCCGTTCGCGGCATAGCGGAACGTCACCTTGATAGGCGTACCCTTTTCGAGGTTTGGAGGCAGGTCGGTGACCACGCACTTGCCAATCTCGGTGGCGTTGTTGCCGCTGAGGTCTCCTCCTTCGACCACCGGCACCAAGACGCTCCGCTGATCTTTACGCTGGGTGGAGAAGCGACTGCTCCGTTTGGCTGGCAGGCGGGTGTTGCGGGGAATCAAGACCCGATTGCGCGTCATGCCGGTAGCAGGCTCAATGCCCAACACGCCCAGGTTGTGCGAGTTGACATTGCTGACGGAAAACGTAGGACGCTCACCGGCAGCCAAGGCAAGCAGCAGACTGGCATAGATGGCGGCTCCGTGCGAAACCGCTTCGTCCACTGAGAGCGAGCGGTCCAGCGGACGGCCTGACTCGGTCTCAAGCATCGTTCGGATCATAGGCATGCGGGTACTTCCACCCACCAACAGCACGCGGGTCACGTCTTGCCAGCCGAGTCCAGCTTCGCGGAGCAGTTTGGAACAGGTGAACCGGGTCCGTTCGAGCAGGTCTGCCGACATGGATTCGAACTGCTCGCGCGTGATCCGAACGCGCAGCCCTTGCCCGTGGTGTTCGAAACCAATGGTGAACTCAGGCCGAGCGGTGAGTGCCCGCTTGGCATCTTCCGCTTCTTTGCTCAAGCGGCGATTGCCGGTGACATCTTCGCGCGGGTCTGACTTGTACTTCTCAATAAAACTTTCGGCAATGAAGTCGATGATGCGGCCATCCCAGTCGATCCCGCCCAAGTGGGCATCACCGGCAGTGGCCATGGTGTTGTAGTGTTTGCCATCAATCTCCATCAGGGTGACATCGAACGTCCCTCCACCCAAATCGTAGACCAGCACGCGTTCTGTCTGGTTGGCCTTGCCTTCGGTGGTGAGGTATCCGTGCTTGATTCCATAGGCAATGGCGGCTGCGGTGGGTTCATTAATGATGTCGATGACGTCCAGGCCAGCGAGCTTTCCGGCATCTTGCGTGGCCTTGCGGCAAGGCTCGTTGAAGTAGGCCGGCACGGTGACCACGCACTGATTGAACGGCCCCACCATGGCCTCGGCGTCTTCGCGCAGCTTCTTCAACACAATCGCCTGAATGACCTCTGGGGGGAGTTCTTCGCCGGCCAGCATGCCGGTATAGGCCGGCAAGCCCATGTCCCGTTTGGCGAATGCGGCAACCCGATCTGGCTCGAGCGTGGCGGCCTTGACCGCTTCTTTACCAACAATCGGACCACTATCGTCAAACAGCACGACACTCGGAGTTGTCGTGTCCCCTTCGGCATTGACGATGGTCAGAGGACGCCCCTCGTCGTCGAGACTCGCGACAACGGAATAGGTCGTACCCAGGTCGATTCCCACAGCGGGAGGCTTGGAATCCGGCATCAGATCTATCCTAAACGTAAAGGGCCCGTTCGGCCCAGCGACTTCATGGTCCTGGCGAGATAAGCATCAAACAACGAGAAACTGCGAAAACTGTACTCGTTGCGGCACTTGCGCCACGATAACCCGTCCCGGCAAAATTGCAACAATCTGCTCTCAGGCCCGAGCGGATTTGGCACTCGCCCCCGTTCCGCTCACAGATGTGCGAGGGAATGGACTCCGTAGCGCAAGCGACTGCTCGGTCATTCGGCGTCCATATAGGGCTCGCCATGAGCCACACCAAAAGCAACCCACTGCCCGGACATGGAGTGGAACATCCGATTCTCGTAGTCGACCAGGTCCTCAGGGTCTTTGAGCAGCAGCCGGAAGTAAGCATCTGCGATTCGGCGTTGATGCTCCCGAGAGGGTGGGTTCTCACTGCTGAAGTAGAGGGAAGTACGCCCATAGTAGTCGCAGCAGTCAAACGGAATGGCGATGCTGTTTTCATCATTCAGGATGGCCAGAAACGATGCGTTCATGCAGGATTTTTCGCCTCGCTCCGCTTCCGGCGTATTCTCTGCATTGAAGAGTGCCATGAGTCGTCCAAGGACCCAAGGCGCGTTTTCTTCACCTTGTGCAATCCGTGGCAGCGGGATGTTCTGGAACTTGCACCATTCGACCAAGTTGAACACCGGCGAAAAACTCGTGCCATCAAGTTTCACGCGCGCGGGAACCAGTGTCACGTCGTCTTGACGAATCGGCGAACCGGCAACATCCAGAAACTGTCCGTGTCGAATCTCGAATGGGAGCTGAGACATTGGTTTTGGTTCTTCCGCACTCAATACTTCTAGGCCATGAGCTTATCGGCCCTGGGCTTACAGGCCATGACAGCTAAATCGCCGCGAGGGACGCTGCCTGGCACATTCTACCCTGGGGGCAGGGATGATTACACAATATCAAGCGCGCTTGCAAATGCCATGGCGGATGCCCCCTTGATCTTGAATTCGTTTCGTGCCACATCGGGCATACCCTGCGGTGCGCTTTGTTTCTGCAGCACAAACCTGAAGTTACCTAGGGAAGCAAGACTACGCCGGCGAAAGTCTCCGCGGTAGCAGGGCCGATCTGGGAAGTAGCGGCGAGTGAGAAAAGCGATTATCGTTGACGAACGAACCAGACATCGAAATCTGTGTCCAATGAAACGGATTGAACACCAGGGGGACAGCCATGGATAGCGAGGATCGTTTCTACGACCTGATGGACGAAGCGTGGGACTTGCCGTACGGTCCGCTCAAGGTGACCCTGTACGAAGAAGCAACTCGCACGGCCGATGAACTCGGCTCGCCCGAGCAAGGGTGGAGGGCTCGCGAAGAACTGGTCGATGCGGCCGCCATGTCCGGTTTCCCCGAAAAGATGTTGGTGGCGTTCACTTGGATGCTGAGCACCTACGATCAATCTCCAGACGACTTTGATTGGTCACAGCTGCACGGGCTGCTTTGGAAGTACAAATGGGTGGCGGCTCGGGCAACGGATTTTCCCCAAATCTCGCTCGATCAAATCGCGCGGATGTTTGATGACGTGGCGGACCGCTACCAGCGGGCGGGGTACAGTCTTCGGCCCCTCTACCACATTCGCGCGATCGCATCAGAATCCACAGGATACGGAGAGAAGGCGATCGAGGACCTTGAGCGATGGCAGGCCGCACCGCGAGACTCCATGGCCGATTGCGAGGCGTGCGAATGTGACGATCTTGCCAACATCTACTTCGGCGTCGATGACGAGCGAGGATTGCAAATCGTCCAGCCAATCCTAAACGGAAAACTTCGCTGCCGTTCCGTGCCCAATGAAACGTTTGCTAATATCTTGTCGCCGCTCGTCCGCCTGGGGCGAGCAGAAGAAGCCCAAGAGTACCATAAGAAGGGGTATCGAAGGGTTATCGACGACCGCAGTTATCTCTCTTCTCTGGGTGAACACATCCAATTCGTCACACGCCAAGGAGACCTTACCCGCGGACTGCGGATTTTTGAACGCCACTATGCACTCTCTCGCAAAGCCTCGAACCTGAATAGTCGGTTCCTGTTTCAGCTTGCGGCTTGGGTTCTGCTGGACACGTTGATTGCTCGTCCCAAACGCCGTCCCAAGCTTCGGATCCCTCTGACCGTCATCGAAGAATTAGGTGAAGACCAGTGCAGTTTGGAAGCCCTGCGTGAGCGGCTCCGGACGGATGTCACCGAGTTGGCAGCCCGATTCAACGCGCGCAATGGCAACCAGTATTTTACCACGTTGATGGCAGACGCTCAGCAGTTCGTCGCCGATGGGTGATGGCGGGGGAGGTTGCCACCGCCCTCTGAACGAGTCATCCGGCAATCCGGTACGCTTCGCGTTCGAAGGGATTGTCCCAGTAGGGATGGCCACCTCGCAACCAGACAACCAGCGAGGAGACCAAATAGGCGGGGATGAACACCGGCCCCCAGCGTTCGTATTGCTGGACGTGGACGAACTCATGCGCTCGTGTGGCATCCAGCGCGGCGCGGTCCCTGGCAAGTACCGTATGACCGAACGTCACTGCCGAAGCGCCAGAGACCATCGGCAGCAGACGAAAGAAAGTTGGCAGCCCTCCTCCCCAAAACTCCAGCACTCGACCGGTGCGCCCCACGCTGCCACCTGTGCAACAACCGAGCAATCCCCAGCCGATGCCGAATAGCGTCCAAGGGCTGGCCCAAGCAATTCGCAGAACCAGGAGAACTTGCGTCATCGGTAAACTCTCGCAGTTGTGCCAACCTGGTTAGAAAATGGGTGAACTCGACGGAACCAGCCAGTATACTCTGGATTCTTTTCGTCCGCCGGTGGGGCACCTGTGCGGCTTCTAAGCGATGTTTCCGCGGTTGAACGCTTGGCGTCTAACCCCATCAAGATTTGATTCCTGAGGTCCTCAATGAGTTCTGATTCTGGCTTGGCCACCACTGCGGGTACTGGCGACAAACGGTTGTTCTGGGGTTGCTTCATCGCGCTGATCACCACAGCCTTCGGTTTTGTGGGACGGTTGTTCCTCATCAATGTTTGGGCGGAGCAGTTTGGTTTGGATCGCCGAGGCGGGACGTCTGGCAGGCATTGGGATTTGGCCATTCGCCGTGAGCATCATCGGGTTCAGCCTGTTCATCGACAAAATTGGCTACAAGACGGCCATGTACATCGCGTTTCTGGGACATGCCATCTGGGTTGCCATGGGCGTGGCGGCGTACTTCGTCGGGCAGAATCCCACTCAAACCGCGGTTGCGTACAACCTGCTGTACTGGGGAAGTTTCATTCTTGCCTTGGGAAATGGAACGGTCGAGGCGTTCATCAATCCGGTGGTCGCCACCATGTTCAATCGCGAGAAAACCAAGTGGCTCAATATCCTGCATGCCGGCTGGCCTGGAGGGTTGGTGCTGGCTGGGATCATTACCATCTACATCGATGATTTGCCCTGGGGTGCCAAGATTGGGATCCTCGCCGCGCCGGCGTTGGTCTACTTCTTGATGTTGCTCCCTTGCAAGTTCCCAGTGAGCGAACGTGTGGCTTCCAACGTGACCTATCGCGAAATGCTCGCGGAGTTCGGCATCCTGGGCGCGGCGGTCGTAGGCTTCTTGGTGACGCTCCAATTGATGGACTTTTTCACCGGAGCGCCTGGGTTCAGTGTCGAAGTGGATGGCAATCAGGTGCTGGCCGCTTGGGCCAAGTACTTGTTCTGGGGGATCGGAATCGGCATCGTCGTGGCGTTTGGGGTCTACACCCGCTCGCTCGGTCGGCCGCTGATGTTCGTGCTGATCTTGATCATGATGCCGCTGGCCACCACCGAGATTGGTACCGACGGCTGGATCACCGCCATCATGGAAGGGATTGCCAAAGAGAATAAATTCCACCCTGGCTGGGTGCTCGTTTACACCTCCTTCATCATGATGGTCCTGCGGTTCTGCGCCGGTCCGATCGTGCATACCTTTTCACCGTTGGGATTGCTGGCGATCAGTTGCGTGCTGGCCATCGCAGGACTCTACACGCTCTCGATGACCGTCGGCATGATGGTCTTCGCCGCGGCGACGCTCTACGCCTTGGGCAAGACCTTCTTCTGGCCAACCATGCTCGGCGTGGTGGCTGAGCAATGTCCCAAAGGGGGCGCGCTCACGCTCAACGCCATTAGCGGTATCGGGATGCTCGCCGTCGGCACGCTCGGGTTCCCATTCATTGGTTCATTGCAGGCTGGCAAGAACATCGAAGCCGTGGTCGAGTTCGAAGCGACCAAGGAGATTCCCGGCCTCATCGAAGGGGACAAGCTCACTGCCGTTTCCAACAAGTCCATCTATGAGATCATTCAGTACGAAGCCATCGACGACGAAAAATTGAACGCCGCAATCGCCGGACACTACCCAGAAGACGCGACGATCATCGAAGAAGGTGTCAAAGCGGTGCGCGACGCCAGCAACCAAAAGGCCTTGGCCAGCATGACCATCTTCCCGATCATCATGCTGATTGGTTACATCGGCCTGATTGGCTACTTCAAATCGCAGGGGGGATATCAGGCTCAAGTGCTCGTGGGCCATGCCGCCGAAGATGAGAAGTTCACCGGCGGGGTCGAAGGGGCCATGGAAGCCTAATGTAGAACAATTGTCCCAATTGTTCACTTGCAGTACTCGCAACGTTTTTCTTGGTTCCTGAACAGTTGAGACAACTGTTCTACAGAATTTGGGAGCGTTGAAATGCCCAGCGACATGGAACTATCGCCAGCGGATCGGGTTGGGATGCTGCTCGGGCTCGTGGCAGGTGGTGCCGCGAGCTTCTTTCTCCCAATTGGCCCTGCCGCCGCCGTGCTGCTCTGCATGGGTGGCCCCGTAATCGGCGTCGGTATCGTCAGGGCATTGTCCTACTTCGTGCCCAAGCGAAAATAGCACAGGGTTCACAACACAGTCAGGGGCTTCCCAGTGCTGGAGGTGGTGGCCAATGGGTACCGCGCTGCAAGAACAGGCCGCGGTCTGGTTCCAACTTGCAGTCTGGTTCCGGCAGCCCAACGAGTTTGCCTTCTCGAAGCCAATCAAGATCGCTGCCGTAGAGTTCGTTGACGAGCATCTCGGTGAGCCGGCTTTGCGTCTCCGCGTGCTCTGGCATGCCTACCAGATTTTGGCACTCGGCGGGATCTGTGGCCAGGTCGAAGAGTTGTGTGCAGTTGCCGGCGGCGTAGTAGATGAGTTTGTAACGCCCATCGTGCATCATCCGTGTGGCGGTGGGACCTTCGTTGCATTCTCCATACAGATGGGTGCGAGGTTCTGATGAGAACATGCTTTGCCCATCGACCGTGTCCGGAATCGGAATTCCCGCCAGGTCTAGCAGGGTGGGCATGATGTCCTGCCATCCCACCAGTCGGTTGTCCGTCCTGTGGTGCCCTACGCGTGTGTCTCCGTGTGTCCCTACCACAATCATTGGCACGTTGGCGCTCTGCTCGTAGAACAACCGCTTGGCCCACAGCCCATGGTTGCCGAGCATGTCCCCATGATCGGAGGTGAAGAGAATGATGGTATCGTCCAGCAATCCTTCTTCTCGCAACGTGCCAATCACGACTCGCAATTGGTGGTCGATATGGGTCACCAGCGCGAAGAAGGCTCGGTACGCCGCATCCACTTGCCAGGCTGGTAGCGGATCGTTCAACCGTTGGCGGCGGAGCAAGTACGGCAGCGTATGGGTGTCCTGCGCCCAGTCACCAACGTACGGCTGCGGCAGCGTGGTCTGGCGGTACAGATCCAGGTAGCTTGCCAACGGTGTGAGCGGCGGGTGGGGATGTGCGTACGACAAGTACCAAAAACCAGGCCGGGTAGGATCACGGCGGCGGATCATCCGAGCCATTTCGGCAGTTGTCCAATTCGTAACATGGCAAGCCTCAGGCAAATGCCACGGTCGCATCAGGTATTGGTTGTTGCTCATACCGTGCATGAACAACTGCCCTGGGTATCCCTGTTCGGCGAGAAAGTGTTCGTAGTCATCCACACCGCCGTATTGGGCTCGCCCTTCTTCTGCCAGAATCACATCATCAAAACCAATTCGATCTCGCGGCGGATACACGTGCAGCTTGCCGACGGCATACGCTTGATATCCCGCATCGCGAAAGCAATCAGCCAGCGTGGGGACCTCAGGCATGGTGAGTTTGGTTTCGAACGTGCGATCCCCATGCGTCCTGGGCGCGGTCCCAGTCATCAGAGTACGACGCGCCGGAATGCAGACAGGACACTCACTGTACGCCTGACGAAACAGCACGCCGGCTCCGGCGAGTTGATCGAGCGACGGGGTCTGCACGGACGGATGCCCTGCAGCGCCCAGCAGTTGTCCCGACCAATGATCCGTGCAAATAACCAGTACGTTGGGCCGCTGGGGCATTCGTTTACCCTTAGGTCTCGGTTGCAAATCGGTAAGGCGTGAACGTCAGGTTAATGAAACCTGAAAGTCAAGGCCAGCACAGCATTGGTATTTGAACACTTGAGCAATGAACATTGGCCATCTGGTCGGGGGGACTTCTCTTGCACTCGAACGAATCTCGATTGGCAGCCGATCAGCCGGTTCGGTCTTTTCTGCTTCACGTAGCCATGGATGCGTTGGCCCCAACGGGCGCGACTGGCTTCTCCGCGACCATGAGCTTTGTGCTCGAAGACATTCTGAATCCTGGGAACGATTGCGAAAACCCTGGAAAACGCAGTGGTTTCTCTCCCTAACCAACAAAACAACGGCAACTGGCACACCGCTTGCAATGTTTGCCTGGCGTGATCGCGAGTACCGCCTTCAGAGCATTTTTTTCTACCCTCGTTGTTGATTTGAGAGAGGAACATCCCATGTTCAAGTCATTCGTTACGTCGTCCGTTGCCGCCGCCCTGGCGGTCTTGATCTCGCTTCCTGCACGCGCCGAAGATCCCAAGAAAGGCGTGGAGGTGGACGTGAACACGAACAAAGCCAAGGTCAAAGTGGATGTCAACCGGGATCCCAGTCGAGACCGTCTCGGCGAGGCAGATGATGTCACTGGCAGGCGAACCATCCGTGCGAGTCAGTTCGTTGGGATGAATGTATACAGTGCCCAAGACAAAGAAACGTCACTCGGTGAAGTCAACGATCTTGTCGTAGACTCCTCGACCGGGCGAATTCGATATGTGGCCCTATCGTACGGTGGGCTGCTGGGAATTGGCGACAAGCTGTTCGCAATCCCTTGGCAGTCGTTCAAGACCGCGACCAATGACGACAACGAAACCATGTTGCTACTCAACATGAATCAGAAGCAGTTTGAAGACGCCCCTGGCTTCAATCAAGACGCCTGGCCAGACTTCTCGGACAGCAAGTTTACCGACACGGTGGACAAGTATTACGGAACGCAGAAACGGGACCGGACCAACCGCCCCAGCAATACCACTCCCCGCAAACCCGGAACCACCATCCCCAAGACAACCCCGTAACAACTCGGGCTGACATAAATCAGTAGGGTAAGTTCGAAGACGCCAGAGCATTCTACCCCCGCGCTCTGGCGCTGAATGAGCGAGCGGTGATCCATGCGATTGCCGACTCGCTCGTTCTGCATTTAGGCCAGTCGCCGCTCAGTTCGATATTCATGAAGGCAACGAAGATCCCGAGCTGCCATTGATCGGACACTGCTTTAATAGTCGAATGACCTCAGCCACAGACAAGACGAACAAGTCGATTAATAACACAATCGTCTGCGAGCCAACATTGGACTCCAACCTTACCATTCGCCCCGAGCAATCGAACGACCTGGCAGCGGTGCGCCGTGTGCACCTGGCAGCATTCCCCCAGGCTGCAGAAGCCAACTTGGTCGACGCTCTACGAACCGGAGGGTTCGATCGCCTGTCGCTGGTGGCCGAACATACCAACCAAACTGCGTCAGAGATTGTAGGGCATGTTCTGTTCAGTGCTTTGACCATCACATCCGAATCAGAGAGTCACCACGCGTTGGCGCTGGCACCCGTCGCTGTTGCCAACGCCTGGCAGAATCAAGGCATTGGGAGCAGTCTCATTCGTGCCGGATTGGCTCAGGCGAAGGAAGCGGGACACCGGATTGTGATCGTACTCGGGGAGCCTGCCTACTACAGGCGTTTCGGGTTTTCGGCCAGTTTGGCACTTCCACTGCAATCGGCGTACGCTTGCGAAGCTTTCATGGCATTGGAGTTGATGCCGGGGGCGTTGCAGGGAGTCCAGGGTGAGGTTTGCTACGCCCCGCCATTTGCCGCCCTGGAATAGTTGATCCTGACCTGGTCTGCACGCTACGGGTCGTGGTTGAGTTGCCGCGCTGGATCAGGCAATCTATGCTCAACTGCAGGGAGTTCGGAAGCATTCGCCTCCTGAACCAAACACTTCTCGCGAAACGGCGAAACCCTGCGCGAATGTATCTCGTGAGTACCGCTACCATCGGGCGGTACTTTCGAGAGCCCACGGAGTACTTATGACGTCACTCGTATGCCCTGCATGCCAAACAGCGTTCGATCCCAATGGAGCGTCCCCCTGCTGTCCGCAATGCGGCGTTGAGTGTGACGCTACGGCATCGCAGGCACCTTCCGCAGCGGGAACCAGCAGGATGAACACAGCCAAGGAGAAGCTCGCTGGGGTTAGGCGTCTGCCGATGTGGAAGAAGTTGCTGTTTGGCGTCTCGCCGGTGGTGATTCTTTTGGCGGCATTCGAGTCCATCTTAATCCTCGTAGGGTTCTCGTACCGCGTGGAAGATGCCATTCCCATCGAACCGGTGTTCACAGAGAACGAGACCGGCGAGATGATGCTCAATCACCGTTTCCCGTTTCAACAGTATGGCACCACCATCCACAATGACGCATTCCCTCGGCAGCCTTCGCCAGACCGGCTACGGATTGCCATGATCGGCGGATCTTCCGTTTTTAACCTGGGGGAGTTTTACGATCTGGATGCAGAAATGGAGAGACTGCTGGGGCAACCGGTCGAAGTGATCAACTTCGGTGCCAACGCCATGGGAACGGGGTATGTCCTACGTGCTGCTCGAGAAGCCGTGGCGCTCAAGGCTGATGTTCTGATGGTCTATTCAGGGCACAATGACTTTGATCAAGTCGAGATTGATCTCTCTGTGCAAAACTTTCTCCACGGACCCGAAGCCAACGACGCGGAACAGTTCGCGCACCTTGGTACATCGGGAATGATGCCACTGTACGGGCTACGCGGATTGCGAACCGTGCAACTGCTGTGGAAGTTTCAACGGTCTCAGATTGACGTGAACATGCTGGACCCGGCGAACCTGTCAGGCGGTTCTGCCTATTCCCTGGCCAGAGCTTGGACGGTGGCTGAGAAGGAACAGATCTACCGTAAATTCGAGTACAACTTGGGGCAGGTGGCCCAACTCGCCGAATCGAATCACCGATTGCTGGTGATGGGCACTGTGGCGGCGAACATTGCGAACATCCCGAAATTCTACGAGGGTGAGTTTAACTCAGACGGTGGCTCGCAAAATTCAGGCGCTTTGAACTTCTCCGAAGTCCGAAAACGAGCGGATTCGCTCAACGCCACAGCTTTGGATTGCTGGAAGTGGGGGATGTGTCTCCTGGCTACCAAAGACAACCCTCAGGCTGCTCGAGAGTATTTTGAGCGGGCGATTCTCCTCAACCCTCACCCGTTCAAAGCGGACGCCACCATCAACAGCATCATCCGCCGCGTGTCGAAGCAGAACGACATTCCCTTGGCCGATGTGCAGTCTGCCATCAATGCCGCGGCGGCACCCAACATTCCTCGCGAGCAATTATTCGATGACCACTGCCATCTCAACAAAGCGGGCAACGATATCTTGCTCAAGACATTCGCCGAAGTGATTCGCCAGCACCTCGAGCAACCATGATCAGGCATTGCTCAACGTCGAAGGCAGCACTGCTTGAACTTGCGTCCCGAACCGCAAGGGCAGGGATCATTGCGGCGAGGGGCGGTGCCCACGGCCCGACCTGAGTTCCGTGCGTCGGTCTGTCGGGCTGCCTGCTGTTGGGCACGCATCACATTGGCCGCGGGGCGTCCCCCCTTCAACTCGACCGCCATGGCCTTCATCACCGGATCAATATGGCGAAAGAACATCTGGTAACCGGCGCAAAGATAGTTGAGCCCCGCCTCACCGTCAGGGGTGAAGATGAAGCGGTTTTTTGGGCACTCACCGTGGCAGATGAAGTGCACATCGCATTGTCGGCAATACTCAGGCAACGTGGTCCGCTTCGCCTCGCCAAACGCCTGCTGCTGGGACCTGTTAGCCATCTCCAAGATCGGCAATTCGTGAATGTTGCCGAGCTTGTGCTCCGGTTCGACGTAATGATCGCAACTGTACAGATCCCCATTGTGTTCGAGCGCCAGCGCCCGACCACATTCAGCTTTGAACACGCAAAGAGACGGTTCTAACCCAACATGCGCGGCCAAAGCCTGATCGAAAATCTGCACGAAGATACGTCCCACGTCACGGAGGACCCACTCGTCAAACACTTCGTTCAAGAACTTGCCGAACTGCCTGGGCCGGACGGTACGCTCGCTGACCAGCTGTTCGAACGGTGTCTCCGGAGTTGCCGGTTCGGCCCCTTTAGGCAACTGCTCCACGATGGGAATGAACTGCATGAACTCCACGCCCAACTGCCGCAAGAAGCGATAGATCTTTCTTCCGTGACTGCCGTTGCCCCGGTGGACCACCGTGAGCGTGTTGAATTCCACATGATGCTGCTGCATCAGACGCAGGCCGCGCACAACCTGGTCAAAGGTGGGCTTACCCCGCTTGTCATACCGGTACAGGTCGTGCAGTTCGGCCGGGCCATCAATGCTCAAACCAATTAAAAACCCTTGCTCCTTGAAGAACGCACACCAGGCGTCGTCCAAGAGTACCCCATTGGTCTGCAGCGCGTTGCGGCACCGCTTGCCAGGAGGAACACACTGTTCCTGAATCTCAACAACCTTGCGGAAAAAGTCGAGACCCAACAGCGTTGGCTCGCCCCCTTGCCAGGCAAACTCAATCTCTTCGGCCTCGGTACTCTGAGCCGCAATGTACTGCTGAATATAGGCGGTGAGCGTGGACTCCGGCATCCGCCAGGTACGCGTGCCAGGGTACAGTTCCTCTTTCTGCAAGTAGTAGCAGTAGGCACAATCCAAGTTGCAGATGGGACCAATCGGTTTGGTCATCACATGCACGCCAGAGCGATGGACAGCGCTGGCAGAGGGTGCCGGATGAGAAGGTTGCTGCGGCATCTAAGAACCTTAGCCCTGGTGCGAAGTCTGGCCTGATTGCGGAGCATCAACCGGGGTATCGGTCGGGCTGTGAAGACGACCGTTGATGTACATCACCACGGGATCAATCGCACATGGCATGCTGGAGAGCGCTTCGTCATCGATCTCCAGCCCGAAAGCACGCTCCACCGCTTCGATACAAGGTTGATGGCTGTCCTCAGGCAGGAAGTAGAAGACATCGTCCGGTCGCAAACGGCTGGCAGGGTAGCCAAACGTCTGGGCAAAAATCCGCCGCACTTCACCAGGGATCCGCTCGTCCACACCACGCTCAGCGAAGTAGCGGTGGTAGAACGTGCGTTCGTCCAGGTCTTCCCGCTGATTCACGGTCTGCTCGAATCGGGCTTTACGCCTCGCGATCGAGTGAAACACGCCTACATAAATCCATAACCCCAGCCCAATCAAGGGAGGCACGGCAATGGCAAGCACAAACGAGAAAGGCATGTCAGCGATCTAGGGCAAAGGGGCGAAACCGTCAATACGACGGATACCGCTGTCCGTCACTTCTGAGGATATCGTACAAGTCTGGTGAGATGCCACCCCCGGCCCACAACTACCACAACTATGTCCAACAGTTGTCCACATGGTTTGTAGTCAAACCGGCACGATTGGCTTGCACGGCAGACTGAACGGCAAGATTCAATCCGCGAAACGGTTGAGAACCAGCGGAACGCTCCCAAGCCATACGCCCTGGTTGGTCGGCTGGCTCCTGGGCAACGTCCGTCACGTAAAAGCGGCCAGTTACCAAAAGTCGGCTTTCGAGCATCTCAATCTCCAAGCGGCGGTTGCAGGCGATGTGGTTCATGGCGTGGTCCTTGATCAAGCTACGGGGTGGGACGTTCTTGCGGGCCGGTTCAGCGCTGGCGACACCCTTAGCTCGCAGAAGGAGTCGTTCACCCGCCAACGGAACTGGAAAAATTTGGGAATTCTCCGCCCTGGGGTTCGCCGATCCTCCGCGTTGATGCCGCCCTGAACGAAAACGCCGGAATTTCAAGCGTGAGATGCTGCCAAGCAGTGTGCCACAGGGCAAGATTTCGCAGAATTGGCACCGCCGCGCCGAAACAGCATGCGGCAACTAGGCTAAATAGAGAATTGCGTCCGCATAGCACCATGTCACAGTTCCCCCGTCACGGCAGAGGAAGAGTATGAGCGTCATGGCACCCACAGTAACTTGACTCAAATTGAACGACTTCTCGCCTATAACGCATCTAGCCCGAAGGGTCAGCGAGGAAGCATGACTGGCGATGACTACTCGCTTTGCGCGCCCTGGAACGACTACAATTCACTCTGACCCACACTCCAAAGAGCGAGGCAGACGATGGCGAGGATCACCCGTCGGGGAACGCATCTAAAGCGCGCGGCTGCTGTGTACCAACGACGGCTATCTTTGGAGCGACTCGAAACTCGCTGGCTTCTGACGGCGACGGTTTTTGAACCCTCGCCGGTAGATGGCACAGCCGGCATTCAGCAAGCCATTGATCTTGCCCAAGATGGTGACGCCATCCTGCTGAATGGCGCGTACCTTGGTGCCGGCATTCGCGTGATCGGCAAGGATCTCGACTTTTATGGAACACCAGGAACCGCCATTGATGTTGCCCATTCCGGACGTTGCCGTCACGCTTGGAGAACGCGGTCAGCACGTTTTACGGCTTCGCAATCCTCGGCGGAAAGGGGGGCATGGGTGGAAACATCAAGGCCACTGACTCGCGCGTTTTTCTGGATACCATGACCGTCAGCGATGGATGTGCCACAGTTGCCGGCGCTGGTGCTGCATTTCACAACTCCGTGGTTACCGTCACCAACTCTCACACTTCTCAGGCAACAGCCAGATCCACGTGGACTGCCCTCGCAGCTTTGCAGGTGTTGGCTCGGCAATCCTGGCCGTCGACGGGACAACCCTGGTTCTGGCCGCCAGCGAAGTTACCGGGAATGACGCCTGGAGTTCTGGCGCGGTCTATACGGCCAGCATCTTTGCCGGACTCGACGAGGTGGCCGCGGCTGCCGCCAGCGTGACGGTCCACAACACGGTCTTTCATGACAATCACGCCGATGGGCATGTTGAGGTTGTTACCGGCAACAGCCAATACGTCGCCATCACCAACAATACGTTTTACGAAGGTGGTCGGGGCGTATTTGCCAACGCCGCCGTTGCCATTCTCGGCGGTCCGGATGCCGGGACTGCCGACGTTCGGAATAATACGTTTCATGATTATGAAATCGGCTTGTTCGTTTCGGGAAGTGCCACGGCCACCGCCAGCAACAACATCTTCTCGCACAACGATACCGGGCTGTCGGCGAGCGCTGATTCGAACTCTACCTACAACTTCTTCGATTCCAACGGGCAGGACTACGACGGCGGAATCCAACCTGGGACGGGCGATCAGCAAGGCGATGCCGGATTCCCAAACCCGGCCGGAGGGAACTTCCAGGTCGATGCGAGCGTCCCGCTGGGAGACCCCAGCCTGGATGATCGCAATTGGGACGGCACGACGAATCGCCGAGGTTTCCAAGGGGGCACGCCACACGAAAGCATGCAGCCTGATGAAATCTCGATCAATCTCCAGCGTCTTGCCACTCGGGCTTTTGTATCCGCTCTGTCGCCAGCGCCAGACCGGCCAGAACTGTTTCCCGCCCCGGCGGTCGACTCGCTCGACTTCAATCAGGTAAACAGCATCACAGCCATTCCGCTGGTTGATGACGGGGGAAATTACATCGTCGCACGCCCTCGCGCTGGGGTCGACAATCACATGTTGCCCGTGTTTTCCTTCGACCCGGCCAGCGGCCACTTTGTGCAACGAAAGTATGACGAAGCTGCGTTTGACTACACGGCCGTGGGAATCGACCCGGACACGCTGCCCCCAGCGGCAAAGTATTTTAGTCGCGTCAACTTCGGCGATTTCGATCCCACCACCGGCGGCTTTCCCCTGTACTACACGATTGGGGGTGACGACGGTTACGGAAGGGCCAACGCCGCAGGCCAGGTGGCTGGTGTCTCAGACCGGGTGGCTGGTGCCCAAGGGGCATTCTCACAAGGTGAAGATTTTCCGTACCTCACGGCGGTGTTCGTCACAACCAATCCGCAAGGGGGAGCCACGTTGCTGGCTCGGTTCGAATCGCAACACACCACCGGCGCGTTCCAGCTCGACATCAAGGGAGGGCGTCCCACCGTTGTGGACGCCGAAGGTTTGTACTTTACCCGAGAGGCCATCTCCGCCGGGTCAGATTGGGGATTCAAAGCATTCAGCTCAATGCATTGGCGGCGACCGGACGAAACCCCAGCGATCACCAACGACTCTGCGTTCGACACGCAGTTTGTCCAAGTGGTCTTCGCCGATGGAAGCTCGGAGGTTCACGAACTGCGCAACCCTGAGGTGCTGAACCAGCTTGATATCTTCGATCTGGGAGCCGCCACCGGGGCGACCGTCGAGCAGTTCTCACTGGTGCAACCTCTGCGAGACCGAAGTTCCTTCGACTTGTATGACTCGGCCCGCTACGACCTGCGACCAACCGTCGTCACGGCGATTCTCGAACAAAACATTCCCACCACCATAAAAGTGCTGCATGACCAAGGCAGCAGCGAGTTCCTGGACAATCTGGTGGTGCTCTTATCTCCGCGCCAGGACATTCCTGCCACCGCTACGTTGAGCGATGCCGTGCATCTCCGGACTCGTTCGTTGTATGGAGAGATGGTGCCGGACCAGCCGCCGCTGATTGCCGCTGATGTGAATGCGGACGGCGTGGTCGATGTTGTGGACGCGGTGCTGGTGATTAATACGTTGCTGCTTGATGGCGTCCGGGAACTCACCTTCCCTGTCATCAGCAAACCGTTTTTCGATGTTGACCGCAACCTGCGCGTGGATGTGGTGGATGCACTCCGCGTGATCCATTACCTGCTCACCCCGCCTGAGCCATCTGCGGCAGTCAGCCGTGTCGCTCAGGCAGCCCCGTTGCTGGCCGTGGCACAAGAAGAAACCAGCCCTGATTGGACCGACTTGTTCTTTGCCATCGAAGCGGACACGCACGGCACCAAGGGAGCGAAAGCCCACGACCAGGTATTCGCTTCGCTCGAGGGCCCCATTTGAGCAGGTCGCCAGACGTCTGGGTTGCCGTTTGCGAGCGTGATTCGGCGAATCGAGGAAGGCACCCATTCGGCGGGATCCGTGCTACCGGCCAGTGGAGTCCTGAACAGCGTTTGATTCAGAAGCGGGTGACCGGTAAGCTCCATCTTTCTCCGGTGTCCTGGTAATCTTCGCGGGTGGGATGCTATCTTCTCCGCGAGTCATCCGCGCGTTTCGTCTCGTCTTCGATCGATTCACTCAAGCTCAACTGGTGAACTATGGCCGACCATCCCAATAACTTCCCAAAGTTGCACAATGCTGCCTGGCCAGGCGTGGTGGGCAAAGGGGAAGATTCGCAGCCTTTCATTCCGTTGGAGACCATGCTGGACCTGACCGCTGCCGCCGAGGTGGACGGCGTGAAGTTTGACGGCGTGGACCTGTTCCTCAGCGAACCGCATGTCCCGATTGATGCCAGCGATGCCGATTTGGAAAAACTCGCCAACGAGTTTCGCCAGCGGAACCTGGTGGTCGGCACCGTGGTGGCCCCCGTCTGGCCGCCGACCGGGGGCGGGTCTGCCATGGGCACCGAGGAAGAACGGCAGAAGTTCGTCGAGATGGTCCGCCAGGCTTGCCGGATCGGGCAGAAGCTCAAACAACTCGGCGTTCGCCCTGTTGGCTCGGTGCGGATTGACTCGGCCTGTGCTCCGCACGATTGGGCAGAAGATCCCGCCGGCAATACCCAAAAGATTGCGGAAACCTTCAGCGCAGCATGCGACGTGGCCGAACAGGCAGGCGAACGCCTCGCGGCCGAAGGGGAGATCTGCTGGGGAGCCATGCACAGCTGGCGCGAAATGGTCAATCTACTCGAGACTGTCAATCGCCCCAACACGTTGGGCTTTCAAGCGGACATGGCCCATACGCTGTTGTACCTGATGGGCTACAACGCTCCCGAGGATGCCATCTTGCCGGCCAACTACGATTGGTCGGACGAAGCGCAACTGCAGCAGTCTTTGGCGAAGCTGACCGCTGCGCTTCGACCTTGGACCATCGACTTCCACATCGCGCAGAACGATGCCACGGTGTTCGGCTCGGGTTCGCACGACAAGACCGGCCGCCACTGCCTGCCCAACGATCCGAACGGAAAGTTGAATATTGCCAGGGACGCCGGACACTGGTTGCGTGACGAGAACGGCAACCTGACCAAGAATTGCCGGCACGTTTGCTGGGACGGCTGCATGTTCCCCAACGAGGTAATGATGCAAGCCGAGACATGGAATGACATTTTGGCCGCCATGCTTAGCGTGCGAGATGCTCACGGATGGCAAGAGTAGCCCTGCGCTCGCCGTTCGGTGCAAACGATGAAACACTGGCCCAGTTTGGGGACGAACCCGGCATGACGAACATCGATCAGTTCGAGAGCCTGTTCAAATCGGCTTCGAAAGAAGTCTTTCACTTTGAGCCTGTGGCATTCGCTCAGGTGTTGGTGATTACCGATTTGGCAACTGCCGAAGCGGAACCGTTGGCCGAAGATGTTCAGCGAATGTTTGCCGGGACCGAGGCGTTTCGGCAATCGCAGTTTCGCGTGATGGCCAGCGAAACGCATCGCGATATCGGAGACTTGTTGCAACTGGTCTCCGAGGTGCAGCCTGACCTGATTGTTTCGTATCGCTGTTTGCATTCGTCCGCCTGGCGCTGGCCGCACAGTCTGGGTGAGCACCTGGACGTACTCACTCAGGCGACCGAGGTGCCGGTGCTGGTGTTGCCGCATCCCGAAGCGAATCGCAGGGCACCTTGGGTGGAAGACGGGGCCAGTTGTGTGATGGCTATTGCGAATCATCTCTCAGGCGAAGCCCGACTGGTAGACGTGGCGGCCAGCCTGACGGCCGCCGATGGGACACTCTGGCTGACCCATGTCGAAGACCGTTTGACGTTCGAGCGTTATATGGACGCCATTGAGAAGCTCCCGAGCATTGACTCGGAGCCTGCCCGAGAGGCGTTGCGTGAGCAACTGCTCAAGGAACCGCAAGACTACGTGCAATCTTGTCGGGTGGCCTTGGCGGAGCACAAGCCTGGCCTGCGCGTCGAAGCGGACGTGACCATGGGCCACCACATCAACGACTATCGCCAGCTCGTCGAGAAGCACAGCGTCACGCTGCTGGTGTTCAATACCAAAGAAGACGGCCAGTTGGCCATGCACGGCGCGGCCTACGGTTTGGCCGTTGAAATGCGCCACATCCCCCTGCTTATGCTCTGACGGATCGTTTGAGCTCCTACGTCCGATTTCCTTCTACGAAATACGAGACAAGCACGCCATGGAAGCCTTGCTGCTCGTTGCATCTGCCGAGCCTGTCAGCGAACACACCGTCAGCGGAGGAGTGACCGCGCTGTTTGCGTTGTTGCTGGTCGGATTGATCACGGCCTTGGCACTGGAAGAGAAACTGCACGCCAAGAAATCGGTGATTGCCGGCGTGTTTGCGATTATTTGCCTGTTGTTGGGGACCTGGTTCCACGTACTTCCCTTCGAAGAAGTAGTGATCGGGAGCCATCGGGCCGATGCCGCAACGCCGGAGATTCACGAAGGAGGGGAAGAGATCCGAATGCCGGTCTACGTCCCAGCCATCGATTGGGGCGTGATCGCCATCATTCTTGGTTCCAGCCTGTTTGTCGATGTGGTGAGTCGTAGTGGGCTGTTCACTTGGATCGCCATCCGGCTCACCAAAGCCTCCGGGGGCGATCCGCTCCTGCTGCTCATCTACTATGGACTGATGACGGTGTTCTTTTCGGCGGTCCTTAACAACGTGACCGCGATGATTATCGTAGGCTCACTCTCGGTGGTCTCGCTGGACAAGCTCAACCGCCGCCACCAGCTGCTCGGCTTCCTCCTGATCGAAGGAATGTTGACCAACGTGGGAGGCCTGCTAACGCTGATCAGTTCGGTCCCCAACATCATTGTGGGAACCACGGCCAACATCAGCTTTATGGAATTCTTTCTGAAGTCCAGTCCGTACGTGGTGTTGACCACTGCGGTCACGCTATGGCTCGGCGCCAGATTGGTGGGAATTCATCGCCTCAAATCGGACGAAGAACGAACTGCCGCCGCCGTACTCGTGGCAGGGTTTGACGAGAACGATGGAATCGAAAGCCCCCTGTTCTTCTGGTTCGGGGCTGTGATGACCGGCCTGTTCATTGTCACCATTGCCAGCGCCTCGGTATTGCCGGTCGTCAAAGACCTAGGCATGGGCTTTGTCGCGTTGGCATTCGGGGGAATCGTCCTGATTCGCTACAAATCCGTAGCCGACAAGTTCTACCAGGCACTCGACTGGGACTTGCTGGGGTTCTTCATGGCTCTGTTCGTGGTCATCAACGTGATGGAACACGCGCAAGTGCTGCACGCCATCGGGCAAGGAATGCGGATGGTGATCAGCCTCGAATCGCCCGGTCGATGGGACGAAGGGGTGTTGCTGGTCGGAGCGGCAGCGTTCAGCTCGGTGACGGACAACATCCCGCTTTCGGCCATGCTGGCCAACATTCTAGGAACGGCCGCCACCCCCAGCGACTCAGGGTTGTGGTGGTCCGTCATCTTCGGTGCCAACCTGGGAGGCAACCTCACACCGATTGGCTCGGCGTCCACTCTGGTAGCCGTAACCATCATGCACCGTCACGAACTGCCAGTCTCGTTCGGGCAGTTCATTCTCATGGCGCTTCCCTACGCCGCCGTTCAGATTGTGCTGGCGCTGTTCTATGTGTTGGCCTTTTTGACATGAACTCGCTCACCGCGGAATCGCCGAGATCCGCAGCGTCCAACGCAAGAAAATGGCCACAGAGCTCACAGAGAACACTGAGAAAAGACGAACGAATCGTGCCAGCCATCTTTGGAACCGGCGAAAAATTACTTCCGCATTTTCAAACCGGAGATGTTTGAGCGAGACTGCTACGCTGCGACCGGGAATCGCCGAAGCGTAACGCATCGATCGGAAAATTAGTGAGCGGTTTTGGCGCTAGCCACGGGTGGTCGTAGCGATGTCCTAACTGCACCGGCGGCTGCGCCCTACCGCTCACAAATGCGCTCGGGGAATTGATTCTCAACTTCGGAATTCGAGAGTTACTGTTCGAACGATCCTTACCACAGAGATCGCGGAGAGCGCAGCGACAAGAGTCGTGTGATTCGGCAATCTGTGTTGGATTCGGTTTTGTCCATCAATCTATTGACTGTTTTTGAACACGAAATCGACAAGGCAGATTGTAGGTCCGTCGCCCTCTGCGGTGAGCTTTGTTCTCCCGCTCAAACCTGATGTTACTTTTCGTGCGTTTTAGCACTCGCCGAAAATGGCCGTGACATTATTCACGAGCACATCTCGGGCGAGTTCAACGGCCCGCTGTTCGCTCCAACCACGGTCCACTACAAACTTCTCGGCCAGAATCTTGGCTAAGATGCGTTTGTACATGGCGAACTTCGGCAGCGCGAACTCGAGCTTGTACATGTCGCTGTAGTAACCAATTTGCTTGGTGCGCGGGACGCATTCCAAGCGGCAGGATGCGTCGTGTTCGATGAAGGTCGGCGTGTTCGAGTACCACCAATGCCCATTGGTCACCACGTTGGGGAAGATCCAACTGTAGCTGGTCAACTCCTGGTTGGTGACGCTGGCCAGCACGGAGATCGGGAACGTGACCTGGGGAAACGCGTTGAACAACTCGCGGTACTGGATCAGCGAGACGCGACTGTCATAGAGATCCTGCCCTTGAAAGACACCGTCGGCGTAGACGGTCCGATTGACGCCAACCATCAGGTCAAACGGCAACTTGAAATCTCGGCAACACTCGGCCAAGGTCCAGAAGACGTAATGACTCACCTGGCGGCGAATGTCAGCATCTGCCTCCACGCCTGCGGCGAGAAGTTTCTCAATCGCCGTGTTGGCCTCGTTGGCTGAGATCGGAATCGGGGCGAAGTCCGGAGGAAGCGAGATGGCGCAGGCCCTGCAGTTGTTCGCCGTGAAGTGCTCAAACCGCTGCACGATTGCCTGGCGAAGTGTCGCGGCGTTGGAAACGGCCACGCCGGAGCACGACTGCAACCGCTCAAGAACTTCCGGTTTGGCCAGGTGAAAGACCAGGTCATCCGTGCGTAGGCAAGGGATGTAGGTCTTGGTATCGAACCCACTGAGCGCGTCGTCAAAGTCGTTGGTCAAGAAGACGCTCTTGAGCTTGGTTCGGTTGAGAACTTGCTGCTCCCAATCGCTCTCGGCCATCTTGGCTTTGGCCCCGTCGTACAAAGCTTCCCAGTTGTCGGCCGTGACGCGGTCATCTTCGAACCCGAACAGTTCTTGGGCCATTTCGATCAACCAACTGTACTGCACCGTATTGTCCAGCGGTGCCAGATTGAGCGAGAGTCGGCGGACTTTCTCTTTGGGGTCCAGTCCTGGCTCTTCGATCTGCCCACGCTCCAGGCCGGCTGAGTGAGCCAGCTCGGTGTAGTAATGATAACCGAGAATATCCGCCAATGTTTCCGAAGCGGGCTGGTGCGGGTTGATATGGGTGTGCGGATCCACCAACACCCAGGAGTTCAGTTCGGCCTCGAGACGGTGGCGTAACTCAAGCGACATGGCAAGTCTTCGTTCTTCTCAGGAGTAATCTGGTTGGATCGTCGCAACGCGTATCGACGTTCAACAAGATACCAAATGCTGCCGTCGGTGTTGAGATGCTAGGAGGATGGAGCAGCGTCACCCCTGAGAAGTCGGCAATGTCCAGCCATCAATCCAGGCGTCAATCGGCTTGCTCAACGTGGGGGCCACCAAGGCGGCGAGCAGCGCGGTGACCACACCTGCATAGACGTCCATGGTGTAGTGCGCTCTGAGTACCAGCACGGTGCCCGCCAGGAAGAAGGCCATCACAAAGGCCAGCACGCGCAACTTGCGACCGCCGAACCGACCCAGTTCGATGGCTCCATACACGGCCAACGCCGTATGGCCCGAGAAGAAGAAGTCGTTGGCAACTGAGTACGTCACCAGCAGCGAGGGAAACCCAGGGTCTTCCCAAATCATGCCGTGCGGGGCAGGCAGGGCACAGGTGACTTGGGCCAACTGCCGCAGCATGAACAGAATCAGCAGTCCGACGAATGGGCGAAGGCTCCGCCCGAAGATGGCCCAGCCCAACAGAAACAGACCCAACACGTCAATCATGGCAGAACTGGCAATCAGCAGCCGGTGGGCCCAATGCCGGTGTTCGGCCAGATATTGTGTCCATGACTCCGTCCACTGATGCACGGCATCCCCTGCCGAGAGCAACTCGCCTGCCGTCTCCAGCGGAGTTGCCACAGCGGACGGAGCAGACACTTGCGGAGCCTCGCGGGCACCCAGCCCTGCCTGAGTTGCAAACCATGCCACTAAACCCAATACCACGCACGCCGCCCGCAAACCCCAGAGTTTGGGAGTGAAACGAGCGGGTGACTGCGCGGTTTTCTCAACTTTGTCGGGAGACGAATCAACCATGAGCGTGCAGTGATTATCTCAATAGCGTAGCTGGATTCGGAGAACGAACGAGAATGGCAGTGCGCCTGTGAGTCAGCACTGGCAACAAGTTGCCAGTGGCACCCGATTGGAACACGCGATCAAACTCGAAACGGCGTTTGTTCCCCGCTAGTCTATCAGGCGGCCCGATCGAGTTGACTGCAATCTGCCTGCTCGGCGGCGATTGCGTCGAGCATTTGCTGGAGGGTCTCGGCCAACTGGTCCATGACCGGCTCGGCATCGCGAGCCCGCCGCGGTTGAACTTCCATGGACTCACCAATTTCAATGGTGACTTGCATCGGGCCATGGACAGTGGCCTCATCGTAGAGATCCTCTTCGAACCGTTCGACCATCTCCAGCATGCGTTGGGTGGACATCTCGCCGTTGCTACCGGGTGGAATGTAGAACGAGAGTTGCAAAGCAAGGTAGGCATCTGCCAACTGATTCCAGCACTGTTGCCGCTCGTCGGCCGTCAGGTTCGGTTCCAGGAGTTTGCCGGCCAGCGCGGTACGCAGACGTTTGACGCGTGTCATCGGTGTGCCTTCGTGATCACCGGCGGCCCATTGCCGTTCGAGCGGTTGCAAGATTCGGTCGATGAGCGCGTTGGTGCGTTCGCCCTTGGAGCCAGGTTGGGCCTGCCCGAAGTACTCAATCTCTTTGATCGAAAGCAGACCTTGGCTGAGTTTCTGTAGGCGGTCTCGCAGTGGCAGATGCCGTTGCGGTTGCCAGGAGATGCCTTGTTCGATTCGGGCTAAGGTGGGCTGGAGCGTCTTTTCCAAGTCACCGCAGAATTGGTAATTGAGCACGGTAGGATGAATCACCACTTTGCCAGCGTTGCGTTTTGCCCTTTGTCGGGCGGCCGCTCTGGCAATCAGTTCGGTTCCTTCCAGCAGTGGGTACAAACGGTGGTTGTTGCGCGTGATCCCACCTTCGGCAAAGATGATCAAAGGGCGCTCGGCCTGATCAAGGATATCAATGGCCGTGTTCAACGCCTGACGATCGGTTCCTTCGCGGTACAGGCTGAACGCCCCCATCCGGCGGATCATCCACTTCTGAAAACGGCTTTGCTTGAACAGGTGCCAACTTGCCATGGCGTAGAGCGGCTGCGCCATCTCGCGACACAGCCAGCCTAGCACCAGCGGATCGCAAGGGCGGCAATGGTTGGGGGTCAACATGATCCCATGCCCCGCGTCAAGCGAAGCCTGCAGGTGATCCAACCCTCGGCACTGGACCGACTCAATTCCCCAACACTTTCGCAAGTAGTAGGGAAGAATGGGGCGCATGGCCATCACCCAAGCTTTGTTCCGATAGGGAGGAACAAACTGGTAGGGCTCGTCGATCACAATCCGCTGCACGGCAATTCTCCACAACTGGACCAGGCTACGCGCACCCATCCAAACCTCCGCATCACGGCCACCGGCTGGCTCTGGTGCTTGGCTTCGGATGGGTCGACTTCTGCTCGATACGTTCCAGCATTACCTTCTCAGGCGAAAGTTCTCCCGCCGCGCAACGAACGTATCGAGCCCCTAGAGTACCGCCGGAGGTGGGTTTCACCAAACAGCGATTTTTCTCGCCATCGCTGCTAGCAGAGGCTGATCTTGCAGCAGAACCCCCGATTTACCTATATCGTTTGTCCAGGTGCGCTGCGAAATGGCCGAAGATTGAGACATACCCATTGCTTCCAACCGCATCGAATCAGGGGGAGACGAACCATGCGGACGCTCGGACTGATGCTAGCAACCATCCTCTTCTTCGGCTCAGGCTGTGCCTCGGATCAGCCCGAATCGGAGGCTGATCGGCTTTGGAAACAGGGATATGGGTACAACAACCCTAACGCCGACCGACTCCGCAACGGCGAGCCCCCGGTCAACTTCGATGGAACCATCGACTGACGGGATTAGACCTTAGCGACGAGAAGTCGTTCAATTTGAATCCCGGGAATGTAGTCATCTCGCTCCGTCGTGATGACAACCGTGGCGACATCGCACGTCTTCGTCTAAAAAGAGATGATGATGCGCAGTTCGCTACTCTCCGACCGGGTTGACGGGAGCGTTCTCCGCGGCGGGTGCGGCTACGGCGGGGGGCTGCTTGGCGATGGCGTCGCGTGTGATCCGCATCACGCCTGAGATGCAAACGAGCAGGATGGCCAGGGTCATGTTGATGGTGAGCCAGCGGCGTGGGTCTTGCCGCATCTTGTCAAACGCGGCGCTCCGCCCCACCATGGCACTGGCAATGAAGAAAATGCCCATGGCGAGTAGGAACTTGACCGCAAACATACTGTGGTAAAACGGCTTCACGCTCGGTGGCAGCGTCTTGGCGATGGTGATGAAGTTGTAGAAGCCGCTGGCCAGGAGAAACGCAATCGAGGCCATGACCACTTTCGCCCAACGTTGGCGAATCCCCGCTTGGAGCGTTGCCCGCTCGGCATCTGGCAGGGCGGCTACTGCCGGAACGTAGGCCACGCGCATGAAGATGGTTCCTCCCACCGCCGCAATCGCGGGAAGAATATGCAACCAACGAAACAGGATCGCCAAATAGTCGAGATTCTCCGGCACAGCCAACTCCCTATGTAGTATTCGAACCAAGCAGGTGCGCTGATCCTAGACAGGCAAGCAAGCTTTGTCCACTCCCGAAGTCGCCGCAGATCCATTCGTGCAACGAACGCGTCAGCGCGCGACGATCAGAGTAAACGATAGACGGCGAACGCAATGGCCGCGATGACGGCAACCGCCACGATGCCCATCAGAATGATGTTTTCCTTATCGCCCGGTGATTGTCCAGGGCGGACCTCCGCATCAGGCCGGGAAGCCTGCGAACCGGAGGGAGCTTGACGACCCGCCTGCGGTTGAGTCGGGGCATTTGCTGCAGCGGTTGTTTTGGCAGCCGCCGACGGTGTCTCAGATGCTGCGCTGGGAGTGGGCGCGGAGCGTGGCTTGGCCCCCCCGCCAATAGCCGCTGACATGTCGGCCGCCGTGGCGAACCGGTCATCTGGATGCTTCTCCAACGCCTGCATGGTGGCCTTGCCGATTCGGGTTGAGGCCAGGTGCGCGGGGAGCGGCGGCAGCGGGGTGTTGTTCTGCATGATCATCACCTGGACGGGGTTCTCATGGTCGAACGGTGCCCGCCCCGTGAGCATTTCGTACAGCACGATGCCCAACGAATAGAGATCGCTGGCCGAGGTCAAAGCTTCACCCCGGCATTGTTCGGGGCTCATGTAGACGGGGGTTCCGAGGACTCCCCCCTGCACGGTGAGCTTGGTGGTTTCGCGGAGGCCAGTACCATCGCTGGTGCCAGCCACTTTGGCGATGCCGAAATCCAACACTTTGACCCAATCCTCTTCTCCCTGATTGCGGCACAGCAAGATGTTGTGAGGCTTGAGGTCACGGTGGACAACCCCCAACCGATGCGACTCGTCCAAGGCGTCCAGAGCCTGAATGGCCACTCTGGCAACGCGATCGGGATCTAGGGGAGCCTCGCGCTGGAGCACCTCGGTGAGGTCCACGCCATCGAGAAGTTCCATGACCATATAGAGGTCCCCCTCTTCGTTTTCACCCACGTGATGAATCCGAACGGCATGCTCACTTTTGAGCATCTGTGTGAGCTTGGCTTCGCGTTTCAGGCGGTGTCGGGTGGCGGGATCGTCTTTTGCCCAAGGGAGCAAGAACTTGATGGCGAGCTGCTCGCCCGTCTCAATGTCCTTGGCTTCGTAGACCACACCGAACGACCCCCGCCCAATCTCCGGTCCGACCTGGTATCGAGAGTCGATCGCAAGTTTATTTCCCATCAGAACGCGGCTCCATCGCTGCAAAAATCGCGGTTGCCCTTGGAATTCCAAAGCTTGCGGCACCAACCAGCGTTGCCCCTGGAAGGAAGTTCATCGCGTGCGCCTGCCGACGCGCGAGCGGCCCTCGCCCGCTGAGGACTTCGCTACGTCGTCCCATGATTGCCGCACTCGTCTGGCCGATGTAGGCTGTTGCCGCAGCAAAGACAAATAGGAGGGTGATGCCTTTGGAGGAAACTTCGCTGGGACAAGCCGGTCTGCTTCGGCCAATCCACTGCGCAATTTAACCGATTGTTTGCTGAAAGCCAAGCAACGGCAAGGGAGCAGAATGGAGCAATGGAACCGAACTGGGTAGCCTGGGTTGCTCGCAACCTTAGGTTTACAAGTGGCGCGAATAAGATCCGGCGCAGGCTTGCCTCGGCAGAATGTGGCCACTGCCAATACCAGAATCTTGTAGCATGCTTCGTACCAGGGCGTCGTTATTGAATCTTGCGTTGCGAACTTCGAACCAGGCGAGGGAACATTTGACGAACCTGGATGCCGCCGACCTCCGGCGTCGCTTGTTACTTGGCGAATGGATGCAGGTGGGAACCATGGAGATCCTGGAGTGTGAGCAAGGGTTTGCGTTTTGGCTTGACCCCAGCTGCCACATCGCCAACCACGTGGAGGAGTTTGTCACGCTCGAGCAACGCTGTTGTCCGTACCTTACGTTTCTAGTGCGAGAAGATCCGGCGCACGACGGCCCAGTTGTCGAGATCGGAGGCTCCGAAGAGGCGAAGCGGTTCGTCGCATCACACTTCGGCATTCGTGGTCATACGTAGCACATGAGAATGTGAAGCCGCGAGCTGGCGAAGCGACAAGGTAGGCACGGCAGGCTCCTGCCAGCGGTGCTCTTGCTACTTGCCCTGGGACTTCAGCCACTTCGCATGCTCGGCGGATGCGTTGAACAGGAGGTTCGTGCCCAATCGGTAGCAGGGTTCCCAAACCTCTTTACGAGCGTCGCCGAGTGGGCCCGCCCAGGCTTCGCCGAGATCGCCTGGGTGATAGTAGCAGACCCACCGACCGTCGACCTTCCAGCCCCAGGCATCTGTGCCACCATGTGGCTCCACGATGGGAACGGTCCGAACTCGGAAAGGCACGAGGTGCAGCGTGTCATCACTTGGCACGCGGACTGGCTTGACCTTGGGCAGGACCTTGCCCATCATCGCAAAGAACGCTTCGTGAAACGCCTTGCTGCCACCGTTGTCCCCCAGCAGCATGCCGTGCTTGTCGATCAAGTACTCTCGTAACGTCTTGATTTCGTTATCGGAGAGCGAAATCGACTGTTGCCCGGTCAGATAAACCAGAGGCGGGCTCTGACCAACGGGGGATTCGCCCAGTTCTGCAATTTTGCATGACTCGCTGCGGTTGGCGATTGCTTGCGACGTGCGGACGTTGTACTCAATCAGCATATTGAGGTCGCCTCCCGCATTCAGATCCTGGTCCCAGTCACCCCCCTGGTACTGCAGGCGGACAAATCGCATCTTTGCCCCCGTCGCCACACCCACGGTAAAGCTGTACTCATGGCGGGGTTGTTCGTTCTGACCGACAGCTTCGGTGAGATCGTCCAGCTCGAGTAGTTCGGACAACTCACTTGGCGGGTCCTGCTCCGCCTGAGGAGGGTTGGTAGGCGTCTTCTGTGCGGTCGGAGCATCTTTCTCCGGAGCAGCCTGCTTGCTGAGGGCTATGGGTGGCTCCTCGGGGGCGGCAGCCGGATCTGCGGCAATTGAAGGCGTCTCTTCCGTGGAACATCCGGCGAATAGCAAAGCTCCAAAGATACCCAAAGTGCAGCAAACCCATGACATGAACCGCATCAGATTCCCTGCTGAAAAAAGAAAGGTAACGACCTGGGGTCGACCTCAACCATGCACCTGCTGCACGAGTACCCGCTTGTCCAAACACGTGCATGCTCTCAACGCCCTATATGGTGCGCTCTGAGTGGTACACTCTGAGGTCATTACCTCTGACTGTATCGGATGCGGCCAGGGTTCTCAATCGCGACGCGGGCCGGCAGCAGCCTGCGCTGGTTTTGTCTATTTCGACAGCACGGTATGGTCGATCAGTCCGAGATGTCGAGGTTTGGCAGGTCCTTCTCCAGTTGATCGCGGGCGGCTTGGGTTGTCTTGCTGTCGTAGAGTTCGAGCGACTCGAGTGTTTGGATCTTCGCCAGTTGTGCCAGCCCCGCGTCGGTGATGGCCGTGCGGGTTAGCTCCAACCGCCGCAAACGGGGAAGATCGAGCAGGTGCTTGAGCGCGGCGTCAGTGATCTTGGTGCCTGTCAGGCCAATCGCTTCCATTTGCTGTAGCTGCGTCAGGCTGGCCAGTCCTTCATCGGTGACCTGCGTATCGCCGAGTTCCAGAGATTTCAATTGCTCCAGGTTCTTAAGATGGACGAGCCCTGGCCCGGTGAACTTGGATTCTGGGTGGAAGTGGATGTTCTCGAGATTGATTAGATCCTTCAGGCTTTCGAAACCTTTGTCGGTCATCGCCTGAGGCAGCGCCAGTTCAGTGAGTTGCTTGAGCCCGGCAATCTGTTTCAATCCGGTGTCCGTCACGGCGGTTTGGTGCAGGTTCAGTGAGCCAAGCTGGGGCATGTTGACAAGCACATTCAGGTGTTCGCCGGTAAAGTCTGGCAACTCGCGCAGGGTCAACTCCTGCAACCTTGTGAGTTTGGCCAGCGAGGCAAAACTGCTGCCGGTCAACTCGGTGCCACTTAGGTTCAGCGATTCGAGTTTAGTCAGCCCGGCCAGGTGCTGGAGTCCAGCGTCCCCGATTGGAGTATCGTCCAGTTGCAGGCTCTTGAGATTGATGAGCCCTGCCAGCGGCGCGCAACCGTCGCCTGTGATGTCATTGTCGGACAGGCCCAAGGACTTCAACTGAATCAGCCCTGCAATGGGTTGGAGCGCGGCATCGTCCAGACCGCAGTCTCCCAGATCAAGCTGTTCGAGCCTGGTAAGATTCTTCAAATACTGCGTCGCTTCTGCCGTCAAGGGTTCGTTGTAGCTCAGGTCCAGTTCGCGCAGTTCCGTGAGCGTAGCCAGCGGGCTAAGCTGCTCAGGAGTAAATTGCATGATGGACAGATGTAGCTGTTTCAATTGAGGGTTGTTCTTCAAAACCTTGAAGCTCTCTCCGGTCATGCCTGACCCGCCGATCGCCAAGCGCTGCAGCTTCGAACAAGCCGTGAGAATGTTGGCACTGCGGTCGGTGATGTTGTCGCAGCCCGAGATATCGACGTTCCGCAGATCCGTATGTCCGGCCAGCGCGGCGAATCCAGCGTCGGAAAACTCGTCGTTGTCATTCAGGTCGAGTTCGACCACGTTCGTCCGCCCCTTGAGGTGCAGCAATCCTGCATCTTTCAGGTTGCATTGCCAGGAAATCTGGAGGCGCAGCGGAGGGTCAATCTCTGTCAAGGCGGCAAGGTCCGCATCGGTAGCCGAAGAATCATCGAGCCGGAGCAGCACGTCCTCCCCGACGCTGTAGATCTGCGCGTTCAACTTCTGGAACGTATCGACGGCCTTCAACAGTTTGGGGTCCAGCAGGAACGGGACGTTCGCAATCCGCCATTGGTCGTGGCGAAACAGGGCAACCCGATCTGCCGCGGTGGCGGCAACTGCCTCAATATCTCGGAAGCTTTCCCCTGGCAGCACTCGGACCGGCTGACCATCCCGCGCTGCGCGCAAGTGGATTTGACCTCGCTCAACGGCCGTGAGGAGAAACTCTCCGCCCGAGGTAAACGTCAGGGCCAGAACAGCTCGGTTCTTCTGCGTTTGCTCCCAGGCAAACTTGCCGTCGACAAAGACGTGAACCACGGTTCCATTGTTCGGGTTACCTTCCGTCTCGCCAGTGATCGCCACGAGCGTGCTGTCTGGCGATTCCACCATGCGCTGAGGCCGCGCAATCTTAGTGGCATGCCGTGCTTTGGTTTGACCTGTTGCCGCGTCCAACAGCAACAATTCGCGACTGCGGGTGGCGAGCACCACGTCACCCTGCTGCGAGAATCGGACGCGGCTGGTACGGTTGCGATTCTTGTAATCCTCGACTTCGCGAGGGAGATCAACTGTCCAGAGTTTGCGACCGCTGGCAACTTCGCAGCACAACAGGGTTGGCGATCCGATGTTACCAGATAGAAACGATTGGCCGTCGGGGGCGATGGCCAGGACATCAATCACTTCGTCGTGCAGCTTGTGCGTCGCTTTCAAGGTTCGCGTTGGCAGGTCCCAAACACGAATGTGGTACTCGCTATCGGCGGTCAACAGGACCTTGCCATCGCGAGATAGCTCAATGTGCAGCAGTTCTGGGCGACCTTCGGTGTCTAGCCAGGCATCTTGATCGGAAGTCGAACTCCCATCTGAATGCAATCGGGCCAAGAAGAGAGGCGAGCTGTATTCGTCCACTTGATCCATCGCATGGACTTCAACATCAGGACCGACGAAGGAAAGCAACGTATTGCCATCGCTCGTGATGGCGGCGTCCCGGCGTCCATGGACTTTAGGGCTGTAGATACTCGCAGTCAGCTCTTCCGCGTCCGCCTGCGGGGCCGATTGCTTGAGGGCGGCCTCCAAGGACCAGACCTTGATCTCCGTGTCGCCCGACTTCCTACTCGCCGAGACCAGCAACTCGTCGTTGCTGGCCAGAGCGAGGTAGAACACGTTGTCGCCGTGTCCCGTCCATTCGGCGACAGGTTTACCGCTCGCCCGTTCCCAGATGCGAATGGGTGCCGGATCGGATAGGCCATCTTTGCCTCCTCCGATCAAGTACTTCCCATCCCGTGTCAGGGCCAGCGATACGACGCCATGTTCGTGCGGCACAAATTCCGCGCGAGACTCGCCTGCGAAACTCCACGCGCGGAACGGTTTGCCGGTGGAGTCTGCCAGCAAGAACCCGCCAGCGTCGGCATCCATGACGAGTGGATTGCCGGAACAAGAGCCGGCTGCACGCAGCGTCTTGGTTTCTTCCCAGTCTTCTGTCTCTAGCACAGAGGCCTCACCGTTCGCGCTTGCCACGACCACTCTGTTTCCATCGGGAGCATATTGAATCCATGCAGAAGAGGTCAGGCTGCTGGCGTCGTAGCTGAATTGCCTGGCATCCTCAGGTTTTGCCAGATTCAACACACGTCCTCGTCCGAGACAGAGCGACGCAACCTGCTGATCGTCAGGCGAGAGGGCCACGTTGCTGATGCGGTACTCATACTCGTGGGGCGGGAGCTGCTGCGGAGGCGCATCGGAGGTCAAGTCCCAGCGTAGGAGTTCGCCGTGATCGTCATCTCCGCCGGCACTGATCAAGAACGTCCCGTCCGAAGAGATCGCCAGTTCGCTGATCGAATATTTCGCTCCCTGCAGCGTCTTGACCAGTTCCCAAGTGGCGATATTGCGGAACTGGATCGTCTTGTCTTCGTTGGCTGCAATCAGCGTTGTTCCATCGGGAGTGAGGCACAAACCGCGAAGAAATCCTTCTTCCTGCACCGTGCGAACGTTCAATCCTTCACCACCAGAGCTACCCTGCGAAACTCCAGGCTCAGCCGTATCAGGCTTTGCTGGTGGTGACGTTTCTGGTCCAGGAATTTCGCCGGTTGGGGGAACTGGATCCGTAGGCAGCACCGCCAGCGAGTCTTCCGATTCCACCACAGGTGGCGGGGCCACGGGGGTTTCGTCCGAACCACAACCAGGGAAGCACAAGCTGGAGAAGCTCAACGCGAACGCGAGCGTGAGAGAACGGCGCATCAGTCGCCTCAACTGAAGGAGTCCCGGAGAAGTGCCATTTCGTTGAATGATACCGGACCCAATGACGCCACACAATTCAAGGCTTCGGACGATGTAACCCTATAACCCCGGCACTACGCAACTAGGCCCAGCGGGCTTCAACTTCCACCATTTGGCCAACTTCGACATAGTTCTTCTCGAAATAGGGATAGAGAAACCAATAGACGGGATCGTCGTCGTCGAAAAACGAACGTTCAGCTTCGGGATCGTTCTCGGTGGAAATGCGAATCGCCATCTTCACCCCAACGATCATCCATCATGGACTCGGTCCCAACGGTCGAATCGTGTGGTTCTCCTCTTCGACCAGCACGGGCCGGCCGAATAGATGCTGCGGAATCAGGCTAGACGCCGCCTCGCACGATTCGGCAGGCACGATCCAAGCCGCAATCGAGGGATGATGGGCCAAGCGTCGTGTGACGTCTGACAGCCATGCGGCCGGGATCTGCTGCAGAAGCGACTGCGATTGTTGGTCTGCCGAGTGGTAGTCAGCAGAGGAACGTATGCCCCGGCTCACGATAGACTCGGACGTTTCCAAGATGCCAGGCTGCGCGCGGGTGCCTGACGTGCGCCAGGCGGTTTGCAGGCTGGCCCCCCAAAGGCAATCGGATCCGGCAACCAGTTCCACCTCGACATGGCACAGCGATCTCTGCTCGGGCCAGAGCGGATGCGCTTGGGTCAACGAATCGGGAATCTTGAACGAATGCGCGGCCTGTTCGCCTGACGTTGCCGAGATGGGGTCAGAGCGCCAGCCGAAGACGGAAACAAAAAGTTCGGCGGACTCGAGGCTGCGGTCCAGTGCTACGGCGGTTTCGAGACCCAAGGTGCCAGGCTCGAGTGGGTAGAGTGCCAACTGACGCAGGTGTGACGTGCGGCGGACCTCCAACCAAACCTCGCCAATCAGGCCGGCTGGCAGACTCTCGCGGCCAGGTCGGGGCGAAGTGCCGCTGGCGAGCGGGGGGAGATCCAGTTGCAGCTCGTTGCGCTTCTGCAGCAGTGAGGTAATCTCGAACTCGCCACACACCGCATAGCCTGACAGCGTGCCCAACCGTTCGCCATTCAGGGAAACCTCGGCGGATGGATCGGCTCCCCAAATCAGCAGCCACAGGCGTTCGTCTTCGTCCAATGTGGCTGGCGACTGGAAGTGCCGCGTGAGCCGGAGTCCTTGCTCCTGGCTCACCAGTGGTTCGCTCGTCCAGGCAAAAGGGACTTTCACGCGGAAGGGGGGAGCTTCGGGATGTTGATTGCGGTCAGGCAGCGCCTGACATTGCCAAGGCCCTCGCAAACGGATGCTGTGTGGATGATTCATGAGCTTCCCATGTAGATCAGTTGTCCCCACGGTTCACATTGCTCGATGCCGATGCACCCGAAACTTTGTTGTTGGATTCTGAACCGTTGAGACAACTGTTCTACATAGATGACTACAGAGCCGTCGCTCATTCAACTCGCTCGATCTCCAGGGCGGACAGTATCGGCGGAATGGAACCGTTGGGGACGAGTTCGATCTCCAAATCTCGCTCGACATCCACTTCTCCTAGCGTCTGCACAATACCGTGAGCGGACTGCTCGGCTGCGGCCACTACGTCGAATTTCTCCGTGAGGGTTTTGCCTTGGAGGCGAATGTCGAAGGTTCGCTCTCCAGCCTTGAGGGCATCTGCTGCGTTCTCGGCAACTTCAGCGAAGTGGAGTTTCACGCGGTAGCGGGCGGGAGCATCCTCTTCGCCAAGCAGGGGAACGGTCAACTTTTGCAAACCGGCGGCCCAACTGGTGTAGAGCCAGGGGGTATCTGCCGTGACGTTGATACTTTCTTCGTTCAGGCTTTGCATGCCACCGCCAGGATACCACTTCTGCTGCACGTTGAGCTTGAGGTCCAAACCGGTCTGTTTGGAAGTGGACGGTCTCGGCCAGGCGAGCCAGATCTTGCCGAGTGCATCACGGCGATCACCGGGGGCTCCAAAGTTAAGCGAGAGTTGTTTGACCGGCGTGGTAGCACCGGTGGTGCTGTAGATGGTCCAAGGGCGTTTGGCCTCGCGCGGTTCGAGCGTGATGGTCGAAGCGATGGAGAACAAGCAGACGCAGCCGGCGCTGGCCTCGGGAATGGTCACCAGTCCGTTGGCCGGCACGGCGTTGATCCAACAGCCTAACCGGTGTCCGGCAAAATGGCGGGTGCCGGCATCTTCCTTGAGGTCGTAGAAGCCGGTGTAGCCGGAACGGAACAACAGCATGTTGGTGCAACCTGAGATCATGCCGCAATGATGGCCAGGACGGATGATGCTCCAAGGAACCTTCTCACCAGTGACGGGGTGATCTCGGAGAATCTGTTCTCCCGTCTTGAGATCGAAGGCCCAAGGCTCGGCGATAATTCGGTCTTGAACCACAATGGGGCGGTGGCGGTAGTTGGCATCTTTGACCCACCGCCGCTTGCCGGTCTTGGCATTGAGCACCAACAACCGGCGTTGAGAAAAGTCTCCGTCGATGAACTGCGACCAGTAGTGGCCGTTGGCATTGGCTCCGCAAACAATGAGTGAATTCTTGGCGTACATCAGGGTCAGCTTGCCGCCGCCGATGCCGATCTCGCTGCAATCGGTCACATCCACCAACGTGGACCAAATTTCTTCGCCGGTGGTTGAATCGATGGCGACGGTTCGGCGGACGTCAATCTCTTTTTGCCGCCGTTCCGCCTGAGCGGCCTCGTCCCCAATCAGTTTGGCGAGTTCTGACTTGTCCTGGCGAAGCAAAACTTCACGCTGCTCGGCCGTGAGAGAACTATCAATGAAGTAGACCGCTCCTGCCCCCAGGGCGATGGTCCGATGCGAAATACTATTGCCACGGTAATGCCAGAGATGCTTGCCGGAAGTAAGGTCCAGGGCAAAGATGACATCCGTGGCTTCTTCGGTTTGGCGACCGCGTCGGCGGAGTCGGGCGTCGAGGTACTCGCGGCGTGTTGCGGTGCCGAAGAGTTTGCCTTCGTGTACTGAGATATAGCCCCAGACCATTTCGTCGCGGCCATCGATTTTGGGAAGTTCGTAGGTGGTGAGGATCTCGCCGGTGTTGAGATCGTACTCCACGCACTTGTCGCCACTGAGCATGAACAGCCGCTCTTTGGTACAGGCCAGGTTGCCAGGGTTGGCATTTTGGAAGACGCCGGTTCGCAGGGCTTCGGGGTTCTCTTTTTCCCAAAGGAACCGCCCATTGTAGGCGTCATAGGCCATGATGCTGTTGTCCCCTTGGACGATCAGCTTGCCACCTACGGCCAGTGGGCCGACGGCGCCGTCATGCCGGTTGACCATTTTGCCAGGGCCAGGGTCGCCGTACCAAAGGACGCCGAGCCCGCCTGCCACACGTTCATCGTCACTGACAGCGGTATTGCCTGGCTCGGCATACTGATGGGTCCAGCTACCCGCGCCGGGGAGTTCGCCTCGGACGAGTTTGACCCAAGGGACGTCCGTTTCGGTGGTCGCCTGATTGTTTAGACCGAGTTTGGTCATCCACGCTTGCAGGGCGTCGGTCGTGGGGCCTTCGCCAGGGGCCGAGTCGGGTCTGCCGAGATACACTTTGCCACCGACCGGTTTAATCAACCGTGCGAACTGCTCTGGCTGCTCCGGCAGTGTGCCTTGGGCAATCAACCGATCCGAAACCACCAGATTGGCGAAGTAATTGGAGAATGGGATATCGGCATACTCCGAATCGACCACGACCACGCGCGAACCGTACAGACCCGTCTTGGAGAGTGCTTCGCGCGAGCGCTTCGCCTTCTCGGCATCAGGCTCGATGCACAAGATGGTGAGGTCGCTGCGTTTGGCGAGTTCGTAGGCCAGGCGGCCTTCTTCACTCCCCAGCACCAGGCAGAACCCTTGGCGCTCGTCCGTTTCTCCGAGAATCTGTTGAGCCGCCTCGCGGTAGGCATCGGTGAGTCGGTCGTCTCCAAACGGCGAATCGGTGAGCGTTTGTGCGGTCGCCGATGGCGTTTGCTGGATGTCATCGCCGGCGAAGCAATAAATGTGTCCCGTGGTGGTACTGACCAGCAAGTGCCCCGGCACGGCGGCGAGACCTCGGACCTGCCCTTCGACATCGGTCTGCCAGGCGAGTTTGCCATCTTGCGTACTTCGGACGGTGACCTTGCCGTCGCCACCGGCAATGACCCAAGAGCCTGCGACAATGAGCGACGCGTCTTCGGCAGCTTCTTGTTTCCAGACTTCGCCGAGTCCTTCTAGTTGGGCATCTTGGGCAGCGAGTTGTTTGAGTTTCTCAGTCATGACGCGAGCCGCCTCGCCCTTGGCGGAACGCAACTGGCGATTGACCTGGTAGGCCTGATTGCGGAGGTCTTGTCGTTTTCGGCTGGCTTCAGCGAATGCGACCAGGGCAACCCGTTCAATCGAAGTATCCGAGGCCAGGTAGGCGTCATCGCCAGCGATGGCCATTTGGTGACCAGCAAAGTAGCCAAACCCCGTGGCTCCGGTCTTTTGATCCATAGCCAGCATGTGGTGGGCCCCTTCGACAATAATTTGTCCATGAGCCAGGATGGCGCGGGTGCCACCCACCACGCCACCGGCTTCACCACGCCAACCGGGAGTGCGTTTGTGCAGACGCTCAGCAGTGTGGCGGTCAAGCACCGCCGGCAAGGACCGGCCAGAGGGAACTACCAGCAACTGTTGGTTCGCCAGCAGATAGCCTTGCGGTGAGAGGTCATCTCGCGAGGCGTCGGTTTGGCTGATGTTGTCCTTCTTCCACAGCAGCTCGCCATCGTCAGCCCTAACGGCGTACAAGTAGATGTTCTCGTGGGGAAAGATCCCAGCGCCGAAGTAGGCAATGCCTTGGTCCACCAGCACGCCAGTTCGGACCGGCCAAAGAGAGACCATCTCACCGCGGGCAAGAAGGTGGCGATTTTCCGGTCCAGCGCGGCGTTTCCACTTGAGCGTGCCAAACTTCGCGTCCAGGCAGTATGCAAAGCCATCATCCGAACCGAAGAACACACGGTCGTCAGCAATGGTGGGAGCCAGGCGAATGGGTCCCCCGGTGAAATAGCTCCAGACCGGTTTGCCGTCAGCAAGCCGGACGCAATGCAGGCGGTGATCCACCGGAGAACCGAAGTAGACGTAACCATCTACGATGGAAACATGCACGGCGTCGTCGTAATTCACGCGCTCCCGCAAGAGATGCCCTTCGAACACTCGACCATCCGCGCCAGCCCAAGCTGAGCGCGGGGCCACGGGCGCGGCAATCTGCCAGCGCTGGGTGAGCGGAGGTTTCAGTTCGGCGGCGGTCCATCCCGTTCGGGCGTCATCGTGGCGATAGGTGGGCCAATCTTCATCAGCTCCCCAGGCAGAGCGCGTTCCGCCCGACGACAACGTGCCGACCAGAACCAAGGCAACAACCCAACTGTACGCAAACCAACGATGAACTGGGCGCAGCATCATCTGCATCCTCTCAACAGGCGGGGGAAATGATGGCGAGTCCTTCCGCCTGACGCATTCCTGTCACTAGGCTACTGGCCCACCGGCAGAGCGTCTAGCAATTTCCCGTTTTACTCATAGCGGCGTTTATTCTGCGCCCTGCGACTGGCCGCTTCGAGCAGGCGTTGTTCGTCCTTGGTCAGGCTGTCTGCGCCTTGCTCGTGAATCTTGCGGAGGATCTCATCCACCTGTTCTTCCAGTTCTTCGTCATCGTCAGGGTCATGCACGCGGAGGTGCGGACCGGACTTCCATTTCGGCAGAGATACCCGACCGAATGAACCAGGCAGCCAACTAAACAGAGTCCAGCGAGTACGATAGAACAGGAACCCCAGCGCAGCTCCCCCCAGGTGTGCCGAGTACGCCACATTCGAGATCCGCACACCCTTGGCTGCCTGCAACGAACCCAGGATGTCGTTGCCTAGCCAGATGGCTGCCAGCACCCAGGCAGGCATCGGGATGATGCCCATCAGAAAGATGGTGCGGTGTGGGAAGTGGCAGATCGAGACGACCAGAATTCCGGCAATCGCGCCGCTCGCTCCGAGAACACTTCCCATTGCTCCCATGAAGGCCAGATCGCAAGCGACCCAAATGAGGCCCGAGAGAATCAATATGGAGAAATACGCTTGGTAAAATAGCTTTTTGCCGTAGATCCCTTCGACATCCCGCCCAAAGAACCAGAGCGTCAGCATGTTGAAGCCCAGGTGAAGCAGGTCTGCATGCGCAAAGCCGTACGTCACCAGTTCCCAGAGATGCCACGTTCGAAACACGTTGGCATGCAGGATCATGTGATCGCGCAATTGGTGGGCCGGAGCACTGGGGGGCCCAGTCGTGGTGAGCGCGTCAATGACGAACAAGCCCACGTTGAGTGCAATCAGCGTCGCAACAGCCGACCAATCTCCGCCAAGGTGAATTCCCTTGGGTTCGTCGCGGACATAATCACGGTCGTAGATGCCCATGGATATTCGATCGGCCTTCCCTGAATGATTTCACACCTTCACCCAATCTCTGCATTCTAGAGTGAAGCGGGGCAAGCTGCTACTGCAGCGAGTGACTGGTTCTGAACGAGGGCATCATCACCGGATTCTTAAACAGAGGTGTGGGAACTCAGGAGGGGCTCTGGTGGGACGATAACGCGATAGCTTCGACAATACCGATTGGACAGGCGAGTTACCTCAAACCGGCCATCGTGGCCTGATCGATCTTTCGCTGTGCCTTCAATTGTTTGTCAGCCAGCTCTTGGGCGAGTCGGGCATTCTCTTTCAAAAGAACCTGCGAATTGGTTTGGTACTTGGCCAGGTCTTTGTCAAGTTCCTCTTTGAATCCGTTCATTGCGGCCACTTCTTCGAGCAGGCGGTCACGCTCGGTGGTGAGCTCAGCAATCAACTCCTTATCGCGAGATTCTTTGTTCTGCGAAATCTGTACCGAGGTCTGAATGTATCCCAATTCCTTCCGCATGGCGGCTACCGAATCACGCAACACGGGTATCTGCCTTTGGAATTCTCGAAACAGCACGCTAAAGTCTCGCAACGGCCGCTGGTAATAACGCCCTAGCTCTTCGGCAATCCCCGCTTGCACTAACTGCTCGCCGGCGATTTGATTCATCGGAAGTTGGTTTTCCGCGAGTACCACATCTTGGGCAACTTCCAGTTGCTGGAGCAGATTTCGATCTTCGGCACTCAGTTGCCCAAAGTCTTTGAGAAACTTCAGGTCCATGACGACTTGCGATGGGGGGTCGCCAGGTGTGGGGGGCTTGCCGTGTTTGGTAAACTCGAGGATCATCTCCGGCGGCAGCATCTGCTGCAACTCCCCGGCGTCAGCACCCGCCAACAATTCGTACCCGTCAGACGGCATCTTCTCGTACAGCCGCCAAGGTCCCTGGCTGGCAGCGAGTTGCCGCTGATCTTCTTGCCGCAAAATGGTTGGCCGCAGTGATACCTGCTGGCCGTTGACGGCGGTCACTTCAAACTCTCCGAGATAGTTGCCGGCACCGGCAGCTGGCATTTCGAACGCATACAACACACTCTTGGCTGCGATCTCACCATCGGTCAGGTTGTCAATGGTGGCCGTGGCCGAACCATCTTGATTGACGTTGGGACGCACGTCCGACCAGGCACGGCCTCGGTTGACCAGTGCGGCATACAGTTGCGAACGGAGCGAGGCAATACTTGGAGTCCCTTCTTCGCCATCGCGAGCCTTCAGGATTTGGGCGTCCACATAATCCAGTTCCTGCTCGTGCTGGACCGCTTTGCTTCGCCAGGCAGCCCAAGTTTTTACCATCCGCAGGGAGACGTAAAACAGGCCGAAGGCGGCAATCATGACAAAGCCTAGTAAGACTTTGCTGAAAATGCTCATGACGCGTCCTGAAAGTGGAGGAAGAGACGACCCGAAGATTGGATAGAATCAGCGACCCTGCTGCACACAACCCCCTCGCTCACCCGGCAATGATGACCACCGCCTGGGATGCTGGAAGGGGAAAAGATTGTTCCGTACTGTTCGATAATAGGCAGGGCCAGACCACATGTCAAGTTTTCCCTGCCGTTCTATCTTCTCTGAAAGTGTAGTACCTGTAAGGGGTTGCGGAAGCTGAATTGCCGCCGTCACGGTTTGCACAAGCCGCAATATCCCAACCCCAGGATCCTCACAACCGCTACGTGAGGGAATTCTCGGTAATTGAGGCGCTTTAGCGTCAAGCTACCAGGGGGTGTAGCGAAGCCCCAACCCAGCCAGCTGCTGCAAGCCGAGCAGGATCAGCCCCACGATGGCAAACGGCCGATCGTACTGCAGCCATTGGGTTTGAGCAGACACCAGTTTGGCTTTTTGCAATTGATCAATCTGCCGGAACACCGACTGCAAGCCAGGCACATCGTCCGACTCGAACAGTTGCCCTCCGGTGGCTCGACAGGCTGTCTGCAAGTCTTCGGCGGCACCTTCGGTCCGCACCGAGATGGCGTATAAGATGATTCGCTTCGACTTGAGATCCTGGCCAATCTGAGTGGCCAGGCCGCCGCGCATGTCCGTGCTTTCGCCATCGGTCAAGATGATCAACATTCGGTCTCCTTCGTTCCGCTGCTCAAGCAACTCGGCACAGGAGACAATGGCATTGCCGATCTTGGTTCCATCCCACCATTCCAACGCGAACGCCCCAGGCCGGACGAATGGTGTGGCCAGACGAATGGCAGAAAGATCCGTGGTCAGCGGAACCCAATGAATCACCTTGGCGGTGAAGATCGAAAACCCGAAGGCATCTCCTTTCCGCTGTTCAGTAAACTGATTGATGGCCTCCATGGCGGCATCAAACCGCGTGAACTGATTGCCGTCTTCCTTAGTCTTATTGCCGAACGGTTCGTTCATGCTCCCGGAGGTGTCCAGCGCAATCTGGATGTTGGTGACCTGCGAGGGAAACGAAGGTGGGCCTTCGATCAACGGCTTGGCCCACAACAACAGCGCCACCGCCAGCAGGCCCGCCGGCATGAAGCTCAACACGCGAATCGTCCGATCCAAGAGCCAACCGCGGCGCGGCTCCATATGGTCCACCGGCAACACCAACTGCTGCCCTCGAGCAAACCACTGCCAGAAGCCCAACAGGATGGGTAGCGCCAACAGCGGGATCAACTCGGGCCAGGTGAAGATCATCATGCCGGGACTCCTTGGCTGCCAGAACTTTGCCAGCCGAGCTGGTTCAACAACTCCTGGGCAACCTTCCCGTTGAATCCGTTCTGCCTGCCGTGCAGCCAACGCTCGACGTCAAGCACCTGCGGACCGGCCGTTGGATGCTGGCGCAATTGTTCCAACATGTCCGTGAGCCGTTCTGCCGAAACGTTCAAGCGTTCGGCCCAATACACCAGCAACAGTTTCTCCAGGTCAGCTTGCTGTTCGACATTGAGCGACCCTTGTTCGGCCAGTTGCAGAAGGTGCCGTAGCCGCTCGGCGGTGCTGGGGGGAGGGGGCACCGTGATCACCTGGGCGTGGCGTTTGCGGCCATAGAGGGCCAGCGGAATCAGCATCAGCCCCCACACGACCCAGAGCAGTGTCATTGCCATACGATAGTTGGAATTGAGATCGATCGGCGTTTGAGCGGTCTCAAAGAGCTTGCCGCTGTAGTCGTCTTCCAGCAGGGCATCTACCGTCACCACCATCTCCGGTAACTCAGTCGCAGGCGCTCCGGCACCGGCTACCAGGTACTCGCTCAAGTTGTGATCGCCCGGCCCATAGGCCATGTAGCGAATGTCGTAGCGCGTGCCACCATCTTCAACCGCCACGGCTGACGCGATGCGTACCGCCAGTGGATCGCCATGCGTGTAGGGCACGGCCACGAGTTGCTGTTCCGGCAGTGTTACTTCATAGCGCCCCTCGACACCAATGGTTACTTCGTCACCAGCCCACATCCACACCACGAGCGCAACCGCCACGACGGCTAGCACCGTACCGCCAGCGATCAGCCACGGCGTTCGTTGTTTGAGAGCGAAGCGATTGGGCATAAGTCGAAGTTCGAGGCGAGCCGCCGCTAGGCATGCCCTAGGGATTTACGATGCCGGAGAAAATGCCGCACGCGCGGCAGTACCAGTTGATCAATGGGTAAGTGTAAAAACTCAATTCCGCCATCCACCAGCGAGTTGCGAATCCGGTCGTGCGCGGTCAACCGGGTGCGGCGGGTCAGCACGAAAGGTTGCCCTGTCTCGGCTTCACGGGCTCGAAAGATCCCGCGTTTCGGCGGGGCCGCTTCACTGGGATCTTCTAGCCAAAGCGTGATCACTTCGTGCGAAGCTGCCAACAGCTCCAAGGCAGGAAACGCCGCCGGTTCGTGCATGTCACTCAGCACCACAACCACGCTCTTGGCTTTGAGTGCCGCGGCCAGCGTTCGCAATCGGACCGACAAGTTGGTCCGTTCGCCAAAGTCGTACAGCCGGAGTTGGTGCGCCCAACGCATCGCCGTGCTGGTCGAGAGGGTTGGCGAAATCCGCAGGTCTCGGTCACCTGCCGCTAACAGTCCCACCGGGCTCATCCGCTCTTGCCCTGCGCGGGCAAGCGCCGCGGCGAGCCGAACCGCCCACTCGTACTTGGTTCGCTCCGTGGATCCGACGCACATCGAGGCGGACGTGTCCACCACCAGGTAGATGGCCACCTGACGCGTGGCTTCGTACTCTTTCACATACGGCTTGCCGGTCCGTGCGGTGACGCGCCAGTCGATGGACTTGACTGGATCGCCCGGCTCGTACGGCCGGGACTCCGCATATTCGAGGCCAGAACCCAGGAACCGGGACGGGTCGCCGCCGAAGTTCAAGCTGTCCGCCAACCGCTTGACCTCAAACTCGAACTGCCGTCGCGCGGTGGCGGCGGATACGGGAAGTTGATACGGCATACGCATCACACCTCGCGCATGATTTCTTCGAGCACGTCACGCAGGCTCACGCCGCGGGCGACCGACTCGTAGGTCAGCCGTATGCGGTGCAGGACGATGTCTTCGGCCAGCGAGAACAGGTCTTCGGGCACGACGTAGTCGCGGTCGTGCAGAAAGGCCCGAGCACGCGCAGCCTGCACCAACGCCAAACCAGCCCGCGGGCTGCAACCGACCTCCAGAGCCGGATGCTCGCGCGTGCGGCGGACCATGCGGACCACGTGCTCCGTGAACGTGTCGCTGACGTGGATGGTCTGCACCTGTTCCATCATCTCGACCAGATCGTCGATCCCGCAGACCGGATCATCTTCGATCATGTCGAACGCGCTCTTCGGCACGGCACCGCCACCTTCCTGCCGCTTCCGCAAAACCCATGTTGAGCTGCCGGTGGTAGATGTCCTTCTCTTCGTCGACCGTGGGGTAGTGCAGCCGATGGCAGAGCATGAACCGATCGAGCTGGGCCTCGGGAAGCTCGAAGGTGCCCGCCTGCTCGATCGGGTTCTGCGTGGCGATCACCAGGAACGGAGCCGGCAGCGTGAACGTCTTGTTGCCCAGCGTGACCTTCCGTTCCTGCATCGCCTCCAGCAGGCAGCCTTGCACCTTCGGGGCGCGCCCGGTTGATTTCGTCCGCCAGCAGCAGATTCGTGAAGACCGGCCCCTTGTGGATGCGGAACTCGTGCGTGGCCTGGTCCAGAATCTCCGAGCCGAGCACGTCCGAAGGGAGCATGTCGATCGTGAACTGCACGCGGCCGAAGCCCATGCCGATGGTGCGAGCGACCGTGTTGACCAGCAGCGTCTTGGCCAAGCCGGGCACGCCTTCCAGCAACAGATGACCGCCGGTCAACAGCGCGATCAAGATCCGTTCGACCACCACATCTTGACCCACGACCACGTTGGCCACGCGGGAACGGATCTCGCCGATCACTTGCGAAGTCTTCAATAGGGTCATCAGCGGCGACCTCGTAGACCTGATCGGGAAGGATTCATTGACTTTGAATCTCATCGCCGGATGGCAATGCTCTCATGAGTCCAGTGGACGGGCGCGTGCGCCGTGTCGAGCGATTTCCAGGCTCTCAAGTTCTGGCGGACCCGCGGCGGCTTCTCGCGGCGGGAAGGTCTGTTGCTCGAGCGGTTCGCATGTCGGCCCGCAGTGCCCGGCGTTGTTCGTCGTCAACGGGACAGCTCGGCTGGACTTGGATCCGATGCAGCAGGGCGATGACCGAGAACGGTGTGAACTCGCTCGGCAACGTGAACAGCGGCGGCAGCTACGGCGTCGTCATCCTTCTTGCGGAACGACCACCACGGCAGCCAGCATGGCCAGCGACCAACATGCCAGCCCCACCAGCGCTCCACAGGCGGTAGTCGACGCGCGCAGATGGCCGACTTGTTCCCCTTCGACCAGCGTGACCTTTGCCGCCGCTTCGACAGGATCCATGTCCTCGTACCGCCGATACACCATCTCCGTATCCGGAGACACCGCGGCAGGGAACTCAAAGTCCACCCGCTCGTTGGCACCTCGTAGCAAGGGTGCCGGGTCTAAGTGAATGGTCCAGCTACGCTCAGACTGTGGGTAGAGTCCTTCGGGCCCGTTGTGGAGTCGCTCAACTTGCAGACCTTGCTGATCGGCGACGTCTCCAGCACCGGCAGCGAATAGCCTGAGAGGTTGAGCAGTTGATCCAGTTCGGGAACCAGTCCGTCGGCGGTGGCGATGACGTCGATCTTGAGCAGTTCTCGGCCAGTTCGCGGCTATCGACAATCTGCGTGACGGCGATGTTCGGCGCCGGTCGCTGAGGCTCGTCGGCTGTTCGCGAGATTTCGATCTGCAGCGGATTCGACGGGACGGGGATGATCACCTTCCCTTCGCGGTCGAAGAAGTCCAGTTCGATCTCCAGCGCCGGCACGCGGTCGACCGTAGTGTCTTTGGTCGCCAGAAGCAGGTAGGCCAGCGGGGTTTCTTGCCACTGCCCCTCTGGGGCACCGCTGGGTGTGGCAATGTCTCGGGAACCATCCGCCGGAGCGGCAAAGACGATGGTGCGGATCTCGAAGAAACCGCCCAGCGCCACGCCGCAGCGCTTCCTCGAACCGATCGCGGTACAGCGGTTTCTCAGACGACCGTCCGGCCGGAGACGGTCCGCTGCACCTGATTCGTCAGGTACTTGCCGAAGCCGCCGCTTTCGCGGGCGACGTCCGTCGTGTGGATCAGACCGACGAACAGACCGAACTCGCCCGGCGAGCGAACGCGATCGCTGCCGTCGATCCGCGATTGCAGTCGCACCTCCTCGAGCAGCGAATCGTAGTACTTGATCTTCTCTTCGGCAGGGTAGATGGTGGCGCGGCTCCCAGTGACCTGCACCGCACTGGAGAGGTAACGGTACTTCATCTCCGCCGCGATCCGCTTCTCTTCGATGTTCTCGGCAACCATGGTTGAGAACAGTTGCAAATGCACTTCAGCCGCACCGCCGGGCAGGTCCAGCATCGCCTGTCGTAACTCATCAAGCCCGCTGTCCGTAACTCCTTTGCGGAGGTTGATGCCGCCATCGTGCGTGATGCCCAACAGGCCATAGAACCAGGCGGTACGGCAGCAGGTCGAACTCACCGCGGGCCAGCTTCGGCATCGATCTGGCCGCGTAGGCTTTCGCCCCGGCACGGAAATGGGCATGCCCTCTGTTCGCTGTGTTCGAGGTAGACCGAGAACCGGTTCTCCCGTCGTCCTCGGCGGCGACGCTCTGGAAGTAGGCGAACTCCGCCCAATCGGAATACAGCGAGCCGGCCGCACTGTCCATCCGCCACGCGTCGGGATGAGACGTGGAGCCATGCGTCGGCGATGGCCGTGGCTTCCGGGTAGCCCTCGATTGACGAGCCTCGAAGATGTCGGCGGCCGTGCGGCGTGTGGCGGCATCGCGTTGGATGGACAAATCCCGCCACTGTAGGGCCAGCTTGTCGCGCATCTGTTCCAGCAGCAGGACCGTCAATTTGGCCGGCAATCTCTGCCAGGGGACCGAAGACCTCGGCCACGTGCTGTCGCGTGTGGATTTCGGCTCGACTGTGGCAGAAGTCGAACGCGCGGACCAGTTGGGCTTCGTCGAGTAACGCACGTGTCGATGGTGCGAGCGAACTGAGCAACTGTCCCAATTCGGCCAGGCTGGCTTCCTGCTCTGAGCGGGTTAAGACGACCACCTGGCTGTCGAGCTTGTACTCCTTGAGCAAGTTCCGCGAGAGGTTCGGATCATGCCGTTGGCCCAACTTTCGAGGTACGCGTTGGCCAGGTTCGGCGGCGGCAGAGTCGGACTCGTTCGCAGCGCCTGGCCTGTGGCAGGACGCGGTCAATGTCCTCGGAAAACAGGATCAAGCGGGCCAGCGCGATCCGTACATAGGTGGCGAGTTGCGGGGCCACGGCGTCGAGCCATTTGCCGCTTGGGGCCTGTTGGATCAGCGGTTCGATCGGTACATGCGCCGTGCGGTCGCGTCCCGCTCCGGTCGACCTCAGCCAGGTGGGATAGAGCTTGAAGCTGTTCTGCGCTTCGGCCAGCCAGTTGGCCGCCGCCAGGTTCGCCATTTGCTTCCAGGGCTCGTCGCGAAATCCAGTCGCAGCGGCCAGTTGTTGCATGGCCAGATCTTGGATCTCGAGCTGAATCGCCCGCGCGGACAGATCAACCTCACGGCCGGCGATGGCCGTTCTCTGGCCGATCATGGAGAAGACCTGGCGCGCGACGTCACGGGTGCTGCCGCATCTCCGATCAGCAGTTCCTGAGGTGCTGCGTCATGACCTCCGGCGTCGCTCCCCAGCAGATGGGCATGGAGCTCGTCCAGGGCCGCGGTGCGGTCCTCGTCGCCGGCGGTCGCATCGCGGAGCGTTTTTAGCAACTCGTTCCAGTCGCCCAGCCCCACGCGATCGGCCGGTTGGCGGCTGGCCGTGCTCGCAAGTTCGACGTCGGTGATGCCGAACGCCTTCGCTTCTTCGATCCAATCCCGCTCTGGCGAGAATGGCCGCGGTCAGCTTCCGGCGATCTTCGTCGGCTGCCGCCGAGCCGTCTTCGTGCCGCGCTCGAGGATCGTCAACCAACTCGGCCCGCGACTCCGTATCGCTCATCGCCAATCGCAACAGTCCGCCGAGGTGCGTGATCTGCTTGTCGTCGAGTTCCACCGGCGAGGCATCCGCCAGGGCGATCACGTCCTGCGGCAAGATCGTCGCCTTGGGATTGGAAAACGACAGGTCGGAGCAGATCTTGCCGTGGATTCGCCGCACCGCCCTCCTCGTCGAACCGCGTGAGGAAATAGCCCAGCGACTCCCAATCCCCGGCCTGCACCCAATGCCGCATTCGCGTCGCTTCGTCCCAGTCCGGATCTTCCGGAGTCACGGCCGCGGCGAAGGCCTCCTCCGCCAGCCGGGTGTACTTGATCTTGACCAGCGGGCCTCGACGTCCTTTCGCAGCGGACCTTGGATCTCGTTGGACTGTTGCGTCCTCCGCTGCGGCTGCCGGGGCGGACACCGACAGCCCCAGTGCGAGCAACAGCAGCAAGACGATTGGCAAGCGACTTGCTATGCGAGCATCGACCGGTCGCAGATTCGACGAGACTTCTAAACATGGTCAGAACCAATTCAACATGGAGAGCACGACGCGGCCGACTACGAACCCAACTCAAGTTCGTTGGCCACAGGCTCGGGTGTTTCGGGTGTGGGCTGACGCGGACGGGCGTCGGTCGTGGTGGGAATGCCTGCCCCGACGACCGGCGGCGCATCTGGGGGAGGAGTGAGTACCGTATTCAAACCGGCCGTGGTCGAGGCAGCCGCAGCCGACGCGGCCGCCGTGGGCGGAACCGGTAGTTGAACGACTTGATCACGACTTCCAGATTCTGGCGATCGAGCGAATTGCGGGCTCCGGAGGTATGCTCGGCCAGGTAGCGAAAGTTCTGCCGAGCCAATTCCCAGTGCCGCCGCCAGACTTCTTCTTCGGCGGACTCAAGCCGCAGTGCGATCATGGCCTGATAGTGGACCCGGCCGAGAAAGTCCCGGGCGTCGTGTGCCAGCGGGGCGTCTCTGCCGTGCTCACGTTCCACATCGGCCACCAGCACGTGCAGGCCTTCGAGCGTTTCGGCGAGGCGGCCCAGTTGAAACCGGCCGCGGATTTGCGCAAGCCGGAGTTGATCGCGGGCCACCGCCAGCTCGAGCATCGGGGACTTCGGCGACGGGCAGAGCGACGCCGCCGATTCGGCGTATGCTTCGATCGCCTCGTCAAAGTGCCCGCTTGGATTCAAGCCGCTCGGCGGCGGCAAGTGCTGCTGCGACTGTCGGAATGCGAGTGCATCTTGTCCGGGGCCAAAGTGATAACTCAACAGGGCCACCGGGATCAGCAGCCAGGCGAGGATCAACCATTTCTTCATCGGTTTCTCCTGCATCTCTGGCACCACGGCGACGCGCTCGCCGGGCTGATCGCTCCGGGCCGAGTTCACGTTGCGGTTCCTGGTACCTGGCAGTTCGCGATGAACTGCAGCGCGATCGGGCAGCAGCGCCAGCAGCAACGCTCCCAGCCCGACGGCAATCCGGGCCAGGTCCTTGATCGACAGTCCTCGCACTCGGGCGGCGGCGGTGGGACGCGGGCCAGATCGGCCAGCGCCGCGGTCGGCATATGCTGGCGATTGACGTTGTGATAGTTGCCCTCCAGCTCGACGGCCAGTCGCCGCAGCACGGCCGCCTTGCTGACGCGAGTTGTGATCGCCGAAGGTGCCTACCAGCGGATCGCCGACGGCCAGGATCTCGACCTTGCGAATGGAACGCGGCAGCTCTGGCACCTGGCTGAAGTCGACCGTGTCGCCGTCCGTGCACAGGAACAACGTCGTGCTCGACGGCGGCCAGTCTTTTACCAGATCCCCGGCGACTTCCAGGCCCGACAGCAGTCGCGTTTCCCCCGGCTCGAACGACCAGACCAGCGGCAGGTTGTCGAGAATGTTCCGCACGACGTTCGTGTCCAGGGCATCGACGACCACCGGCCGGGCCGACGTGAAGAACACGACGACGCTGAATCGGGTACGGCTCAATGCAATCCGCGACAACACGCCTTCGACCACTTCCATCACGCGATCACGCCGCCGCAGTTTTTTTTCGACTCCGGCGTCCACGATGTTCATGCTGGGGGACACGTCCAACACCAGAATCACGCGCTGGATATCCGCCGGGTCCACCTCCTGCTCTTCGCCACCGGCTTCGGTATTTAGAAGTTCCGGCGATTCGATGGCCAGCAGTGTCAGTCCCCAGGCCAACAGGGTACAGGCGACAACCCGAGCCACCGGCACCGTTTTGGTCCAAGATCTCGGTTCTCCAGCAGGGCCATACAGCAACTTCGCCACACCGCTGGACCTTCGCGCATGCCAATACTCGGCCAGCGCTGTAACCAGCGCAACCGCCAGGGCAATCAAGATCGAGAGAGGGAGCGGGGACATAGACATGCGAATAGGGGCGGGACGAAGGTAGGCGGGAGGGGCGGCAAAATCGTTGCAGCCTCCCCATTATTGCCGGCCGCGGCACATTTCTGCAAGTAAAACACGCAGCAATACGAGTCTGTAGCAACATTACTGGGGATTGGTCGTGACCTGTTGAGGTTTTTCCGGTATTTTTCTGGTCCCAATCTCACCAAGGAGGGGTGATGATGTCAGGACCTGGAGAATACGTCGCGGATCGGACCGAAGGAATCACGCGTGTTGAAGACCTGCCGAAGCCGAAGTTGGTGGAGCGGAGCCGCAATTATTCGCGGCGTCCTGTCCACAGTGCGACCGCAGTTGCTATCGTCACACAACGATGCGGCGGATCCTGCATGATGTGGGAGACCTCGTCTCGGAACGGCCTCGCGAGCTTCAGCTCACGTACTCCCAACATTATTGTTGCAAGTGCAAACGGTATTTCAACGCGGACACCTCGGATCTGGCTCCGCCGAAGAGCCACTACACGCATCGCATCATCGCGCTGTCCGTGCAGTTGGTGGTGGAGGATGGCTTGCCGTACCGCACCGCCAGGTGGCATCTGTGGCGGGACCACCGGGTGTTCGTCCCTTACGCCACCATCCAGAACTGGGTGGAGGCCGGGGGGAAAAAAAGCGGAGCAGCACGTCGCCGGCGAATACCTCGACGCGGTGCTGGCTGACTTCTCGGGATACATCGCGGCCGACGAGTTGTATGACGGCCCGTTCTGCGTGCTCTCGATCGTGGACAACCGCACGTTCCGGAGGATCGTCTACGAGGTTCTGGACCACGACCCCACGCACACCGATATCCAGCGGTTCTTCCGCAGGTTTCAGTCGCTGCTAGAGGAGCGCGACCTGGAGTTGAAGGGCATCACCACCGACGGTTCGAACCTGTATCCCGAGCCGATTTCCAAGGTGTTCGGCGACGTACCGCACCAGGTGTGCGAGTTCCACGTCATCAAGGAACTCACCAAAGCGGTGCTGCGGGCCGTGGCCCAAGTGCGCAAGGAACTGGCCGCGAGCAAGCCGACACTCGGCCACGCGGCCGCCCGTCGTCGTCGTCGGCCCGGAAGGCAGCGCACGACGCCGCAAACGGATCGACGCCAAGGTGGCAGACCTGTTCGTCAATCGCTACCTGTTCGTACAACACAAACTGACTCCTGCCGAGCGGCGAACGCTCTCGCGGATCACCCGCGGACGGCCCGAATTGCGAACGCTGCGCGAGATCATGGATGCGGTGTACCGCCTCTTCGATCGTCGCTGCCGAACCGACACCACCGCGTTGGAAAAGCTGGCCAAGCTTCGTCGCCGCGTTCGTCGCTTCAAGAAAGTCGGCAAGACGTTGCAAAAGTTGTTCTCCCCCAACCTGGAAAAGGCGGCGACGTTTTGGATGACAAGCTGTTGCCGTCGACTTCCCCAACGCCGTCGAACGCGGCTACCGTCGTCACCGCAAGATGCGAACGGTCTACCGCGTTCGCACCCAAACGAACATCAGCGCGCCGAATTGCCGTAGAACCATGCCAGCGCGAAGGGAGCGCGCGACTCACCGCCAACAAACCACAAAGACGCTGCACGCGTCCCG
>CALOEH010000077.1:0-51823 GCA_942492195.1 uncultured Planctomycetia bacterium | reverse complement strand
TACGTTGTTGAACCCAATCGAACAAGCTAGTTCTTCCGGGGAGGTGTCGGTACTCCAGAAAGGAGACCCCCCGCAATTGTCGCGAGTATTCGGTGAATCGGCGATAAATGCGGGAAACCGCATGCAAACTTCCCTGAAGTCTGCTGAACAGCTCCACTGCGGTTCATGTTTCGCCATTTACCACCCATTGGAACTACGGTCAGATTGGGCCTGTTGCGGTAACCCGCATGAAAATGAGGATTCGGTTAAATAAAAAGAGCTGGAACCACTAAACAGTGGGGTGGTCAGTTGGGGGGGATCCGTTCTCGTTAGGCAAGCCATTTGGACAAATCGTGCCCCCCCTTGATTAGGGTTCGGGGAGGCTATAATTTGATGCTGAAGATCATGCTTCAGAGGGGTACGCTGAAGTTTTTTTGGCTCTGCAGGAGATTCGTTCGGGGCATTCATTCATGGAGAGAGTACTAATGACTATTCGCCTATTGATTGCCGACGATCACGAAGTGGTTCGGTCTGGAATCATGAACCTCTTGGACGGAACGGACATTCAGGTCGTGGCCGAAGCCACGACTGGTGAGGAGGCTGTCCGGATGGCCCTGGAGCACAATCCGGATGTCGCTTTGGTTGACATTCGTATGACCGAAGCCGATGGCTTGGCCGCGTTGGGCCGGATCAAGGTCGAACGCCCTGACATGCCGGTCCTCATCTTATCTACCTTTGACAACCCCACGTACATCGCCCGAGCGGTAGCCTTAGGGGCATGCGGCTACTTGCTTAAGGGGACCACGCGCGAACGCCTGATCGAGTCCATTCAAAAGGCTGCCACTGGGGAGAGTGCCTGGACACGTGAAGAACTGCGTCGGGTGACCGGAGCATTGGCCACGCCGCGCGTGAGTGGGGATGTCGAAGTTCCTCTGACGCAACGCGAGTCCGAGGTCCTACGGCAAGTCGCTTTCGGCCTGACGAACAAAGAGATCGCCAAGAGCTTGAAGATCAGCTACGAAACGGTTAAAGAGCACGTACAGCACATTCTGCGTAAACTCGGCGTTTCTGATCGAACCCAAGCGGCAGTTTGGGCGGTTCGCAAAGGTCTTGTTTGATGTGCCGATTGGCCGACGTTTGCCAACCATTTCGGTCGTTGAAGTAACGATTTCAGCGACGACGCCAAATACACCGTCCGAAAGTAGCGATAGCTTTCGGGCGGTTTTTTTATTGTGCAAGTGGAAATTGTCTTCCTCCCACTGAAACCTTCCTGGCACGCTCGACGGATTGGTTCAGAACAATTGACTGGCGCATCGGAGTTCGTTTATAACTTAGGGGTTGATCGGGGCCTTGCTCTCTTTTTTTTTTTTTTTTTTTTTTTTTTTTTTTTTTTTGCACTTTTGCTGGCTCACCGACTCGATCTCCAACAGCGCCGTTCTAGGCGGCCTTCCACAACGGCCTACCCCAACCTATCCTCCCTGGCAGAACATCAATGCGTGGCTTGACCAAACAACAACTAGGATGTTCGGAATCTCGAAATACCTTGGTTGACCGCAGAACGTTTCTCCGGGCTGGTTTGCTCGGCACTGCGGGACTTAGCCTATCTGATTTGCTGCGGGCAGAATCCCCTGGCGGCGGCAAGTGGCCGCAGTGCGTACCGCGATCGTTCTGTCATCATCCTCTGGATGCGGGGAGGTCCCAGCCATATCGACATGTGGGATCCCAAGCCAGATGCCCCGGTCGATTATCGCGGCGAGTTTGGCACCATGGATACCAACGTGCCAGGCATTCAGTTAAGTGACATGATGCCGGGCCATGCGAAGGTGCAGGACAAGTACTCGATTATCCGCAGTCTGTACCACGACAACGCCGGTCACTCGGCAGGCGACCAGATCTGTTTCACCGGCTATCCACCAGGCTCGGATCCGAATGTCAACATCCACCCCAGTTGTGGTTCGATTGTTGCCGAGCAGCAGCAAAGCCTGCGGCCCGAGCTACCTGCTTATGTGGCGATTCCGCGGCAAGTCCCTGGTACGGACAGCTCTTACTTGGGGGTAGCATACCGCCCGTTCGAAACCCAAGCAGATCCGGCCAGTTCGGGTCCGTTCGAAGTCAAGAACTTTGCCCTGCCTGACGGCCTATCGCGCAGCGTCTGGTCGAAGCGCATGCTGTCCAACTTCGATCGAATTGCAAGCCGTGGATGCCTCGACAGATGGAAGCCATGGACCGTTTCCAGCAACAAGCGTGGGATATGGTGACATCCCCCGCCGCAAAGAAGGCGTTTGATCTGGATGCCGAACCACGCGAGATTCGCGAGCGGTACGGTTTCATGCCGGCGTTTGATCCCGGTGCATCAGATCGCTGCGGAGCCCCTGCCTGGAGTCAACGGATTCTGCTCGCCCGACGGTTGGTAGAAGCCGGGGTCCGACTGGTCACGGTGGATGTCCGCTGGTGGGATACGCACGTCTATGGATTCGACTCGCTACGCCGAGGGTTCCTGCTACGCCTGGGATGCTTCACCTGCCGCTGCTGCAAGACCTTCAAGAGCGGGGAATGATGGAATCTACCTTGGTGGTTGCCTGGGGCGAATTCGGACGGACGCCTAGGGTCAACGCCAAGGCGGGTCGCGACCATTACCCCAACGTGTTCAGTGCCGCACTGGCAGGGGGCGCGGTCAAAGGGGGACGCGTGGTCGGAAGCTCGGATTCCAAGGGTGCCTTCCCGTTAGCGAATCCCAAGACCCCACAAGATGTGCTGGCCACCATCTACCAGCACCTCGGTATTGACACGCAGTTTTCCTACCTCAACAACGCCGGACGCCCGATTGCGGTACTCCCGCACGGCAAGCCGATCACCGAGTTGTTCTAGGCAGTCGTTCAGTCGAAATGACCAAAGGGAGAGTAGTCATCACGCTCCGCCGTGATGTCAACCGAAGAAAGATATCGCCCGTTTTCTTCACGGCTCGGTATCTGAGTCGCAAGCTAAGCTTCGGCATAGGGTCTCATGCACGGGAGACCGGTTACCGTTGTCGAACCTGTTGTGACGATTGGATCAGATGTTCCGCCCATCTCCTCAGACTTCGCTCGCCCGGCTTTCGCCACAGGGGGCGCGGATCGCCTTGGTGGCCGCACTCGGTTTCGTGGCGTTTGCGGTCTTCTTGAGTTGTTCGCAATTTCAAAGTGGTTATGCCGGTGGGCCGCCAAGAATCAACGCGCCCAGCGATATCCAATTGTATGCGGCCGAAGTGCGGCGCATTTCCGAAGGCGAAGGTTACTATCAGGCGGCTGCGGACGAACTCCGCACGCGTGGTTATCCCACGCAGAACATCATGAACTGGCGAACACCCCTGCCGATGTGGCTGATCGGAAAACTGCCCAGCCTGGCTTGGAGCAAAGCCCTATTGGGCTTGGCGGTCGTTGCCACGCTGTTGCTGACGTTCGTCTTGTTGAGCAGCGAGGGCGGATTGTTGCAAGCCGCCGTGGGGGTGATCTTGCTGTTCGGGGCGATGCTGCCAGTTTGGCTGGGAGAATTGTTTGTGATGCCCGTGCTCTGGGCGGGAACTTTCATTGCGCTGAGCGTCGTCTGCTATGGGCTGGGGGCTTGGCGCTGGGGAGTTGTGTTTGGGCTGGCCGCGCTGTTCTTCAGGGACCTGGCTGGTCTGTACTGCGTGATCGCGCTGGCGCTGGCGGTCACCGAGCGGCGACGTGCCGAAATTCTCGGCTGGTCGTTGGGGTTGGGTGTCTATGCCATCTTTTTCGCGTGGCACGCGCAGCACGTGTGGCAGTTGCTGGGGCCCAATGAACTGGCGCATCATCAGTCTTGGTTGCAGTTCGGCGGTACGGCGTTTGTACTCTCTGCCGTGCAGATGAATGCTTTCTTGCTGGTGCTGCCGCAGTGGGTTGCGGCCGTGTACTTCTCAGCGGCCATGCTGGGACTCGCTAGCTGGCAATCTCCGATCGGACGTCGGGTGACATTGGTCGTGGTGGCCTATACGCTGCTCTGGGGGTTTGTCGGACACGACTTCAACCAGTACTGGGGTTCGATGATCGCCCCGCTGTTCTGCCTCGGCGCGGTACGCAGCGGTGCCGCGCTTCGCGACATCTGCCAAGCCGCGCAGCTGCGGCAACTCAGGCCAAGGCTTGGTGCGAGCGAGTGCTAGCTGGCTATATAGAACAGTTTGTCCCAACTGTTCAGGAACCAAGAAGAAACGTTTCGGGTGCCTCTGCAGACCGAGTATTTCTTTTGAACAGTTGAGACAACTGTACGACCCAGAAAGCTGCGATTGCGCTCGAGGCGATCTCCCTAGAATCGGCATTGCTGGCGCTGAGGGACCTCCCTATACTCCCCGCCCACTCCAAAAACCGGCGTGGAGTAACTCGTCATCAACATGCCGCAAAAGGGACCGCTGCTCGGCGTTCTCAGGCATTCAAACGTCCCTCACCACAAGCGGAGGACGCCTCGTGCAGACACACATTCAATCGGTCGTTCGGATGGCTGTAGCCGTGGCTAGCGTTGCCTTTTCACTGGCTGCGACCACACAAGGGCAGACCATTCGCCCCAACAGTTCGCTGCCAGCCACCGAGCCTCGCACGCAACCGGTTGCAGGACCAGCCAGGCCGCTGCAAGTTGCACAGGGCGAAAGTCCGGCGAATGCCATGAGTGACCTTCGCCGATCGATGACGGCCGGCACAGGCCGACTTCCCAACGATCATGGACAGATCTGGCGTGAGTATGATATTCGCCCCTATACAGATCGGGTCACCAGCACCAATCGGCCCGAGCAGGCCATTGTGGATTGGGTACTGCGTGAAACCGGTTACGAGTCCTGGCATTCTGGCGTGGCCGCCGTCTTGAGTGCCGACGAACGAACGCTCCGCGTCTACCACACGCCACAAATGCAGGACGTGGTGGCGGGCGTCATGGAGCGGTTCCTCAAACCTGAGTCCGAAACGCACTCCGTCGGCCTGCGAGTGATCACCATTGGTAACCCTAACTGGCGTGCCCGAGCTCAGCGGATGCTGACACCGGTAGAAGTCCAAACCCCCGGGGTTCAAGCCTGGCTGCTGGCCAAGGAGGACGCCTCGCTGTTGGTTGCCGAACTTCGCAAGCGGTCTGACTTCCGCGAACACAGCAGCCCTCACCTGTTGGTGCAGAATGGGCAATCCTCGGTGGTCTCGCTGACCCGCTCTCGCAATTATGTGCGAGAGTTACTGATGAAACCCAACGCGTGGCCAGGATACGAAACTTCGATGGGGCAAATCGACGAAGGCTTTGCTCTGGAACTCAGCCCCCTGCTGACCGAAGACCAGCGAATGTTGGATGCCATTTTGAAGGTCAGCGTGGATCAGGTGGAAAAGCTGGTGCCGGTGATGATCGATGTGCCCACGGCGGTCGCTCCGCGGCAACGGGCCAAGGTGGAAGTTCCCCAGTTGAGCCAGTGCCGGGTTCACGAGCGATTCCACTGGCCGGTCGAACGAGTCATGCTCGTCGGCATTGGCGTGGTGCCTACTCCGTTGGATACCGACCCCAACCCATTGCAAAAACTAAACCCTCTTGCAGCACCCTCGCGTGCCGACTTGTTGGTCTTCATCGAGAGTAAGGGCTCCCAGCCTGTGGATCCCAATGCAGTGCGAACGGGAAGTCGTGATGCCGATCGCTACCGCGGTCGGTACTAAGCTTGGCGGCTTGGCAAGTTTCACATCATGCAGGAACCGACCAAAGCATTGTTGCCGGAGCTGGGCAAGGTCCAGAAGCGACATGATTGAGATAGTCGCCACGGTTTGGAGCGGTTCTCAATACATGTCACCTTGAACACGCGCCCGAGCGTTGGGTGCTTGACCAATGCTAAAAAATGATTGAGGATTGAGCCACAGAGTTCAGCTTCGTTGCATGTTCTCTGACTTTCTCTGTGGCCTCGGTGAACTCTGTGGCTTAGCTGTTCGGTTGTTTTCGCCACGGATTTCTGCATACCGACCTCCATTTGCCCCATGCTTCCAGGTGACTGACGATGCGACCACTTCTGCCGCTCGGCTTGGCAATCTTGTTTTCTTCGCTGACCATCAACAGCTTGGTGGAAGCTGCAGAAAAGTATGAACTCGGCCCAGATTCGCAGCGGCAGGAGGGGGTACCGCAGGGGAAGGTGACCGAGCATTCTTGGACCAGCCAGGTTTTTCCCGGCACGGAGCGGACCTTTTGGGTGTATGTGCCGGAGCAGTACGATGGGACCAAGCCCGCCTGCGTGATGGTTGTACAAGACGGCGGCAACTACATGCGCGAGAACGGTCAGTTTCGCGTGCCGATTGTGCTGGACAACCTGATCCACCGCGGTGAGGTGCCGGTGACGATTGCCATTTTCATCAACCCCGGCGTGGTTCCTCCCTCGGCAACCGGTGGCACAGCGCGAAAGAATCGGAGTTTTGAGTACGATACGCTGAGCGACCAGTATGCGGCGTTCTTGCTGAAGGAGATCCTGCCGGAGGTGAGCAAGCAGTACAAGTTGACGGATGATCCCAACGAGCGTTCGATCTGCGGGATCAGCTCCGGCGGCATTTGCGCATTCACCGCTGCCTGGGAACGTCCGGATCAGTTTCGCAAAGTGATCAGCCACGTCGGCAGTTTTACCAACATCCGCGGCGGCCACGTTTATCCCGCGTTGATTCGCAAGACAGAAGCGAAACCGATTCGCGTCTTTCTCCAAGAAGGCTCCAACGACCTTGACAACCTGCACGGAAACTGGCCCCTGGCGAATCAGCAGATGGCGGCCGCCCTCAAGTTTGCTGGCTACGATTACCAGTTTGTCATGGGAGAAGAAGGGCACAATGGCAAACATGGTGGAGCCATCTTGCCGGATACGCTTCGCTGGCTCTGGCGAGATCATCCTGATGTCAAGAAACAGCAGTGACTTGGTGCGTCCGAATCGTCTTGGTTACAACGTTTCGCTACTGGCAGGCGGGGGTGGTTCAGGCGAATCGGTCGCCGGGGCATTGTCGGCCACATCGGTAGCTTCGTCGTCTTGAAAGTTCTCCGCTTCCGCCCGATACTTCTTACGCCGATGTCGAGGGGGACGTGAGGGACCCGGCCGATTGCATGCCACAACGCAAATCTCTTGGCGATTGTGATGCAGGTGCCGGGCCTGCACATCGGCAAACCCCAAGTCCGGACCCGTTCTAAGATGGCGTCAAGATTGCGCGCGAGTTTCCAGTCCGGCATCTTTAAGGTCAGCACCACGCCACGCACGGTGGTCTCGTCATGCTTGACAATCTCTTCAATCGCGTCGAGCGTGTATTGCGGAGCGACGTTCATATCGGCCAATAGCCAGCGCGTGCGGCGGAAGTCTCGCCGCTTCATCTCATTGCCCCGTTTGCGCACATGCGTAAAGTTGCGGTGAGCAATCACGTTGGCATGGATCTTGGCCGGATCAATGCCGGTCACCACCAGTCCGCGGTCGAGTAAGGCCTGGCACGACCCTCCCGGAGCGGCCCCGATCTCGGCGCAGCGCTCGCCGCGGCGAACCGGCAACTGTGCCCAATCCAGGGCTTCGGCAACTTTCAGGTAGGCCCTACTGACGGCATGATCTGGGAGCGGTTGGCGGTAGAATCCCCCAGGCCAGCAGCCAGGCCCTGGCGTCGAGCGGTGAAACCCGACCCACCAAACGTCGGGTTCCACGACCACGCAATCCAGCACAAACGTGTCTGGTTGCGTATTTTCGCCCACATCCAGCAGGTCCGGATCAGGATGAGCGGCCAGCAACGCGGCGAGCGTGGAAGACTCGAGCCCTGTGGTTTCTTCGGTGGGCACACCACCCATCCGGTGCCAGACATGCACGGACCGCACCGGCAAGCCTTCGGCAAGTTTCCAAACTTCAGCCGCAGTCTCTTCCGGAGTGGTAACGGCAACCTGGCCTAGGGAGAACCCGCTGGTTCGCGCAAACGTCAATCCTAGCCGCAGCCGCGACGGCAAGTTGTGATCGTCAGGCAACCGGTAAGTGACGAAACCTCGCCGAGAATAAGCAAAGCGGAAATCGGGATACCGCAGCGCTACTTCGTCTTTGAGCGGAGTCTCGGCACCGTTCTGGCAGCCAATGAATAGGAAGGATGGTTTCATCCCGCCATTGTAATCGTCCCCCGCCTTGCCGATAGGGCGTAGAACGACAACAGGCGGGTTTTCGAAACCTGTCCGGATCCGTCAACCGGCGATGGCTAGTACCCCAAGCCTTCGGAGGGTTTGTCTTTGTCCGCGGAAAGACCGTGCCGATCGCGATCCCAAGTTTCGCACCGAACTTCTATCCGAGGCATTGGAATCAATCGTTGGCGGTCGCGTTGATGTCGCAAAGGTCCTGCTCCGTGACTACATCAATGCCACGGTGGGTTTTGAGAGCGTCGGCAAGGCGGTTGGCAAAGACCCCAAAAGTCTGATGTGAATGCTAAGTCCTCGTGGGAACCCAAACATCAAGAACCTGTTCAGTGTGACTCGGTTCTTGCAGAAAAACGCCGGAGTGCAATTCAGGGTCGTGACTTCGAAGCCGACCACCAAGCAAACGCTTGTTCCGTGACCAACGGCGGTTCTCTCCGAACATCGATTTCCAACCAAACTGCTCGCTGGTGTCAGCTAGCAATGTTTCTCAGCGCAGGCAAGCAAAGCCAGGTTGACCACGCACGGAGCGGTCGATAGAGTAGCCCGCCGCGCCGTCCGCCTGCTGGCGTTGCGGTTGTGCTGTTCTCTTTCAAGCTGCTGGCATCCTTGGGATTCGCGTTGCCCTATGTCCACAAGTCTGAAAGCTCGACCTCGTTCCGCTGGAACCCTCTCTCCCTGGGGATCGCTTCCCGAGCGGATGCGGGTGTTGTTTGTGACCACGCCCAACCGCACCGGGGGTTGGCTCGCCGAGGCGTTTGCGGCAGATAGTGCCGCGGAGATTCTCGTTGAAGAAGTGGTTGGGGTCAGCCGTGGTTTGGCTCGCATTCGTGACGAAAAGTACGACGCTTTGCTACTGAGCCACGAACCTGGTGAGCTTGATGCGCTGGACTTTGCCGAAGGTTTGAGAGCGAGCGGATCGGACGAACCGCTGATCGTACTCGGTGTGCAAAGCGAACAAGAGATGATGGCTGTTTGCTTCGAGGTGGGTGCAGATGCCTACGTGTGCGTCAATACCGTCACCACCCGTTCGCTGATCTGGGTGGTCGCCAGGGCGGTCGAGCGGCATCAGCTCATTCGCGAAAACAGCCATCTAGATTACACCGAGCGGCACCGGTTGCAGTTGGAACAGGAAGAGGCCCAGCGCCTGTTGGCCGAACAACGCTCAATGCTCGAAGACCTGGCGCAGAATCGACGTCATCTAACCTGCCGTCGCAGTGCCGGAGAGGGCGACCTCAGCTTGCCGGACGAACTGGTTGGCCATTACGGTGACCTACTCCGCGCCTACGTGATCATGGGCTCAGGCAATTTGGGCAAGGAAATGTGCGGCCTGGCCAACTTGCTGGCAGCTGCCGGAATCTCAGCACAGCAGACCATGCGACTGCACGTACGCGTGCTCGAAGCGCTGGTGCGTGGGCTGGGGAATCGCAGTACTCGCCATGTGATGACCAGGGCTGACCTGCTAATCCTTGAGGTCATGGTACACCTGGCGGAGAACTATCGCCGTCAGGCTTTGGACCGCAAGCACCCGCCGCATCAGCAGATGCTGCCGGGTTTCGATGCCGCTTGAGTCAACGGTGGCTGGCCAAGGTTGAATAGAAAAGGCGAACCCATGGCGCTGGCCAGTTGCAAACTCTCCTCTATTCGCCTGCTGGCAATGGCGCTGTTGCTGTTAGCAACCGGCTGCCATAGCGTTCCTAAGAGTGCTGGCGAAGCGACCGCCAATCTCACCCCTTCCAATCAGCGCAAGTGGTCGCCAGATCAGGCAACGCTGGCATCGGCCACGTTCTATGGAGATCAGGTCAGCGTCCAGAACATTCGCAACTGCCAGTATCTTTCGAAAGATGACTACGTGGTGGAGCATTACGATCAGACGTTCAACCTGAAAGACGCTGAGACGGTTGATTTCCTCATGATCCCGTTTCCCGGTACGCCAACGCTCGCCCATACCATGATCAGCTTTGGGTTCAAGGACGGGAAGCAACTGGCGATTTCGGTCGAGATCCGCAAGGAAGACGGCGAGGTCTTCAAGGCCGTCAACGGTATGCTCGACCAGTACGAACTGATGTATGTGGTGGGTGACGAACGAGATCTAATCGGCCAGCGAGCCGTGCACCGCAAAGATGACGTTTATCTTTATCGCCTTGAGCTAACGCCGGCACAGGTGCAAGCCATGTTTGTGGACGTCATGCAGCGGGTGAATGGATTGCGGGAAAAACCAGAGTTCTATCACACGTTGAGCAACAACTGCACAACGAACCTGGTGGCACACCTGAACAAGCTATTTCCCAATCGAGTCCCCTACGATTACCGCGTGCTGCTGCCTGGCTACTCAGATCAGCTAGCGTATGATGTGGGGCTGATCGATAATAGCTTGCCGTTTGCGGAAACACGCCGACGAGCGCTAATCAGTGATCGAATCCGCGAAAGCTATCAAGCCGCCAACTTCTCAGAAAGCTTCCGCCGTCTCTAACGGCCTGAGGTAATTATCGCACTCCGCCGTGATGACGACTTTTGCGCCGTGGCGACATCCCCTGTCATGTCGCCTCGCTGGCGCTCTGGCGCTTCGGGTGGGGATTGAAGAAGCGGAAGCTCAACTGGGCCGCGATTCCCACTGACGAAGGACTGTTCTCCTCCTGCGCTCTCTGATAGCGCTAGCACAGCCTTCCGATCCGTCACACGCAGATTTATCGTCTGCGTCGCGTCGGTACGAACTTTTGGCTTAACTGCAATAAGCCCCAAGGCCGACACACATAGTACGACTGGAATTATCGGTACATGAGTGCCCAGCGGTGCTCATCTCTACCGGTTCGCCGTGCGGTGTCGCAGCCACAGGAGACAAGGGGACCTTCCCCAATGTTTGCCTTCCTGATGGCGGATCCAACCCGGCTCCAATCCAAGTGAAGAGAGAATAGGTCCTGAGATTCATCGAGCAACCGCTGCCAACTCGGCAGGGGAATCCTCTTGGGTCAAAGGGAATTGCATTTAAGGGGGGTGAGCCGTAACGCCGCCATTCTGACGGTTTGTAATGAACCGCGCGGATGTTGTGCGAAGCGACTCATCGGTCTACATCGAGCGACTCCAAATCGCGATCAGCTGTCAAGGACGACCGAGCAGTGATCATGAAGTCAAAAATCACGATTGTAGCGATTACCGTGGCCGCGCTAGCCTGTTGTGCAAACACTGGCTGGGCGCAGTATGTCGGACATCCGGCAGCGCCAAATGCCTACGGACAGGGACAACCGCCAATGCCAGGCGGGATGCACCCCGGGATGCGCGGAATGCCTCCTGGAATGCAGGGCCCGCCGTCAATGCGCGGAATGCCTCCTGGCATGCACCCAGGCATGACCGGGATGCCACCGGGAATGCAGCCAGGGATGCACCCTGGCATGGTTGGCATGCCTCCGGGGGGAGTTCAACCGGCGAGCTATCGGCAACCTTCGGGTCCCGGTGGACCGCCACCAAACTTCCAACAGCCGCTGCCGCCACCAACCGGCTACCCGCATTCAGACTCGACCGTGTACGAAGGATCGGTCGGATGCGACACCTGCGGTTGTGCTGACTGCTGCTGCTGTTCGCACTTGTTCTTTGGCGGCATCGAATACATGCTCGGCTGGAGAAAAGACCGGTACTACCCGGCCCTCGTCACCCGAAGCCCTCCTGGCACCATTCGTAACGATGCCGGTGTGCTGGGCATCGAGGGAACGCGAATCCTCTTCGGTGATGACGGCTACGATGGGGACGAACGCTCCGGTGGCAAAGTACACCTAGGCATGTGGTGCGACCCTTGCAAGAATTTCGGCATCGTCGCCAACTACTTCATCATGGAAGAAGGAGAAGACGACTTCTTTGACCGTTCGCTGGGTGATCCCATCATTGCCCGACCGTTCTTCAACACCTTCCTCAACCGGCAAGATGCCCAACTCGTGGCTTTCCCCGGCGTGGTGGAAGGGAGCCTGAACCTGGATACGCAGAACAACATTCAGGGTGGAGAAATCTACGGTCGCGGAGCCATGGCGGCCATCTTCGAAGGGGTGCCGTTGCTGGGCGGACTGATGAGCTACACCCGCGGATCTGGCTACCGGGTCGACATGATCGGTGGTTATCGTTTCACCAAGGTGAGCGATGACCTGGTCATTCACACGCAGCGTCGGTCGATCGATCCGTTCGGAGCACTTCCGGTCGGCACCAAGATCGCCGAGACGGATTCGTTCGAAACCGACAACACGTTCCACGGTGGTACCATGGGAATGATGGGCGAAGTCCAGAACGGTCCCATTACCTTCAGCATCTGGGGAAAATGCACCCTGGGTAGCCAACGCGAAGAAGTGGACATCCGGGGCAACAACACGGTCATCACTCCCAACGGGATGGTCTCCGTGCGAAACTCAGGCCTGCTCACTCTGCCGACGAATATTGGATACGCTCGCCGTAACCAGTTTGTGGCCATCCCCGAAGCGGGGCTGACCGTGAAATGTGCGGTGACCAAGCACTTGGAAGTTTCGCTGGGCTACACGTTCCTCTACTGGAGCAGCATGATCCTGGCCGGCGACCAGGTGGATACCACCGTCAATCTGACTCAGTTGGTTCCAGGTGGATTCACGGGTCCGGCAAGACCTGCCTTTGCCTTCCGCGAAACCGACTTCTGGCTACAGACCATTAACGCTGGTGCCACACTGCACTGGTAAGACTTGACGAAAGTCAACGCCAAGCGAATCTCAAGAAGGCTGCCAGGTGAACTTCACTTGGTGGCCTTCTTGCTTTTTTTGGCCTGCAGATCCCAAGGCAGGAAGCCAGCGTTCTTCAGCCCGCCGGAGTCCAAACTCTTCGGTCAACCGCCGGTCCATATCTGCCAGGTGGCCCGCTCCGTAGAACACGCCGATCTTCTTCTTCCCGGCTTCGATCTGTTCAGCCAGCACCTTGAACGCTACCTCGTTCCGGCCGGCGATGAGTGTGGAACCGCCGGGGCCTTCGAGTGCACTCATTTGGCCCTCGACGTCTTCCATCTGTTGGGCCAAGTACTGACGGAGTGCCAACTCACGATCGTTGGAGAACAGGGCCATCATCAAACTGGCGTTGGCCCCCTGGTTCTTCTTGCGGTTTTGCTCCACCAGCCCGGCACCCATCATCCGGAAGAACATGCTGAGAAACGTCTCGCCCCGATCTTCCATCGATTTCGCAAAGTCACTGGGGGACATGTCGGCGTGGACAAAGTTCTTCTTCTGGTAGTTGATCTGCTCCAACTGGTGCTCCAGCCCTAGCATGTCTTGCATTCCCCCTTGGAGCGCGCCGACAGCCGAACCGCTGGGCTTGCCACCTTTGGGAATCTTGGTTCCGGCCGGCGCGACCAGCTCGTACAGCAAGGCATCGTACTGCTTGAACTCCCGATTCAGTTGGTGATAGTACGACTTCTCACCCACATGGACAGCGGCTACCAGATCAACCACCAATCCGGGATTCTTGCCGTCGATGGGCACATAGCGGACGATCGCGGTCTCCAGGGCTATCATCTCGCCTGCGGCATCGCGCAGCAGGCGGACGAATTTGGTCTTTTCCGCTTCCTGGCTATCTGTGGCCTTCTCGGCCTGCTGGACGGCATCAGCCGCCTGAGCTAGTGCTGGAGCGAGTGCGGCCGCCAAGCCTAACACCGTCAAGTAAATTCGCCGCCATCGCAGTTCCATGGCCGTAACCTCAATAAAAGAATGCCCTGGGGAGTTGATGCTTCGCGTTTCGAGATGAGCCCTGTACGGCAGATGCGGGGAATCTCCCCGTCTCCAAGAGAGCTACGGGGAATTATACGCCGGAGGTCTCAGAGTTCAATTTTTCGCAAGAGCCAAGTGAAACGAACTGAGCCGGCACCACAAAGCGCCGGCTCAGTCGATTGTCAGGCTTATGCGCTTTCTGCGTGCGAAACCTTCATGCGTCGAACTTCTTCGCACGTCTTACTGTTTCACGCTTCTTACTGTTTCACGTCTCTTACTGTTTCACTGTGCCATGGAAGCCAGCCTTGTTCAGGGCATTGACCAGTGCGGCAATATCAAGCCCTTTGCCAGTGACTGAGACGCTGGTGGAGTCACGGTCCACATTGACGGTCGCTCCCGCGGCTTCGGCTTTGACAGCCTTACTGGCGGCATTCACACATCCACCGCAGCACAGATGCACCCCGGTGATGGTCACGCTATCTGCCTTGTCCCCTGGTTTGGCACCGGAGGCGGGGAACTCGATGGTCTTGTCCCCAAACTTGGCATCGCCGTGGAATCCACCTTTGGCCAAAGCGGTAACACCCGCCACGGCCGATTTGGCGTCGGTGGCAACAAACGTGACCACTTTGGTGGCTCGGTCGCACGCAACGTTGGCCACTCCCTCAACATCCGCCAAGGCCTTGCCAACATCTCGAACGCAAGCGCCGCAACACAGGTGTACGCCTGAGATGCTCACTTCGCCCGCCGCTGCAGAATCCGCCATGGCACCACTAAACAGCGTCAGCACAGCCGCAGTCATCAGAATGTATTTCATCACTGAGATTCCTGGTCAAAGAACGAGGTTGTTGCGAGTCCACAAGTCTACCGTACGAAGGTTGACGAATCGCCGATCCATGTCGATTCGGATCAACAACCAAAGCCAGAGCGGGCTCCTGCATCGGGAACCCAAGATTGGTTTCGAGGTCCTATCCCCATAACGGCTACGTGGTGATTATCTGGGACCTGGGTGAGCGGGTCAAATATTTCTCGCTCCCTCCGTTCCCCCTGGGTAGGGAGGTTGGAATTATGGTTGACGGGGGGGTTCTTTGCCGATTACCTTACCAGGAAATCATATCTTGTTGATTCGGCGAGCATCTCGTTTCATCAGGGGCCCTTGATGCGCTCTCTATTCATTGCACTTTTCTGCGGTGCGGTCACCCTTGCGCCAGTTTCGTCTCTTTCCGCCCGAACTTGGACGGATATGGCTGGACGTCAAATTCAGGCCAAGTTCGTCCGCGTGGTCGGTGACCAAGTGGTTCTGGAAAGGGCAGGTCGCCCGTTGACCATCCCCTTGTCAACCCTGTCTGCTCAAGATCAGCAGTACATCCAGAGCCAGACTTCCGGCAACAAGACCACCAGCAGCGGGATCACCCCCAGTGTGATTGGGGAACCGGAGCCAGATAGCAATGCTGGCACGCCCCAAAGCTCAGGCAATACCTGGACTGACCGATCCGGCAATCAGGTGACGGCCAGTTTGATTTCGTTCGATGGAACGACGGCCATTCTCGAAACGCCCGACGGGCAAAGGGCTGATTTCCCACTCGTCAATTTCTCGGACGCCGATCAGCAGCGACTGCTCAGCGGGCCGCGGACTCCACAGCCAGGCGTTCAGCCGGAACCCAACAATCCAGCCAATCCAGCCATGCCGCCGGTGGTCACGGATCCCAACATCCCTGGCCTACCGGCCGGGGGAAGTCCGTCAGGCACGGTCATTGCTCCTTCATCTCCCTATGGATCGGGAGCGCCGTCCCACCCCAACGTTCCTGGTGCCACACCGGGTTCGTTAAACCCAGGGCAGCTTGGCAGCGTTCCCAGAGCCACCATGCCCAACACGCCGTCGCACCCTGGCATTCCAGGATCGAGCGTTCCGGCTCACCCACACGTTCCAGGATCCAATGTGCCGGGGGTCACCAGTCGCCCTGCCCGTACGCCTGGCAGTTCCTACTCGTCGCCCACTCCTACGCCCAGTGAAATTCGCAGGAATCAAGCAATTGCCGCTTACACGACTCCTCCCACATACACGCCCCCGACTTACTCGCCACCGTCGTATACACCTCCCTCATACGATACTGCGTCCTACACCCCGCCCGTCGCCTCGTACACACCACCCCCTCCAGCCCCGACAAGTTCTTCGTATTCGGAGCCAGAGTCTTCCAGTTCAGGGTCGAGTCGCGTTCGCGTGAGTGGACGGAGCGTCCGCGGCCTTTGGAAACTCATTTTGCTTGTGGTTGGCCTCATCGGTGGATTTTTCACTTGGCTACAATCCAAAACAGTAGGATAACTGAGAGTCCTTCAGCCATCCGCTTGTTCACAACGAAGTAGCTTTGAGTCCAGCATGAATGAACTTTCTCTCGAGATCGACTGCGGCAGCGTTCGGCAATTGCTTGATGCGAACGAAGACGTGCTGCTGCTCGACTGCCGAGAAGAGGATGAATATGCCGTGGCGAAGATCGCTCAGGCTCAACTCCTCCCGATGAGCCAGATCATGGATCGCGCGGCGGAGTTAGATCCACACCAAAACCGCCGTGTGATTGTGCATTGCCATCACGGAGGTCGGAGCCTGCAAGTGACTCAGTGGTTGAGGCAGAAGGGCTTTGCCCAAGCCCAAAACATGACTGGCGGCATCGACCGCTGGTCGCAGGAGATTGATCCCACCATTCCTCGCTATTGAGCCAGGCTCAGACATCCGGCGAACCGCGCTGAAAACTGCCACTCGCGACTCACCAAGCACAGGTTCGCTCGAAGCCCCTTAGGGCCGCGTCAGCGCCTTCTTGCACTAGGACTGACTCCCAGAGTTCACTCTTGCCGCACGCTCCAACTGATACCACCGGTAGAACAACGGCAGGTACAGTCCGGCGGCCAGCAGGTGCGCAGCAATGCCAATCGGCACGGAGAGCGCGAAGAAGTTCATGCCCAAGATGTAAAACGCGACAGTCCAAATGGACCACAGAATCGCGCCGCACAACGCGAAGACCGGCAGGTGACGCAGCGAGACGTAGAGCACCGCGTGCCATTCACCAAGCGAAGAATTTCTTGCAAAGATCCGCTGGCAGACCCAGGTGACCAACTCCAGGGCCGTCAGGCCAAAGAACCAGATGGCGATGAAAACGCCGATCAGGCCAAGCCCGTTGACCACAAGAAACACCGTGCGAATGGGTGAACCGGGCTCGCTCAACCCTGCTGGAAAGCTAAAGCAGACGAAGTTGTAGAGCGCCGGCAGCAGCATGATTCCTAGCGCCGTGCGAACACGAAGCATTGCTCCAGCCCGGTCTGGCGATTGCGGCGGAACATCCGACTCCGTCTTGGGCGCTTCGTAGGGATTCATACTCATGTCGTCACATCTCTCTCCGGCGTGATGGCAGCCGTGTCAATGTAGAACAGTTGTCTCAACTGTACAGGGACTAAGAAAGATGTATCGGTTGCTTCTGCAGGTGAACAATTGGGACAACTGTTCTACATAGAATTTGGTTCCTACCTCGCTAGGTTGGACTCCAGTGTGATGGAACTGGTCTCTGCGATGTCAAAAGCCGGTTTGCCTGCGGGGCCTCCATCAGCGCGGCGCTGGATGTCCGTGACGACATTGCCAGAGACCAACACTTGTTGGCAGGAGCCGGTAGCCTTCACGGCGGGACCGTCCAGGCCGGAGAAGGTATTGCCGCTGACGGTCACGTGGCTGGTTTCGTCCAGAATGATCCCGTGGCCAATGTCCAAGGCGACAACATTTTTGTTCACCAGTTGCCGCTTCTCTTCGCCGCCGATGTGGCTGTTGGAAAAGTTGTTGGCAGATATGGTGATCCGTCCGCTGCTGCTGCCAACCCGAACGCTGAAATGATGCAGCAAGGTGAACGTGTTGGCCGAGACCGAGCAGCCATGCGCGTCTCGTAGATCGACCCCTCCCCCCATGTCGTGGGCAATCACGTTCGCGCTCAGCGTGATGCCGTAGCAATCTCGGTCAAGAATGATGGCGGTCCCATTGCACTCTTCGATCATGTTGCCAGAAACCACCGAGCCGTAGGTATTCTCAATGACCACGCCGTGGCGGAGGTGATCGTCAAGATTGTTGCCATTCATGCACAAGTTGTAGCCGTCCACACAAACCAAGGCGTCCTGGTTCTCCTCGAACTGATTGGCGTTGACCACAATGTCATGCCCGCCGTCAATGTAAAGCCCTGCCTTGCCGTTGTAGGTCAGAATGGAGTCGGAGACTCGAGGGTCTTCGTAACAGTCCACCAGGGCAATCCCGTGTCCGCCGTGGTGATCGACCGACAGCCCTTGGATGAAGACTTCGTTGATCCCTTCGGCATGGACTCCATCGCCACTTTTCTCATTGCCAGAGATGCGAAAATTGCCCAACTGCAATCTCCAGATCATGGCCCTGGGGTTCTCGTTCCGCTTGGCAGAGCGGAGAATGATGGCCGGCTGCCCTGACTCGTTGAGGTTCTTGATATGCGTGGCCGCGCCCGATCCTTCGATCCGAGTTTCGGGAGTCGAGACTGTCAGTGGCTCGTGGATCTCGAAGGTTCCGGCAGGCAGTCGAACCAGTCCTCCTGTCTCAGGGACAGCATCCAATGCGGCCTGGAGTGTATGGAACCGAGCCGCATCAATCTCCGGCTGTGCTCCGGCGAGGCCCCGCTGGGCGGGTTCGTCAGCGGCATAAGGACGCTGCGTCATGGCCAAGGCGAGCAAGATCAACAGCGCAGCGAGCGAGAATAGCGATTTTTGCATCGTACGGACTCCATCAAGAACATTGAGTTTCGTTCATCGTTGTCAGGTGCGGAACATTATGGGCCGAAACTCAGGCAGAAAACCAGCCACACCTCGAGGATCCGCCAGATTTAGCCCAGGAATGCTGGCCCAGAACATGGCTTTGTCGACGTCCCCTGCGGCCGCCAAACACCGCGCCGCCGCCGGCCTCGGCCGCCAGGATGTTCCTGGCCATGGGGGCCGCCCCCCTTCATCAACAGTCCCTGGGCTCCGCTACCCAGCGGCAGACAATTATGTTGCCGGCACCGGGTGCGAAGGCCTGCGCGGTGTTCCGGAGTCCGATCCCGACCAATTCCCATCCACCCAACGCGTAGGAATCGTGCCGCGTGGTGCCCCCTTGAAAGCCGGTTTAGCCGCAACTAGATTAGAAATCCGGCCAAGTATCAAAAAATTCTGTTGCATTCACTGCTATTGATCGTGTTATAATCGTCGCGAATGCGGTAGAATCCGTACCCACCGCCTAGTAAATCCCACCGGCTTCACACCATCGGTTTTTGAGAACGTCCGATTGCGGGAGGCAATTGCCTCCCCGTGGCATGAGTATTTGCTCATGTCTCATTCCAACACAGCATCCCGTGCAAACGATCAATCATTCTCTTCCAGGAGGGACACCATGCAACGGTTGACCCGGTTCGGTGTTGTCGCACTTTTTATCGGTGTGACGACATGTTCTGCATTCGCTGAAGAAGCCGCCAAGCCTGAGGCACCCGGATTGGGCGACCCCGGTAAGCTGGTTGCCCTGGAGATCATTTCGGGCCCTGCCGGCGACGCGACGGTGTTGCGAGGGCGTGACGCCCGACTGCAACTCATCGTGTCTGGCAAGTTCGAGTCAGGACAGTATCGCGACTACACTCGCGATGTCACGTTCGCGATCGAGCCAGATGGCGTGCTGGCGATCGACGACACTGGCATGGTCACTCCCGTCGGTAATGGTGACGCCACGATCACGGCGATCAGCCAAGAAGGGGTCAAGTCGACCGTCGCTCTAAAGGTCACGCACTGCGGCCAAGAGTTGGCCATCAACTTCCCCAATCAGATTGTTCCGATCTTCACAAAGCTCAGCTGTAACTCGGGTGGCTGTCATGGTAAAGCCAGTGGCCAGAACGGTTTCAAGCTTTCGCTGCTAGGTTTCGAGCCGGGCGAAGACTACGAATACCTGGTCAAAGAAGGCCGCGGACGCCGGCTCTTTCCCGCCGCTCCTGATCGCAGCTTGCTGCTGGTCAAAGGAACCAACTTGGTTCCCCATGGTGGTGGTCAGCGCCTCTCGCCGGACTCGCATGAGTATCGGTTGATGCGTCGTTGGGTCGAGCAGGGCATGCCTTACGGTTCGGACGAAGACCCCACGGTGGTGCGGATTCAGGTTTTGCCTGAGCGTCGTGCCATGGTACGTGGTGGCGAGCAGCAGATCATGGTGGTTGCCCACTATTCGGACGGTTCGACCGAAGACGTCACCCGGATGACTCAGTTTGATCCCAACGATCCGGAAATGGCCGAAGTCACCGAAACCGGCCTGGTCAAGACGCTCGACCTGACCGGCGACGTTGCCATCATGGCCCGATATCAGGCTCAGGTCGATGTCTTTCGGGCCAGCATCCCGTTGGGTGTGGAGCTTGGCGAACTGCCGCAGGTTGCCAACTTTGTGGACGAAGCAGTGTTCGGCAAATTGGAAACGCTCGGCATTCCTCCTTCGGCCCTGTGCGATGACGCCACGTTCTTGCGTCGCGTCACGGTCGACATCACCGGCGAGATTCCGTCGATCGACGACGTCAACGAGTTCCTGGACGACAAAGATCCCCAGAAACGCAACAAGCTGATTGATCGGTTGTTGGCCAGCACGGCCTATGCTGATTTCTTCGCTAATAAATGGGGTGCCATTCTTCGCAACAAGCGAGACCGCAGTAGCTCCGTTCGGGCGAACTACGCCTTCCACGATTGGATTCGTAAGTCGCTGCATGAGAATCTGCCGTACGACGAGTTCGTGCGAAGCATTTTGGCCGCCTCGGGCGACCCGGGTCAGAATCCTCCGGTTGTTTGGTACAAGCATGTGAACAGCGTAGACCAACAGGTCGAAGACACTGCCCAATTGTTCCTGGGCTTGCGAATTCAATGTGCCCGCTGCCACCATCACCCGTTTGAAAAGTGGAGCGAGCACGACTACTACAGTTTCTCGGCGTTCTTCTCGCGGATTGGCCGCAAGCCTGGTTCGCAACCGAACGAAGACCGCATCTTACCACAAGCGCGGAGTTGCGATTGCTACCAATCCCAAGGTGAACGAGAAAGTTTCGCCTGCCGGTTTGGGCGCGGAAGCCCTTGAATTGGATCCGGACGTTGATCCTCGTCAGAAGTTGGTTGACTGGATGGCTGATCCGCAGAACCCGTTCTTTGCCCATGCCTTTGCCAACCGGTACTGGAAGCATTTCTTTGGTCGTGGCATTGTCGATCCCGAAGACGACATGCGTGTGACCAATCCCGCCTCGAATCCCGAGTTGCTCAATGGTCTGGCTCAGCACTTCATCAAGTCCAAGTTTGACATCAAGGATCTGATCCGGACGATTTGCCAATCGAAGACGTATCAGCTTTCCAGCGAGCCGAACGACTACAACCGTAGCGACAAGCAAAATTACTCCCGCTACTATCCCAAGCGTTTGAATGCCGAAGTGCTGCTTGACTCGATCAATCAAGTCACCAAGTCTTCGACCAACTTCTCAGGCTTGCCGGCCGGCACACGTGCTGTGCAATTGCCGGATAGCGAAGGGAATTCGTACTTCCTGACCGTCTTTGGTCGTCCGCAAGGCGAGAGTGCTTGCGAGTGCGAGCGTTCTTCGGAAGCCAATCTGGCGCAAAGCTTGCACCTGCTGAACTCCACGGAGATCCAAGGCAAGCTAACCACAGGATCCGGCCAGGCTGCGTTGTTGGCCAAGGATGCCGAGCGGACCGAGGAAGAGAAGATCCGCGACCTGTATCGCGCCGTCTTCGCCCGCGATCCGCAGCAGGTCGAAATCGACGTGGCGGTCGAACATATCAAGCGTCACGAAGACAAGAAGAATGTAGCTTACGAAGACATTCTTTGGGCGTTGCTCAACACCAAGGAATTCCTCTTCAATCACTAAATAAGCATTGGCTTCGATCCAACGCCGACTCCCGACCTTGGGAGTCGGCGTTGATTTCGTTTTGTGAAAGTTTGCGATTTACAAAGAGTTGAGCCGTTAGGCACGTTTTAGGGAGGCCTCCGTCATCGGATCGCTTTCTTGGGCGACCAACGGGAAGGGTGCATCGTCCTACCTTGTTGGAAATGTTCTGTTTTTCTTGATTTCCTACCGTGGCAGCTGCGCAATCGAAAACGTCGGATTATAGTGGAATGGTGAATTCTACGAATATCCGGTGACACCACACCAAGCCACACCCATAGCGAGCTGGACACACGGCGGTGTGAGCAATCGCACCGTTCGTACGCCACTCGCACTATTCGCTCATTACTGGATCTGGAGTCTTCTTCAAGAAGTCTATTTCCTGCCTGTTGCTAGCTTGTGACGGATGTCACAGCTGCTTGCCCCTACTCAATCTCGAACTCGTCCTGGTCGCCATCCGATAGGTGGCTTGGGGGAGTCTGTTACGAGCCAAGCCCCTTGAGGAGTGCCTACATGTTCCGTTCGCTTTCCCGTTGCCCGAACGCTGAGGGTCAAGTCGAGCGCGCTGGTGCCAGTCGATCGAAGATTGGCGGGAGTCTGTTCGTGGCGTTGCTGTTGTGCGCCTGGGGGACCCCGGCACTGGCCCAATTGCCGATCACCAAGCTGAACTCGATCTTTCCTTTGGGAGGGACGGCAGGCAGCACGGTTGAAGTCAAGATTGCTGGAACCGACCTGGAAGATGTCACGGCACTTACGTTCTCGCACCCGGGGATCACGGCCAAGCTGAAAACTCGTGAGCCCAAGTTGTTTGAAGAGGGCCCTCAGCCGATCGACAACACCTTCGAGATCTCGGTCGATAGCAAAGTCCCAGTCGGAACCTACGATGTCAGGGCTTCTGGACGCTTCGGGCTCAGCAACGCCAGGGCGTTCATGGTGGGGCGGCATCCTGACATTGTCGAAACCGAACCCAACGACAGCATAGACAAGCCCAACGAAGTCACCATTCCCGCCGCCATCAGTGGACTTTCGAACAAGGCCACGGACCAGGACTTCTTCACCTTCGAGGCCAAAAAAGGCGAGCGGCTGATCATTGATTGCTGGGCCGAGCGAATCGACTCGCAGTTGGACGCCAGCCTGACCCTGTACGATGGGAAAGGGAACGAACTGGACAGTAGCCGCGATGTCAACCGTCGCGATCCCATGATTGACTTCACCGTTCCCGCAGATGGAACCTACATCCTGCGGGTGTTTGATTTTGTGTATGCAGGCGGAGCCGATTATTTCTACCGAGTGGTTATTTCTGCGGACCCCTACATTGACTTTGTCTATCCTCCCAGCGGCCAACCTGGCAGCAAGGGTCAATACACCGTCTACGGTCGCAATCTGCCGAATGGCAAGCCATCTGAGTTCTATGTCGGTGGCAAGCAGTTGCAACAGATTCAGGCACCGATCACACTGCCCGATGGGCAGCAAGCACGCCAGCTTGACGTATCCGCCATGGTGACGCCAGGCGATGTCGACCTGGACGCAGTCGAGTTTCGTTTGGAAGGTTCCAACCCGGCAATCATTGGTATTGCCGCCGCACCGATTGTGTTGGAGAAGGAACCGACCGACGAAAAGAATCCACAACAGGTCTCGCTCCCTTGCGAATACGTGGGTTGTTTCCAGAAGCAAGGGGATGTGGACTTTGTTCAGTTCGCGCCAACCAAAGGGGACATCTTTTGGTTCGAAGTGATTTCTCAGCGGCACGGACTTCCCACCGACCCCTACATGTTGGTGCAAAGGGTTGTCACGGATGCCGAAGGCAAGGTCACCATCAGTGATGTGAAAGAAGTGGATGACGCCGGTGCCAACATTGGTGGGCTGGCGTTCAACACCACCTGTGACGACCCCTCCTACCGATTCGCCGCACCAGCGGATGGTGTGTATCGGGTGCTTGTCCGAGATCTATATTCGCGCGGTGATCCTCGGTATCTCTATCGACTCTCGATGCACAAAGAATCGCCAGACTTCCGACTGGTGGCGATGCCTGTATTTCCTGGGGCGGCCAATGTCGTAGACATTTGGTCTCCCGTGCTGAGGCCAGGTGGGACGCAAATGATTGAAGTCCTGGCTTTGCGTCGAGATGGTTTTAAGGAAGACATCGAAATTCGTATGGAAGGACTGCCGGCGGACGTCGCGTGTTCTACCATCACCATCCCTGGCAATCAAAACGCTGGCACGCTGATCCTGCACGCTGGCGAAAAGGCCAAGGCTTGGAACGGCATTGTCTCGGTCTGGGGCAAATCCACGGTGGAAGGGGAAACGCTCGAACGGCAAGCCAGGGCGGGTCAGGCACTTTGGAAGAATGCCCAGAACGCGACAGCGCCTGCTCGCGTGATGCGAGAGCTTTCGGTGGCGGTGATCGATGTGGAACCTGCGCCCCTGACCGTAGAACTTGGTGCCGGTCAAGACTGGGAAACCTGCAAGGCAGGCATTTTGGAAATCCCCATCAAGGTCACTCGCCGCGAAGGTGCAGCCGATGCCGTCGGGTTGGCGGCCGTGGGGCTTTCGAAAATCATGAAGGTGCCCAACGTCAATCTGAAGAACACCGAGACCGAATCCAAGGTGAAGGTCACCATTCCTAACAACTACCCTGCCGGCAAGTATTCCATCATGCTGTTGGCCACTTCTTCGACCAACTACGAACGCAACAAGCAGTTGGTGGAACTTGCCAAGGAAGAACAGTCGAAGTTTGCTGAGGTCGTGAAGACGACGGCCGAAGAGGTCAAGCAGGCCACCGCCGCCAAAACAGAAGCAGACAAGGCGGCTGCAGCGGCCGCAGCTGCTGCCAAGAAGACTCCGGATGACAAGGCACTTGCCACGGCAGCCGAAGAAGCCACCAAAGCTGCGACCGAAGCCGCGGCTGCCCTCAAGGCTTCCCAAGATAAGGCCAAGGCGGCCGCCGACTACAAGAAGGTCGTCGACAAGAACGTCACCGACCGGACGAATGCGGCCAAGGCCAAGAAGACCGCTTTGATTGTCGGTAGCACCTCGGTCACCATTACCGTGACTGACGCGCCAATTAAACTGGAGCAACCCAAGGCCGTGTCCGTCAAGCAAGGCGAAGCCGCCAAGTTGCCGGTGGCGATCCAACGCCTGTACGAGTTCGCCGATCAGGTCACGCTGGATGTCACCGTCCCTGGTGCTGCCAAGGGATTGACCGTTGCCAAAGGGACTATCGCCAAAGGCAAGAACGATGGCGTGCACGAACTGAATGCCGCGGCTACCACACCCGCCGGCGAGCATGAACTTACCATTCAGGCAACCGCCAAGCTCAACAACACCAACCTGCAAGTAACGGAAACCGTGAAGGTTCAGGTTGTCGAAGTCGCCAAGGCCGAAGCTGCAAAGTAAAAACGACTCAGCACCCTCAACCAATAACTTCCCACACGCTCGATACCATAGGTGAGAAATATGCGAATCCGTCTCCTTGGCAGCTTGCTGGCCTGCGTGGCAGCCCTGGGAATCGCTCAGGTGGCCGTGGCCGAAGATCTGAAACCCATTGAAGTGGCCGAAGTCAAATTGGGCCGCCCGGTGAGTTTCGAACAGGATGTTTTGCCAATCCTCAAGAAGAACTGCATCGCCTGTCACAATCAGGCAGATGCCGAAAGCAACCTGGTGGTGGAAACACCGGCAGCCCTGCTCAAAGGGGGTTCGTTGGGTCCGGCCGTTGTGGCCAACAAGGCGGATGACAGCTTGCTGCTCAAGGTGGCAGCCCATCGGGTGGAACCGATCATGCCGCCTGAAGACAACGACGTGAATGCCGGTAACCTCACTCCGCGTGAGTTGGGAATTCTCAAGCAGTGGATCAATGAGGGAGCCACCGGCACCGTGACCGGCAGTGCTGGTCCGCTCGACTGGCAGCCGTTGCCGGCCGGCGTGAATCCCGTCTTCGCCGTGGCCATCAGTCCTGATGGACAATTCGCCGCTTGCGGTCGGGCAAACCAGATCTTCATCTACCACATCCCTTCGGGCCAAACCGTCGGTCGCCTGACCGATCCGGCATTGCTGGAGTCAGGGCTTTACAAGAAGGCCGGGGTGGCCCATCGAGACATTGTCCAGGCCTTGGCGTTCAGTCCTGATGGAAGCGTGTTGGCCTCGGGCGGATATCAAACGGTCAAACTTTGGCGTCGTCCTGAGAATGTTCAGACCCAGTCGCTGGCGCAAGGTGCCAAGTCGGGCGTGATTGCACTGAGTGCATCTGGCAAGTTGGCCGCCGTTGGAAGTGGCAACAATATCGCGATCATCGATCGGGCAACCGGCAAGGTCAGCAAGACCCTGGCCGGACACTCGGCAGCCGTTCGGGCCGTCACGTTCGCCAAGAACGACGAGCAATTGGTTTCCGGCAGCGATGACAAAACGCTACGCGTGTGGAACCTGGCAGACGGCAAAGAGATTCTGCAGATTGCCACGGCTGAGCCTGCCACCGCACTGGCTGCCATCGGCGAAGGTACCGAAGTGGCCGCAGCAGCGGTGAACAACATTGACATCTGGTCGATCGTACCCCCTGAGCCTGCTGAGAAACCTGCTGAAGAAAAGAAGGAAGACGAGAAGAAAGAAGGCGAAGCGGCCGAAGCGGAAGCCCCCAAGCCGGTTCGCACTCTGGCAGGCCACTCTAAGCCAGTCGTGGTCATCAAGACCCTGGCCAACGCTCCCACGCAGGTGATCTCAGGGAGCGAAGACGGAACGCTTCGCCACTGGGATGCCACCAAGGGTTCGCTGGTTCGGAGCTTTGCCCATGGCGGCCCGGTGACGGATGTCGCTGCCACAAGTGACGGGGTCCGTTTTGCCTCGGTGGGGAGTGACAACATTTGTAAGCTGTGGACTGCAGCGAACGGTCAGGTCATTGCAACCCTGCAAGGTGACCACCGTCACGATGTCGAAGTTGCCAAACAGAATGCTTCGCTGGCTTTGGCCAAAGCGCAGTTGGCGGCTGCCCAAAAGGCGTTGGATGCTGCGGAGAAAGATGCTCCGCCCAAAGCTGAAGCCGTCAAGAAAGCGGTAGAAGCTCTAGCTGCGGCAGACAAGACACTAAAGGAGAAAACGACTCCTTATGACAAGGCTTCGGCGGACAAGACGGCCGCTGAGAAAGAACTGGCCGCCGCTGAAGAACTTCAGAAGAAGGCCACCGCTGACGTCGAGAAAGCTACCGCCGACTTGGCGAAGGACAAAGAGAACAAAGCCCTGATCGATGGCAAAGCCGCGGCTGACAAAGCCCTGGCCGAAGCCAAGACCAAGTTCGCTGCGGCGGATACCAAGTTAAAGGCCACGGCCAAACCGTTGACCGATACCGAGAAGGCAAAGCAAGACGCTCAAACCGCATTCGATACGGCAAAGAAGGCCAAGGAGAATGCGGAGGTGGAAGCCAAGCGTGCGACCGATGCCATCCCTGTGGCCAAGAAGGAAGTGGCCGAAGGCGAAGCTCAACAGAAGAAGGTCGAAGGAACCCTGGCGACCGCCACCACGGCGGCGACTGAAAGTCGCAAGCCGCTGACCAGTGTGGCTTTCTCGCCGGACAACACCCGCTTGGCAGTGAGTGGTGACGACCTATTGATCCACGTTTACGACGGCACCACGGGCCAAGCCTTGGACATTCTCTCCGGCAATGCCGCTGTGGTGACCGATCTGGCGTTTACCGCCGAAGGAGAATTGCTCTCCAACGCAGCGGATGGAAAGTTGACTACCTGGAACGTTTCGCCTGAGTGGGGCCTGGACCGCACGATCGGTGGTGACGGAATGACGTTCGTGGATCGCGTGATCTCGCTCGCATTCAACCCTACCGGGGACCTGTTGGCGACTGGCGGAGGCGAGCCCTCTCGCAGTGGCGAGTTGAAGATCTTCAAAGTGGCCGATGGCAGCCTGGTGAAGGAGATTGCCGAAGCCCACAGCGATACGGTCTTTGGACTCGAGTTCTCACCTAAGGGGAACAAGATTGCCTCGGGTGCGGCGGACAAGTTCGTCAAGATCTTTGATGTCGCCAGCGGAAAACTCGAGCGTTCCTTCGAGGGTCACACCCATCATGTGCTGGGGGTCTCTTGGAAGTACGATTCGGCATTGATCGTCAGTGCCGGAGCCGACAACGTCATCAAGATTTGGGACGTGGAAACCGGCGAGCAGAAGCGGACGATTCAAGGCTTCACCAAGCAGATGACCTCGATCCGTTTCTTGGGCAACACGCCCAACGTGGTTGCCGGTAGCGGCGACATGAAGGTTCATATCCGCAACGCCGACAACGGTGGCAACGTCCGCGTGTTGGCTGGCCCTACCGATTACGTTTACTGTGCCGATTCCAACTGGGATGGCACGTTGATCATTGCCAGCGGCCAGGACAGCGTGGTCCGTATTTGGAACGCAGCCAACGGTGCGGTGGTGGCTACCTTCGAACCCCCGGCGGTTGAAGGTGCCGAGCCTGCCGAACAAACGGCCGCCAAATAGCCTTGCAGACCGACACGCCTGGCTGACTAACAAGCCACGGTCATGTTCACCCATCGAGCAGGGTTTCGAACCGAGCGACTCGCCATGGTTCGAGACCCTGCTCGTTTTTTTCTACTACTTGACTCCCATCCGCAACGCGCCGTCGAGTCGGATCACGGCTCCGTTGAGCATCGTGTTCTCAATGATGTGATGTGCAAGCGAGGCATATTCTGGCGGCCGCCCCAAGCGCGAAGGAAAGGGAACTTGCTGCCCAAGACTTTCTCGGGCGGCCTCGGGGAGCCCTGCCATCATCGGCGTATCGAAGGTTCCTGGTGCAATCGTGACGACACGAATTCCGAACCGCGCCAACTCCCTGGCGATCGGCAAGGTCATGCCAGCTACGGCCGCCTTGGAAGCGGAATACGCCGCTTGACCAATCTGGCCATCGAAGGCGGCGCACGATGCCGTATTGATGATGACGCCACGCTCCCCTTCCTCGTCTGGGACATTGTCGGACAATGCCTCGGCAGCCAGGCGAATGACGTTGAACGTGCCAATTAGATTGACATGAATTACTTTCTGAAAGTCTTCCAGCGAGTGTGGTCCCTGTTTGCCCAGGACCCGTTGGGCCAATGCAATGCCGGCACAGTTGAGGACACCGGAGAAAGGAGCCTTGCCACCGGCAGCCAAGGCGACCGCCTGCCCAACGTCGGCGGGGTTGGTCACATCGCACCGAATGGCTTGGGCTTGGGTTCCCAATTCTTTGGCGAGTTCTGCGCCTGCCGCATCTTGTAGATCCGCCAGCACAACATGTCCCTGCGACTCCACCAGATTGCGGGCGCAGGCGGCCCCTAGTCCCGAACTTCCGCCAGTGATTAAGAACGTGCGATTCGCGATTTGCATGGCTATTCCTGTATGATGTGGACAAGCGAACGGTGGTGGCCACATGGTACTGGCGAGCCGGATTAGTCTCAACCGGCCAACACGGGGCAAAGCTTCCCATCGATCTATTTGACAAACCGCTACCTACCCCTCAGAATAACGGAGTCTTGCGACTTCTCATATAAGTTGTGAGTCTTGACAATTTAATGGTCACGGCGGGCCCGGCGGTTCAGAGTTTTCTGGACTCTGGGCTTTTTTTGCACAGGGGCTTGTGCAATGGACAGCAAAGCAATTTTGCGGACGGATGTTGGTATTGATTCCGATCAGAACGAACTCGAAGAACTCCAGCGAGAACTGACGGCTGAGCAAGCGGCACATGCGGAGACGCGAGACCGCTTGGAGAGCCTGTTTCAATATGCGCCTGAGAGCATCGTGATGCTGGATGTCGAGACCGGGCGTTTTCTGGATGTGAATCCGCAGGCAGAAGCGCTCTTCGGCCGGAGCCGGGACGAGCTACTAGACATTGGGCCCTTCGAACTGAGTCCCTCGTTCCAACCGTACGGTTCGACCTTGGAGTTCGGGCGTCAGAAGATTGCCGAAGCCATGAACGGCCAGACGCCGGTTTTCGAGTGGTGGCATTGCAACAGGCAGGGCGCAGGCTTTCCTTGCGAAGTTCGGCTCGTCAAGGTCCGTTGGGGAGATCGGGAAGTTGTCCGTGGCACGATCGTGGACATCAGCGAGCGCAAACGCCTGGAGATCTGCGATCGGGGGCGGGGTGAAGTGCTCGAGCGACTGGCTCGCAGCGAACCGTTGACCAATGTCCTCAACGGTCTGGCTCTGGCCATCGGGCATGTCTTGCCAGGCATGATTTGCTCGATCCTGCTGCTGGATCGAGAGCAGCAGCGCCTGAGGCTGGGTGTCGCACCTGGCATGTCCGCCGTTTACAACCGCGCGGTGGATGGGATCAGCATTGGGCCTGAGGTAGGTTCGTGCGGTGCGGCAGCATACCGCGGCGAGCGAGTGATTGTGAGCGACGTGTCGACGCATCCGAACTGGGCTCCGTTTCGAGAACTGACCAGCCGAATGGAGTTTCGCGCCTGCTGGTCTGAGCCGATTCTCTCCCTGAAAGGGGGCGTGTTGGGGACGTTCGCCATGTACTATCGGCAGCCCCGCGAACCGATGCCGATCGAGCTTCGCGTGATCGAAACCGCTGCTGAGTTGGCGTCCATTGCCATCGAACATGCCCAGACGCAGCGCGTCATGAGTGAGATGAACAAGACGCTCCGTCTGCGCGTTGCCGAGGCCACGCAGGAATTGGTCCGTTCCAACCAAAAACTGCAAGACGCCCAAGAAGATTTGCGTTTGGCCGCGGTTTCGTTCGAGACGAACGACAGCATTGTGATCACCGATCCGCGCGGCAAGATCCTCCGCGTCAACCGTAGCTTTAGCGAACAGACCGATTCGCACCTGAGAAAGTGATTGGCAAGAGTACGCGTCAACTCCGTAGCGATCGCCATGATCGTAGCTTCTATCGAGATCTCTCCAGTACGCTCCAAACGACCGGCCAATGGAAGGGAGAGATCTGGTGCAAACGGAAGATCGGCGAAGTGTTTCCGCAACGGTTGACCATTTCTTGCGTCAAGAACACAGCGGGAGAAGTTACCCACTATGTTGCGGATGGCCAAGATATCACCGAGGAGCGGAAAGCGGCCGCGGACGAATCGGCCATTCTTATTGCTCGCCAGGTACAGCAAGGCCTGTTCCCAGCCGGCATGCCGTGTGTTGCCGGGTTCGATATCGCCGGGGCCGTGCTGCCAGCGGAGCGGGCCAGTGGGGACTACTTCGACTTCATCTCCCTCAAGCGAGGCTACCTGGGAATCGTGGTTGCCGATATCTGCGGCCATGGACTCGGGCCGGCACTGCTGATGGCCCAACTGCAAGCCTATGTTCGGGCATTGGCCGAGACCGACGTTGACCCAGGCGCCATTCTTTCCAAGGCCAATCGGCTATTCGCGCAGAGCCAGGTGGGGCACTTCGCCACGCTGTTCCTCTGCCGCATCGACCTGAAAAGCCGGAAGTTTACCTATGCCAGCGCCGCCCACGAAGGGCACCTGTTGAGACAAAACGGGAAGTCTCGGGTCCTCAATTCCACCGCGCTTCCGCTTGGAGTTGACGAGCGGGCCACGATCCGCACCGTGGGACCGTTGCAGTTAACGTCTGGTGACTTGATTGTTCTTCCGACCGATGGGATCGTGGAAACGCGGCGATCTGATCATACTTTTTTTGGGAAGCAACGACTCCTGGACACCGTTCGAATGAATCAGCACGAGCCTGCCGAACAGATCGTGCAATCGCTCTTCGAGGCAGCGCGCACGTTCGCCCACGGAGACGCTCAGAAAGACGACATGACCGCTGTGATTTGCAAGACCCTGACGCTGTAGACACCTTTGCAATGTAGAACAGTTGTCCCAACTGTTCAGAATGCTCATTTGCACCCGAAATATTTTTCTTGGTTCCTGAACAGTTGAGACAACTGTTCTACACATCCAGCGGCTACTCCTTGACCTTCCACAGATGGCCGACACTGCGAATGTAAAGGGCGTTGTCCGCTACCGCAGGCGAGCCTAACACGTCTTCGCCTAGTTCGTTGGTGGCCAGGACCTTCCCTTCTTCGCCGGTAATGTCAATCACTTGGGAGGTTCCACCATCCCCCATGGTGTAGAGCTTTCCATCGGCCAGCACTGGCGTGGCCCAAAAGTTGTTACCCTTCACACGCATCTGCCAAAGGATCTTGCCGGACTGAACATCGCCACAGACGAGGATGGCTGGCCGCTTAAGAATGTAGACCTTGCCGTCATGGACAAGCGGGCTTGGCGAACCAGGTGTCAGTTTGTTCTCGCGCCACAGAAGCGGATCGGCCGCTGTTTGAGACGTGCGCAGTGCAACGAGTCCGTCGGCCGGAACCAACACCGTGTCTCCGTAAACCGTGGCCGAGGGAATCGTGCGGCATTCCAGTTCGTACGACCAAACCACTTCGCCGGTATTGGGCCGGACGGCGGTGAGACCTTGGGAATTCTGCAAGAGCACCAGATCTTGACTGCCCGATGGCAGGAGCGTTGGCGACGCCCAATTTGCCTGATGCTGCCGCTCCATCTGCCACCGGGTCTTGCCGGTGGCGGTGTCGATTCCGGCACAGAACGATTCGCCTTGATTCTCCAGCTGTACGACGACGGTATCCCCCACCACCAATGGCGATGAGGCCATGCCGGTATCGTTACCGGTCGAGGGATGGTCAAACGTCAGCCCTCGCAGCCAGATTAGGTTGCCTTCGAGGTCCAGGCAGATCAAATCGTTCGAAGAAAAGAACGCGAACACGCGCTCGCCGTCGCTGGCAGGTGTTGGGGCGGCCACACTGCTGGTGGGGTGGCAAAGCGTGCGACCGGTGGCCCAAAACTCCCGCGCCCAGAGTTCCTTGCCGGTGGCGCTGTCGTAACAGTTCACATGCAGCAGATCTTTGTGGTAGCCGCTGGATGCCGTGACGATCACGCGGTCTTTGACCACAATCGGGCTCGAGACAGCTCGTCCGGGTACTTTGACTTTCCAGGCAACGTTCTTGCTGTCGCTCCACTCGGTGGGCAAGCGTTGGTCTTCGGCCACGCCTGAGTTATCGTTGCCGCGGAACTGCCTCCAATCGGCCTCCGCGCGCGTGGCCGTCAGCATCAAAATCGCACACGTGGACAAACCTAAAGTCTTGAGATATTGCATGGTCGTTGTCTTTCGGAGTCAGCTAAAGCGACGCAAGCGAAGAGGTCGCTGGAATGGATTGTTCAAGCGGTTCGCCAGCCGGCAACTATTCGGGTCTCTTGGTCGAAAGGATCGCGGTGCCAGCCGAGTCACACACGCGAAGTTGGAACTGCCACCCCTGAGCCCAATTGTCCGTCTGTTCATTCTGGAGACATTTCAGCACCAGTTGGTTGTGTCCCGCTTGGAGCTGGCAATCGAAGACGTACTGGTCCAGTTTGGTGCCAGCGTGGTAAATCTCGCGAGCGGCCACAAGCTCGCCATTGAGAAACAGTTTGAAGGCATTCTTGGTGGTCAGTCGGAGTTGGGCTGGCGTGGCCTTTTCGGAATAGAAATCCGCGGCCGCATAGCCCACCGCCCCCATGTGCTTGGTGAGCGCTTTGTTGAGATCGACAATTCCATAGTCGTCTTCGGTAGCGTGATCGATCCAGGCGACCTCGCCTTTTTTACCTTCGTACTTGGCATCGAAATCCAGTTGTTTCTCAGGCGTGTAGGCAACATCGAATCCGGACTTGTCGGTGTTGTCAAACGGCCCAATCAGTTTCCAGTCCATGACAAAGCCAAAGTGCCGGGGCAGGTTCACCTTGTGCCCCAGTCCGCTTAGCTTCTTGGCCAAGAGTTGAATCTGATCTTCGTCTCGTGCGCCTGAGAAGGCTTCGGCATAATGGACTTCGAGTTGTTCTTTCGAAGCCTTGTCGCTCTCCAGTTTCTCGCCAGCAGTCACGAGCCGAGCGACGGCCAGCCGGCGCAGTTCGACACTTGGGTCATGCAAAAAGCCAGGGATCAGGGCTTGGGCTTGTTGTTCATCCACCCGTTGGATCCAGAGAAACGCCAAGGCTCTGCCACGCGGTCCGTGGGACGTATCTTGGACGAACGCTTCCAGCGCCTGCTCGGGCAATTTGCCACCTGATTTCAACTGCCGAGCGGCAATGGTGTCCACGGCGGCCCGAATCCAATTGGTCGCCAAAGCATCCGCACCGTCCATGCCGGCCAGGATCTGCGGAAGCTGCTCGGCATTGGCCTGGGACAGTTGTTTCCAGGCGGCGGAGGCCGCTTCGTTCCCCTGTCCAAAACTCTCCACCTGGCGGATCTGTTTCAGCAAGCTATTGATGCTCTCGGCAGCCTCGCTCGGAGCTGAGTTCAGGAACAGACCGTTTGCAAAGATTGCCAGGCCGAGCATCAGGCAGGCCGAGCATCGAGACCGGGAGAATTGGACAGAACGAAGCATGAAATTCCTCGCGGCATGCTGATGGGGTGGGTTTCTCGTGGATCTGTGGTGGGTCCACAGTCCCAGCATTCTAGATGCCGGACGCAGTGTCGTCCACGGTTTCAGGCAACTCATGCCGACGGGGCCAGCGGATCAACCATCTGCCAATGAACTTTGGCTCTGCAGGGCGGCCGTGTGTCGGGTTCGTTTGTCGTCGCTGTAGAGTCGACTTCTCCAGATGCCAAGACGGTTGGCCCAATAGCCGGCGAGGACACCAAGGGTCGAAAGGCCATATCGCAGAGACCGGCGGAAGTTGATGCTCGAGGCCTCGTCAAAGTATCGAACCGGCACTGGGATATCGCCAAGCTTGAACCCAAAGTGGACCGCCTGGGCCAAGAACTGGCTATCGAAGACGAAGTCGTTGGAGTTTTCTTCGAATGGCACAACTTCGAGGAGTTCGCGGCGGTAGGCTCTTAGTCCGCTGTGAAAATCGCCCAGGTTTTGCCCCAGCAAGACATTCTCCAAGATGGTCAGCACGCGATTTGCGAAATACTTGTAGCGTGGCATGCCACCGTCCAGTGCTTCGCGACGGCTGCGAATCCGCGAACCGAGCACGCAGTCGCAAACGCCTAACCTCAGGATCTCCACCATCACCGGGATCATTCGACTATCGTACTGATAGTCAGGGTGAACCATGACGATGTAATCCGCCTTGGCCGCCAAAGCATGCGGATAGCACGATTTCTGGTTCGCTCCATAGCCCTGATTATCAGCATGGGTATGAACCACCAGCCCTAGTTTCCTGGCGAGTTCGACGGTGCCATCGCGGCTGGCATCATCCACCAGGATGATCTCGTCCACCGTCCCCGGCGGGATGTCTGCCACGGTTTTCTCGAGCGTGGCTTCCGCATTGTAGGCTGGCATCACGACAACGGTTCGCCAGTGACGATTCGGAGGATACGTTTGCTGTGCTGTCATGGAGTCCATTCAGGTCGCTGGCTCGGCATGGTCATTGTTAAGATCTGATGGCATCGCGCGGGGAGTATCGCCCCGCCTTTGTTATCGTACCGCAGCGCTGGGATAGGTGCGATTGCAGGAATTCGCACGCGCAGCAGCAGGCACGAAGCGCCTTCGCGTGGTTCCAGGAAAGAAAGACGCCTCACGCAAACGCGCGACGGGCGCAAAGAACATCAAGGGAATCAAGAAAAAATCCCATCGGCAAGCTTTGTTGGACATCTGGTCAACAGCGAATCTCCGCCTTTCAAAAACGAATCCGCAGATCGCGTTCCTTGCGCCTTTCTCAGTGTACTCCGTGCCTCCGTGGTGCAACTCTTAGCCGTTCAACGCTTCTACAACGAAATGGGATCACCACGGAGAAACTGAAGCACGGAGAAATTGCTTCCGAACCAGCTGGCGCGAAATGCCTTCACGTGATTCCAGAGAAATCCACAAGCACCCCCTCCGAAAGCGGGCCTGAGTCAGAAGGAGCAGGGCAAAAACGCGAATTCGCGAAGCTGATCTTGGCGCGGCTTGGGCAAAGTTATATGAAACAGAACCTTCGGTGATCTTATCTTCTCTTGAAATCACGATCTCTTCGTGAACGTTTTGTGTGGCAAGAGTCCCAGCCCTTGCTGCGGCGAGTTTTTCGACGACCCGTTTCTTCGGATCGCATGACGCTGGTCCGTTGATCCCAACATCCTCTTCGGCATTCCCGCAAACTCTTGCAGCCGACGTTGATGAACTTCACTTCCCTCGAAGCAATGGCGGAGGCCCTGTGCATGAATGCCTCGTGGCTTTTGGCGTGCGCTGGTGGCATGGTTGCTGCAGGCGGTTTGGCCGAGGCACTGCGACACCGTTGGAACTTGGCGCGAATCCCGATTCGCATCCACGTCAACGGAACTCGCGGTAAGTCTGGCGTGACTCGATTGATTGCCGCAGGTCTGAGAGCCGGCGGCATCCGAACCTGTGCGAAGACAACCGGGACACTTGCCCGAATGATCTTCCCGGATGGTTCGGAGTATCCCGTTTTTCGTTCGGGCAGGGCCAACGTGCTGGAGCAAGTCCGGATACTCCGCACCGCCCAGGCGCAACAGGTAGACGCGGTGGTCATGGAGTGCATGGCATTGCAACCCGCCTTGCAATCGTTCTGCGAACTCAGCCTGGTGCGTTCGACACATGGCGTGATCACCAACGCCCGGCCGGACCATCTCGATGTGATGGGTCCGACTCCCCGCGATGTCGCTTGGGCGTTGGCAGGAACGGTGCCCAAGCGGGGGAAACTGTTCACGGCCGAACAGAAGTGGCTCGGTGTGTTGCAGCATGCGGCCGGGGACCGGCAAAGCGAGTGCATCTCGATCGGCCCGGGCGAAGTGGCTTCGGTCACTGCTGCGGAACTTGCTTGCTTCTCTTACATCGAACACGCGGACAATGTGGCTCTCTCACTGGCCGTGTGTGCCGATCTAGGAGTTGATCGCGAAACGGCTTTGCAAGGCATGTATCGTGCCACACCCGACCCAGGCGTGATGACCACGCATACCGTGGAATCGGCCACGGGGCGAATCACGTTCGTCAACGGATTCGCCGCCAACGATCCCGAATCGACCGGCTACAACTGGCAGTTGGCACTACGCTATTTCCCCGAAGTCCGGCGGCGGATCGCTGTGTTTAACTGCCGTGACGACCGCGTGGACAGGTCTCGCCAACTTGCCGAAGCCTGCGTTCATTGGCCTGCGGCTGACGCCTACGTGGTGGTGGGGTCAGGCACGGGAGCCTTCGTTCGCAGTGCACTTGCCGCGGGACTCTCACGCGGCAGGCTTTGCACGCTCGAGGGGGCAGACGTTCCTGAAATCTATTCGCACCTGCAGCGTCTCTCGGGCGAGAGCGCCCTGGTGATGGGGGTCGGCAACATTGGCGGCCCAGGCTTGAAACTCGTCGATTTTGTCCAACGCCAAAGTCAACCAACCGTATCTGTCCCGCAAAGCAAGGAGACCGCAGCATGGACCCCCTGTCAGCCGCAATTGGCCTTGGGTTGATTGTCAGCTTGCTCTTCAGTGAGCTCTTTGGATTGGCTGCGGGTGGCATGGTGGTGCCAGGCTACGTGGCCCTGTTTCTCAATGATCCGGCGGCAATCGCATCCACACTGCTGGTGGCCGCTGCCAGCTTTGGTGCCGTCCGTTTGGCATCCCACGTCTTCATCTTGTACGGCCGTCGGCGAACGGTCAGCATGATCGTGATTGCCTTCTTCCTCGGCATGTTGCTCCGCGCCGCACCGCTGGAAGCCGCCGTGACGATGTCAGCCGCCAGCGAAGCTTTGCCCATCGGGCATGTGATTGGCTTCATCATACCGGGGCTGATTGCCATTTGGTTTGACCGGCAAGGAGTCATCGAAACCACGAGTGTTTTGCTCACCACGGCCGTACTCGTTCGATTGGTGCTCATCCTTTGCGGTCTGGACAATCTCGCTTTGTAGAACAGTTGCCCCAACGGTTCAGGGACCAACAATAACCATTCGGCGCATCTGCAGGTGAACAGTTGAGAAAACTGTTCTACATAGGAAATCTCTTTCGACCCCAGCTCGCAACCAGGATATTTCGCGATGAAACGCATCTACTGGCGTCCCCAGCAGCGTCCCAAACTTCCGCTGGCGTTGATTGCCATCGCCGCTATGGCAGGGTTGTGGTTGGTGGAGCATTACCCTCAGACCATCCGTCAACCGCACGAGCGGGAGAAACTGGCCGCAGCACATCGGGCGGCCGATGCGTTTTCGACGGTCCGTCAAATCCGACTCCGCCGCGGTTACCAGATTGACCCACTGTTGGACCCTACCGAGAGTGGATTGATTGGGCTGTCTCGCAGTGCGGTGACCAGCGTGCCTGGCAGTTTGACGTCGAAACAGACTTCGGTGAATCCTGACTTTGCCGCCGTACTGATCGACATGCTTAAACAGGCAGGCGTGCAGCGAGGAGATCGAGTCGCCGTGGGATGCTCAGGTTCGTTTCCCGCCCTCAATCTCTGCACCTATGCGGCATTGGAAACGTTGGGCGTCGAAGGCGTCGTGATTTCCAGTGCCTCGGGCTCTCAGTACGGTGCCAACCTGCCGGACTTGCTGTGGATTGATATGGAGCGTGACCTCGCCCGGCGGCGGGTCTTTTCCACGCGCAGCCAAGCCGCCTCGTTGGGCGGGATGGAAGACCTGGCGATCAGCCAAACCGACGAAGGCGAACAGCTGCTGCGCGCGGCACTCGCCCGCAATCAACTGGACGTGATCGAAGAAGCGAACCTGGCAGCCAGCATCGAAGCCCGCATGCGGCACTACGACGCTGCAGCGCCAGGCGGCCAATACGCAGCCTATATCAACGTTGGCGGCGGCGCCGCGAGCGTCGGACGCGCAGAAGGAAAGGACCGTTACCAACCGGGACTCAACCTGACCGCCCCCCCCACTGCCATGGATATAGATTCCGTCATGACCCGGTTCATGCGGCGTGGTGTCCCAGTCGTTCACCTGGTCGAAATCAAACAGATTGCCGCAGCTTACGGGCTCCCGATCGCTCCCCGGCAACGGGTCGAAATCGGTACGTCCGAAATCTACGTGACGCAAAAACCCAAGCCAATTCTGGCACTCGCCGTGCTGCTGGCGGTGATCTTGACGTTGAGGTTGGTCATCTTTACCGACCTCACTGCTCGCTTCGGGCGTCTTTGGGGCAGCGCCGAGAAGTACCCTTTGGCTGAGCCGATGGTTTGAGAACACCGCAATTCCAGGCACGGCAACTCCATTGTGCGCTATGCTCCGCACCGTGAATCCCGCTTCGCGATTTTCCACGCAACGCTTGAACGGGTACACTGTCAGGCAGTTGCTGGTCGCGAAGGCGGGTGCGCGCCGGCGTTCGGTTTTCTCTTTTCCGTGACTCGCCGTGCGACGCGCGGCGGCACAGAGAGCGCGAGCAAATGGCCTGGTTACCTCGACGCAGCGTGGTTGTGCCGGTTGATTTCTCCGAGCAGTCCTTTGCCGCGTTGGACAGGGCATTGGAATTTGTCGACGCGGCTCATCGAGTGCATTTGGTACACGTACTGCCAGCCATTGATCCGGCAGAACCAGGAGTGACCTGGATCACGGTCGATGACGAAAGCCGCAGTCGTCACGCCGAGCAGGCCCTGCTGCAGCGGCTCAGCGACGCCAAGCAGGAAGGGGTGGACATTGCGGTTCGGTTCGGCGAGCCAGGGCATGAGATCGCCGAGTACGCTTCGGGAATCGAAGCCGACCTGATCGTGATGCCCTCGCACGGACGCACTGGCATCAAGCGATGGCTGATCGGGTCGGTGGCCGAACGGGTGGTTCGCTTGGCCCACTGCCCCGTCCTGGTGCTCCGCGACTGACGAGCCCGCCACCCTTCTCGATTTCCAGGCTCAAGAAAAGCTGGCGAATCGGGCCGCTGGTTTGGTAAACTTTAAGGTTACATAAACCCTATGCGCCTGGAGCCATCGGTGCTGGTTCAGGCGTTCTTTCTATTTCCCACCTTACGCTTTCCCTCTTCGTGTTCTTGAAGGAGTCCTCATGTCGATTTCTCGCCGTCGATTTCTCGAAGATTCGATGCTGGCAACGGCCGCCACATTGGCCGCTGGTTCGTCGTCTTCGCTGCTAGCTGCTGAAGAGAAGATTCAAAAGAGCCCCAACGAGCGGCTCAACGTCGCCGTGATTGGTGTGCGGGGACGTGGCAACAGCCACATCTCAGCCTACGCTGGCGGATCGCAGACGGACGTCACGTATATCTGTGACGTGGACGAAGGAGTTGGCCGCAGTCGGGCAGAAGCGGTGGGCAAGAAACAAGGCAAGGCCCCCACGTACGTTCAGGACCTACGTCGCGTCTTCGATGACAAGTCGGTGGACATTGTCACCATTGCCACGCCCAACCATTGGCACGCTCTGGCCGCGATTTGGGCCATGCAAGCCGGCAAAGACGTTTATGTGGAGAAGCCCGTCAGCCACAACGTGAGCGAAGGTCGGCGGATTGTCGAAGTTGCCCGCAAGACGGGCCAGATTTGTCAGTGCGGAACGCAAAGCCGTTCGAATCCCGGCATGCAGGAAGCCATCAAGTACATTCACGATGGCAAGCTGGGTGACGTCAAGCTCGCTCGCGGTCTCTGCTACAAGCCGCGCAAGTCCATTGGCCCCAAGGACAACTATCCCGTCCCCAGCGGCGTGGACTACAACCTCTGGCTCGGCCCAGCCCCTGAGGCCCCGATCACCCGCAAGCAGTTCCACTACGATTGGCACTGGCAGTGGCCCTACGGCAACGGCGATCTTGGCAACCAAGGCATCCACCAGATGGACATTGCCCGCTGGGGTTTGAACCTCAAGCACATTGGCAACGGCGTCCAGAGCTACGGCGGACGCTACGGTTATGAAGACGCTGGCGAAACGGCCAACACGCAGGTCTGCGTCCATGACTACGGGGACAAGCAACTGGTCTTCGAAGTGCGCGGACTCCCCACCGAAGCACTCCGCGGATCCAAGATCGGCGTGATCTTCTACGGCACCGAAGGCTACTTCGTTTCGCCCAGCTACAATGGCGGAACCGCTTTCGACCAACATGGCGAAGAGATCAAAACCTGGAAAGATGGCTCGGACAGCCACCATTTCAACAACTTCCTCACCGCCGTCCGCAGTCGGGATTACAAAGAGCTCAACGGTGACATTCTCGAAGGTCACCTCTCCAGCGCCTTGTGCCACTTGGGCAACATCTCCTACCTGCTGGGGGAAAAAATCCCTGCCCCAGAAGCCAAGAGTCGCCTGGCGGGCTCCAGCGAGAACGTGCAAACCTTCGAGCGGTTCAGCGAACACCTGGCCAACAACGGCGTAGCGGTCAACAACAGCGAGATCGGATTCGGCAAGACCCTCAAGATCGACCCCCAGACCGAAACCTTTATCGGAAGCGATGACGCCAACGCCATGCTCACCCGCAACTATCGTCAAGGATTCGAAGTTCCGGCCAAAGCCTAACGAGGTAAAACCTCTAACCAGTTTGAGCAGTTGCAACGGTGCCATGCCGACGTCTAGCGTCGGCATGGCATTTTGCCGTTTGATAGGAAGTGCCTTCCGTTCAACGTCGGAGTTCGATCGCCTAAACTGAGCTTCGCTGGCAAGGCCCACCTGCGGAACACGGGCTGCTCATTAGCGACGTTGGGCCATGGTGTGCCAGTTCCATGCTTGTTGACGTTTCTCCGTGTTGGTGGAGAAAACGGCGCTTTTGCCGAACGAGCAGATAGAGTTGCCGCGTGGTGCGGGAATCACGCTGCGAGATGGCCACGGCGGCACGCCGCTGCAGGGCACGAAATACCTGCTGCTGAAGCTCCTGCCAGAGTTCGCTGCGGCGGGTGACGCTGGGGAATGCCGACAGGACATCGAGCCGCTGCATGGTCTGATCCAACTCTCCTGAGGCGATCGGCTGCGCCAGTGCGTCTTGTAGCAACTGCGGCAGCAGGTCCGTGCCCGCCGGATAGAAACGTCGCAAGAGTGGGTCGTGTTGGGCGTTGTCCGCAATCTTGAGCGTGTCTCGCAGTTCCCCTGCCTGCAAAGTCTCGGCTGCCCAGCGCAGGTACGCCTGACTGAGAAGCTCAGCGGCTGACCAATCGAGGGCTCCCAAGGCGTTGGCCTGATGGATGCGGTCCACGGCCTCGACATAGTCCCCTGTTTCTACGGCCTGAGTGTGCCAGCGTCCGACGATACTGCGGCGGCAAGTCGTCAGCCGGCTATGGTTAGGGAACTCGCTCAGCGCCACGGCAAGCAGACGCAAGGCAGGATCAAATCGTTCCTCGACAGCGAGCTGCTGTGCCGCTTGTTCGAACATGGCTACTTTGGCCGCTCCGGCAGCTACCTGGCTGGCCGGATCATTCTCCAGCGCATGGAACAGCGCCGTGGCAGACGTTACATCGCCGCGTACCGCCAAGGCGGTTCCCCACTGTCGGTAAACGTCCAACAGCGGCGGCAGTCCATGATTCGCCGCAACGGATTGCCACTGCTGTTGGGCAACCTGAGCCGCGTGGTCAAACTCTCCCTGGTCGCACAGTCGCCGCAGCCATTGACCGCAGAGCGCCCGTCGATTCGAGTGGAACAGGTCGTGCTCGGGTGCGACCTGGATGCCACGCTCGAGCATCTCCAGGGCAGGTTCGAATTCTCCCCGTTCTGCCTGATCCAGGGCCCAATTATTGATGGCGGCCAGCAGATTGCCGCGGCTGGTGGCACTGGCAGGGTCAAGCAGCAGTGCCTTGAGATTGGCATCCACCGCCAAGGCAAACTGCCGCCCCTCCACATATTCCACGCCGCGGTTGTAGTACAAGATGGCGATAATCCCAGCGGGGCTCAGCTTGCGCCGCTGCACATAGCTGGAATTGTGCTGACTGCCCAAGACTTCTTCGAGCGAGGCCTGACGACGCTTGGGATCTGTCAGCACTTCGAACCAAGTGGGGCAGGTGGTTTCGACATCAATCGCCCGATCTGCGAACTGCACACCGCAGAAGGCATGGGCGGGTACTTCGATACCGTACGCGCTGATCTTCACCGCGCGGCAGAGGCACTGATAGAGAACGACGGAACTGACACAGTTGAACTTCCCATGATCCAAGACCTCGGCCAGACTGCTCGCCTTGAGGTCGTAACCACCATACAGCAGTTCTTTGTGCATCCACTCAAAGACAGCGAGCGCCTTGTCGAATTCGTCCCCGTCGGCAGAAATCTCAGACTGCAAACGATCGATCAACCGCTTCAACTGATCCTGATAGGCTTGGCGGCGCGCCGCATCTTGGACGCCGCTGGCAACCAAACTAGCTTCGAAAAGCCCGGCTTCGTTGAATGCTTCGGTCTGAACGCTACTGAACAGAACTCGCTCAGCCGGCGAAAGAAGCAGATACTCACTCAGCCGAGGATCGTCACCTCGGAGCGGACCGGTTTCGTTGGCTTGAGCCGCCAATGTTGTCAGCAGCGTCAGGCCGAACGCGGCGCATGCTATCCATGCGGCAGCGCTCCTACCGAGTCGGCGGATCTGCAACGTTCGGGGAGGCATGGCTGCATGTTGCATGAACGGACTCAGGCGGGGACTCGAAAGTTCGCATCTGGCAAGGCGTGACGCCTTGGAACTATAGAGCGCTCAGTCAAGTCAGGTGGTATTTTGGCCCCATAAATGTTGCCTAAACGCCACATGCCTGATGGGTGACAACGATGTTGACGGTTGTCCCCTCAACCAGATGGGCAAACCTCGGCCAGCACCTGTTCCAACTTCTGCCGCATTTCGGAAATGGGACAAGGTTTGGTCAGGTAGGCAGTAACTCCCGAAGCCATGGCTTGGAGTTCTCGATTCAACTCGTCCACGACGGTGCACATCACCACCGGGACGGTGGAGTTAAGGATGCGAATGTGCTCGACGAGTTCCAGTCCGTTCATGCTGGGCATGCGCCAGTCCGTGATGACCAGATCGAACGGTTGGGTCCGAAACGCGAGCAACGCGTCATGTCCGTTGGACGTTTCGACAATGGTCTCGACTCCAAGCAGTCGAAGCGTTTCCATCAGGAGCATTCGCATCGACTTATCGTCTTCGGCAATCAGCACGCGCATGGACAGCACTCGAGAGCGAGGGAACTTTGAGAATTCGTATTCTCGAAAGCGTATGCCACACTGAGGGTCGAAGTCGCCGACCCCTTTGGTTTTCGAGGAGGGTGCCGGTTATACTGTCCGACCATTGATGATTGCGAGGTTTGCTCTCCCGCTGAAGGTGGGTATTGCCCGCAACGAGTGCGTTTTTTGTGATAGGTCCAGGTCGTGAACATACTCCTTACCGAAGCTGAAGTTCGAGACGGAGTTGCGCAACTGGCTCGAACCATCGGCGACCACTACCGGCAAACCCCGGTAACCGTGGTGGGGGTTTTGACGGGCAGCCTGATCCTGGTGGCTGATCTGATCCGGCACTTGGAAATGCCGCTCCGCATTGCCTTGTTGCAAGCGAGCAGCTATCGCGGCACGGCAACGACACCGGGGGAGTTGATCATCGAGGCCCCTCTCCCTCCGCTGCGGGATCGGCACGTGCTGCTGGTGGATGACATTTTTGATACTGGTCATACGCTGGCTGCCTTGACCCGTCAGATTCTTGAGATGCAGCCTGCCACATTGCGTTCGGCGGTGCTGCTGCGAAAGCGAGATCGCCAGCAGGTGGACGTGCAACCGGATTATTGGGCGTTCGATATTCCCGACCAGTTCGTTGTAGGATACGGATTGGATTACAACGACTTGTACCGCAACCTGCCGTACGTGGCGGTTTTGTCCGACGACGACCTATCGAGGCCCCCAGCGTGACCCCTCTTCGCGTGGCGTTCGTAACGCGGCGTTTTTGGCCCTACGCCGGAGGGCCCGAGGTTACCGTTGCGCGATTGGTGCGTGAACTCACCGCTGACGATTTTCAGGCAACCGTGGTGACTGGCGGATCGCCCGCCTGGCCGGACCGAATCGAGTACAACGGGGCTCCGGTGATTCGACTCTCAGCGGCATCCATCGCGCTGTGGGGAGGTTCTTACACCCGAGCGCTCTCCCGTTGGCTCAAGCAAAACCGAAGAGATTTTGACGTGGTTTGCGTCTCGGAGTTGAAGCACGAAGCCCAAGCCGTGCTTGCCGTGGCCCGACAATCCAAACTGGCCGTGGCGCTGCGAGCCGAGCGCGGTGGGATGGACGGAGATTGCCACTGGCAACTCAATGCCCACTTTGGGCAACGGATCAAACGTAGCTGTTTTGCGGCAGATGCTGTGATTGCTCCTAACCGTGCTGTCGAACAGGAACTCATCGCCGCTGGTTATCCGCGGCAACGGATCCAACTTTGCCAGACAGGTGTCCCGCGGCTGCCGCAACGCACGCCCGAGAAACAGCAGGCGGCCCGCCGTGCGCTGGCCGATGCCAACTCCACGTTGCTGCTTCCGGACGGTGCGCTGGTGGGGGTCTTTCTTGGAACCATCACCGCAGCCAAGCAGTTGGAGTTTCTCGTTTCGACCTGGGAACAGATGCTCTCTCAGCAAGCCAACGCGTATCTCTGGATTGTGGGAGATGGTCCCTATCGTGACGAGTTGGCACGGCGGATCGCGCAGCGCAGGCTGACGGGGCGAATGGTGCTGCCTGGCACATTCGACGACGTGAGCGATATCCTCATGGCGGCTGACGTCCTGCTGCAACCTTCGAGCGACGCGGGGCTCTCGACCGCTATCCTCGAAGCCATGGCGGCTGGACTGCCGGTGGTGGCCTCAGACACGCCCGGGCATCGCGAAGCAGTCATTCCTGACGAAACCGGGCTGTTGCCGGTTGCCGGTCAGGCTGACCTCTGGCAACAAGCGCTCGGTGCGTTGTGGCAATCTGCCCCGTTGCGACAGCGGTTGGGTGAGGCCGCGCGTCAGCGTGCTGCCACCTGTTTTAGTTTGGAACAAATGACCCTGGCCCATCGGACGCTCTTCGACCGCTTGGCCCGGCCTTCACTCGAGCATATTGGCCTGTGACCGTTCGCCTCGTCTACATTGTGGATACCTTGGACCAAAGCGGTGCCGCCCAGCAGGTGGCATTGTTGGCCCGGCACTTGGATCCTGCGGAATTTGAGATCCATTGTGCCGTGCTGGATCAACGCCCGGAGATCTCCAGTCTCGAAATGCCGGCCCATGTGGAGGTCAAGTTTTTTGCCCATCGCTGGAGAACCGATCCGCTCACGGCCATTCAGTTGTACCGGTATCTTGGGAAGGTTCGTCCCAAGCTGGTGCATTGTTGGGGAAACTGGTCCGCCAACTACGTGGCCGCCATGGGCTACACCGGCGTGCTTACGTTGCGGTCCGCTCCCGAATCTCGGTTCGATCCACGCTCGGGCCGCCTGGCCGCCTGGTTGCAGCGCAAGGCAAGTTTGGTGCTCCCTTGCGAGTCGCTCCGCAGTTCGATTCGGCAAAGCAACCAGCCCGCCCGCCGAGCACTGGCCGAACGGTGCCAGATTGTTTTACCTGGTGTAGAATTGCCAGGGCCCCACACCAAACAGGTGTCGCGAGAATCCCTGTTCGCCCCGCTGCAGATTCCTGCTGACGCCTGGGTGGCGGGGGCGGTGGGCCGACTGAGCAGCTTTTCTCGTCACCGCGAATTGATTTGGGCCACCGACCTGCTCGTAGCTATCCGGCCGAACCTGCATCTGGTAATTGTGGGAGACGGTCCCGATCGCCGCTGGCTGGAGCGGTTCAGCAGTCAGGTACGCCGCGGAGACCGGATCCACTTTGTCGGTCGGCAATTCGCGTCACGCTGGATTCCGCACTTTGACAGCTTGTGCATTGCCCACACCACAGGCGGGATTCCCCAAAGTGGACTCGAAGCAATGTCTCACGGCGTTGCAGTGATAGCCGCGGATACCGGTTGCCACCGAGAGATGCTCGCACTGGCGCACGCTGGCAGCCAAACGCGCCCCGAAGCTGGACTTTTGTACCCGCCTGGGATTGCCCCCGAGCTTTCGAAACGGATGAAATGGCTGATCGACGAACCGGCCAGAGCCGATCAGGTTGCAACCGCCGGCCGCGCCTTGGCCGCCGAACGATTCACACCATCGGCCATGGCCACGGCGTACACCGAGCTCTACCGACAGCGAGTCCAGTGAAAGACCGTTCCGCCGCAGACCTAGCGGACACAAGAAAGATCGAGCGTGTGCCCCTGGACCGTCATCCCGCCCAGTGTGAACGGAACGTCGCCGTCGTGATTGGAACGAACTGCGGCGATAATACCTGCCGATGCAGCTTCTTCCGCCACACATAGAACGATGGCGGCGAAATCTTCTCCCTCTGGCAGAACATTGCCACCGTCTGCCCACTCGCTGCCTGCCGAGACACGACATCCCGCCAAAACGCTTCCCGCTCCCCACTACGTTGCCGACCCATCACCGCCTCCTCTGCCAGTACATGCTCGAAAACTCAGCATGCTAACGGACCAGCGGCGGGCTCCGAAGACGCGAGATTTGTACCGCTCACGCACATCGACCCGCAAGCATATCTTCACGACGTGTTCGTGCGACTCCCTCTTCTCAGCGGCGACGAGCTCCTCACACTCTTGCCTGACCGTTGGCTAGAAGCCCATCCCCAGCACCGCCTCAAGCTACGCATCGGCCAGGCCCAACGCCGAGCCAACCGCAAACGTGCCGCCCGCGCCAACGCCGCTCCAGCTACCTCGCCAACTCCCGCAAGACGCCGGATCTGTACCGCTCACGCACGTGGGTAGGAAAACGTCGACATGGCGGTTCGCCACATCGTATCAAGGTCAGCGACTCAGCCGCCAACCCGTTTATCGGGCAGGATGCCCGATGAACAACTACTTCTACCAGTACATCCTCGACAGCATGCAAACGGGTAGCCAGTCGGGCAGCTGCAGACGCCAGAGTTGTGCCGCTCACACAAACATAACGATTCGTCAGTGCCAACCACAGCAAGGTTCAGTTTTGCCACCCATAACCTGCCATGGTGAACTCAAATCGATGTCCCTCAGGAGCGCGAGGGTCATGGCGATAGGCATGCCCTTGCCTGAACAGGCCCGTTAGCTCCGCTGCTGCTCGAATTTCGTAGGGAGTCGGTTTCCCCTCGTCCAAGGCACCTTCAAGAGTCTTCATCGCGGCATCAAAATCCCCACACTCGGCCTCGGCTAGCGCACGCACGAACAACAACATGCGTCGATCCCAGGGTGGAGTTGTTTCGGATATGTTACCGGCCATTAATTGTCGTGCCGCAGCGCCATTTCGAAACTCTGCGACAGGGCACGTGGCCATCAAGAACGCGGCAGCTGGTTTGGCATCGAATTGCTCGTTTTGTTCTTCTGACATTGCCATGTTGTAAAGGTCGAGTGCGCGAATGAAATCCCCGTTACTAGCGTAGCACTGCCCCAATGCGCACAAGTTCGTCGCGCATTTATCTTTTTCCACCGCGCGCTGGCAAGATGCCAGACTTGCTGCGCCCTTACCAGTCCAAGCTAGAGAAAGCCCGTGCATCCGCTGAAACTGATCGCCGTCGGCACGCAGCTTAACGGCCACTGCGCTGACGGAAGCACTCGCATCAAATTTCCACTGATTCGCGTAGCACTGCCACAAACTTTGCAACGTCAGGTCGTGACTGGGATCCAAACGCAAGGAAAACAGCAAGTTCGCTTCCGCCTGGGAAGTGTCCTCAAGGACAAGAAATGCGAGACCGCGCCCCACGTGCACCCTGCTTTCTGAGGTGAGCGACAACGGTAACGCAGTGAGTGCCCCGTTGGAGCCTTCGATGACTGCCTCAACCCGCTGGTGTTGCAAGTCAATTCCCATTCGTGGTATCCAAGCACGTGTGAAGTCAGGATCTATTTCGGTAGCCCTGACCAACTCCTTGTATGCTTCGCCCTCCCTGTTCAACAACGTCAAACGCTGGGCATTCACATACGCTCCAGGGGCAAAGCCGTATTCTTCTGCGAGTTCTTCTGCCATTTGCATCCCTTGCTGTCGCGTACCGGTGACAACCATAGAGGCGCGCGCCAATCGCCATCCAACCTCACGGTTGTCCGGTGAAATCGAACTTGCTTCTTTGATATCCCGCAGCGCCAACTCGGGCTTTTTTTGATCGTGCAGAACGTCCGCTCGCAATAGTAGCGTGGCAAGCCGGACAGCTTCCGAAGGGGAGTTCTGCAGGTCATTCATTGCCTCGGCTACTGTTGCGGCATCTTGATCCTGTGGGTTAGCAAGCTTGAGACCTCGCGCAAGCTGAAAACACGCCTCGGCTTTCTCAGCTTGTCCAAGCTGGCGTAGCGCGCGACCGCGGATGTTATACAACTCGGACTGCTGTTTCAGTGGCAGCGGTGGGGCATACAACGCTTGGGTTGTGTTCTCCAGGCACCTGGCAAACCTCTTTAGTTCCCAATTACTCTCGGCGCAGGCAACCCAAGCAGGCGTGAAAGTGGGGGCCAATTGTGTCGCTGCCTCAAATTCCAGAACTGCCTCTATGTGCCGACCTTCTTGCTGATAGTATTCTCCTACTATGAAAGTTGCGGGAGCGAATCTCGGAAGTTCCTTCTTGAGCCGAAGCGCATTCTTGAAAGACTTCTCTTGATATTCGGGAATTGTCAGGCCGATCCGGAAAACTCGCCACAATAGGTCACGTTGGTTGGGTGTCAGAAGCGTCGCGGCCTCCAGATCCGAGACTGCGCCAGAAATGTTCCCCATGGCACGTCGGGCATCAGACCGGCATCTATGCAGGTCGCTACGGACGTCAGTTGGCCAATCTTGCTTGAGGAGGGACGTGGCAGTTGCCTCCAAAGTCGCCATACCGCCAAAGGGTTCCGTGCGACCATTCCAGTGGACGATAGAACCAGGTGCCACCGCCTCATCTACATAACCACTGAGCAGAGAGAGGACGATGATTGTATACATATTGCACCTTTTTTATCTAGCAACGTAGCGTACGCTGTGCGTACCGTTCACTCGCTCGCGCAATCAGATACGCACAGCGTACCCTACTCAGTTAAGGGCAGCAATGGCACCCGAAAATGCAAGGCAAGGGCAAAGTTCAGCAGTGCCACGCCGCCGTTGAGTGCCATCTCGCCGAAAGCTCAGTCTTCATCAATGTCGTTGTCGTAGAAAGCGCATAACCAGTCCAGCACTTCTCTCGCTTCACCTTCGGCATTGTTGCGTGCTATAAGAATCGAGTTTTGAAGTTCCGCATCCAGCGCACGAGTTCGAGGAGGCTCACGGTGGTACTCAAATAGGTCTCTCATTGCGATCGCAAACGCAGTCGCCCCGTCCGGTGATTCAAGTATTGCGCCACGGAATGTACGCACAGCCCGCGTATTGCTTCGATAATCGGATCCACCCTTGCCACTAAGTACATACCAAAGCATCCTCGTGAGTTTTATGTCTGCGCGGTGCTCATCGACCTGTTGCTGAAGATAATCCACTAGCTGACGTTGTATTCCCATATCGAGTTGACCTTTAAACCCGCATTATTCACCACGCGGTTTTTCAAGGTGCTGCGGGCGGCTGGGATTGCTGGTTGGGGATTGGCGAGTTGAATGAGCGCAGACCGCCCCCTTTCCCCCAGGGGCAGCGGTTGGTGATGGGAAGAGTTGGTGAGGTGTCAGTCGCGTGGAACGTACGCCAGGTGCGCGTGCCGAGGTGGGGGAACCCATTCGCGATGACGAGCACCGCGCGCGGCTTCGCCAGTTGCCAGGCAAGCGGAGTTGGCTGATCCGCGCGGCGACGATGCTCCAAAGAGCCGAAAGACCTTGCTCGATGTGGAGCCACAAGCGGCGCGAGTGCTTGACCACGCGGCCGCCTGCCCGCAGCACGGTGCGTTGAAATCGGTGCAGGTCCCAGCAGCCGCCTAACTCGTCTTCCAGTTCGTTGCGGAGCATCGTGGCCAGGTTGAAAGCCAGCAAGGCCAGCAGCAGCGTGACTTCGTTGTCGACGAATCCGCGCGACGAAAGATGTGGACCGATTGCCTCATTGAATTCTCCCAGGCGATCTTCGAACGTGCCGCGCCGGCGATAGTGGGCCAACACGTCTTCGCCGCTGCGCAGCGTGCATGGCCAGTTGGTCACCAGGAAGAAGTAACGCGGCAGCAAGTTGAGTTGCCCGGTGCGTGAATCAGGCTGATCGACCACCACCAGAATCAACCGCTGCGAGTGCTGCCAACTTTCGGCGCGATAGCTTCCGAGTTCGATGACTTTCTCATAACCGCCGCGCGGCGGACGACCTGGGGGCCTTTGAAGATGCGGTTCGACCAAGCGATCCAGAACCGGATTCTTCCTCAAACGCCCGCAAAAACGCACTTTTTGATCGCTCAGGTCATCCAGCACCGCACCGATGGTGAAGCCAGCGTCCAACCGCAGGTCGAAGCTCCTCGCCATCTGGCGAGCATGCTCCACCACGCGTCGCATGAAACGTCGCGACCCTTGCGCGGTGTGCACCTGGCCTTGCCGCAGCGTGGCGTGGATGAAGCCGTTGCTGAGCCGATGGCCACGCATCGTGCTGTCGTAGTCTCCTTCAACGGAGAAGCTGGCCACCTGCGGATAGTACATGACCTCACGCACGTGGCCGTTGTAACCGGCGCCGTGTTGCTCGCCGTGAACTCGCACGGCAAAGCTGTCGATGTCGACCGTCGCGCGGTTGACGGCCCGACCTCTGGCACCGCGCGTGCTCCGCAGATGGCGATGAGTCCAATCGAACAGCGCGTGCCGCACCGCCTCGCGGTTTTGGGGAGCCTTGGCCAGCCAGGCGAGCAACCGCGACTGCGTCGGCTGGCTGGCTAGTCGTTCTTCGAGAACGCCTTGGCCCGGTCGGTCCCAGGCGGCCATTCGTAGAGCCGGGTCGTGGGCCAGGCGGTCCAAGTCGTCCTGGTTCTCCTCGCCCATCGCGAGTGCGTACATCCGCTCCCGCAGCAGTTCGACGGCCGTATAGCGAATCCGATTGGGATCGCGCGGATCAACCAGCTGCGAGGCCAGAGATTCCACCAGCCCAAGCTTGTGATCCAGCTCCCGCAGCAGCACCGCTCCGGCATGCGAAGTGATCCGCTGCTGCGAAGTTTCCACCTTCACCGACCGATTGAACTCCGGCTCAAACAGAGTACCCTGAGCTTCACCCATTGCGTGATCCTTCCGCGTCCAAGGGACCTTTCCATCTACCCTATGAAACCCAGGAAATCACGCAATGGTTTCAAAAATCTTCTACCGGCGCGGTGAATAA
>CALOEH010000076.1:0-29206 GCA_942492195.1 uncultured Planctomycetia bacterium | reverse complement strand
ACGCAGAGCTACTTGACCAACCTGGTAGGCCGACATCTGCCGCTGGGGGTGCTGCTGCGAGATCGCAAAATCTTTGATGTGGCCGCAACGGAGAATCCACGTGGCGATGCCTTGTACCAGACCGCCGCGGCTTGCCAAATTCTCAATTGGCGGCAACAGGTGCTCACGGACCTGACTCGCAAAGGGGTGCTTTGCGTGGATGTCTTTCCCGAAGACCTGACCGCTCCGCTCGTCAATAGTTACCTCGAAGCGAAAGCTCGGCACCTGCTCTAAGCGGCCAGGCAAAGGGGGATCGTCTCAGGCTCGTACGACGATCTCTGCCAGAAACCATTTGCCATTTGGTCCAGAAGTGGGGAAACTATCTTCCATGGCTCCACAGGGGTAGGTGGGCAGGGTTGCGTATGCGCGCAGTCCTCCTGCCAGGTTCGGAGTCCTGATTCATCGAATTGCGAGTGAGGCCCATGCCGCGATCCCACCTACGTATGCTCCCTACCTTCTGGTCAATCCTCTTCGGCACGTTCTTATTGTTTGGCGTGGCTCCGTCGCTGCCCGCGATGGCTGTCCAGCCGACCGAGAAAACTGCCGATGCCGAGTCTCCCGCGCCAGCTTCGGAAGCCGAAGCGGCCAAGCCGGACCCGTTTCCACTACATACCGCGGTCCAGACGGGAGACGCGGCTGTGGTCAAGAAGTTGCTCGACGCTGGCGAGGACGTCAAGCAAGAGAATGCAGATGGGATGACTCCCCTGATGGTAGCCGCCCATCAAGGTAACCTGGAGTTGGTGCAGCAATTGATCGAGGCAGGTGCCGAAGTCAAGCAAACCACGCGTCGCGGTACCGCGGTCTACTACGCGGCATCCAAAGGTTCCGCCCAGGTTGTTTCTCATCTTCTGGAACAAGGGGCAGTTTCCGACGAATTGCTACCGGGCGGTGTCACGCCGCTGGTGGCCAGCGTGCAGAGTGGGAACGTGCAGACCGTGCAAGTGATCCTGACCGCCGAGGCAGACCCGAATCGGACAGCACCCAACGGCATCACGCCGTTGATGGTTGCCTGTGACCGCGGAGTGCCTGAGGTGGTGGATCTGTTGCTCGAAGCCGGGGCCGATCCCAAAAGTACAAGTCGGGGAGCCACCACGCTGCATTATGCCGCAGCCCGAGGGTTTGCGCCCATTATCGATCGGCTGTTGGCGTTGGAAGTTCCTGTGGATGCCTCGTTGCCAGGTGGCACCACACCGCTGATTCTGGCCGCTCAAAACGGTCGGACGGAAGCCGTCGAAGCGTTGCTCCAGGCGGGTGCCGACGTGAGTCTCGTTCTCAAACGCAGTGGCGTCACCGCCATGATGTTGGCCGCACAGAATGGGCACAAAGAGGTGGTGGAACATCTCGTCAAAGCCGGAGGCGACCCGAATTCTAAAGACAAGGCAGGCCGGACAGCACTGGATTTTGCCTGCGCTAAGAAACGCACTGCAGTGATTCAGTTGTTTCCTCCCCCAAGCAGGCGAACCCGAACAAGTCCGAGCCGCCCAAAGCCGACGGCGTGGCTGAAGACAATGCGTCGGTGCCGCCAACCGGTGAATCGCCGTAGGGAGGAAGGGCCAATTGCACGGCTTCTTTCTTACAAGTAACGCAGGCAACCGACTTTCCATTTGGTCGAGGAATGCTTCCATGTTGAAACGATTTTGCGACGGACTGACTCGCCGAGACATGCTGAAGGTTGGCGTCATGGGAGGGACCGGTCTCGCCTGGAGTGATCTGCTCCGCTGCTCCCAGGCAGGCGAAGGGGGTGCCAAGCTTCCAAGCTCCGCAGACTCAGTGCTGTTCGTCAATCTGGCAGGTGGGCCCGCCCATTTGGATACGCTGGACATGAAGCCAGAGGGGCCTGCCGAAACGCGCGGTCCGTACCAGCCGATTGATTCGAGCCTGGCGGGTCTGCAAGTTTGCGAGCACTTGCCGCAGCTCTCCAAGCTGATGGATCGCTGCACGTTGATTCGCGGCATCCATCACACAGCCGGCGCGCATCCGCTGGGCCAACAGTACATTTCGACCGGCAATGCCCCGAGTCCGGCGGTTGTGTATCCATCGTTCGGTTCGGTCCTGGCCAAAGAGCGTCCCGCCCCTCCCGATTTACCTTCGTACGTGGCGGTGCCGGCCACCGAGTGGTCAGCTGGCTACCTGGGAGACGCCTACGCCGCGCTCAAGACCAACGACGTTCCCAAGCCGGGCCAGCCATTTCAGGTGCGCGGTATTGCCCTGTCGGAGGGCGTGACACTGGACAAGATCCAAAACCGCCAACAGCTTTTGCAGAAGGTGGATACGCTTTTCCGCCAAGAGGAAACCAACAGTGCCTTGCTTGAGGCGCTGGATCAGTTTGGCAAACAAGCCTACGAAATGATCACTTCCCCTCGCGCTCGCGAAGCCTTCGATACCAGCCGTGAGCCAGAGTCGATCAGCAAGTTGTTTGGCACCGATGACTTCTCGCAAGGGATGCTACTTGCCTGCCGGTTGATCGAGTACAAGGTGCCGTTCGTGACCGTCACCTTCTCAGGCTGGGATACCCACACGGACAATTTCACAGGGCATGCCAGGTTGCTGCCTCAACTGGATGCCGGGCTCCCAGCCGCGTTGCAAACGTTGGAAAGCAAAGGGCTGCTCGATCGGACGCTGGTGGTGGTGATGGGTGAGTTTGGACGAACCCCCAAGATCAACGAGAACGTTGGGCGAGATCACTACCCCCGCGTCAATTGGTCCCTGATGGCTGGCGGCGGAGTCAAGCCAGGGCAGATCATCGGAGCCAGCGACGCTGGTGGAGCCGCCCCGGCAGATGGCGTCGACATTCATCCCGAAGACTTGGGCGTCTCGCTACTGCACGCCGTGGGGATTGATCCCCGCATGGAATACTACACCCGGACCGGTCGGCCGATCATGATTATCCCGCATGGCGACGTCATCCCGAACCTGTTTGGCTGAGCCGACTGCCTGTAAACCATTCTACTGAATACAGTTACGCGATATGTCGAACCATCCCGCGTGGTTTGAAACAAGAGCGCCTTCCCCCCTAGAAAAGTAATCGGCGGGTATTGATCCGTTCTACAGATCTGATATCCTAACTCTCACCCCACCCTATGGTTTCTCCTACCGATTAGATGTTGATTTGCAAACGAGTTTGTCTCGAAGCATCTGGTCCGGTAGGCCCACCTCGGAATCTTCAAAGGAACAATGCAATGTTGACGTTCTACGGAAAGCAGCGTGGCGGCTTTTGCGACGGTGTTTCGCGTCGGCAGTTCTTACAGGTCGGCGCCCTGGCTGCAGGTGGCCTGACATTGGCCGACATGTTTCGATCGGATGCGTTGGCTGGTTCGAATGGACGCCCTCTTAACGTCATCAACATCTACTTGAGTGGTGGTCCAACGCACATGGACACCTTTGATCTCAAGCCGGATGCTCCTGCCGAGTTCCGCGGGGAATTCAATCCCATTGCCACCAACGTGCCTGGCATGGATATCTGCGAACACTTTCCGAAGTTGTCGCAGATGGGCGACAAGTTTGCGATCGTCCGTTCGTTGACAGGCGTCAATAACGAACACGCCTCGTCGCAGTCAGATTCCGGTTGGCAAGAGAACAACCTTCGTAATCTGGGTGGTCGTCCTGGCGTCGGTGCCGTGATCAGCAAGACTCAAGGTGCCGTGAATGGTGCCGTGCCCAGCTTTATGTCGCTCAACGGGTTCGGCCGTCCTGGATTCTTGGGCAGCGTTCATGGCGCGTATCGTCCCGATGGAACAGGCCGGGCGAATCTCAAGTTGCACTCCAGCGTCAGCATGGACCGTCTCCAAGACCGGCGTTCGCTGTTGACTGGTTTGGACCGGATGCGTTCTTCCCTGGATCGCTCAGGTTCCATGGATGCCATCGACTCCTTCACCCAGCGGGCGATCAACGTGATCACCTCGCCTGAGTTGAGCGATGCCTTGGATGTCAACAAGGAAGATCCTCGCACGATTGACCGATACGGATTCCGCAAGGGTGGCCGTCACGGTTCGAATACCAGTTTCTTGGTTGCCCGCCGACTGATTGAAGTTGGCTGCCGCTGCGTCAGTTTCAGCTGGGGTGGATGGGATACCCATGGCAACAACTTTGGATTGCTGCGAGACCAGCTCCCCGCCTTGGATGATGGCCTGGGTACGTTGATTGACGATCTGGACGCCCGCGGCATGCTGGACAACACGCTGATCATGATGTCTGGTGAGTTTGGCCGGACACCGAGAATCAATGCCTCGGCTGGTCGCGACCACTGGCCGAAGGCTTCGTTCTTCTTCCTTGCTGGTGGCGGTTTGAGAACTGGCCAGGTGATTGGTTCGACCAACCGATTGGGCGAAGAAGCCAAGGACCGTCCGGTTCACTTGCAGCAAGTGTTCGCCACGGTCTACCGCCAATTGGGCATCGACATTGATGGCACCCAGCTGATCGACCCGAACGGTCGGCCTCAATACTTGCTGGATAACCGTGAGCCGATCGCTGAACTGATCTAGGCTCCAAGAGAGAACGTTCGCATACTCAAACAGCCCAGCGATGCAAAATCGCTGGGCTGTTTTTTTTGGTAGCTCAAGTGGTATCCGGCGCGAGGTGCTCTACCGGACCAGGCTATCTGCCGGCACCACCACGGTACGGGGTCCCAACTGACCTGACTGCGGTGGCACAATATGCAGGTCCAGATCTCGCTCCTTGCTGAGTTGCGAGAGGACTTTGGCAAGGTCCTGCGTATGCCGAATCGGACGACGGTTGACCAGGTCAATGATCTCACCACGGTGGACCCTGCCGGCCGAGGGACCATCAGGGCTGACGTCGGCAATGATCACGCCTCGCATGTTGGGCCCAAGTCGCAACGTGTTCGACAGACGAGGGTTGATATCGACCACCGCCAGACCTAAACCCTGCACGTCCCAGATGGGATCATTCGGGCCTAGCGAAAGTTCTTGCTCAGGAACGCTTCCGGCCGGAGGGATCAATTGGCCTTGCTTGAGAAGTGCCGCTCGACTTCCGACTCGAACCTTGATCTCAATCTTCTTTCCGTTCCGCCAGAGCACCACCGGCACATCCTTGTCCACGGGGGTCAGGCTCACGATATTGACCAGGTGAATGTCGTCTTCAATATCCGTGTGATTGAACTCCAAGACCACATCCCCAACTTGGATGTCAGCGCTGGAAGCCGGCGAGTTGGGCGAGATGCCAGTCACTCGGGCACCGATCAGGCCGGGCAGTCCGAGTTGCTCGGCTGCCTCGGTGCCGAACTTGCTATCGAGGTTTACGCCGAGAAAGGCCCGCTCAACACTCCCTTGCTCGCTCAGTTGCCGAGCAATGATGATGGCCATGTTGATGGGGATGCTAAACCCAATGCCTTCGTTGCCGCCTGAGTTGCTGGCAATCGCGGTGTTCATTCCGATCACTTCGCCGAGCATATTCAGCAACGGCCCGCCGCTGTTGCCAGGATTGATGGCAGCGTCCGTTTGCATGAAATCCTGATATCGGACACCATCGTCGAGGTCCAGGTCGCGTCGTCCTTTGGCACTGATGATGCCGTAAGTGACTGAGCGACTGAGGCCAAAAGGGCTCCCCATGGCGAGTACGAAGTCACCGATCTCCACCTGATCGCTATTACCCAGCCGGGCCGCAACCAGCCGGGGAGCATCAATCTGCATCACGGCAATATCCGTATCAGCGTCATCCCGCACCACCAGCGGACGGACTTCTCTTCCATCATCCAGCACCACTTTGATTCGGGCAGTTTCTGCACCTCGAACCACATGGCGATTGGTCAGCACGAAGTACTTGTTGCCAAACTTGAGAATCGTGCCAGACCCGGCCTCCTCGATCATTCGGTTTCGGCTGGCCGGATTAGGCTTCTTGGCTTCGATATGAACGACCGAAGGGCTGGCCAGTTGAACGACGGTCTTGAGGATATTCCCCTGCCGCTGGATGGCAGCCACCTCGCGGGCGAGCGCTTCGAAGCGTGCGTCGCGATCTTGCTCGTCGGTCAACACGCCCCCTTCTTGAGCCCCGACAGGACGAGAGGCAAATGGATCAAAACAGATTCCCAGCCCTAGCCCTAGCAGCAGGAATCCGGCCGCCATCCAAGTTGAACTGCGCCGCACCATGAATGACGTCCTTGTGTTGCGAGACGTTGCTGATGTCCGGTCCATGCTTCCAGCGTCCAGGAGGGCGCGCATCGCGACACCGTTTGGAATTGGAAGCCAAAAAAAAGCAGGGCAATCATCGGAGCGATTCCGACGCTTGCCCTGTTGTTTACCTAGGGCGAATCAACGAACCTGATCAGGTCAGGCCACGGGTCTTAGGAGACATCGATCTCAATGTCGTTAATCGAGACGTCATTGTCCCCGGCAGAGTCCAAGATCCGACTCCAATCGACATTGCGCCGCAAACCGTCTCCGGCTCGTTCGGCGGCCCGCTGGCATTCGATACAGGTGGTCACGTAGGGTAAAGCGTTCAAGCGTGCCATGGGGATTTTCCCCGCACACCCTTCGCACAGACCGTATTCGCCTGCTCGAATCTGCCTGAGCGCGTTCTCAATGCTCGCCAACTCCCGGCTTTCCACTTCGGCCAGCTGCGAGTTGATCTCACTTTGCTCCGAATCGAGGGCCGCATCAATAACGTCCCCCGCCGTTTGTTCCTTCAGTTCGTGGAGCATGCTCAAGTCGCCAGCCAGCGCCTTGCGCAGCGCGTCACGGCGCTTCACCAGAACTTGATGGATATTCAGAATGGCGTCTTTGCGTCCCATGATTGCCTCGCATCTCTTGTACCGGCCCCGCTGGTTCGTTCCTTCGGCACCCCAAGAAAGGTGGCAGGAATCGTTCGCGGGCCGCTGTCTAAATTCGCAGAAGATTGCTTGAGTTATTCCCTGCTTGGAGTTGCGTCGCTCACCACCAAGGGCTGCGAATCGCAACCCAACTATAGTACGCATGCGGATAAAAGGCGGGTCGTGAAATTTCGCACAAACTTTGCTTCACGTCACACGGCCTGGATCCAAATCGTAAGCCTTTTAGAATAAAGCACTTGCGGATTCAGGGGCCGCCTGGGCCAGATCCAAAAAAGTCAAGTTCTGGGTCAATTTCTCTTAGCCGGACACTTCCGCGAATTGACGGTAGCTTGCCGAACCCCGCAGGTGCGATGCTCGGCTTGCTTTCGGATAATCGACAAATCCGGCACAACGGTGCAGCCCTTTTTCGGTTTTGGACAGACTTCGCCTGCATAGGTAGTCATCACGACGGAGCATGATGACTACTGACGCAAATCGAACATGCCCCCTTCTCTGGAATTGCCTCGGGTTTGGGGCGGGCAAATTTTGACCGACACCAAGTCGTGAGCTACATCCCCTGTGAATGTGTTGCCATACGAGCATGCAGGTCCCCAACGGGGGGCTAGCTCCGCAATCCTCGAGCAGGGCTGCCGTCGCTCGCGTGGCTTTTGATTCTTCGGTTACCGTTGAATGCCTAATTGACAGGACAACAAGATGGTGGTTCGACCGCCTGCTAAAGTTCAGGTTCCCAGCATTGCAATCGGCCCACTGGTTCTTGAGATCGTGGGACGGCCGCAAAGTCCGCTCCGCCTTACCTCGCGCCAGTGCACGATTGGTTCTTCTCCCAATTGCACCATCCGGCTGCGCGGGGCGGGGATCGCCAACGTGCACTGCCAGATTGTGCGCGGTGAGATTCGCACCATCGTTCGCCGCCTTTCCGATCAGACGTTGCTGAACGGAAAAACGTTCCAAAATGAGGAACTTCTCCCCGGAGATGTTCTCAAAGTAGGGCCGCTGGAGCTGCGCGTCGCCTCGACCGGCCACCCAAGCCATGATCCGACGGACGAAATCCCCAATACACATGACCAGTTGGCGAACACGCTCGATCAGTTCGAGAGCAATCTCAAGAGCCTGCAGCAGATGGAATCAGGTACTGAACCTGTCCGTTCGCAGACCGAAACGGATGCGGCAGAGGGCCTTGAGCAACTTGAGCCCAACTCGGAGTTGACCTGCTTCGCCGAACCGGCAGATCCCACAAATTCAACGTTGTGCCAGCAGAGCGAGACTTGGGACGCTGCCGCAGATCCAACCTTTGAGGGAGTCCAGCAGTCCACCTCCTGCGCCGCCGCCTGGACGGACATCACTCCTGCCCAGGACGAAGTCACAGAACAGACTCCGGCCGCCGAGACGACAGAGATCTTCGAATCTTCCCTGTCGGACGAGGCATCAGAACCGGCAACTTCCACACAGACGCCATCGGCCGATGCCGAGCCGGAATGTGCCGCGCGTGACAGTTCGCCTGAACCCGTGGATCTTGTGGAGGAGGCCACGGCCGACGCCGCAACCGAAATTCCGGTAGCCGATTCGGAGGGAACGGATGCCACGGAAACCTTGGCAGGTGTCACCGAACCCGAGGTTGTGGAGAGCGCGCCGCTGCCGTGCGATTCCCAGATTCAGAACGTGACGGACGAACCGGAGCGGCCAGTTCTTGAAACGGAACCAGCGCCCGAGCCGATCAGCGCCACTGACGTTGCCCAGCATGAAACGCCCGAGCCGGAAACCAGTTTCCCCTCGACAGCACCTCCGAACGTGGAGGAAGAGTCTCGCCAAGCCGGCGAGCAGTTGTGGCTCGACCAGCAAGCGGCGCTACAGGCGGCGATGGATGAAATTGATGAGAAGTCCCGCCTACTGGACGAGCGGTTGGCTGCGGTCGAAGAGCAGCGCCGCTGCCTGACCCAACAACGCCAACAGTGGGATGAGCAGCAGGCGGCAGGGCTCCAGGATCTGGATGACTCGCGAGGGCAACTCGATGCTGAGCTGGCCGAACTGCGCGACGAGAAAACCCTTTATCAGCAACAGCAAGAAGCGTGGATCTCCCAGTATCACGAGGCTCAGCAACAGCTCAACGAGAAGACCGAGGCGCTGGAAGAACAGCTCGTCGCATTGTCAGCCCAACGCGACACCTTGATCGAAGACTACCAGCAATGGAAGCAAGAAATTGCCGAACTGGACGAGCAGCATCTCGCCCGCTCGCAGCACCTCGAGCAACGCCTGGCGGCTTGGGAAGCGGGGCGACTGGAATCCGAGAATGCCCTCTCCGAACGACACGAGCGGATGGAAGAAGAACTGGCCGAGCTGAGAGCCGAGTGGAAGGTGCTTCGCCAACGCCAAGATGCGCTGGCTGAATCGAATCCCCGAAACCGCACGGCGCAGATCGACCACCGACTGGCCGAGGTCCGAGCAGAACGAGAAGCATTCGAACATCAACGTCGCCCCGGCTCACCGAAATCAGGCTTCAACGAAGGGCGAACCCCTGAGTACATGCACGAGTCCGGTAATCCCGAAGAGATTGGCAATTCTCTGCCAGATTCTCCGGCCACCGAAGCGACAGCGGAAACGGAGCAGTCGACCGACACCTATGCCAGTTCGGCAATCCCTGAACTCTCAGCGGATTTGGACTTTGCCGAGTTGGTTCATGTGGAACAGCCGCGAGAGGTGCCTGAGCCCTCCGTCGATGAACCGGTTGCATCTGAGCAGGTTGAGTCGGTTGCCTCGGAAACGGAGGTCTCAGCAACCTTTGACACGCCTGAGACCGCGGTCGCCGAACCAGCACCGGAGATCGAAGACTCCTTGGACCCGTTGGACATGGCGCGAGGCCAAGATCCAGGCGTCGCCATACCTGCAGCGGCTGAGGCCGAAGTTGCGGCCGACCCGATCGGTACCGCATCCATTCCCGCAGGTGATGACGATGCTAAACCGCAGGCGTCCATGGAAGAGATGTTTGGCGATGCCAGTCCGACCGAAACGTCGCCCCCGTTGGAGTCTCACGGGTTTGGCGAACCGGAAGATGCCATCGAGGAACCGAGTGTCCAAGAAGCTGAACTCTCTCTGGATCTTTCCGACATCCTGGCTCGCTACGGGCGTAAAGATTCGGATTCGTCCTCGACAGTTCCTGAGACCAGCGATGAGGAAACCTCTCACGCGGATGCGGAAAGCGACAATCTGGATCACGCTGCCTTGGACCTGGATGCGAGCGCTGCAGAACCTGAGAGTTCTGAGCCAAGCTACCTGCAGCAGCAACCCTCAGGTGTCAGCGAGCCCGAAGAGGAGGTTGAACCGGACGACGAAACCCAGGCCGAGCTGGACACGGACGAATACGTTACCGCTGAGCCGGCGGATACGTTCGAGGAGCATCGCGCAGAGCTCCAGGACGAAGAAGATGACGATGATGACGACGAGGAACCATACACCGTGGAGGCTTCCCACGCATCCAGTGGTGACGACGAAGAGGAATCCATTGACGACTACATGGCCAAGTTGATGGCCCGTGTTCGCGGAATTGCCGTGGAAGAGAATCCCAAGTCGGCGAAGCCCGCTGCCAGTTCGGTCAAACAAACACCCCGCTCGAACCCACCAGCGCAGGAAAAAAAAAGTGAGCCCCCCGCGGCCGCCCCTCAAGAAGGCTTGAAGGACGAGGAGTTTCGACCGCGTACCGTTGCCCCGGAGAAGACCGATCACCTTTCGGCCATGCGGGAACTGGCCAACCAGAACGCGCGGATGGCGCTCGATTCGCATACTCGCCAGCAGCTTCGCAGTGGGATGCGGTGGAAGCTGATTACGGCCATCTCCGCGTTGCTGACTTCGTTCCTGTTGATGTGGATTGCCACGTGGCAAGGGACACTGGCCTACTTCGGTGCCTTGACGTGCATGGTGGTGGCCGTGGTGTGGGGATTGCAATACTTGATGCTGATGACCCAGTTCTTGGCGCGGGGAGGAGATCACGACGACGAATTCGATGACTTTGACGAGGATGATCTCGAAGGCTGATCGAGCGCCTAGTGCTTTGTCACGGCAAAGTTGTCGGCGTAATCCGTGAGAGCAAGCCAGCATGTTCTAGCTGGCATCGGCAATTCCCCAAGGTCAAGTGCCCCTTCATCAATTCTGATTGAAGCAAACAGGCGAAGTTTGCCGAATAGAAGGATCATGCCGATTACCGTGGCATGCTGGCATGGTCACAGTGCATTTATGGAAATTCGTGTGCGAACCGGCCAGGCTGATGTAGCGGTGACCGGATCGATTCCTTATGATCCCGCCCGCAACGTTGGGGAGTTCTCACTTGCGGGTCGTGCTATCACAGCGCGCCACGCTCAGATGCAGGGCCCCAACGCGGCTAAGATGAGAATGACCAGGCAAACCATCGCGGTAACGGTGACCCAATTCGAGCGGGTTGCTGTACCGGGTGTAATATACGCTCCGCACGCGGGGCATTGTTGTGCTTCTTCGTAAACCGCTTCGCCACATTCTGGACAGGGAAGAACGTCAACCGGTTCATCCTCTGAGTCGTATTCGTCTTCAGAAAAGTCATCGTCGGACCAGTTATCGTTCATCATCGTTAGTCATTTTAGCGTCGCGCGAAATGCAAAGAACAGCTGCCGTACATTGCTCGGCGGTTGGGAACCTCGCGCATCAGAACGGACGTCGCATGCATCGTCAAGGAGGACGATCGTGAAGTCGCTCAGATCCATCTTATTGGTCGCAGTCATGGGCACCGTCGCCTACGGTCTGTACGTGTCGCTGACGAAGAACTCGGGACCTTCGTTTGATGAGACGGACCCGCCTCCCGCCTGGCGTGAGGCTGAAGGGAGTGGCGGTTCTGCGCCTTCCTTTGGGCAGGCCGAGTACGGAGCTGTTCCGCCCACCACGTTGCTGCCGGAGCAAGATGGCATGCCGCCACTTTCGTCCGTGCCGCACTCAACAGTAGGGCATTCGCACGAAACGCCTCCGGCTGCGTTACCAGAGATGGCTACCGAGCGCCCGTTGCCAGAGCCTGCTCACATGGCTCCCTACGAACCGGAGACCGGCAGTGCGGTGGCGTCTTCAGCATCCCCCAACGTTACCCAGGCTTCGCGGTACGAAGGAGTCGACGATTCCGATGGTTTTGCCGAAGCTCGCATTACGAGTACTCCAAACCCTGCCGCAACTTCCGATCCGGCTGATGCGCAACTGCATGATCTCTTTGGCAAAGCCATTGAGGCAGCGCAGCAGTTGATCGCGCAGAATCAAACGCTCGATGCTCTCGAAGGGCTCTCCGCCTGGTACGCTCACGAGCGGCTCTCGTCTGAGGAACATGCTGTCCTCAATGGTATGCTGGATAAGTTGGCAGGCGAAGTCATCTATGACTACAACGTGCACCTGCTGAGCCGGGCACATGTCACCGCGCCTGGTGATTCGCTCCAGTCCATTGCTACGCAGTACCAGTTGCCTGCAGAACTCGTCGGCAAGATCAATGGCATCGCACCGGGGACCACGCTGACCCCAGGGACCACGCTCAAGGTGATCCCCGGTCCGTTCTCCGTAGATGTCAACCTGACCACCAACACGCTGACACTCTTCATCCAAGACAGCATTTACGCCGGCCGGTTCCCGATTGGCATGGGCCGCGAACTACCTGCCTTGGAAGGGGATTATGTGGTGACCACCAAGATTGAGAATCCTCCCTACTACGACCAGTTTGCCGCTGGCGATCCTCAAAATCCCCTCGGCACGCGTTGGATTGGCATGGGTGAAAAGTGTGGCATCCACGGCACCAACAACCCGCAGTCCGTGGGAAGCGAAGCCCAAGAGGGTTCCATCCGAATGCTCAGTGGCGATGCCGAAGACCTCTACGACATCCTCACCGTGCAGCAATCGAAGGTGATTGTCCACCGATAGAAGCAGCACATCAAATACAGCCCTCGTGCTGCGTCAACGCCTAAATTTCGGGCTGAGTGGCATGGCCTCGCTCACGTGGCCATGCTGAAGTGTGCCTGGTTGCTATCGTGAATTCGGCTGAGGTCGCTGATCCGCTGGCAAGATGTCATCACGACCGAGCGTGATGGCATGGATTGCTTTCTACTCAGCCCAGTCGGGCAGTGGCACGGGCGAAACATCGGCAGGGTGTTCGCCCTGTTGTCGCAAGATGGCAGACTCAATCTGTTTGACGGAATCGGCCGTGGTGTGGACTTGCAGTTGCAAGCTGCTGGTAAACGATCCTTGTGGCTCCACCTGCACGGTACGTCCATGTCCTGACTCGAAAGGATACGAGTTGGGCCAGTTGGTCGTAGGTTCTAAACCGGCCACGTACCCATCCGTCGTGGCCTGCGTGCATTTCCAAACCACAAAGCGAGGTAGCTGCTGGACGTTGAAGTTGAGGCTTGCTCCGAGGCTCCCTTGGGCGTTTCGCAGCAATGCCTGAGCCATCTGATCGGCGTTGCTACGTGGTTCGATCAGATACACCTGTTCGGCAAATCCAGACTCAGGCGGGCCGAATGTGTCCCACGATTCAATTCCTTCGGCAGCGCGTTGGTTGCGAGGCACCACGCGCTCGGCGGCGACGACCACCTTACTGCCTGCTTCCAAGATGGGAGCGCCAAAGTTCACATGATAAAGCAATTGGCAAGCCCGGGGCGTGGATGCCTGATTGATAATCTCATCCGTGATCCGTAGCCCTGGTTCGTTGAGTTTGGTCCGAATGGTGGTGACCAAGAGCCATTGCTTGAAGAACAACCGGCTCTCTTCCACTTCTCCACGAATGACAATCTCGTCGGCTTCCGAATCAAAAGCGATTGTCAACCGATGGGCAGGGCGATTGGCAATTTTGCCATGCAGCGGATACTCGAGTTGACCGTTGGTGAACACCGGCGAACCGTTGCTTTCCAGACCACACCGGACCAGGAACTCGTCGAAGCCATCCAGCCATCCCAGGCCGCCAGGTTCGCTCAATGGCACAAGACTGGGGTGGACCGGTCCACGGACGGGAGCTTGCCAGCCCAAGTTGTGCCCCTCGCACTCGGCTTTCCACAGTCCCATACCGCGGGTAGGAATGACACTGAAACGAAACCGCCCGTTGTCCACTTCCACCAAATCGACGCCGTCTCGGCGTCCGCCTCGCAACCGATGTTTGTGAATGGAAAATTCAGCCGCAGCGCCGCGCACGTCCCGGGCGCTGATCTGCAGTTCGTCAACGTATACGTTCTCCTCAACATCCAACAACGTCCATGCGTTTTCAGGCATGTAGGTCTCTCCTGCAGTTGCGGTTCCGCGTGGATCGCAAGCTTCTTCATGAAAGGCCAGTGCCGCACGGACGCAGCGTGCGGATCAAGGGGCCGAAGGAACCAGGTCGCGGAAGGCTCGTTTGGTGTGTTCGAGCAGTTGGGTGTAGTCCAAAGCCTCGATCTCGGGACCAATCAGCTCGACGTCAAAGTACCCATCGTATCCGGCGGCCAGCAGGTCGCCCACGATCTGTTTGAGAGGAACCGTGCCGGTCCCCAACGGGCAACGGTCAGGTTCACTGCTGGGGGGACCGTGGGCATCCGCCAGGTGGACAACGCTGACGTGCTCGGCAACTTTGCCAATCTGCTGCAGGAAGCGTTCGTCCCGGCCAATGTAGTAGGTGTCCAGTGCGAGCTTGAAGTGCGTGCATTCGAACCCGGCCAGGAAATCGAGCGTTTCGTACAAGTCGGTCAAAAACGTCCATTCGTTCGCGCAACAATGGTGCATGGGCTCAATGGCCAGATCGACTCCAAACTCTTCGGCGAGCGGTGCAAGTTTGGTCAACGCGTCGGTGAGCAGTCGGCGAGCGTGACTGTGGGTATGCCCTGCCTTGGGGCCACTATAGACCACCAGACAACGGCACTTGAGCAAGGCGGCCAAACGGAGCGCTTCCATGGCATCGCAAACCGACTCGTTGTACGAACGACCATCGCTGCCGGTGAAGCCCCCGGCCCAAAGCAAGTTGGATACCTGGATGCCTCGCCGGGCCAGAAGTTCCGCCCCGCGCTCTTCGCCGAAGTCCGAAATTTTTTGTCGCCATACGCCCATGGCAAAGATGCCAGCAGCCGTATATCGCTCGACGTCTTCTTCGAACGTCCATCGAAAAGTGGTCAATTCGTTGACCGAAAATTTCGCCGTCATCGATCCGCTCCATCCTGTTGCCGCACGCTTGAAACGCGTACGACGACGAAGAAGTGCCTGATGGATCGCGCAGTATATCGGTTGGATCGCGACGATGCGAGTATTGACGCGCAGGAACTTTTCAGAATCGAGAAGCAGGGAGACGACTTGATCCGTGCGACGTAAAAACGCGGACGGAATCAGGTGAGTGCTGCGAGCCTATCCATCCATTAGCACAAAGCCAAACCCCGTGGCTTTGGACCGTTCGCTCAATCCTCAGCGGGGGCAATGCGAATGCTGGCATCAATGAACAGCCCTGCAACTCCCGCAACCAGGAATGCCACGGCACCGACGACAAACGCCATGTCCCAGTTGGGAGGATCGCCCACCAAAGCGATCACCATCATCGGCGCGACGGCTGCTCCCAAATTGCCGCACATGTTTCCAAAACCGAGAATGGAACCGACGTGTCGGCCTCCCACGTCTTGGTTGAACGCCCAAGTTGCCGGCACGCCAAAATCCGTTGAGATAGCGACCACCGAAAACAACGCCGTGGCAACCCAAGGTGAGGGTCCGAACAGGCAGCCAATGTAGGCCGCCATGGCGATAAACCGCGACACCGAGATCGGCAGCGCTCTTCCCCAGCGGATCCCTAACTTACGCGATAGGTAGTCGGTAGCAGGCCCACCCATCAACATGCCTGCCCAACCAACGCCAAGCACAAGAGACGCCATCCAGCCGCGCATCACAGTCGGCACGCGATGCACGTCTGCCAGGTAGGTGGGGAGCCAGGTGATCAAGAACACCCAGCCAATGTTCGTGCCAAACTGAGACAGGCAGCTCATCCACATGCTGCGACTGCTGACGATCTCTTTGATGGGGACCCCGCCTACTTTGGACTTGGGCCGAGTTGGTGGCCGCCCGTATTCAATGTGTTCGACTTCTGCCTGATTGCACCAGGGATGGTCGCGTGGATCATCTCGGAAACCGAACCAAAACAAGATGGCCACCACGATCCCAAACAGGCCGTAGACGAACATGACCGGTCGCCATCCCGCCCGATACACTTTGCGAATGGAATCCGGAAAAACGGCCTCGAGCAACAATCTGTTTTGGCGGCGCAGTTGCTCTTCGCTGGCATCGCCAAGATTGGCAATCTTGAGCGCCTCAGGCTCGACATCCACTCCTTCAAATCTTGCCGCTGTGTACCACTCGCTAGAAAGCAAGTTGGCATCGAAGGAATCTGCGAAGACCGTCCTTAGCTGCTCTTGCCGCTGGAGATCGGCAGGAGTTGGTTCTGGTAGCGGTGGAGGAGTCTTCCCCTGCTTTTTGGCTTCTTTCACGAGGCGTTTGTGGCGCTCGGTGACGTGAATCGTAATCTTGGCTTGCTTCGCCACCAGTTGTTGACCGGTTGCGTTCAATTGGTCCCACTGCCACGCCAAAGCAGGATGCGAAGGTGGAATCTCCACAAGACCTTGCTCGCCGTCGGCTTTGCTTGGGTTGGACCACTTGCCTGCGGGACTGGAGTCGAACAGTTTGACGCTGATGTCCACCGGGTCGATGATGTCATCTTGACTGATGGTCGAAGGAACCGAGATCGGCACGAACGCCACGATCAAGATCCCGGTGAGTACCGGAGCCAAAAACCCGCCCAACCGTCCGCCAGCTGCCACAATGCTGCTGGCGCTACCCCGAGCAGTGTACGGAACCCAGCGGCCGAGCAGCGCCGCGCACGTGGGGTAGGCTCCCGCCTGAGCCACGCCGAGCAAACATCGCAAAGCGAGCAGGCTCACAATTCCCCAGGCGACCCCCAGCAAGGCCGTGGCCAGGGACCAGCCCAGCACATACAGGGTGAGCATCTTTCGCGCGCCGAAACGGTCACTCAGCCAGCCGGCAGGAACCTGGCTCAAGGCATAGGTCCAAAAGAAGGCACCGAGAAAGACGCCGACTTGTTCTTTGGAGAGATTGAGGTCGTCTCGAATGAAGCGGGCAGCAATCGAAACGCAGACCCGATCCAGATACAGCAGCACCGACGTCAACGTGGCCAACGCCACCACGGCGTAGCGGATCCGCGTCGGCCGAGTGTGCGGCGTCGAGCCGTCTGGCGAACTTGCCATGATACATAAAGCCTGGGGCCATGGGCACTGCAGGGTGACAAATCCCGAGGGGCAGAGTCCCATGGAGAATAACTTGTATCACGCAACCGTCAATCACGAGGGGGAAGAACGTTGACTAATGTAGAACAGTTGTCCCAACTGTTCAGGGGCGAAGAAAAACGTCTCGGTTGTTTCGGGCACCCTGCAGGTGAACAGTTGAGACAACTGCTCTACAAAGCCGACGCTCAAAGAAGTGTCAGCGAGGACGGCTGTGCAGAAGAGCTATCCCCGCTGTTCGCCGGCAGAGGTGCCCGAAACAACCTGCCTGGTTCGTGAACAGTTGAGACAACTGTTCTATACTACCGGTGGGTTAGTGATGATGGTGGTGATCGTGATGTTCGATGGTGACCTGGATTGATTCGCCATCCCAAGGAATGACCAGGGTGTTCTCGAATTTCTCGGCAGACGTGAGCGCCCCTTGAAGCTCGACATTCGAGGTTTCAAATCGGGCATTTTTGCCATCGGTGGCTTCGCCGACGGCGGGGATCTCGAATGTCCGCTTGGCACCTTCGAACGAACTGTTGACCGTCAGCTTGTCAGCAGCAATGGGATGCTCCGTTTTGGAGTCTTCACCTAAGATGATGAACGTCACGGTTCGTTTCTCATCATCGTGCAGCCATTCGGCGTGCAGTCCACCTTTGAGCTCAATCAGGTGCCCGCCGTTGGGTCCTTCGTCGTGGTCATGATGATGGTGGGCATGGTCGTCATGGGCTGCTTGCGTGCCAGATGGCTTGGCGGGAGCATCAGCGCCTTGCTGCGTGCACCCGGCCAGTAGAAGTCCGGCGGTCATCAACATCGGCACGGCCCAAAGTCGCGAGGTGGTCGGCATGTCTTTCTCCTGATGTGCGGCCCGTTGACCGCCCTGTGGCTTGAAATCCCTCAGTTCTTGTACGAACGGAGTTCCGTTGGGTTCGGATGTCTCAAGTTTTTCCGCTGAATCGCCAAGAAAAGCAAGGGCTTGGTTGAATTTCCGGATTACCAACCCAACGCAGCGGTGCCTCGAACCAATTTTCGCTTCCGCTCTTTCAATCCCAACCCGTAGCGTCGGCGAGGAAGCATGACAGGTGATGAATACTTTTCCTCGCTGACGCTTTGGGTTGGGAAAAGGCATAATTGCAAAAAAACCCCATGGCGATGCCGAAACAGCATCACCATGGGGGAACGTGCAGTGTTACTATTTTTTGGCAGGCCTACCTTGCCTTTTGATTATTGGCGTCATCGTACTGGTATTGCCGCATCTGCTTGCGACTGTAACTCCAGTTCTTCTCATCCAGGTTTTTGGACTGGAAGAGGTTGTCGTCACCCCGTTCTTTCAACTTCGCATTGCCGTACTTCGAAGCGGTCTCGCAGAGAAACTTGTAATTCTGCAACAGCAGGGCTCGGGCTCCTTCGACGTCTCCCTTATCTCGCAGTGCGGTTGCCATTTCGTTTCGTTTGTTGGCAATCTGCAGGGCGCACACCGCGCCGACTTGGGCATCCGCTTGCTTCTCCACCGCTGCGTTGGACTCGGTGAAGGCCACACGAATGGAACTGGCCAGCCGATCGGTGGTCTTGGTCTGCATGTTGGCGTAGGAAATCTTTACGTCGGCAATGGGGCGAGTCTCGCCGGCTTTTCCGGCAGGAACTTCGACCTCCAGCAACGCGTACTTCTCCTGTTCGCTGTACAGTTGGTTCAGTTTGACAAGTACCTGCTGACCGTTGATTTCTGAATCAATGTTGAGGGTTCGAACAGGACGCACGCCGGAGGCCAGGCGGATGTCAATGACAACCTCTTGGGCCACGACGGAGAGCACGTCGTCAAACTCGTGATTGAACAGAGCTACCAGGTCCTGGGCGCTTTCTATGAACAGATGGTTCCCGGTACTCTTCTCTGCGAGTTGAGTCATCAAGTCTTCGTTGTAGTCCAATCCCAGCCCCATGGTGGTGACGGAGATCCCTTCCTTCATCAACGATTCGCCCAAGTCGCCCAGTTCGCTGGGGGTTTGAGGACCGACGTTTGCCAAACCGTCTGAGAGCAGGATGATGCGGTTCACGTAGTCCTTGCCCAGGAATTTACGAATCTCGGTCGCCCCTTTGCTGACTCCAGCAAACAGTGCTGTGGATCCGCCTGAGCCAATCTTGCGAATCTCAGAAATCACGGCCTGTTTGTCGGTGAGCTTGGTCGAAGGGACCACAACCCGGACGGTGGAGTCGTAGACCACTACGGAGATAATATCTCTAGGGCTCAACCGACTGATGGCGGCGATGGCGGCCTCTTTGGCCTTGTTGATTTTTTCGCCTGACATGGATCCGGACTTGTCCAGCACAATCGCCACGTTGACCGGGGCACGCTGGGACTTGCCATCCATTTTGAAGCCGGTCAGCCCAACCTTGACGTAGGTGGTCTGCTTCTGCTGGGCCAAGAGGGTTGGATTGGCCATCGAAACGTTCAATTGCACCTGGTTAGCCAGGGCGGCTGATGTGCTGTGCGTTGCGGCCAGCAACATCAGCGACAGGGACACGGAGATCAATCGTTTCATCTCACCACTCCTTTTTCGGTTTGCGAAGGATCAAAACCTGGGACCGAAGTCAACGATTGATATTGTTCGCATGATCCCCGGATCAGTGGTCAGATGGGTGTCACGTGTTTGTAAAAAGTTTGTAAGAATCCGGCGACGCCACGACTGGCCCTTGGATTGGCCGTGCCGAGTTTGCCTGAACTTCGCAGATTAACGGGCTTTTCGGTGACTTGAAGGACATCCACTGGCAACTTCTCGGAGCACCGGAGAGTTAACTGAACAAGGCACGGATCGGCTCGCCTTCGTAGAGGTGGTGGGGCCGATCGACGTCATCCTTCCAGGCCGCGGTGGGAGGAATTCCCAGCGAACGATAGATGGTTGCGGCCATTTGCTCAGGCGTATGCGGAGAGGTGTGCGGATGACCTCCGAGACGGTCGGACGAACCAATCACCGAACCGCCACTCACGCCCCCTCCGGCAAAGAAGACGCTTTGCACGGCCCCCCAGTGATCGCGACCTGGCAGACGCGTAGCGGAGAGTTTCGAAAGGCGCGGAGTTCGGCCAAACTCGCCGGCCATCACGATCAGCGTGTCTTCGAGCATGCCCCGTTCGTTCAGATCATCGAGCAGTGCCGAGACTGCCCGGTCCGTGGGAGGCAGCAAGAAGTCTTTCAGGTTGGGGAACAACGATTGATGATTGTCCCAACTCTCGTTGTTTCCCAGGTTCACCTGCACCATGTTGACGCCGACCTCAACCAACTGCCGGGCCATCAGCAGCGACCAACCGAACAGGTTGTCCCCGTACCGCTCCAGCAGTTTGGGATCGGCCGACTTCACGTCGAACGCCTTCTGGGTGGCGGGGTCAGCCAACAGCGAAATGGCTTGTTGGCGGTGGCGATCAAAGTTCTCAATCTCGGCAAACTGTTCCAAGTCCCGCCGTTGCTGTTCGATGCCAGCGAGCAGATCGAACCGATTCGCCAGACGTCCTTTGCCCAATCCCTCTGGCAGGGCCAAATGGGGAGCCTGAAACGCGAAATCCTTGGGATTCTCAGCGCCCCGTTCGTGATGGAATCCGTACTCAGGAAAGGCTCCGTACGAAGACGCATTGAACGGCGCGGCTTTGATGAACCACGGATCCCGATGCGGACCCATCTGCCCGGCGAATTGCCCTGGAATCACGCGACCCGTGCGGTGGATCAAGACTTCGGGAAGTACCACCGCAGGCGGAAGATTGTTGGGGGCCGTCTTCATTTGCCGAGCGGCATCCGCAACAATCGAGGTGATTGCAGGCCAGTCTCCTGGTTGAGGCTTGCTACGACTGAAGCCTGGTGGCATGGCAGACTTGCCGGTCATCATCACATGGTGGCCGTCCGAGTGTTCGTTGTGTGGGTGCGTCATCGACCGCACGCAAGACCACAAGTGGCTGCGTTGGGCCAGCATTGGCAGATGTTCGCAGATCTGAAAGCCTGGGGTTTTGGTCGCGATGGGCTGAAAATCACCGCGCACCGTATCCGGAGCGTCCGGCTTGGGATCAAAGCTCTCATGCTGCGAAAGCCCGCCTGAGAGAAAGATATAGATCACCCGCTTTGCGCTGACCGCTTGTCGGGGACCGGTTGCTGCCATTGCTTGCAAAGCCTGGAGATGGTTCATACCAAGACCAAGCAACCCAATACTTCCCGCCTGCAATGCACCGCGGCGCGAGAGTTGAGGGTGGCGATACTGCTGGAGCTGGGGACGCTGCATCGTGGGGGCTCTCGGCGGGGCGCTGGGAGGCTTTCTCAGCCGAAACGCATCTACGTTTCTGCATGCAACATGATACCGCCTGAGCAGATCCGTGCCAACGTATTCTCAAACTGCGCCACCCATCCGCCGGAAACTTGACTCAAATCCAACGACTTCTGCAGTGCGCAGCAAGCAGGGAAGCCCCCGGAGGAAGCTTCTGGCTTCAGGCTTCAGGAGTTCGTGCTGGCATATCCGGCGTGGGCCAAATACATTGGGGCTACCGGCACTTGCTTGTTTCATTTGGTTCGGTTCTTCAAGAGAAACGATGGATATCTGTATGCGTTGGCTGCCTTTCGTTCTGTGTGCTCTGGCCAGTTTGACCGCTCAACAATCGTCACTTGCCGATGACCCTGCCAAAGCTCCCCAGAACTACGATGTGGTGATCTACGGCGGCTCGTCGGCTGGCGTGACCGCGGCTCTGCAGTCCGCCAAACTCGGGCGCAGTGTCATCTTGCTTGAGCCTGGCAATCATTTGGGGGGCCTCACCAGTGGCGGGCTTGGCTGGACCGACAGCGGCAGTAAGAACGCCATCGGCGGCATCTCACGCGAGTTCTACCAGCGCGTGAAGAAGCACTACGACAACCCCTCGGCGTGGCGTTTCGGTACGAAACGGAACGATTACGATCGTTACCGCCCTGATGATGACGCAATGTGGACCTTCGAACCCCATGTCGCCGAGCAGATCTTCGAGCAGATGCTGGCCGAGAAAAAAATCAAAGTGCTCAAACAAGAGAAGCTAGATCGCCAGAACGGCGTCAAGTTGGACGGTGACCGGATTCAGTCCATCACCACGCATTCGGGCAGAACTTTCGTAGGCAAAGTGTTCATTGATGCCACCTACGAAGGAGACTTGATGGCCGCCGCTGGAGTTTCGTACACCGTGGGCAGAGAGCCCAACTCGCAGTACGGTGAGACGCTCAACGGAGTGCAAAAAGCTCAGAACGTAAAAAACCACCGCTTCGTCAAGCAGGTGGATCCCTATCGAAAGCCTGGCGATCCCACCAGCGGCCTGCTCCCCAATGTTCACGGTGACGACCCCGGTGCCGAGGGGAGCGGAGACAAACGCGTGCAAGCCTATTGCTACCGGATGTGCATGTCCAACGTCCCAGAGAACAGCGTGCCGTTCGCCAAACCAGAAGGCTACAACCCTCTGGATTTCGAGCTGTTGCTGCGCAATTTCGAAGCCGGCGATCTGCGTTTCCCCATGAAGCCGGACATGATGCCCAACGGCAAGACCGATACCAACAACAACTGCGCCTTCTCGACCGATTACATCGGGATGAACTACGACTACCCCGAGGCCAGTTACGCGCAGCGCGAAAAGATTCTCAGGCTCACCTCACCTACCAGCAGGGCTTGATGTGGACGCTCGCCAATCACCCCCGGGTGCCGGCAACCATTCGCAAGCAAATGTCCGTCTGGGGGATGGCTAAGGACGAGTTCCAAGACACCGATCACTGGCCGCACCAGATCTATGTGCGCGAAGCCCGCCGCCTGGTCGGCGAGTACGTCAACACTGAGATGGACTGCCGTCGGCGACGCGTGGCCGAAGATTCCGTAGGGCTCGGTTCGTACAACATGGACTCGCACAACACACAGCGATATGTCACACCAGATGGTTTCGTGCAGAACGAGGGAGACGTCCAAGTCTCGCCTGGCGGACCCTACGTGGTGAGCTACCGCGCGTTGGTTCCTAAACGGGACGAAGTGCAAAACCTGCTGGTGCCAATCTGCCTGTCGGCATCGCACATTGCTTACGGTTCGATTCGGATGGAACCGGTCTTCATGATCCTTGGGCAATCCGCCGCCACGGCCGCCTCGCTGGCCATCGAGAGCAACACGGCTGTGCAAGATGTTCGCTATGCCCAGCTTCGCGAACAACTGCTGAAAGATGGTCAAGTGTTGGACCTGCCCCGGGGCTTGAAACCTCGCTAACTGCCCAGGTCAGGCACTGCCCCGATTCGATCTACCCTCCTCTTCATATGAGTTGCATCCATGTTCCACTCGCAGCATTGTCGGCGATTGCTGATCCTGGCCGTTTTCGGTTGGGTCACTTTCGCCACTTCCCACCTCCCGGCTGCCGAACCGATCGAGTTGTCGGACGAAGTGCGTCAGCAATGCCTGGAAGTTCTTCGAACGGGACTGGCTGGTGAAGAGTTCTGGCCTTCGATTCACGCGGCCGAAGCACTCGCGTTGGCGGGCTATGGAAAAGAAGTTCGCGCGCACTTGGAACCCAAACTAGCCACCGAGAAAGACGACCAACGCCGCTGCGGTTTGTGTCGCGAATTGGTTCGTGCCGGAGATCGCAAAAAAGCGGCCGTGATGCTAAAGATCCTCGCTGGCAAGAATGACCACGGTCACATTCATGCGGCTGAGAGCTTGTACAAGGTCAACCAAGTTGGCGACGGCAAGGCGATTCGCCAGGCATTCAAACAAACAGACAACCTGCGACTCCAACTGATGGCCGCCGCCGCGCTCGCCAAACAAGGGGACCAACAGGCACTCGCCCTGCTACGCCAACACCTGGCCAGTGATGATCTGCCGATCAGCCAGTTGGCCGCTTGGGTGCTGGCTCGTGTCGGCGATGACACGGACCTTCCGCAACTGCGCAAGAACGCCGAGCGCGGTGAGGACCCCTTGTACCGAGCCTACCAAGAGCACGCCATGGCCGCGCTGGGGGACAAGCGGGCGCTGGAAATTCTCAAGCGCAATCTGCGGGACGAAAACGCCGGGATTCGGACCTTCGCCGCCGTGTTCTGCATTGAAGCCAACGCAGGCGCTTTGCAAGCAGAACTGACCAGGCAACTTAAAGACCCGGTGCTAGACGCCCGCATCCGCGCGGCCCAAGCGTTGTTGGTCTTGGCCCTTCCCCAGGCAAAACCAGGTGTTCAACAGTCGTCGGCGAACCCTGCTGGCCGCCCCAACATCTTGCTGATCTTGGCAGACGACTTGGGGTTTAGCGACCTGGGCTGCTATGGAGGAGAGATCGCCACGCCGAACTTAGACGGTTTGGCCAGCGGGGGACTGCGATTCACGCAGTTCTACAACACAGCCCGCTGCTGGCCGACTCGGGCGTCTCTGCTGACAGGCTACTACGCGCAGCAAGTGGGGCGTGATTCGCTACCAGGCGTTCCGCGCGGTCAACGGAATCGTCCTGCTTGGGCCCGACTGCTACCTGAGTTGCTGGCGCCGCAAGGATACCGTTCTTATCACTCCGGCAAGTGGCACCTTGACGGCCGCCGGATTGCTGCTGGGTTTGATCGTTCGTACAGCATGGATGACCAAAACCGGTTCTTCAATCCCACCAATCATCTGCTCGACGACAAGCCGCTTCCGAAAGTTAGCAAGGACGAAGACTTCTACGCCACAACGGCAATTGCCCAGCACGCCATTGATTGCCTGGCCGACCATGCTCAGCACCACGCCGATCGCCCCTTCTTCCAGTATCTGGCATTCACCTGCCCTCACTTCCCGCTGCATGCCCCGACTGAGGACATCGCCAAGTACCAGGGCAAGTACGATGCGGGGTGGGAGGTTATCCGCCAGCAGCGTTGGAATCGGCAGCAGAATTCCGGCTTGCTGCGGACGCCGCTCTCTGCGTTGGAGACCGAACTGGGCCCTCCGTACCACTTCCCCGAAGCGCTCAAGACACTCGGCTCTGGCGAAGTCAACCGTCCTCTCCCTTGGGACGAACTAACGGCCCGGCAGCGTCGTTTTCAGGCGGCCAAGATGGAGATCCACGCCGCCATGGTGGACCGCATGGATCAGGAGATTGGTCGCGTGCTGGACCAGATTCGCAACATGAATGGGCTGGAAAATACGCTGGTGCTGTTCCTCTCAGACAACGGAGCCAGTGCGGAGATCATGGTCCGAGGTGACGGTCACAACGGTGACGCTTCGCCCGGTTCGGCAGAGACGTACCTTTGCCTGGGGCCGGGTTTCTCGAGCGCGGCGAACACACCGTTTCGCCGTCACAAGACCTGGGTCCACGAGGGAGGAATTTCCACGCCGTTGATCGTGCACTGGCCGCAGGGAATTGCCGCACGTGGCGAACTTCGCCATGCCCCAGGGCACGTGATTGATATTGTGCCAACGCTGTTGGCGGTTGCCGGTGCCAAGCCACCAGAAACGTACGAAGGCCAACCGGTTCCGCCTGCCCCCGGCCTGAGCCTTCTGCCCGAGTTCGCCCAACCGGTCACCCCCCAGCGCGAGCCGATCTGGTGGTTGCACGAAGGGAATCGGGCCATCCGCGATGGCGATTGGAAACTGGTTGCCGCCCGCGACGAGCCTTGGGAACTGTACGACCTCAAGACAGATCGGGCCGAGGCACACAACCTGGCGGCCGAGAAACCTGAGAAAGTAGCCCAGTTGTCCCAGTTGTGGGAACGGCGAACCGAAGCCTATCGCAGTTTGGTAAAGAACGGACGTTGAGCAATCCGGTTCGACCACGAACAAGTCAGGCATCGAATCCATGAGACGGATCGAGTATTCGGAAGAGGATCAACAAGGACTCGCTCGGGCTCTCATGGTGGCACGATCGGGCGTCCGCTCTCACGTTGATGCAGGCGATGAGAAGCTTCTTGGATTCTTCCTCCGACACGGCGAATGCGACGCTCGGATTAGTGAACCCGTCATTGAAGTGAAATTCTCGTGGCTAAAAAAACGCAAACCATCCACCTACTTCGGTAGCCTCGCCCCAGGACTCATCAGCCAGTTGATGGATTTGGGCGGCGTCCATTCGATAAAGGATGCAATCGAGTTTACAGTTGGTCCTGGTAGCACTGGCACGGATAGGTACAGGTTCTCCTTCGCCAAGAAATGGGTACGGATCAACTGTTCGGACGAAGAAATCCTCATTCAAGTACGAGATCAGCAGCACGATCTGACTGCCGCGCTTCGGTATGATTGATCGCGACGTGCCCTGAGTTGACGGGAGCCGTACGGCAGGAACCCGCCTCCCGGCCATCGCATCAAATGATCCGTAATATCATTGGCACCGCTTCGGGTTAGAATTCCCACGAGCAACAGCGGCTTGACCGCTTGCCAGCTAATTCCGCTTTGTTGAGTCGAACTTCTTTCGTTCCTGATTTGCAGCGGGACGTCGTCGGAGCTCCAGTATTTGGGGCGAATCAGGAGATCTAGTCGGTAGGCCGGTTCGAAGAGAAGATGCGCGGCCTTCCCGCTATAGCGATAGGTCGGATGGTCGTGCTGCGAGAACATGCTTCGTCGATAGGTAATCGGCTTGATCATGGCATAGTACGCGCCCAGATAGCCAACGATCAGTAGTGGTAGCAACAGTGCCAACCAGCCCGTCGCACTTGATTTGGGTTTCATGCGCTTGCCTGCAAGTGAGCCGAAGTTTAGACGCTTAGATCGCCTGGCTATTTGAAGAGTGCGGCGACGGGAAGCTTCTGCCGCTTGGCATCTTTGACCACCCAGGTTGCCAGGTGTTGGGCACCGTTGAGTTGAAAATGGACTCCGTCTCGTTTGCCATCAGGGAAAGCGGGATACTTGCCGGGCGGCAGGTAGAGAAAGATGTCCTTGGTCTCTTCGACGGTCAACTTTCCAAACTCCTGGAAGCTGATCTCATGTAAGTCAATCACTGCCGTTGCGGATTCTTGGCCGAGTTCTACGACCATATCCGGGTAGTTGGCAAACGCCTTTTTGATCTTTCCGTTCTCGCCGAAGATCCGTCGGCACATGGGCGTGACAAGAATTGGTGTCGCTCCCACGGCGCGGACTTGCTCGACATATTCGGCAAGATTCTTCTTGTAGTCTTCCGCCGAAACCAGGTGTTCGCCGCGTTCTTTGTAGTGATCGTTGTGGCCGAACTGAATGAAGATAAAATCTCCGTCGTTAATCTCCGGCAAGACTTTCTCCCAGAACCCTCGCGTCACAAAACTGCGGGTCGTGGTGCCTGAAACGGCTCGGTTCTCGACAACAACCTCATCGACGCAGTGCTCATTGAGTACCTGCCCCCAGCCTGTCACCGGAGCCCTGGTGGCCGGATAGCTTGCGACGGTTGAGTCTCCGATCAGCCAAATGGTTGTCTCGGCGAACAGGCTGGTGGTAACGAGCCATGCGCCAAGCGCGAGGCAAAGTTTCAACTTCATGGGAGAACCTTGTAAGAGTAAAGCGGAACCCTTCGCACAATACGAGCGTTGCGGAACTGCTGGCCGAAACCGCAAGAGTGTGGTTCGTAGCCCCCTGGCTCACTCGCTGGGGGTCTGGTGGAATTTACTGATGATGTCCCAGGTCTCTTCAGGGCTTTCGGCATAACTCAACAGGTCCAGGTGTGCATCGGCGATCACCCCTTCGTCTGCCAGGAACTCGAAGTCGATCACACGGCTCCAATACTCGCGGCCGTAGAGGATGATTGGTATCGCCTGCATCCGCTGGGTTTGCCGCAAGGTCAGGGCATCGAACAGTTCGTCCAACGTGCCGAACCCACCCGGAAAGATCACCAACGCTCTGGCACGCAGCAAGAAGTGCATCTTCCGCAACGCGAAATAATGGAACTGAAAACATAGGTCCGGCGTGATGTACGGGTTGGGCACCTGCTCGGCTGGCAGCGTGATGTTCAGCCCAATGGATTTGCAGTTCATATCATAAGCGCCGCGATTGGCAGCCTCCATGATGCCAGGTCCGCCACCGGTGACCACCACGTAGTCGCACTCTCGATCTACCTGACAGGTCGAAGAAACCAACCGTGAGAACTCGCGAGCTGCATCGTAGTAAGGACTCTTGGCCAAGACACGCTCCGCCCTGGCCACTTGACGCTCCAGGACGGAATCTTTGGGGTTGGCGGCGAGCGCTGCTTGTGCCGCCCGGAGCCTGGCTTCGGCATCCGGCGTTTCGACAATCTGCGTGCCGCCGAACACGACAATGGTGGAGTGCACTTTCTGCTGACTGAGCATCGCCTCGGGTTTGAGCAGTTCCAACTGCATGCGAATTGGTCGCTGCTCATACTTTGACAAGAAATCAATGTCTCGCTCAGCCAGCATGTAACTGGCCGAAGACATGATGGCTTGCAGGTTGGCATAGACATCCGCGTCTGGTGGTCGGGGTGGTTTTTGTTCGTTCATTCAGCATGCTCCAAGATTACGGTCTGCCCCAACTGCGGCACGAGAACATCCCACTGCCGATCGGCTCGGAGCGTTTCGGCCAGAGCCTCGGCACTCCGCGGTTCGCCATGCGTTAAAAACGTTTGCTTGGGAGGTGAGAGCGGAGAGAGCCAACGCAAGAGATCGCTGCGATCTGCGTGTCCGCTGAGTCCGGGGATCTGGTCCACGGCGGCATTGGCAGGCACGTCGCGGCCATGAATCCGAAGCGTCGGCTCACCATCTTTCAAACGCCGACCCCGGGTACCGGCTGCCATGAACCCCGAAAGGATCACGGTATTGGCGGGGTCCGGCAGGCGCGCCTTGAGATGATGCAAGATGCGTCCAGCGGTCATCATTCCGGAGGACGAAATGATCACGGCAGGCCCTTTCACGCGGTTGATCAGTTTTGATTCGGCAACCGAATGCGAGAGGTACACGTTGCGCGCGTGAAAAATCCCCTGCTCCGCCGTGAGTTCCCCTTCGCTCAAGTCATGATCTGCCCGATACGTTCGGTAAATGTGGGTGGCATCCACGGCCATCGGGCTATCGAGGAAGATCGGCATCTCGGGAATTCGCCCTTGATGGATCAACACCTGCAACAGATAGATCAACTGTTGGGCCCTGCCAACGGCGAACGAAGCGACGAGCATCACGCCACCTCGCTTGCGCGCGGCATGGACCACCTTCTCCAACCCATCCAGAATGTCCCCTTGGGG
>CALOEH010000075.1:0-10861 GCA_942492195.1 uncultured Planctomycetia bacterium | reverse complement strand
GGATTGATGCAGGTGCCGCAGGGCCTGAAAGGCGGCATGCTGGATCCGACCGACGCCTGGTCACTCCGCAAATACCGCTGCAAACCGACACTGTCCGCCAAACCCATTGCCGCCCTCGCCCTGGTCACCCAGCAGGACCTCTATGGCGGTCAGTCGCTGCTCGTCAGGTGGAGTTGGTGAGCCTGATTCGCAAACCGTGCAACAAACTCTCGGGGATCCGTGGCGGCATTGCTGGACTGTCGTCCCAGTGCGAACAGTCAGCAGCTGGCCGCGGCCGCTGGCGAGCCAGGCTTGTTTGGCGAGGCCGCCTTGTGGAACCTGCGTGACGGTCACCGGATCAGCACCTTCCTGACGCCTGGCGATAGCTTCTACGATGTTACGTTCGACCACTCATCCCGCCAGTTGGTCACCTGCGGCTACGATCAAAAGATCAGGGTTTGGGACATCAGCAAACAATCGGTGGTGCATACGTTGCCAGGTCACAACGGTGCGGTTTTCGCGCTGGCGACCCAGGGAAACCTGTTGGCGTCGGCCAGTGCCGATCGAACGGTCAAACTTTGGAATCTCGCCACGGCCGAGCGAATGGATACGTTTGGCGAATCACTCAAGGATATCTACACCGTGGCAATGCACCCCCGGGGGAGCCATGTGGCGGCCGCTGGCGTCGATAACCGAATTCGCGTTTGGGAACTCAGCGCGTCTGGCAAGGAGGGGACCAACCGATTGCAGTTTGCTCGCTTCGCCCATCAGGGATCCGTCATTGCCTTGGCCTGGTCGCCGGACGGCAAGCAGATTGCCAGTTCGGCAGAAGATCGCACGCTCAAACTTTGGGACGCGGCGACCCTGACCGAACGGCACGCGCTGCCGCTCCAGCCCGATTGGGCCGCAGCCTTGGCTTTCTCCCCAGACGGCAAGCGACTGGCAGTCGGGCGTTTGGACGGCACGCTTGCCTTTTACGATACCGAGAGTGCCCAACCGATCGCGCCGGCTAAGCCTGAACTAAGCGGTGTCACGCCACCAGGGTTTCAGTTCGGAACCACCACCGTGGCCCGACTGACCGGCAAGCACCTGCTCGGCATCGAGCAAGTCATCTGTTCAGAACCCCAGGTTGCCGTGAGCTTGGTGAGTTTAGAACAGGTTTCGAAGGAAGACCAACAACGGATACTTGCTTACCGCTCCAGCAAGTTCGGCCAGCCTGCTCTGGAAGCGTGGGTCAAGATCACGGTGCCGGTGGGCCTCTCGACGGACCGTGCCATGCTCAGCGTGCGTACGGCAGCGGGGCAGAGTTCGACGGTGCCGGTGTACTTCGACAGCCTGCCGCAAATCGCCGAGACACTGTCCGATTCCATCGAGGATGCCGTTCCGGCGAAGTTGGAAAGCAGCGTTTGGGGAACCATCGAAAAGGCTGGCGAAACCGATCGATACCAGTTCTCGGCCAAAGCAGGACAAACCGTGGTGGTGGACCTGGCCGCCGCCCGAGTGGCCTCGAAACTCAACGCCGTGGCCGTTCTCTACGATGGCGAAGGTCGGTTGATCGATACCAGCAACGACTTTGACGGTGAGGCGGATCCGCTGATCACGGTACAGGTGCCGGCCGACGGAAACTATACGCTTCGCATCACGGACCTGATGGCCACCGGCAGCGCGTCACACAACTACCGACTTTCCATCGGCACGTTTCCTTACGTGACCGGTTGCTTTCCTTCGGCGGTTCCGCTGGACAAAGCCAGCCAAGTGGAACTGACCGGCTTCAACATTCCCGCAGGCACCATGGCGACCGTGCATCCGAAGGCCTTGGGCAAACTTGCCTTGGCCATCGATCCGCAGAAGTTCCGCATCCGGGAAGCCATCGAAGTGCAGGTGGTGCCTGAGGCGGACACGGCGGAACGCGAACCGAACGATACCGTAGCCGCGGCCATGCCGATCAAGATTCCGGTAACCGTCGCCGGCAGGATTCTTGCCACCGATGACAACAGCAACACAGGCCGTGGCGATGTTGACCTGTTTCGGTTCTCGGCCCAGCAGGGAGAATCGTGGATTCTGGAAACGGTGGCCGCCGTGGACGGTTCGCCTCTGGATACCAAGCTGGAAGTGTTGGACCTCCAAGGGCAACCGATTGAGCGGGTGATTCTGGAAGCAACACGGGACTCGTACATCAACTTCCGCCCCATTGATTCGCAAACCGTTGATGTGCGTGTGCAGAACTGGGAAGAGATGGAGACTCAATCAGTTCCTCTACATGCAAGGGGAGGTGTGCAAGTTGTTCCGCATGCCGCAGGGGCCGGACTCAGGGTTCAACTTTTACGCCGCCGAACGGAAGCGGCGTTGCTATTTCGACACAAGCGCCAGTGCCCACGCCTTGCACGAGACGGTGTACATTGTCGAGCCGCATCCCCCTGGTACCCAGCTGCTCTCAACCGGCCTGCCGGTCTTCAAACTGTACTACGAGAACGACGACGACGGGCGTCGCAAACTGGGGGCCGATTCTACCCTGTCGTTCACGGCACCCCTGTCCGGAGATTACCTTGCCAAAGTGACCGACGTGCGCGGCCTGATGGGTGAGCGTTTCTCTTACCGTCTGAAGATCAGGAGACCGGAGCCTGGTTTTGCGGTATCCATCGCGGCCGGTAAGAATCCGACGTTGCGTCGATCCAGCGGTCAGCAGATCAGCTTCCTCGCCGAACGCCAGGATGGATTCGAAGGAGAAATCCAGATCGAAATAACCAACTTGCCACCAGGCTTGCAGGTCTCACAACCGGTGCGAATCGAAGCAGGCCATCTCACGGCAGATGCGGCACTCGTGGTGAGCCCTGACGCCCAAGAGCCGGGCGAGGAAGCATCTGCCGCCGTTGAAATCACGGCCAAAGCGAAGATCGGCGAGCAATGGGTCTCGCAGTCGCTCGGAAGTCTCGGACGGATCCGTGTGGCAGAGGGTCCGAAGCTGGTCGTGCGATTGGAACCGAGCGTCATCACGCTGGCACCCGGTGGACGGACGTCTGCTATGCTCAAGATTGAGCGGAACGGGTTTGATGACCGCGTGCGGTTCGATGTCAACAACCTGCCGCATGGGGTCATTGTGGATGACTTGGGCCTCAACGGTTTGTTGATCCCCGAAGGCATGACCGAGCGCAAGATCTTTCTCAGTGCCAGAAGCTGGGTTGCTGAGATGGAGCGTCCCTGTCACGCCCGAGCTCAAGCCGCCGGCAATGAAGTCTCGCCACCGGTAATGCTCCACGTGGTGCAACCCGGCAAGTTAGCTAAGCAGCAGAAATGAGACTGTTCTCGTAGTCTCACTACATACGAAGGATATTAGCCATAGAGATTACAGAGATTTCGGGGTTAAGTCGCAATAGAATGTATCTACAATAATTCATCTCATGGTATTTATCGTGAATTCCATTTTTTCTCTATATCCTCGGTGGCTCAATTTTTACCACTCCACTTCGCTATGCTCGTTTCTAGGCCATGATTTATTGAATGGAGAGCATGTTCCGTGGCGGATCTGATTGCACAAGGTCCCGAAGCGCACCAGCGTTGGCGGCATCCACTTCGCCTGGGCGAGACGTTTGTTTTGGGTCGGCAGTCTGGGGCGTGGTCCGTTGCGTGGGACGAGCACCTTTCGCGACAGCATGCCCAGCTTTGCTGGAAGCGTGGGGTGTTGCACGTGGAGCGACTCCCTAGTGCCCGCAATCCGGTTTATTGGAATGGGACGCAGCACGATGAGTTCACGCTCACGGCCGGTGATCACTTTGTGATTGGTGAGACCACGTTTACCCTGACGGCCGATCAGGCCACGATCTCCCGGGATGCTCCCCAGCCGGTTCGCGAACAGGCGTACAACAGCAATTATCTTCGCAGCCTTCATTACCGCAATGCTGATCAACGAGTGGAAGTGCTTAGCCGTTTGCCGGAGGTGATCTCTGGGACGCGCAACGATGCCGAATTGTTTGCCAGGCTGGTGAACTTGCTGCTAGCTGGCATTCCCCATGCCAGCGCGGTGGCGCTCGTGGCGGCCAATCCTCCGTACGAGGATGAGCACCCTGTTCACGTGCTTCATTGGGATCAGCGGCTGGCAACCGGCGGTGACTTTCAGCCGAGCCGGAGCTTGATCCTGGAGTCGCTGAAGCGGTCGCAGAGCGTTTCTCATGTTTGGGATACCGTGCAAAAGCGAACAGCGCAGTTTACCGCCGCTGATAATATTGATTGGGCGTTTTGCACGCCGGTGGATGGTCAAAGTTGCCGGGGTTGGGCTATCTACGTGGCCGGCCGATTCCGCGGCATGCCGGCCGGCGCGGCGACCCCGACTGACACGGTGGATCTGCGAGACGATGTGAAGTTCACCGAATTGGTCACTGCCACATTGGCTTCGCTCCGTGATGTGCAGCAACTCCAACGCAAACAGGCAGCGTTGAGCAATTTCTTTCCCCCTGCGGTGCTCGATGCGCTCGATGCCCAAGGCGAAGAGAACGTGCTGGCCCCGCGCGAGATTGACGTCTCGGTACTGTTCTGCGATCTCCGTGGGTTTTCTCGCAAAGCGGAACAGCAGTCGGACGATTTGCTCGGTTTGCTGGAACGGGTCAGTCGTGCGCTGGGAGTCATGACGCACCATATCCTGGACCAGGGGGGGGTGGTCGGTGACTTCCAAGGGGATGCCGCGATGGGTTTCTGGGGCTGGCCGCTGGTTCAAGAAGATCTGGTTCAAAGGGCAGCCATGGCAGCCTTGGCCATTCGTCTGGAGTTCGAAGCCGCGGCGCTTCGGCCAGGCCACGCTCTGCATGATTTCCGCGTCGGTATCGGCCTCGCCACCGGCAGGGCCGTGGCCGGAGGCATTGGCACCAGTGACCAACTCAAGGTCACCGTGTTCGGCCCGGTCGTGAATCTCGCTTCCCGTTTGGAAGGGATGACCAAGATCCTGCGAGCCCCGATTCTGATTGATGATGTCACCGCCCGCTTCGTGCGAGATTCGGTCGATCCGCGTGTGGCTCGAGTTCGCCGTGTGGCAGGCGTGCAGCCGTATGGCATGAACCGTTCGCTCGAAGTCAGCGAACTCCTACCCCCTGAAGCCGAGTATCCCCAGTTGTCCAACCAAGACCTGGCGAACTACGAAGCGGCCCTGGACGCCTTTTTGGCCGGCGACTGGGATCAGGCCATCGATAACCTTCACCACGTGCCACCGCATGACCGGGTCAAAGACTACCTGACCGTCTTCATTGCCCAACATGACCGCAATCCTCCGGCCGATTGGGACGGGGTAATCCAGATGTCCAGCAAGAGTTGACATTACCAGGGCTTGCACCCATTTGGGCCGTTACCCCTCCCGGTTTCGTATCTCGTTCCGGATGGTTGGTGACAGGGTCGCTCGTGTTAATCTATTCCGATTAGGGGGAATTTCCCCTTCCAGGGCTGTGGGATTCATGGACATCAGCCCTGCCTGCCGAAGAATAGTGCTGGTGAACGGATACGTTCTTAGTAGGGCATGGAAGCTCTCCGATGCGTGTGCTGGTAGTCCTGACGACTGGCGGCGCGCGATTCCTTCGCGAGATCTCCCGATGCAACTCCAGCGCAATCGCAAACTTGATCTGGTCGGCCTGGCACTCTCCGGCTTGCTGATCTTTCTCATCGTGGCCCTTCTAAGCTACGATACGTCCGACCCGGTGTTTCGCTGGTCGAGCGTCTCGTTCGAGTCCAGCCCTTTGGTCTTCCCGCCGCGTGACACTGTGCAGAATGCCTGCGGATACGCGGGTGCCCTGGTTTCTGGCACGTTGTTCACCTCGCTCGGTTTGGGAGCCTATTACCTGATCGTCTCGTTGGGCGTGGTGGTCGGGATCCTGTTGCTCCATCGTGAGGTTTCTGAACCGGTCCTGCGATTGCTCGGCTGGTGCTTGTCGCTGTTCGGGATGGCCACGTTGGCAGGCATGGCGTTCGATTCCGGCAGTGTCGGACCGGTGATCGGTCCAGGCGGTTACTTGGGAGCCTTGGGGAGTGGGCTGCTGCAGATGCACTTCGCGGCAACCGGCGGAACGATTCTGGCGTTGAGCGTGATCTTGGGTGGGCTGTTGCTCTGTACCGATTACTTTCTTCTGCACTGCGCCGCCTACGCGTTCAAGGGTTCGGTTTGGGGCGCGCGTCGCGGAATGCGCGTGGTCCGGCGGTCTCGTCGATCGAATGATTCGACCAAGACCTCGGATGTTCCGAAACGGATCAAATTGGAAGACGAGAACGAGGAGGATGAAGAAGAGGTCAGTGACGAGTCCACTCCGCTGCAGGTGCGCGTCTCTGGCAAGTCCGTGGACGCGGAGGATGTTGAAGATCCAGACGTCCCCAGCGGTGACGAGTCTGAGCCTGAACAAGGCCGGAGCATCAAGAAACGACTGGCGGACGCCATTCGGATCAAGAATCCCAAGACGCGCAAGGCAGACCGGGACGTGTCGGATCAGTTGGACGCCGCGAGTCGTGATAATGAAGGGTTCGATTACCAGCTTCCTTCGCGAGACCTGCTGCTTGAGACGGACGCCTTCGACTTTGAGACGCAAACCTCCGAAGTCCGGAAGAAGGCCAAGATACTTGAGAAGACGTTCAAGAACTTTGGCTTTAACGTGAAGGTGGTCGAGATTGAAACCGGCCCGGTGATTGCTCAGTACGAGGTGGAGCTCGAGGCCGGCCTTAGGTTGAGTAAGATCACAGGCCTGGCCGACGACCTGGCAATTGCCCTGCGTGTGCCGAGCGTGCGCGTCGTGGCGCCGATTCCTGGCAAGAACACAGTAGGGATCGAAGCCCCCAATGCTCAACGTCAATTGGTCCGGCTACGGGAGGTGATGGACGAAGCGGATGCCGCCGCCAAGAAAATGCAGATCCCCATCTTCTTGGGGAAAGATGTCTCCGGCAACGCGATGACGGTTGACCTGACGACACTCCCGCATCTGTTGATCGCTGGGCGAACCGGTACCGGTAAGAGCGTCTGCTTGAATACGATCATCATGTCCATGCTCATGGCTCGTCGTCCCGACGAGGTCAAGATGCTGTTGATTGATCCGAAGATGGTCGAACTCTCGCCGTATGGCAAACTGCCGCATCTGATGCATCCGGTGGTGACCGACATGAAGAAGGCCGAGGCCATCTTGGCTTGGGCCGTGGACAAAATGGAAGAACGATACTCGCTCTTGGCCAGGGCAGGCGTCCGGCACATGAGTATCTTCAACCAACTGGGGCGAGAAGAAATTCTCGAGCGTTTGCAACCAGAAACCGAAGAAGAAGCCGAGCTGATTCCTTCGCACTTGCCATACATTGTGATCGTGGCGGACGAAATGGCCGACCTGATGATGACCGCCCCCAAGGAAGTGGAGAGCCACATTATCCGGCTCGCGCAGAAGAGCCGAGCGGTGGGCATTCACCTGATCCTGGCCACACAGAAACCTACGGTGGATGTCATCACCGGGTTGATCAAGTCCAACTTGCCAGCCCGAATTGCCTTCCAAGTTGCTAGTCGTACGGACAGTCGAGTGGTGCTGGATGAGATGGGTGCGGACAAGTTGCTAGGCAACGGAGACTTGCTGTTCCTCTGGCCCGGCACCAGCACGCTGCATCGTGGGCAGGGTGCCTACGTGAGTGACGACGAGATCCGAGACGTGGTCAACGTTGTCAGTGCCCACGAACCGCAGTTCGTTTCGGAACTGGTCCAACTCAACACGGCAGGCGGAGACGGGGCCAAGCGATTCCAGCGTGACGACGAACTCTACGAGGGGGCCATCGAGATTGTGATTCGCGAAGGTCGAGGAAGTGTTTCGCTGCTACAACGAAACTTGGGAATTGGCTACGGTCGGGCAGCTCGCCTGATTGACTACATGGCCGAAGATGGCGTCGTGGGCGAATACAACGGTTCGCAAGCACGTGACGTACTCATCTCGCCGGAAGAATGGGCCAAGATGCAGGATGATGGTTACGAGCCCGAGGCAGCCGCGCCCCGTTCGAACAAAGTGCAGCTCGCTCCAAGATCCAACCCTGACGACAACCTGGACGAAGACGAGTCATCACCTGTCCGTGAAGAAGCGGCCAGCCCTGGCAAACGAAAACGCCAAGCGAAGAAGTCGCGCACCGCTAGCGAAGATGAGGACTCCCAGGACCTGGCGGCGGAAGAGTTGGACGATTCGACCGAGATACATGCAGCGGCTGAGGAGGACGATCTCGAAGCTGGCTCGGAAGCCGACGAAGAGATGGAGACCGAAGACCTGGACGATGACGAAGCGTACGAGAACCAGCAGTGTGGACTGGTTGATGCCGACGACGAATTTGAAGATGAGGAATTTGAAGACGAGGAAGAAGAATACGAGGAGGATGAGTACGACGACGACGAATACGAAGAGGAAGATGAATTCGAGGACGTCGCGTCGGAGGAGGAACTGCAGCGCTGAGATTGGGCAAGGGATCGCAAAGCGTGCGAAAGAAAAAGAGACGGGCCGAAGATCGACTGCGGGGTAGGGGCAGGTTACCCATGCAGCCAATATAGCCTTCGGCCCGTCATGGACCTTGCTCACCGAACGACGGTCCTACTTGTTTGGATCCGTCGTCGGCGGCGTGCTTAATTCGTAAAGTTGTGCTAGTTCGACCAGTTGTTTTCGTGTTCGAGTTTGGGTCTTTTCTCGGATCCGCTGCAAATAGCTGCCAACCGTCTTCCTGGCGATGTTCATTTCGTCGGCAATGGCCTGATACGTGTATCCTTGGGCAATGTATTTCAGAACTCGTTGTTCGCGTTCGGTCAATCCAACCTCTGGCGAACCAGCTCCGTGAAGCCATTGGGTCGGAATGGTTGCGACTTTCAAACCTGCTGCGTTCAACGCTCGAACGCAATCTCCAACTCGCTCGACGAGCAATAGGCCCGGAACATTATCCATAGGTAAGTTCCACTTATCGGATCCGGCACGGGTGGAGCCAGGACCACCAAACAGAACTATCGAGGGCCGACTTGCTCTCCACCGGGAAAGTACAGTTGCCCCCGTTATTATTAATATCGTTGCATTTAGCTTCTTTGCAATCCGGAATCGTACTTACCACGGAAGAGGGGGATTGCAACGACGATTGCCACTCAGGTGGGCCCGCGGCCGGTGCGGACTTCGCGTCCGAGATTGTATCTGCGGATTTTTCGATCCAAGGTTGATCGTTCGATGCCGAGAATGCTGGCCGTCTGGCTCTTGTTCCAGTTCGTGGCGTCCAGCGTTGCTTGAATGTGACGGCACTCCACGTCGGCCAGCGACATTGCCTTGAATTCACTCACTTCGTCGGGAACGACCTCACCGGTATCCCCCGCCGTGGCGAGTTTGGAGAGCATGAGATCGCTCGCGTCAATGTAGTCTCCTTCGGCAAGGAGCGTGGCACGTTCGATAACATTCTTGAGCTCGCGCACATTGCCAGGCCAGCGATAGCGGAGCATCTGTTCGGTGGCTTTGGAGGTGAACCCTCGGATCTTGCGTCCTGTTTCGCCTCGCAGGCGCTCCAAAAAATATTGAGCTAATTCTGGCACATCTTCCGGCCTTTTGCGGAGACCAGGGACAAGGATCTCCACCACATTCAGGCGGAAGAACAAATCTCGGCGGAACCGTGACTCTGCCACTTCGCGTTCCAAGTCGCGATTCGTCGCCGCGATCACGCGGACATCTACTTTGACCGGTTGACTTCCGCCAACTCGCTCGAACGGATGACCTTCGAGTACGCGGAGAAACTTGGCCTGAATGGTAGGGCTCATCTCGCCAATTTCGTCGAGCATCAACGTGCCGCCGTTGGCTGCTTCGAACTTGCCGAACTTGCGTTCGGTGGCACCGGTAAAAGCGCCCCGTTCGTGGCCAAACAGTTCGCTCTCGAGCAACGTCTCCGTCAGCGCCGCGCAGTTCAAACAGATGAACGGCTTCTTACGGCGAGGGCTGGAGAAATGCACCGCCCTGGCGACGAGTTCTTTGCCAACACCACTCTCCCCCCGAATCATCACGGTTGCTTTGCTGGGAGCCGCGCGAGCAATCTGTTCCGTGATGGCCTTGATGACGTTGCTGCGGCCAACAATCTCACTGTGTACTTCGAGACGTTGGCGAAGTTCCTCGTTTTCGCCTCGGGCTTGCTTGAGATCGTTGTTCAATTCCTCCGTCCTGCTCAGTTGATCGAGCGCCGCTGCCAGCGTGTCTGCCACAGCCAAGGCGTATTCCAAATCGTCCGGGTCAGGCTCCATCTCGGAGTGCGTCGAATACAAATGCAGCAAACCAAAGATCCTGCCTGTCCGGCCAATCGGGGCACAGATCACGCTTGTAGCGTGAATCTCACCCTTGCTATCCCTGCTACTGACGGAACTATCTCCCATCACGTTGCGAGCCAACACGGCTTCGCGTTCGCGGAGAACGGTGCCAGCCAGGAAGGGTGAAATCCGGTGGTACGGAATATCGGTATCGCTACGCGAAGCCACGACTTGCAGGGCCGCGGCCGAAAGGCCATCGGGGGCCGTCTGCGGGAACAGCAACACCCCGCCGGCATCTATCTGCGTGGATTCGAACACCACCGCCTGGGCCAACTCAGCCATCGGCTGGGGCTCGCTCAACTTGGTCAATTCGAATCCCAACTGACACAACTTGGCGGATGCCCTACCTGCCTTGGGAATCACGCCGTCGTCATCGTCGGGAGCTTCGAGATATCTGGTCTGTCCGCGACGATGGGTGATGGTGGTCGGCTCAGCCCCGGTGAGTACCTGATCGTCGTCCATATCCAAGGCGGACGAACTCATCTCGTTGCCAAGTTCTGGCCGGTTGAGCTTTTGGCCACTGTTAAGGTCTGCAAAGGCGCGGGACAGGTCATCAACAAAAGCAAGCTGCGAACGACCAATGCGAAC
>CALOEH010000074.1:0-32569 GCA_942492195.1 uncultured Planctomycetia bacterium | reverse complement strand
ACGGTGGCCCTCGCACCTGTATCCGCGAACGGTGTCCCTGGTTGTGACTCTGTTTGCGGGGCAACTGATTGCCGGGATCGTGTTGCTGGTGACTGCTGGACTATACGGTTGGCGGTTGCTGCCACCGTGGCGAAAGGAGGCGGCAATCAAGAATCAGTTCAGCATGCAGCAACTGCTGTTGGGGGTCACGCTCTCAGCGGTAGCCTTCGCTTGGGGAAGGAGGTGGCTGCTGCAAAACATCAACTGGTACCATATCGCTCGGCTGGTGGAAGTAGAGATCTTTGGAATCGTGCTGGTGGTCAACCTGCTCTTTGCGATTCCATCAATTCGGGCGGCCTTTCAGCCTCAGGGGATTTCGTGGAGATCAGAACTACGCTGGTCGGCCATCAAGACCTGCGGGATTGGGCTATTGGCTCTTGTGTTTGCGCAGCCTGTGCGAATGACGCATGGCTACGACATCCATCGACTGGCGATGGCCTTGGTACTCATCACCAACCTGGAGCGGTTCACGTTCATCGGTGGCTTGATGTTGATGCGACGGGCGGGATTTCGGATGCTCGAGGCGGTTCGGCCAACGCAGGTTGAACCAACCTGATTCGGACAACCTGTGGTGAGATGCACAACAACTTGGGTACAACAACGTAGGTAAGACGGTACTTGCTGGAGTCTTCCCCAGCCGCACTCCGCGCCAAACTCCTGACCGGTTAGTAACGATGCAATCCTCAGGGACAACCAATCCTTTCGAGAATCAGGGGAAGCGCAACGATGCTTGGCTTCGGCTGGTCTTGTTGGCGTTAGGGTTCGCGGTGGTGGACTGCTGGCTTCCGGTGCTTAATGAACTTTTGGTACAACGTAGCTACTTCCCGGTCCTGATCGGTACCGGGCGGGCGCTAGGGATCTTGATCGGGCAGGTCGGCATTGATTGCGGGTGTGGGGGATCTTGAGGCAAAGCTCCCTGGTTGTGCGTGTTCTTCGGCATTGCTGCTGCTGATGGGCACTTCCTACCTGTTCGCACTCGGTACGAGCAAGTTTGACCACCGGCTTTTTTCGTTCCAGCAGAACATGGAGATGTTGATCGCAGGGCAACTGCTGGTTGTGATTCCGCTGCTGCTGGTTGTCCGGCTGATCGGTTGGCGGTTGGTATCCCCATGGAATCCAGACCGGACGAAGCGAAATCAGTTCGGCATGCAGCAACTGATGGTGGGCGTGACACTGTGCGCAATAACCATCGCCTTGGGGAAACTGTGGTGGACGGGACATCAGCCGCACGAACTCTTCCCGATGGCCGAGGTGTATGTCAGCTTCTTTGGATGGGTCGGCCTGTTCAATCTGGTGTTCGTTGCACCCGTGATACCGAACATCCGTACCGACTTTGAGTTCGAAGGGATTTTTTGGAAATCTGAGGCGGGATGGCTGTGCATCAACTCCATCGTGCTGCTGGGGCTCCCTTTGATGATAGGGATGAACGAGGCCAACGTGCCTGTCTACTTCAGTTGCCTAACGCTCGTCACCTTGCATCGGCTAACTCTGCTGGGAGCCTTGCAGCTGCTACACAATGCAGGGTTTTGCATGGTCAAGACAACTGGGGCTGAGCCGGCTGAATCAACCCCAGATTGAAGTCCCAAGCATTCGACTGACTGCTATAGTCAATGGGTGCTACGGAATTCAGCAGCGACACGGCGAATCTCAAACTTGCTGTAGTGTGGAACGGCAATGCAATCGAAGCGCGCCTGGAGCACCTTGGGATTAGTTGCACTCGTGTTTGTAGTGTCCGACTTCTCGATTCCATGGTTGTATAAGGTTGAGTTTCCATCGCTGCTAGGTGTCGCGGTGGGAATGCTCTTCGGTCAGATCAACTTGATTGCCGTTTGGGGGACGCTCTCCGCGAGTCCGCTTGTGATTCGCCTGCCTGGCTCGGTGCTGCTCATTGGCGCCGCGTATGGGGCCATCAACGGCGGAGCGTTTCTGCTCACCCCGCCGCATAACCAGGGGTCCTCCGCTCCCGATCTGTTCGTAATGTTGCTCGTAGCACTCTGGGCTTCCCAGTTGCTGCTCTTCGTGGTCGGCAAATACAACGGTTGGCGGTAGCTTTCCCCGCATGCTGCGCAGCGCGCGGAGCAACGCCAGTTCAGCCTGAAACAGTTGCTCGTGGGAATCTCACTGTGGTGCATGACGTTCGCGCTGGGGCGCTGGGCATTCGGCGAGCGGCTGATCCAAGGGGACTTTGGGGTTGCACTGTATTTTTTTCTGTCTGAGGATGCGACCTCCATCCTCGTACTGACGTTTGCGTGGCTGAACTTTCTCATCCTAGTGCCGTGCGTCTGGCGTGTGTTTCGAGCAGATGCCTTGGCACGCGAAACTGGATCGAACGTCTTACCCGAAGAAGGATGCGCCCTCACCCTGCTGTTGGGCCCTCTGGTAACCACTACTTTTTTTGGAATGCTGGGGGTATCGTACAATGAGACGTTCCACTGGATCCTTGGCATCGTTCTGGTTGTGCCAGTTCAGTTTTTCACCTTGGTGGGCGTACTGTCGATCTTTCGCAAGCAGGGATTTCAGCTCACGAAAAAGAGCCTGGGAATGGACGAAACCTACGGCAGTTCCGCAATCCCCGATCCCCCGGATTGAAATCCCACAAGCATTCCGTTGACTGCTATAATCAATGGCTGCTACCCAACTGCTTCCTACCGAGCGAGAGTCCGCGGCATGTATCTTCGGATGGCCAAACGCGTGCTGCTGGAAACCGACAAACGGCTGGTCTGGAAGTTGGCCTGGAATATGGGCTTCAAGGGCATGCGGTCCGTCCAGAAGTTCAAGCGACGGCTGAAGCAGGGGGAGTACTTCCCGCCGTTTCTCTACGTCTCGATCATCAACAGCTGCAACCTCCGCTGCCAAGGCTGCTGGGTCGATGTGGCCGCTGAGCGCGGCATGATCTCCCTGGAAGACATGAACCGCCTCATCAACAACGCTAAGAAGCATGGCAATCGCTTCTTCGGCATCGTCGGCGGCGAACCGTTCATGCATCCGCATCTGCTCGACATGCTGGCCGAGCATCCCGACTGCTACTTCCAGATCTTCACCAACGGCCACTTCATCACCGACGAACGAGCGAAGCAGATGCGGAAGATGGGCAACGTCACGCCGCTCATCAGCGTCGAAGGCTCGGAGATCGTCAGCGACGAACGCCGCGGCCGCAAGGACGTCCTCTCGAAAACCATGCAGGGCATCCACGCCTGCCTGGACGAGAAGATCCTCACCGGCGTCTGCACGAGTCTGTGCCAGACCAATATCGACGACCTGCTCACCGACAAATGGGTGGACCGGTTGATTGAAATGGGGGTCATGTACACCTGGTACCACGTCTATCGACCCATGGGCCCCGATGCCAGCCCTGACCTGTGCCTCACTCCGGAGCAGCAACTCCGCGTGCGGAAGTTTGTGGTCAACACCAGGGCCACCAAACCGATTGGGCTGATTGACGCCAACTACGATCATGACGGGGCGGCACTCTGCCCGGCGGCTACCGGCATCAGCCACCACATCAGCCCTTGGGGAGATGTCGAACCCTGCCCGATTGTGCAGTTCGCCAAAGAGTCCATTCACGATTCTCGGCCAGTGCACGAAACGATTGGCAAGAGCGAGTTTCTCGAAGACTTCCGCCACCTGGCCGCAGCCACCACGCGCGGCTGCATTGTGTTGGAACGCCCTGACCTGGTGCACGAGTTGGCCGTGTTGCACGGAGCCAAGGACACCACCGTTCGCCAGACTGCCAAGGCGGAACTGTTGGCCATGCAACCCCGCACCTCACAAGACAACCCTGTCGAAAGAGTGCCAGAGCGAAACTTCTTCTACCGCCTGGCCAAGCGGTTCTGGTTCAACGATTTCGGTGCCTACAGCCAAACCCTCACGGCAGAAGAGGTTTTGGAACGTGCCCGCGGTCGGCAAGACAAGGCCGATCTGGCATCGGTGGAATCGTAGGTGCAGTCGGGTCTTGAGTGTTGGGTAAACATCTGAATCGTAGGGGTGCCATGCGCACGCAACCGAGGACATGGCTCCCCGGCGCACGATTCGTGGTTTGAGCCGTGTATGCGCGCTGAGCTACGGGAAACACTTGCCCCTTTCGTTGAGGAGAGTTACATCAAACGACTGACTGCTCGACGAATGTTCCTGATTGCAACCATCGCAGTGTGCCTTGCTGCGATCGGCGTTGTTTCAATTCTTCATCGCTCAACACAATCGTCACGGACCAGGTCGAGCCGCAACAACCTCGTAGGCGTCATACTTGGGATCCACAACTACACCGCACAACATCGGCAGCTCCCGCAGCACGCGATCGTCGACGACAGTGGCAAACCGATTCATAGCTGGCGGACACTCGTCACACCGTGTCTTGCTGGTGTGCCCCAACTCTACCGCTGGGACGAGCCGTGGGACGGCCCGTACAACTCACGCCTTGCCCATGGTCTGGACATCCACATTGACGCATCTCCACTTGATGAATTTGGCGAACCCCTGTTCAAGACGATGGGACCGTACGACGGCCCAATCGACTACGCGTGGCCATTCCGTCCGGTCGATGTCTCAGGCGGTGAATCAGATTTCCATATCCGGTTTTTCGCCATCGTCGGTGACACGACTGCTTGGCCCGACAATCGTTCGATTACGTTCAACGACATCGGTGACGGTGTCACGAACACAATTGTAATCGCCGAATCTCACACACTTGAAGCCTTCTGGTCACAACCCATCGACCTGCGGTTCGATCAGATGACCTTTACCGTCAACGATCCAAAGGGCCCCGGAATCTCCAGTCCGCGCAAGCGTGGTCCGCTGGTAGCTTTTGCTGACGGGACTGTGTTACACCTGAACCCTAAAACACCTCAAGACGTGGTCCGCTCTTTGCTTACTGCCAATGGAGGCGAGACAATAGAACGCTCGCAGTTGGTGCGAGACGGTTGGCTGCGATAGCATCCCAAGCACCGTAGTAGACAATCGAATCGCCGTACTCAATGATGGCGGAGCTAGGTCACGGATTTGAGCGTTGGAGGTTCAAGGCTTGGCGATCACCGTCAACTATCTACGCGAAGATGGAACGCCCGGTTGGCATGGGGTGATGCGACTCCACCAACCCTTCTATGAGTCAGCACATTCGCTGGTCGATACTCAACGAGCCGGTCCGTTCCTTCTTCGCATATTGACGATGGGATACGGCGGTAATGTAGTGGTCGAAGTTGATCGGCTACAGGACCTGCGAATTGAGTTAGATGAATTGGAGTCGAAGCTCGGTGCCCTTCCGCAATTGGAAGAGCTACGGGACGCTGTTCAATTCGCTCTTGAGCAGAAGAAAGTCATTGTGTTCTTCGGTGATATGTACCCGGAACTGGACAAGCAACTTCGACATGCCCGTAGTCGTCCTGAATTCATCGACTGCAAGCGATGTGGTGAACGGCACAAGAGCCCTTTCTGGGACGTATGCCTTGGCTGCGGTCACATCCGCGATTAGGCCGGCCCGGCCTAACCATTAAGGCTTTGACGTCGCGAGGTTCTGGTTTCACGACACGACATTCGAATGTATTGCCGAGTCGTTTAAGGTCGAGATCCGCCGAATGAGCTTCAAGGACATGCTTCATCTGATGATGAAGCGACTAAACGAATTGCCTGAGAAGACCGCGCTTCTATCTCCCAGCTTGAGAATACAACTTGTTCGAAATCGTCCACACCATGACGAATTGGTACGACGGCCCTAGAGAAGGCATCGCTGACTTTCAGGGTCGCCACATTACTTCTTTGCTGCGCGAGAAAACCGCTTGAGTGCTTCGCGGTCAATCTCAATGCCAAGTCCTGGCCCGGTGGGAATCTGGACGAATCCTTCGTTGTCCACCACAAATGGTGTGGTGATGATGTCTTCGATGTAAGCGGCCGGAGTGAGGTATTCCACGTACTTGGCAACCGGCATCGCGGCGGCCATGTGCAGGTCAGCGGCAACTCCCACCGCCGTGTTCCAGCCATGCGTGACCACCTGGATATGATGGTCTTGGGCATGCCAGGCAATGCGGCGAGTCTCGGACAGGCCTCCGCATTTCGTCGTATCCGGCTGCAGGATATCTACTGCACGTCCCTCAATCCATTCGAAGAAGGCTTGCCGTCGTACCAGCGGCTCGCCGCCGGCAATGGGCACAGGGCTGTGCTTGGTCAACTCAATGTAGCCCTCAATGTCGTCCGGCGTCAGCGGTTCTTCGAACCAGCCGATGTCATAGTCGGCCAGCATCTTGGCGGTATTGATGGCCCACTTGTAGCGATGCGGCCAGTAGTTCTCACTTCCTCCGGCATCCACGAGCAGGGTAATGTCATCTCCCACGGTTTCACGCGCGGTGCGAATCAACAGTTCGTCGAACTTGCGATTCCGCCTGCCGAAGGGACGCCAGCCCATCTTGATGGCCTTGAACCCACGCGACACGGTCGCTTCGAGCGTGGCACGTAGTTTGTCTGGTTCGTCAATCAGGATGGACCCATACGGCTGAATCCGATCTCGGTAGCATCCTCCCAACAAGCGTGAACAAGGCTGCCCACACGCTTTGCCGAACAGGTCCCACAAGGCGATGTCGATGCCGGAGATGACATGCTCGACGGTGCCGCCGCGGCCTTGCCACCACGTGCACTGGCGAAGCTTCTCGCTCACACGTTCCGGTTCGAGTGCCGACTCCCCTTTCCACAATGGGCGAAGAAAGTCCAGCCCCGCTTGCGAGAGTTGCACGCTGGTAAAGATGCTCCCCCAGCCTACCAGACCTTCGTCGGTGATGACTTCGACCAAGGTATGCAGGTCGTCCTCTGGCTCGTGACCTTCAGGCCATCCGCTGTCGACGGTGCCCCCTACGAGTTCGTGCAAAATGATGTCAGCGATACGCATGAAAGAAACCTCAGCCAGAAAGCCGCACAGCGTGTAGTAAGCTCAAACCGTAGCGTGCCAAGATACGCTTCGTTTGCGCGATTCGAAAGAGCGTAGTGCAGATTCCCCGATCGACTTCTCACCTGCCTCGTTCTTGGTAGGATCGCCTGAGCTGGAATTCCGGAATCGAAGAGTCGACGGACGAAGCAGGAATTCGGTCGTCTATGGACCGATAGGGTTGCACGGCTTGTGCGCCAGTTCGAGTTCGTTCTCTTCCGCCCGTTGTCCCGTTCTGAGAGGCCGCGTTCATGACCAAGTTGACCGACTGGCACATTCTTGTAGGGACGGTAGGACAAGGAGTATGGCGCAGTGACGATGGCGGACTCACCTGGCGACGGACAAGCCGCGGGATGTTCGTCGAGTGCGATGTCCGCGCCTTGGCCGCTCACCCGCAAGACCGTGGTGTCTTGTACGCCGGCACCAACGAAGGTTGCTACCTGACTAAAAACTTTGGAGACTCGTGGCAGTTACTGGGTGAAGACTGGAACGGCCTGGTGATCTGGTCGCTGCTGATCTTGCCAGACCGGCCGGAGATCATGTTTGCCGGGCTGCGGCCGGCGGGGCTGTTGCGGTCTGGTGACGGAGGAAAAAGTTGGCAGCACGTGGATGTGGCCATGAATCAAGACTGCCCTGGCATCATGCACAACCGCGTCACCACGCTGGTCGCTGACCCGGTGACTCCGGGACGCCTTTGGGCAGGAGTCGAAATTGATGGCGTCTGGAAGAGCGATGACGCAGGGCTCAGTTGGGACCGCCGAGCGCAAGGGCTTTCGTCGCTGGACATCCACGGTTTGGCCGTCATTCCCAGCAGTGACAAACAGTCTGAGGCCAACGTGAAACTGGTGGCCAGTACTGACAATGACTTGAACGTGAGTACCGATCTAGGCATGACCTGGAGCCCGCAGCAAATTGGTCAGGTGTTCGGCTGGCCCTACTGTCGAGGATTGGCGCAACGCCCCGGCTCACCAGAAGTGCTTTATCAAGGAAATGGAACCGGCCCCCCAGGCGATGCCGGAGCGTTGTGGCGAAGTACCGACGGCGGCAACTCCTGGCAACAACGCAGCCTGCCTGCTGTGGCAAACTCCACCGTCTGGGGATTTTGTACCCATCCCAGCAATCCCGGCCTGGTGTTTGCCTACACGGTCAGTGGCCAGGTGTTTGCTTCGCTCGATGGCGGAGAGAGCTGGAACGTGCTTCCTCGGGTGTTCGGTGAGATTCGCGCTTTGCTGGTAGTCCCCAAACAATAGACCGTGTGGTCCAGGAGAGTTGTCGTGAAGTTTATCCTGTTCGCCATCCTTGCCTGTTTGCTGCTGCTGATGGTTGCCACCGTGCTGGTTTGGAACCATTTCGGCATTTGGGGTTTGGTGGGACTGTTTGTCTTGGTGGTTATTGGACTGCAAGGGCTGAAGATTCTGGTCGGGCGGCTGCTGCGTTCCATCTTCTTAAGCCCCTTCAAGGCGAAAGGGAAGGTGCTGGAAGGAGCCCAGATTCTTGTGCATTCCGTCAGGCCCACTGAGCCTCCCGAGCGGGAGGATGACGAGGACGACTTTGACGAAGACGACTACGATGAACTCGACGTCGAACAACTTCGACAAGAAATCGCCGAAGAGCGCGAGGAGTTAGCCAGGCTGGACGCCGAGCGACACTGGTTCTACGTGGACTTGACCCTCACACCTCAAGACATAGGCTCGACCTCGTTCACGCATTGGGACCACTACGAGTTGATGCTGGTTGACCCTGACAGTGAGCCCGGTGATTTCATGGACGAAACGGCCGATGACGTGTCGGAGGTTGGCGAAATTTACGAAGTTACAGTTTGGAATCCCAAACGGCAGCGGTTCGACGAAGAGTCGGAAGACCTTCGTGGATCGCAACGTTTGAAGCTGCACGTAGGGGTTGATCCTGGAGTCGAGCGCGCGGCGCTGCGGTACTACTTCGAGCAGTTTGGCGAGGTGCGCTTTCCAAGTTAAACGCCTCATAAGGCCGAGGCGACCACCTCGCACAAGTTCCTACGGTTTATTCGCTTGCAGTTCTGCCGCTTGAAGGGTGTTCTGAAGCACCATGGCAATGGTGAGCGGACCCACGCCGCCAGGAACCGGTGTGATGTGGCTGGCAATCTCGCAGACAGGATCAAAGTCAACATCCCCCACCAGCCCGGTCTCGGCGCGGTTGATGCCGACGTCGATCACCACCGCCCCAGGCTGGACCATCTCACGCGTGATGAACTGCGGACGACCAATCGCCGCCACGAGAATGTCTGCCTGTCGGGTGATCTCTGCCAGGTGTTGCGTGCGGCTATGGCAAACGGTGACCGTGGCGTTTCCGCCTGGTCCTTTGTTGAGAAACAAACTGGCCAGCGGTTTGCCAACAATTTCGCTGCGGCCCACAATCACGACACGCTGGCCGGCGGTTTCGATCCCTTTTCGCAAGAGCAGTTCCACCACCCCTTGAGGCGTGCAGGGAACGAACCGAGGCCGCCCCTGGACCAGCAGGCCGACGTTTTCCGGATGAAAACCATCCACATCTTTCAGCGGGTCCACGGCATCCAGGACACGTGTGACATCCACCTGGTCAGGCAGAGGCAACTGCACCAATATTCCGTGGACCTGTGCATCAGCGTTCAAAGTGGCCACCAATTCCAACAGGTCTTGCGTGGTTGCGCTCGCATCCAAGCGGTGCAGCTGGCTGGTCATCCCAGCACGTTCGCAGGCTTTGCGTTTACTGCGCACGTAAACGTTGCTGGCCGGGTCGTCCCCTACCAGCACCGCGGCCAGGCACGCCACGATGCCTCGCTCGGAGTTGAGCCGCGCCGCTCGCTCGGCATTCTCCGCGTGCAGTTTCGCTGCCAAAGCTTTGCCATCGAGCAAGGTTGCCGTCACCGTGTTTCTCTCCGATCAGAAATGGATATTGCTGCCGACCACAACGGGCCAACGCGTGGCAGTAGACGAAGGTCAGCCTGATTGAACGCTTTACTTCGCCACACCGGATGCAAGGCCGATGAGCCAAAGCACCCCTCCGGCGTAGATACCAGCCATGATGTCATCAGCCATGATACCGAGTCCCTGCGGCAAACTCTCCAGTCGCCGGGTGGGGGGAGGTTTGGTGATGTCAAAGATTCGATGCAGCACAAAACCAATCACCAGGATCGAAGCCACTTCCCAAAGCGGCCCGTCCATTCGCACTCCCAAAAAAACAAGCGGCATGCTGACAATCTCGTCAAGCACCACACAACCGGGATCCTTGCGATTCAGCTGCCGAGCGGCCAGCGTGCAAACTGGAACCCCAATGGCAAACATCACCGCCAATCCCAAGACTTGCCACCACCAGGCCAAAGGGCTCATTCCCCAGGAGAGCGGAATTCCCCAGATGGCACCAATGGTACCGGGGGCGACGGGAAAGAAGCCTACCCCTAAACCAGTGGCAACAATCACCGCCAACTGCCCCGACGACGTAGGGGTGTGTTCGGGAAGTGTGACCGGTTGTGAAGGAGGAAGTTCGCTGGGCTCAGACATTTGCTTTTGCCGTCGGCGTTTGACCGAATCGAGGGATCTCGGTGCCGCAGCGGATCTACGTCACCACCAGGATCAGGCAGTTCGTAGGGGTTCCGCAACCAGCGGGACTGACATAGCGTACGTTCCCTGGTGAAGATATACTGCTTGTCAACAAACGGGAATACGTCACAATGTAAATAATGTTGATCAACTTTGTAGTCCTACTGATCGACAAACCCACATTAGTTACCTTATCAGCGAGAAGTCGTTCAATTCGAGCCAAGTTTTCGTAGGGATGGGTGGCACTGGCAACTTGCTGCCAGTGTTTTCGTTGGAATGCGTCGAGGTCCATAGGTAGCAGTCGCTGGCCCTATACACTGGCAACCCGTTGCCAGTGGCACCCGCTCAAATTGGTTCGAGGTCTCCTAACTTTTGCAGCGTTCAAACATGGCAAAACCAGCAAAGCTCAGCCCGGTTGAGGGCGTCAAGACTACTAGCAAGTACCTCCGCGGTGGCATCGCCGACGAACTGCAAAGTGGCGAAGACCACTTCTGCAAGGACAGTACGCAACTGCTGAAACATTTCGGTACGTACCAGCAGGACGACCGCGACGACCGATCCGCCAAACGTGCTGCCGGCGGCGGAAAGTCCTACATGTTCATGGTCCGTACGCGGATCCCTGGTGGGAAGCTGACTTCTGACCAACTCATGGCGGAGCTGGATCTTTGCGATTCGATGGCGAACAACACGCTTCGGATTACCACCCGGCAGGGTTTGCAATTGCATGGTGTGGTCAAACACAACCTGGAAAAGACGATCGCCAAGATCAACGAGATTCAACTGACCACCATGGGCGCCTGTGGCGATGTGGAGCGAAATGTGATGTGCTGCCCCGCGCCGCACTACGGAGATAACGTCCATACCGAGATGCAGCAACTCGCGGACGGTGTGGCCTACCACCTCCGACTTCACACCCCTGCTTATCACGAGTTGTGGCTGACCAACTTGGAGAACGGTGCCAAGCATCTGGCAGGTGGCGGACTCCCAGAGGGCAGCCCCTACGTTGGCACAGGCAGAGTCGCTGCCGGCGAACGGGGGGACGATGTCGAACCGATCTACGGCACCGACTATCTCCCTCGCAAATTCAAGACCGCCGTCGGCCTGCCGGGCGATAACTGCATCGACCTATACACCAACGATCTCGGTTTCATGGCGATCTGTGAGGACTGGAAGATTGTTGGTTACAACGTGGTGGTGGGTGGTGGACAAGGTACCACACCTGCGGCTGCCAAGACGTTCCCTGCACTGGCGAAACGGATGGCATTCGTCCGTCCCGAACAGGCCATTGATGTGGCCGAGGCCATCGTCAAGGTACAACGCGACTTCGGAAATCGGGCCGATCGCAAGATTGCCCGACTCAAGTACCTGATTGCCGATTGGGGAATCGCCAAGTTCAAGGCCAAGGTCGAAGAGTACTACGGTGAGAAACTGGACGATCCCCACCCCGATGACGTCCACGGCTTCGACGATCACATGGGCTGGGCTGACCAAGGAGACCACCGTTGGTTCTACGGTCTGAATGTCGAGAACGGCCGGATCAAGGACGAGGGTGATTTCCGCCTCAAGACGGCACTTCGCAAGATTTCAGAGCAGTTCAATCCTTCGTATCGGCTGACATCGCACCAAAGCATCTTGATCTGCAACCTGCAGCCAGAAGCCAAACCGGACCTTGAGCAACTTCTCAAGAGCCATGGGATTCCGCTCAGCGAAGAGATTTCGAATGCCCGGCGGTGGTCGATGGCCTGCGTAGCCTGGCCGACCTGCGGTTTGGCAATCACCGAGAGCGAACGGGCCCTGCCTGGCATCATTGACGAACTCGAAGTCGAAATCGCCAAGCTCGGGCTGAGTGCGGAGAAGTACACCATCCGCATGACTGGTTGCCCGAACGGTTGCGGCTCGGCCGTACAACTGCGATATTGGCATCGTGGGCAAAACCGCCGGCAAGTACACCTTGCTGGTAGGTGGCCGTTTGCTTGGTGACCGGCTCAACTTCGTTTTCAAAGATCTCGTCCCGGCCGATGACGTCGTGCCGGAACTCGCCGCCCTGTTTGCCTGCTTCAAGCAACTCCGCGAAGAAGGCGAAACGCTCGGTGACTTCTGCGACCGGCAAGGGGCCGAAGCCCTGGTTGCCTGGACTGACGAATACCTGGCCGCCCAACAGGTGAGCTAGGACTCGTTACGGCTTCATTCTGGGGTCCAATGGGTGTCATGCCCTTGGGTGCGATGGTACGTGGCGAATCAACCGCCGCCGAGTCGTTTGGCCTGGCGGACCATCTCTACGAATTCTCGGCGATAGCCGGACTTGTCTCCTTGCGAGGCTCCCAAGGCGGTCTCTTCGACCCAGTCAAAGTTGGTCTGGCCTTTGTGCTCGGAATTGCGGAGCAACATGCCAAAACCAGCCACCGCGGCGGCGAACTGAAAGTCTGCGCTGGCATCGTCAAAGGCCAGGTCACTTTTCTTGATGGTGAACGAAACCTTGGTGCTGGTGTCTTCTTTGCCAACCGTGCGCTCGGCGGGCTTGTAACGCAACTTGACGGTCAACAGTTCGTCACTATCGGCGGCGGCTGACAGGGCCCCTTTTTGCTGGTACTTGAGGTCGTCTACCGTCGGCGTGCCGACTTCTGCCGCGGCGCTGGGGGGAACCACTTCGTACAGTGCCGTGACGGAGTGACCTGCTCCAATTTCTCCGGCGTCCTTCTTGTCATCGTTGAAGTCTCGGGCGGCAAGCATCCGATTCTCGTAGCCCAACAGGCGATAGGCACCCACCAAGGCGGGATTGAATTCCACCTGGATTTTCACATCTCTGGCAATGGTGACCAAGGTGGAACCGATCTCTTCGACCAACACCTTTTGCGCTTCCTGGTCACTGTCGATAAAGGCGTAGTTGCCGTCTCCCTTGTTCGTAATCTGCTCCAGCATGGCATCGTTGTGGTTGCCCATCCCAAAGGCCAGCACGGTGAGATGCACACCGGTTTTGGCTCGCTCGCCAACCATGGCAGCAAGTGTTGTTTGGTTGCTAACGCCGACGTTGAAATCACCATCGGTACACAGCACCACACGATTGGTTCCACCGGTGATGTAGTGGTCTTGGGCAATTTGATACGCCAGTTGAATGCCTGCCGCGCCGGCCGTAGAACCTCCTGCCCTGAGCCGGTCGAGTGCGTCGATGATGGTCTGCTTGTTCAGCCCATTGGTGGAGTCCAGCACGAGCCCAGCGGCCCCGGCGTACACCACAATGGCAACCTGGTCGTTCTCGCCCATCTGGTCGACCAGCATCTTCATGCTCCGCTGCAACAGCGGCAGTTTGTTCGGTTGATTCATCGATCCCGAAACGTCCAGCAAGAACACCAGGTTACTGGCAGGCCGAGCGTCGAAGTCGATCTTCCGCCCTTGAATCCCAATCCGTACCAGTTGATGTTCCTGGTTCCAGGGGCAAGTAGCGACTTCGATATTCGCGGCGAATGGATGATCGCTCCGCTGGGGAGGTTGGTAGTCGTACGTGAAGTAGTTGATCATCTCTTCGATCCGCACGGCGTCTGGGCGGGGCATCGCATGTTGCTGCATCAGGTACATCCGCGTCTTGGCATAGGACGCCGTGTCCACATCAATCGAAAACGTCGAAAGAGGATTCGAGACACTTTGCACAAATCCGTTCTCAATAATTTCGTCATGCTTGTCCCCTGCGCCCGCGGGAGCAACGACGCCGTCTGACGGAATGGCCTCTTGCGACCTCAGGTCTCGTCTGCCAAATAACACATCGTTGCCTCGAGGTGCCGCGGCGCTCGTTGGCTTGGATGCGTAAGGGGTCGCCGGTGCCGAATCCGAACTCGGTCCGGCATGGCTCGTCCTGCCTGGCGTTGCCATCGGTTGGCTAGTGGGGGCCATATCATAGGCGGCCTTTTCACCAGGGGAGGAGCGGTGTGCCTCTTCTGACGAGCCGGTAGTCTGTGTCCTCGGGCGGTAAGCCGCCTCGCGCGCCGATTCGACGCCACAACCGGTGGTCAACAACATCGCCAAGCTGGCCAGTGAGAATTTCAAGAACGGTTTGCGCGTACTGGACATGACCAGATCTCCCCTGTCTGTGCGCACCGAGATTGTTGTGGATCCAATCCACGGCACCTCAGCGCGAGATTCCCGAGTGGGTTTGTAGGAACGTGAATCGTGGACAAACTGTCTTGTGCCTTTGACGCACAGGGCTCCCTATTTGATCCCTGGAATTTCCGATTTATTCCCGAAAAACGGATCTCCAGCGCGTGCCAACAGCCACGATCCAAGGCCAAGAGCAACCTCTTACGTTGTCCTGCGGAGACTTTGCGTGCGGAGCCGAACCGGTGAGAGTTGCCTGACTGGATCCCGGCAGGCATCCAAATGCGCCGTGCCTGGCCAGATACGCCGGTTCCTCCGCTTGATGAAGGCGCAAAGCAAACGTAGACTGACGTTGGATTTAATGCTGTCTGCATTCACCACGTTCATCCCGTACTGGCAGGAGAGTAGCCATTCGCGTGGCCACCGGAACCGAACTAGCGCTGCAAAGGTGCATTTCCCCCACTTGCGGGGCGACGTATGGCATTGACGAAGTCCACGTTGCCTGTGCCGCGTGTGGCAATTTGCTCGATGTGCAGTACGACTGGGATCGCTTGCAGCCACCGACTTCACTTCGATTCTTCGAAGAGAAGTGGGCTCAGCGTAACAATCCGCTCTGCTTCAGCGGTGTGTGGCGGTTCCACGAACTGCTCCCCTTCGCCAGGCCAGAGCAGATTGTCACCGTCGGCGAGGGGCAAACTTTGCTGCACCCGTCCAGCGGAGTGGCCCAATTCGTAGGGCTCCGGTCCGGACGACTGTTCTTGCAGTACGAAGGAATGAACCCCTCTGGCAGCTTCAAAGACAACGGAATGTCGGCCGCGTTCACTCATGCCCGAACCGTTGGGGCTCGCAAAGCCGCCTGTGCTTCGACTGGCAATACCAGCGCGTCGTTGGCCCTGTATTGCTCCATGACTGATCTCATGAGGGCGGTGATCTTCATCGGCTCCGGCAAGATCGCCTATGGCAAGCTTTCGCAAGCGCTCGACTACGGAGCGTTGACCGTGCAGATTGCCGGCGACTTTGACGACGCCATGAACCGCGTTCGCGAAGTCAGCAAGAAGCTTGGCATCTATCTGGTCAACAGCGTCAATCCTTTCCGTCTGGAAGGGCAAAAGACCATCATGTTCCGCGTGCTCGAAGCCATGCGGTGGGAAGTCCCGGACTGGATCGTGGTCCCCGGTGGCAACCTCGGCAACGCCAGCGCCTTTGGTAAAGCCTTCTCCGAACTGCTCGAACTGGGACTGATTGACCGCGTTCCGCGGCTGGCAGTGATCAACGCCGCCGGGAGCCGACACGCTGTACCAGCTGTACGAGAACAAGGCCTCCGCTGGAAGGACGGTCAACCCGGATCCACGCAATCGGCCGACAACTATTACCAGCAGATGGACGAAACAGGGCACAGGGCAGAGACCATTGCCAGCGCGATCGAGATCAACCGGCCTGTCAATCTGAACAAGTGCCTGAGAGCCTTGAAAGTTTGCGACGGTGCCGTTCGCGAAGTCACCGATCAAGAAATCCTGGACGCCAAGGCACGTGTGGGGGCCGCAGGACTCGGATGCGAACCGGCCAGTGCGGCCAGCGTGGCAGGCACCAAGAAGTTAGTCGAAGAGGGAATCATTGGGCCGGACGAACGCGTGGTCTGCATTCTCACCGGACATCAGCTCAAGGACCCCACCGCCACGGTGGCCTACCACACGACCGACCAAGAGATGTTCAACAAAGTGCTCGGCAGTCGTGGTGTCCGCCGGGCCGCTTTTGCCAATCGGGCCGTGGCCGTCGGGAACGATCTCGACGAAATCATTCGGGCCATCCAACTCTACAGCTGAACGACACGCACGGAACGCATTGATGATTCGTCTTGCTATCAACGGGGCCGCTGGCCGCATGGGACAGCGGCTCGTTGCCTTGGGGTGCGTCGACCCCCAGTTCACCATCGCTGCCGCCATGGATGCGCCTCAGCATCCCAAACAGTCGGTGGATGCCGGACTACTGGCTGGTGTCGGCGAGATCGGCGTGCCGCTCACTGCGGGTTTGAACAACGAAGTCGACGCGATTATTGACTTCTCCACGCCGGCAGGCACCAGCGCTGCGATGGCTGCCGCCGAAGCCACCGAGACTCCCTTGGTGGTTGCCACCACTGGTTTGGAAGAAGAACTACAGCAGCAACTGCGGCAACTGGCGACCAAGATACCCGTGCTTTGGGCTCCCAGCATGAGCCTGGCGGTGAACCTCCTGATGAAGCTGACTTCGATTACCGGAGGCGCTTTGAAAGATCACCCCACCGGCGCAGATGTCGAGATCATTGAGCGCCATCACCGGTTTAAAGAAGACTCGCCGAGCGGCACCGCGCTGAAGTTCGGCGAAATTGTGGCCGAGGCCATGGGGCAGACCCATCATCAACATGGTCGCGAAGGTCGCCCTGGCCAGCGTCCCCACAACGAGATTGGTTATCACGCCGTCCGTGTGGGTGACAATCCTGGCGAACACACCATCATCTTTGCCCTGTTGGGCGAAACCATCGAACTGGCCGTCAAGGCGACCAGTCGAGATTGCTACGCCCATGGCGCTTTGGCCGCCGCTAAGTTTCTCGTCAACCAGCCTGTTGGCAGTTACGACATGAACGACGTGCTAGGGCTGTAACGAACTTCTGGAAGGTGGCTCAATAACGCTGTGGCGATTGCGGACCACGCTGCGAGGCCGTGTAGATGTTGCCCTGCGGACCGTTCCCATAGACCACGTCGGGTGACACAGTCAGCCCTGGTCGCTGGGGAGCGTAGTTGCTTTGAGTCCGGCCATCTGGTCGCGGGATAGTGGGCGACTGTGGTTGATTGCCATACCGAGGTCCCGTGCTGCTGGGTGCCGTCTCGGCAGGGGCGCCACCGTATCGAGGTGCCAACGCTTGGGCCAACTGTTGGGCGGGTACCAGACTGGCATCCAGTTCCAGTGCCTTTTGGGCATGAAAGTGAGCTTGTTGCTGATCCCCTTGCTGTTGCAACAACACGGCCAGATTGTAATGCGCCGCGGCAGGGCCATGGGCGGCCACCAGGTGTTGCCAAGATTCGTTCGGCCTGCCCATCCGGACCAGCACAGTAGCCACGTTGTTGCGGTACAGCGCGTTCTGGGGCTGCAGTTCCACCGCCCGATTGAGTGTCGCCAGCGATTTGTCAAACTCGTTCTGTCTGGCAAAGCACAGCCCTAGATCATTGTAGGCCCCGGCGTCGTTGGGGTGGTTCTTGCAGGCCAGTGCGTACAGGTTCGTGGCTTCGACAAACTTCCCTTGCCGATCCTGGAGCCGGGCGTAGCTCAACAGCACGTTGAGATTCTTAGGGTCCTCTTTCAAAGCCCTCTGGTATTGGGCTTCGGCCGCTTGCATGTTGCCAGAGCGCTCGTGCATTGCCGCAAGCGAAACCAACAACTCAGGGCTGTTTGCTTCCGCCTTATGATTCAACGAGAGCGGATCGGCAGGTGTACTCTGCCGCTTGTCGTCATCGCTCTTGACGACGGACTTGACCGACGAAACCGTCTTGGCCCAAGCGCTCGGTTTCTCCTGTTCCGGAAATCCCATGGCGGAGTGCTTGATACCATTAGAATTCGACGCGGTTCGCGTTTTCTGCGTACTGCACCCACCGACCAGGGCAGCGCAGGCCAGCATTGCCGTGCAGGCAAGAATTGAGCGATTCTCCACGTTCGTCCTCCTTGACGTCGAGTGGTCGTTCCGGATCCGTCCTGGAATCAGACGATCAGACCAGGTTTCTCACGAGACAGAGACTCAGACCATTGAGTTTGCTGCCCGTAGGGTTGTGAGAGCCCCGCTTCCGATGGGCCGCTGGAACTTGACTCAAACAGATTGGGTTCTTGAATGTTGGTGGCTACTGCTAGCACATCCAGCGCGACTTGCGCACGGCGTGCGAGTGGGCCTTGTTGATTTGATCGGCCTGATACCAACGCATTCTGCATGTGAAAACCGAAAGATGCGTGGTAACCGGCAAAAGAAAGTCAAGTTGGAGTACGAACCCCCCTTACCTGGGACGCGCGCCCAAACTGCGAACCATGCGATTGCACGCTAGCACTAAGACCACCAAACAGATTCACCCATCACGTTTCATCTGTTGCTGGATTGCTGCTTTGAGCTGAGCAAGCCGGCGCGGCTGACTCTGGATCAGGTCATGCTGCTCGTACGGATCGATGGCCAGATTGAATAGTTGCAATTGGCCGAGTTGGTGGTTGCCAATCAGTTTCCAGTCACCGTCAATCAGGCAGACGTGGCGAGGGGTTCGCCAATAGATCTGTCGCGGTTGCGAGTCAGCCTGGCCAGCGAGTTGGCTCCAAATGTCTTGTCCCTCGAGTTGCGAACTGGCAGGAACCTCCACTCCCGCCAACGCGGCAAAGGTCGGAAACCAGTCGGTGATGTGCAGCGTACCATCCACACGGCCTGGCTTGAGTTGGCTGGGCCAATACACAAGTGCCGGGACGCGGACTCCCCCTTCGTAGAGTTCCCCCTTCCAGCCTCGCCATGGCTTGTTGTTGCCCAACACGGGATTGGGGCCCAATCGCCCGCCGTACTGGGTGGAAGAACTCCAACTGTCCTGCCCTCCGTTGTCGCTGGTATAGACAACCAGGGTGTTTTCGAGTTGCTTCGAACGCTCGAGTGCCTTGATGATTCGTCCGATGCCAGCATCCATATGCGTCAGGCTGGCCGCGTAAGCGCGTCGTGAAGGATCGGCAATTTTGCCTTCGTAACGGGCCAGCCATTCGTCCGGCTCTTGGACCGGATAGTGTGGCACGCTGTACGCCACGTAGAGAAAGAACGGGCCGTCTCGTTCGGCTTGCACGAATCGAATGGCTTCGTCCGTGATCAGATCCGTGGCGTGTCCTTTTTCGTCCACGAACTTGTCATTGCGATGCCAACTTCGATCTCCGTTCTTGTACACGTGCGCGTACTGATCGATCTGGCCATGAAAGAAACCATGCGTGGACCGAAACCCATACTGGCGAGGCCCCACTTCTGGCCTGAGCCCCAAGTGCCACTTGCCGGTCAGGCCGGTGTCGTAGCCATGTTGCGAGAGCAGTGAAGCGATGGTGGGAGGATCTTTGGGCAACGCCTGAGTGCTACGCCCGGCGATCGGACTCAGCACGCCGAACCGGCTCGGATTGCGCCCGGAGAGCATCGCCGCCCGCGTTGGCGAACAGGTGGGGTACACATAATGGCGATTCAAGCGAACCCCCGCGCCTGCCAACCGGTCCAGCACAGGTGTTTGAACCTCAGAGCCGTGGTAGCCCATGTCGTTCCAACCCTGGTCGTCCGAGATGATGAACAGAATGTTGGGGCGAGCGTGAGACGGTTGGCCGGGCTCCGCGTTCGTGGATGCGGTGAACAACACCATGAACGTGGTCCAACAGATCGAGACCACCACCAACCGCAGCCAACCAAGGGTAGGACGCATCATTAAGAATTCCCTGTACGAAGAGGGTTCGAGCTTGTCCCCGACCAGCGAGGTGAAACACCAGCACCTCTGCAGGTGAGCAGCCGGGAAAGCTATTCTGCATACCCTCGAAAACCATTGGAATTCTACAATCCTAACCCGAAGCGCGTCAGCGAGGAAGCATGACCGGCGATGTCGCCACGGGCTAGGATTGCCGTTGGTCGCTGGAAACTTCACGCGGCGGGTGGCACTGGCAAATTGTTGCCAGTGAATGGGGGCAAACCGTTGAACATCAATGGCTCGCCCGTTTCTGTTGACCGCATGGCCTGTGGCACTTCTAGCTCAGCGCCGCAAACCCAGTGGCTTGTGTGCTGTTCGCCCGCCGGCAATGCCTGGCAGTTCTGACCTTGGGGCAAGGCTGATGCCGATCCAACCATCTTCGATGACGCATTGCGCGATGCCTAAATCGAGCAAGCCAGGCTGGGTGGTCCAGCCTTCTTGGAGCAGTTGCAGGTTTCGATTCTCGGAGAAGATTCGGCTAAACAGCCCCCGCAGCAAAAACTGCGATCGTAAACTCATTTTCCTGGCCGAAAGCTGAACCGGTCCGTCACGGGTTAGTTCAACACCTACGCCCTGACGTTGCGGCCGGTAGTTGACCACCACGGTCACGTCCTTCCAGGCGTAGCGATCGGCGGCAAACTCTTCCAAGTGCAAAGTCAAACGGACGCTGCCATCCTCAAACATGAAGTGCAGCGGGTCATCCTTGGCGAATCGCAGGAGGGCATCTTCCTCCAAACTGGGAACGGCTTCGGCAGGTACTCGAAACTTCAGTGCAAGCCGAGCGACCAGTTCGCTGGTTGTCATCGTTTCGCCACCTAGTTGCAGTTGCCCTACGAAGTTGTTCAGTGCCGACTCGTGGATCTGCATACTTGCGAGGCTGTTGCTCAACGCCCTGGGCCGGGGAGTGTGGGCTCCCAATTGATCTGTGCTGGCCAATCGTACCCGGACCGATACGCGATCTTCGACCGGATGCGAGACAATTGCTGCCGGTTCCAGGGCAAGTTCCCCCACAGGCAGCAGCACGTGTCGCAACAGTGGGCCGTTGATCTGAGCTACGGCGGCGGCGGTCTCGGTATCTAGTTGCTGCCGAACGCGGGCGGCAATCTTCGCTCGTACTTCTGCCTCCGCGTCTTGTTGGAACTCGGCCGCCTTGGACCTTGAGATCTCGCGAGCCAGACTCCCCACCAAGGGAATCCGGTCCAGGCTCGTTTCGATGTTCTGCAAACGGGTATTGGTAGATACATAAACTTCGGCCGGCAGGGCAACCAGTCCCTGCTCCCCCATCTCGAATTGTTTGTGAGCCTCGAATCGTGCACAGGTATTGCTGTGTGCCACAACGCTGCCGCGCGTGGAGCGGGTTTGACTGCTTGTTGTGCCTTGGGCACTCAGCAAGAATCGCATCTGACGATCCCCCGTGGCAGGGAGCGAGGTCAGTTCGAGTTCCGTTTGGGTCAAACTACGCCCGCGGACCGGCAGGCCCAGGATTCGGTCATAAACGCGTTCGAATCGAGGCGGTTGATCGGGGACCAGTCTCGCCAGCAACTGCTGGGAGATTGCAAAACGGACGTTGGTATTTCGGAAGTGTTGCTCGACCGCCTGATTGAGCTGTTGATCTTGAGGCTGTTCTGACCATCGCAAACGGCGGAGGCTCGCCGCCAGGACTCGGGCATCGCTCGCCCGCCGCGTCTGTTCATACTGCTCGACCTGGGCCTTGAGCATCCGGCTGGTCAGTTCCATGTGTGCCATGTCATATAGTGACGCGTGCAACTCTCCTACCGGGCCGCTCGTCACAAACTGCCGCTGTACCGGAGTGAGCTTCGCCAGTTGCATTCTGGAGAGAATCTGAGAAGCCAGGGCGGCTGAAGCGTCGCACGCCGGTTGTTGCGATCGCTGCTGCAACTCGTCCAACAACAAGTACCGACACCAGTCTTGACCAGGGCCCCCGGAGTCAGCCAACGCTGCGAGTTTCGTCAGGCATTCTTGCACGCGCTGGGTTCTTGAACAGCCTGGTTCGCCTGCCTGGAGTTGCTCCCATAAGTCAACACGGCGAACCACAGCATGCACGGTCCTGCGTAGCTCGGCGGCAGCCGTTTCATCCGTCAAGCGTTCGCTGAGTTGATCGCCCGCTTGAACTCCCATTCGGAGACCTCGCAGGCAGTCGGCAATCTGCTCTTGATCGGCAGGTCGCGTGAGCGTGAGTTGAGATAGTTGAGCCAGGAGTTGCTCGGTCCAAGGGCGGCAGCTTTCGAACTCTGCTGCTAAGGACTCCAGGCGTTTGATCAACGCCACCGGAGAGAACCCCTCGGGTGCCGCCGGCAACATCAGCTCAGGCTGCACAATCGGTAGGTCCTGCAAACTCGGGCGCATCCAGCGTGATGCGTGGGGTCGCCGTGTGCGGGACTCCACGAGCAACGGCAGGTTGCACTTGTGCCGCTTCGAGAGCTGGGGCCCCGGCCGGAAATAGTTGGCGATCAAGACCCGCCAATTCGGAAAACTCCACCGCCCCCGTAGCTTCCAGCACCGGCAAGGGAGGTGGTGCCATGGCCAAGCCAAGCTCCAGCGGCCCAACTCTATCTGTCATATCTGCTGCGGGTCGCCCTGGGACGGACTCCCACTGGTTGGGAGCGAGAACGGCCGACACAAACAATACGGCCACGGCGGTTCCCTGCGGCCATCGATGGGATACTGGTCGGCGGTTCATCAACTTCCTGCTTTCCATAAGACCTCCGGCAACGCCATCAAGAAACAAGCGCGCTGTTCGGCTATGATCGGTTCGCTAGCACGCTCCAATCAAGTCGCATGCGAACTGTCTGAGGCAAGCTTGTGGGATTGGCGAAACTCTGCATGCAGGCCAAGTCGAATTGCGCCGGTGGTGTAGGTTTCAACGAGCGCATTCCCACCAGGCAGGAGCCGGTTGAGTTGCAAGCGCGGCGGGGCGCGCAAACCAGACCACCAGAACCATGGGGGGCTCTGGTGGTCTGTGAGATTTCAAGCGAGCTTGCAAAGTGGCTGACGGTCAGAACAACTCGGTGACCGGATGCCCATGATTGGCAACTTTGAACGGACGTCCGGACGGGGAAAAGATTTCCTTCTCGAGCGGTAGTCCCAAGGCGTGGGCAATCGTGGCATTAAAATCGGACGGAGCCACGGCATCGGTCTCGGCACTTTGGCCGTCTTCGTCAGACTCGCCGTAGAACCGACCACCGCGAATCCCTCCACCGGCAAGCACACAAGAGAATGCGCCAGGGTGGTGGTCACGCCCCACATTCTGGTTGATGACGGGCTTGCGGCCAAACTCGGTGGCCAGCACCACCAGCGTTTCGTCCAGAAGGCCAAGGCTGTTGAGATCGGCCAGCAGTGCTGCCAATGCCTGATCGAGCACACCCGCCCTGTCGGGGAGGACGTCGTAGATCTCCCGGTGGTGGTCCCAACTACCATATTCGACTTCGATGAACCGCACGTTGTTCTGGACCAACCGCCGGGCCAGCAGGCAGCCTTGCCCGAGTTTGTTCATTCCATATCGTTCGCGGGCTTCGGTCGATTCTTGGTTGAGGTCGAAAGCCTTGATCTCATCGCTCTTCAGCAACTCGGTGGCCTGGTCGTAAAACTCGTTGTAGGCATTGACCTGACGCTGCGGATACTTGGTACGGAACTGCTTGTCGAATTTCTCAATCAAGCTCATCCGCCGGGCGAACAACTTCTCGGTGAGATAGTCCGGCTGCTCGGTATTCTGCAGCCCTGCGTCCGGATCTCCAATCGGTAGTGGGCTATAGGCAGGTTCCAAGAAACCTTGGCTGGGGTGGCGGGTTCCGCCGCTGACGACCACGTTGTCCGGAAGTTTCTGGTTAGCGCGTCCCAGCAGCTTTTGAGCCCAAGCCCCCATGGCCGGATGCCGCGTGGTGGCAATCTGCTTGTAGCTGGTCTTCATCAAGTATCGACCTGGCTCGTGCGCACCGGTCTCGGTGTACATGGATCGAATGATGGCCAGCTTGTCTGTCTGTTTGGCAAGTTGCGGAAGCCAGTTGCCGATCTTCATGCCTGGCACGTTAGTGGCAATCCCGGTGGTTTCCCCTTGAACTTCCCGTCCTGGTTTCAGGTCGAAGGTATCCAGGTGCGTCATGGCACCGCTCATGAACAGGTAAATCACATGCTTCGCCTTACCACCAGACTTGGCAGCAGCGGCCGGTTTGGCTTTGCTGGCCTTGTTTGCCGGGGCCGCCAAGGCGGAGGCCGGAAAGAGCGAAACCCCCAAGGCACTCTTGGCCGTCCACTCCATCATCTTCCGGCGAGAGAGCGAAGTCCAAGAAGATCCTGACTCAGCGGTGCTGGATCGTCGTTTCATGTCACGTTTCCTGAGGTAAACCACCGCGGGTGCCGTTTCACAGGGCATCCGCCTGGGATGGATGACTGAGAGACTACTGAACAAACAAGAACTCGCGCGTGTTGACCAACGCCCAAATCACGTTGCCAAAGCCGGCAGGACCTTGCTCGTCGATTTCCGCTTTGGCAATTTCTTTCTCTTCCTTGCTCGGCCGGCGACTGAGAATGCAAGTGAAGATCACGTCAATCTGGCTGTCCAGACGGGTCTTGGACGTCACGTTGTGGTGCATCAAAGATCCACTCTCGAGCAGCATGTGGGTGATCGGGCCGTTGAACATCTGCAGCACCTGAGGCACCGAACCATCCACCGAAGAAACCTGGATCAGCTCTCGGTCAGATTGCCCAAACTGCCGTAAGAAGTGATCGGGTCGGGCAGGCAGCGGAAGCTCCGAAGCACGCACCAGCAGCAAACCCTTGTACCGGTGGTTCTTGTCCCGCAGTCGCTCGTTCTTACCACGGGTGGCCTCGGTCAACTGTTCCTGACGATCAACAATCTCCTTGGCTGAGATGTTTAGCAAGTCCACGTTGTATAAATCTGCTTCGACTTCTGCAGGACGGCGCTGGTAGTCGTCAGGGCTGAACGTGGCCAACGCAATGAACGAGTCCCAGACCTGCTCGGCGGTCATCCGGCGAAGCACCGGACCCGGGAAGTGATACGTTTCTTCAGGCGAAGCTTCTTCCGAACTTGCCTGACGCTGGTACGTTTTGGTGTTGTGCAGCACGCGGAGGAATTCTTTGAGATCAAAGTTGAGCCGCACCATTTCATCCGTCAGAAACTGCATCAGTTCGGGATTCTCAGCCACCGTGTCGTCTTTGATATCGTCCTCCGGCTCGATCAGTCCGATACCAAAACACTTCTTCCACATTCGATTGGCCACGGTCATGGCGAAGCGTGGATTCTCGGCAGAGGTCAGCCATACGGCAAAGGCCTCGCGTGACGACGTGCTCTCGCTGAGCGGTGCCTTGGCTCCAAACAATGTCACCAGCTGCACCACGTCGTTGGGAGCTGCGTCGTCGTAGGCGTAATCATGCGGCAGTTTCAGCGGTCGTTTGGTATCCCAGACGGCGTAGGTATTGGCTCGCAGGAATCGTGCAAACTGCCCCCCACCAAGATAACTGGGATCAATCTGCTTCATCTCTTCGGTGAGACGAGTCATCGGCGGCTTTTCCCCTTTGGCACCACGAACTGCGATGCGGTCCCGAGTGGGATACATGAAAGCCGCGAGCTGATAAAACTCCTTCTGCGTCCAGCGATCGAACGGGTGGTTGTGGCATTGAGCACACCCGATCTGCGTTCCTAAAAAGACCCGCACGGTGTTGTTCACTGCGTCCAGTGGCATGCCAGCATCGCGAATGATGTAACCGGTGGCCACGTTCTCGTACGGCTTGCCTGAGGCCGTCAGCATCTCGTAAACGAACTTGTCGTACGGTTTGTTCTCTTCCAGGCATTTCTTGATCCACTCGTTGAACGGGAGGGCTGAGACATTGTTGTTCAGCCGATCGCTCACTCGGAGGATATCTCCCCAATAGTTGAAGTGATGGCTGGCGTATCCCCGTGAGTTGAGCAACTGGTCAATCAAACGGACCCGTTTTTGCGAATCGCGAGCGGTGACAAACCGGTTCACTTCCAGATAGCTGGGGATCCTGCCTGAGATGTCCAGATAAATGCGGCGGACGAATTGTTCGTCGGTGGCGGGTGGATTCGGCTCAACCCCATGCTTGATGTAGTTGAGTTCGACAAGCTCGTCGATCTTGGCGGCCGCGGCCAGCCGGGCAGCCAGCGCTCCAGCGTCTACCGGACGAATCTGCACTTCGCGAGTTGGATACTCGGGGACTTCTTCCTGGGGTGCTGGACGCTGAACAGGTCGCCGGGCACCTCTTCCCGCCTGGGCGAAAACCGCGTCAGACAGGCTCGTCGCGAGCGTCAAAACCAGCGTGGCCATGCCAACGCCGACAAGGTGTCGCCTTAGTACGGACATCACAAATGTTCCTCGAGAGTACGAGCCGTCGCGATGAATCACGCAGTTGGCCGTTTGCCCACGCAGCGGTGGCTGTGAAGGGGACAGATCGGTCAAGCGGCGGAATCGCCCAGTTGAAACGACAGAGAAAACCAAAGGTCATGAATTGGAAGGACCTGGCGCCGAATGGAGCAAGTTCCCCAACTCTTATCTCATCGCAGAAGCGAGCCTGGTTGTCAAGTTTTTTGCCGGCTGGCTCCCCCCGCTGCTGCTCACTTTCCAATGACCCAACCAAGCGGGAAGCGGGCAAATGTAATCTGCTGGTAGGCGGACGATTCGCCCCGTTCGTACAGGCAGCCGATCGTCCCATCCGGCAGCATCGCCAGCGAGGAGTAAGCCGCGGGGCCGGCATGCAGCACGGCGCTCCAGGGCCAGGTGTTGCCGTTGTCAGAACTGTACCGTACGGTCAGCTGGTGCCGTGAGCTTTTCGAGGCGGGATTGGAGAACAGCAGGCTCACCGCACCCCCGTCGCTTTCGACAAGCGGAGGGGCAGCAATCAGGCTGGCCTGGCAAACAGGCTCGATCAACGTGCGGTCGAACTGCAAGGGAGTCCAGGAGTGGCCGCCGTCGGTGCTGGTGGCAACTGCCCGACAGGCACCATTCTTGGGCGTCTTGCCTTCGCGTCCCCAGTAGTTGCGCATGTTCATTAGCAGCGAACCATCTTGCAACTGAGCCACCTGGCACTCGTTGGTATGCGGTGCCACGGATTCGCCAAGTTGCCAACTTTGGCCGTGATCGTCGGAATAGAAGGCATGCGAGAATGTCGCATCGCCATCTTCGTGCGGTCCGCGGTGATCGCAAGGAATCACCAACCGGCCAGCGTGGCGACCTGTGGAAAGTTGGATTCCAACCCCCGGCCCCGTAGCGTACCAGGTCCAGTCAGGACGTTTGACCTGCGAAGTGATGTCCTTGGGCTTGGCCCAACTCTTTCCCTCGTCATCGCTGTAGGTGATCAGCACATCATCATTGTCCCGGCAAAGCGGCAACCAGATTCGCCCCGTGGACTGATCGACCACAGGGCAGGGATTGCCAATGGTGATCTTCTTGTCGCCGCCTTCTTCGTAGACGATCTGCTGCCTGGTCCATGTTTGGCCCGAGTCGGTCGAGCGGCGCAGGACCAGGTCCAGATCACCATGATCCCCGCGCCCGGTCTTACGACCTTCGCAAAATGCCAACAGCGCGCCTGATTTGGAAACCAGCAGCGCCGGAATCCGGTAGGTATGGTAGCCGCCGGTGCCTGCCACAAACACCTCGGTCTGCACCGGCTTGTCTCCTGCTGCGGTTGGCTCGGCGCACCAGCCTGGCGTCAGATGGCCCGTTGTGAGGAGTACCGCAAGGAAACATTGAATCGAGAGTCGGAATCGGCACATGACAGGCAACCTTGGAGGAACAGTGATCTGGCAGAGTGTTGAGATATCCTGTTGCAATGGCGCTCACGAATCAACGCTGTTGGTCTACTTTCGCTCAATCGGCTTGACCAGTTCTCCATACAAATCTGGACGACGCTGCTGGAAGTTGCGGCTGTAGCGGCGAAGTTTGCGAACCCGAGCGAGATCAATCGTGGCCACGATGTAGGCTTCTTTGCGGTCGGGACATCGGGCGGTGATCTCCACCGGAGGGTTGGCGATCATGGTGCCTGAGCCGTACGCCTGGTTGGTGCAGATCATCGCCACATGGCTATGGAACATCACGGATTTGACGAGAAAGTCTTCCACCGAACTGGTGCGTCCGTTGATCCACACTAGGATTTCGGCCCCTTTGAGTGAAAGCACCCGAAAGCTCTCGGGGAACCGCCCGTCGTAGCAGGTCAGCAGGCCGACCTTACCAAAGTCGAACTCGAACACCGGCAGTTCTTCCCCCCGCTGCATGATCCACTCAGGATCGTTCGCCAAGAACCACTGGCGGTCTTTGCCTGCGGGAGGTTGGGACCAGGGCGGGTCCCCTTCCCATTTGTCGACGGCTGCGTGCGTCTTGTAATACCTGCCGGCAATTTTGCCTTGGCGATCGAAGATCAGCGCGGCATTGGCAAACTCTTCGCCTCGCCGCTCCCAACCACCGGCAATCACGTAGATCTTGTGCTTGGCCGCAGCGGCCGCAAGCGTTTTGGTTTCTGGACCTGGGACTTCGATAAAGCCGAGCACATATTCAGGAAAGACCACCAGTTGGGCCCCGTCGCTGGCCGCCCTCTCGATATAAGGCAGGAGGACGGCGGTTGGATCGTAGCCCGGTTTAGGCTGGTCCGTCTTGTCGTAACCGCAGACCTGCACGGCGGCCACGCGTACGGAGTCAGGCAGCGGGCTTTCTTCTTCGGCCGGGAGGACGGAGTTGCTTAAGAGGATCAGCGCGCAACTTCCCAAGGCCCAAAGCAAGCGTGAGCGGTACAAATCGAGCAAGCGACGAACAGGAACATCAATCACCGGCATAGCGTCTCCAACGAACGAGTCTTGATGCGGGGCGGCCACGAGCGTTAGCGCGCCATGTCTATCATTCCCCGAACCGCGCCGTAGCACAAGCGTTTGCCAAGCCGATGACTTCGTTGAATTCTGCTGAATTCTAGAGATCGCCGAGGGAGAAGAGATCTACATGTCGCAAGCACTCAGGCGCACCTGTGTTTAGAGCAGACCCTTGCGCTTGCGGAGAATCCATTCGCCGACCAACAGCCCGAGCAGGAGCAGGATGACCGGCACCTGGTTCCAAAGGACGACTGGGGCGAGGGGTTCGATTGGCACCTGGCGGCCGCGCGGCAGGTCGCGGAGAAGCCTGTCGGCCGCGGCGGCTTCGTAATACCGTCCGCCGGTGGCACCGCTGGCTTGTTCAAGTCCTGCGGCGTTGAGTTCGCGTTGCTGAAACTCGCCAGGGGGAGCAATCACGCGGAACTCTACGGCGTCAGAGGTTCCTTCCAAAACCGGCGTGGCAATCCAGGCGCGAAACTTCCCTTCGGCTGCGCCCGTTAGGACTCCTTCGAACACGCCACGACTGGTGGATGCCCTTTGCAGGGTGATTCGCTGAGGGTTACGCCCTTCGTGTTCGACCACAACCACCACGCCATCATCGGCTGAGGGTGCCTGGCGTTCGTCAAAGAACCGCACGCGGATCCGAACCGGCTCGCCGCGCACGTACTCCAGGTTGGTATGGTCCACGGTGATCTCCGCCGCCCGATCACGGCCAAGCAGCTTGGCGCGACTGAGAAAGCGAATGCTCTGGACCCAGTAGCGAGCAAACAACACATCTCCCACTCGATACCGCCAGCGCCAGGTGTCGTCGGTGGTGTGGAAGATAACTTTTCCGGCCCCGATATACTGCAGGCAGATCACTGGCAGTTTTCGACCGTTGCTGCCGATCTTAGCCGGATGTTCGGCCAGCACTCGGGCCGCCGGTTTGAGATGGTGGGCTTCGAGCAGCCAGTACATGGGGGGCAGGTTTCGCCACATCTGGAGCGTCTCGCGCGGCGAGTCCCCCAACTGCATGTGCGGACTGGCCATCCCTTGCTCGGTCAGTTCGATCCCAAAACCTTCGGTCAGTGGCTGATCTGCTGCAGGGGCGGTGGCTGCACTCAAGTCGATCGGGAACAAGTTCTCCAGCGGCGTCCCGCGATACGCCAACGGAGTGAACCGAGGGCCGGAGAAGAAGAACAGCCCTCCCCCTTTCTCTTGGACGAAGTCCGACAGATTCTCCATGGCTCCGGTGCTGAGGAAGGCCGGGTTCACATCGCCGAACAGCACCACGTCGTAGGCGTACAGCTCATCACGACGGACGGGAAACACGCGCAGTGCGGTGCGGTCTGTCTCGGCATATTCCAAGTCGGCTTGTTGCAGCACGGTGTGCAGTTCGACGGTGCGATCCCGTTCGAGCATGGTCTTGAGGAACCGAAACTCGTAGCTGGGATACGCCTGCACCATCAGCACGCGGATCTTCTCTTTGCGAACGCTGACCGCTTTGCTGAGCGAGTTGTCATGCTTGTTCTCTTCCTCGTCGAGCGCCGGCACTTCGACCACGTACTCAAACTCGCCGACAGTGCTAGGGCGATAGGGAAGTCGCACGGTCTGCGGCTGCCCATCCTGTCCGAGCGTGATCGGCAGTTTGGCCAGGACGGTGCGTTGGTCTTTTTCGCGAAGTTGCGCTTCGACCGTACGCCCTGCGAAACCGGTCGCGGTGACCTTGAACTCGAAGTACACCACGTCATCCACAAAGACCACATCGTCCACTAGCAGATCTGCCAGTTGGATATTCTGCACCGGTTGAGTGGTGCCGAGCCCAATGCAGAACAGCGGAACGTTCTTGCGCTGGGCATACGCGGCCGCTTCGTTGAGCGATTCGCCTTCGGTCGAAATCCCGTCGGTCAGCAAGATCACGGCCGCCGGCGGCGTGCCGCGATGATCGTTGAGCACGTCACGCAGGCCATCGCCCAATCGCGTGGTTTCGCCGGTCGCCTCGAGCGTGGGGAGTTGCTCGGCCAGCGCTTCCGGATCACCGGACTGTTGCCGGGCGGCAGCGGAGACCAGATACACCGAGAGTTTGTAATCTTCCGAAAGCGATCGCAGCCAGTGGGCGTCGTCCTGCAACAGAATCGAACGGGCAATATTGAACCGCGACAGCTCCTTGTACCCCGCCGCGCGAACCTTCCGCTGCAACTCGCTCCGCAGGGATTCATCGGTGTACCGGTCTTGAATGGTCATGCTGGCCGAGTCGTCCACCATAACCACCACGTAAGGCAAACCGGTCCGCTGCCGCGTGAGCACGAATTCTGCAAGCATGAACAGGACCAGGAAAACAGCCAGCGTCCGCATGCCGGCCAGCAGCAAGGCGAACCTTGTACCGAGATCGCGCCGTTCGCGCCAGTAGAACATCAGCACCACCGCCACACAGGCGGCAATCAACAGCAAGGTAAACCAGGGGGGCCAAGCCCAAGTGGTGTCGTAGCCCCACTTGGTCCCTTCGCCACTATCGGCAGGCGTGACCCCCAGCAAACGTTCGATCCAGCGCGGAGCCGCAGCCGCAATCATGACGAAGCTCCCGCGGTTTGATACTTGCGGCGACCGAGCCACCAGGCGAGGGCCAACTCGACGAACATCAGGACAAACACCCCTTCGAGCAGCCAGCGGTGCCAGTAGTTGCGCTGGCTGATCTCGATGGCCGGGCGATCTTCCAAATTCTGCCAACTGGTTCGGTGGATGACATTCACACCCGGCCAGAGATCTTCACGCAGTTCGTCCACCGTCAGGCGGGCAAGATTGCTCTCGCGGGTGTCCAAGTTCACTGCGAATAACTCGGCGGGTGCATCTTCCAAACCAGACGCCACGCGGTACAGGCCGGTCTCGGTGGTTTCGCTAAAGAACCAATGCGGCGCGCCGTCACTGGCCGTGCTGCCTTGGCCCACGGTGCCAGGTCCGGTCTCGATCCGCACGGTGGCTTCGGTGCCCGAAGGTGTCTCGACCGTCATCCGACTTTGCCCTGCGGCGGCCACCGGCAGGTCTGCCCCAATGGTTTCTCCGACTTCCACGTTGGATTGTTTCAACTGCCCTGCAATGGCGGTGGCCAGCAACTCATGCACCAAGGGAAGGTAGTTGTGCAGCATGGGCATCAAAGTCCACTCGTCACTGCTGGCCCCTACCTCAGCGCTGGTGGCCAGCACGATCACGTGCCCAAGCCCTAGCGATTGTTCCACGATCAAGGGATCGCCATTGGAGAAGGCGAGCGCTACTCTGGCTGTGCGGTTCGGTGTGGCTGGTTCTTCAGGCATGTGGAGCTGGAAGTATTTGTAGATGGGGGTCTTGAGCAGACCGGTTCCTTCGTTGTCAGCAAATGGAGCCAGCAGCGGGTGACGGTATCCCAGCGGATTGAGTCCCAGTTGGTTGTTGCTGACCAGCGTTCCAATCTCGACCGGCAGCAGGGGGATCTGGTCATTGCTGGACGAAGCCAACTGGCGGTTGTAACTGTCTGGCTGGACCTGATCTCCCAGAAAGATCACCAAGCCGCCTCCGCCAAGCACATAGTCACGCAGTTGCTGAGCTTCGCCAGGGCTGAACTGCCCCACGTTGCAAAGGAAGATGGCGTCGTAGCCGGAGAGTCGCCGTTCGCTCAATGCCATCTCGGTGGCGACGTCCGTAA